>CAZVZG010000022.1:29946-79167 GCA_964630785.1 uncultured Phycisphaeraceae bacterium | reverse complement strand
ACTCCCAGCGTCAATCCCAGGGCGCGGCACGGTTCATCTCCGTCGTGGACGAGATCACCCAGGAACTGCTCGCCCTCGTGTCGTAACCCCCCAACCCCCCCCCCCCCACCCCCTCCGCTCAACAAATCGCACGCCGAAAGCCGTATGTCGTCGATCCCCTCCAACCTCAGCCGCGTGCCCAACCTGCTCTCGAGCCAGCTGCTGCTCGCGAGCATCACGCGGACGAGCGTCTCGCTGCTGGACGTGCAAAACCAGATGGCCACAGGCCACCGGATCTCACGGTTCAGCGACGACGCGATCGGGGCGACCACGCTCTCGCTTCTGCAGGAGCGGATCGGACGCACCGATCAGCGATTGCAGAACCTCTCGAGCGCGCAAGGCACACTGGACTTTCTCGACAGTTCCATCGGCGAGGCCTCGGACCTCGTGCTCGCGGCCAAGAACATCGCCAGCGACCAGATCGGCGCCCAGTCCGACGCCACCAGCCGCAACACTCAGGCCGTGGTGATCGACGGCGCGATCCGGCAGATGCTCGCCCTCGCCAACCGCGAGACCAACGGCGTGTACGTCTTCGGCGGCGCGACCGCCTCCCGGCCCCCGATCCAGGAACTCCGCGGCGGGTTCCGCTATGTCGGGCGCGGCAGCGGCATGTACACCGACCTCGACCCCGGCGACGACATCCCCATCACCATCGGCGGCGAGAACGCCATCGGCGCCACCTCCGCCCGGCTGGAATCCCGCCTCGACCTCAACCCGAACCTGACGCCTGACACCCGCCTGAGCGACGTTCGCGGCGGGCGCGGCCTGGGGATTGCCGACGGGAGTGTGTCCTTCTCGTTCAACGGCGGGCCCTCGGCCACCGTGGACCTCTCCGACGCCGACACCGCCCAGGACGTGGTGGACCGCCTCACTTCCGCCATCCAGCAGTACGAAAGCGACAACTCCGTCACCATCCTCGGCCCCGGCGGCGTGTCGCTTTCGGGTGGGTCGATCTCGATCGACGTGGTCGCCGGCGCGCCCAACCCCGCCCTGACCTTCTCGGAGGTCGGAAGCGGCACCACCGCGGCCGATCTCGGCCTGGCCCAGACACCCTTCGACGCAGCGTCGCCACAGGGAGCCGATCTCAATCCCAAGCTCTCGCTGCTCTCGCCCCTGTCCTCAATCCCGGGCCTGACGTTGCCGCTCGAATCGATCCGCATCCGCTTCGGGCGCGGCAGCGACTCGACGTTCACCGACGTGGACCTCTCCTCGGCCCAGACGATCGATGATCTGCGAAACCTGATCGAGACCGGCGTACCCGGCGTTCGGGTCCGGGTGAACGACGCCGGAACCGGCCTCAACCTCTATAACGAGATCTCCGGGCCGGCGATGTCGGTCGAAGAAGTCCCGGGCGGGGCGGACACCGCGACATCTCTGGGCATCCGCACGCTCGCCGCCGACACCGGCATCGCCGAGTTCAACTCCGGCCGGGGCGTCCGCATTGTGGATAACCAGATCGACCCGATCTCGGGTGTCCCGACCAGCCAACTCAACTCCGATTTTCGGGTCTTCCTGGGCAATGGGCAGGCGTTCGATGTCGACCTGCGGCCGCAGGACCTGGTCAACGTCCAGAGCGTCATCGACCGGATCAACCAGCAGTTCACCACCGCCGTGGGCCAGTCCCCGGTGGTCGCGGCGGCCCCCCCGCTGGCCGCGGGCGACTTCACCGCCGGCCTGACCGACGCCGGCAACGGCATCGCCTTCACCCAGACGGTGACGGGCGGCCCGGTGAGGGTGGAAAAGCTGAACAACTCGGCCGCGGCCGAGGACCTGGGCATGCTCAACGGCACATACGACTCGGCAAGCGCAACTTTCATCGCGCAAGACCGAGCGGCTGTGCGCGTGGACAACATCTTTACCGCCCTGCTCGATCTGAGAGACGCGCTGCGGAACAACGACAGCGATGGCATCACGCTTGCTGGGGAGTCTCTGACCCAGGGTATCGATCGGCTCGCGTCGACCCGAGCCCTGGTGGGTGTGTACGCCAACCGCGTGGACAAATCGACGCGGCGTCAGGAGGACCTGCAGGTGCTGGACAAGTCGGTTCAATCTCAGGTTCAGGACCTCGATTTCGCCGACGCGAGCCTCAGGTTCACGCTCCTGCGAACGCAGTTGCAGGCCGCGATGACCAGCGGCGTGCAGGCGCACAGCCTGAGCCTTTTGGACTTCCTGGGCTGACGCCCGGGAGAGCCCATTGCCTTGAAACCCCTTCCGCGTCAACGGCCGCGCGGCGGGAAAGACAGGAAGTCGCCCGGCATGGGAGCCGGGCCGAGTCTGGAAGGACAGGCCGGACATCCGGAGCGCACCGATGCAAGTGCGAACGACGCGGTTCGGTACGGTGGACATCGCGGAGGACCGCGTGATCACCTTTCCCAAAGGGCTCCTGGGATTTGCGGAGCACAAACGATTCTGCCTGCTCGAGCCGCAGGAAGACTCGGCGTTCTTCTGGCTCCAGTCGCTCGACGACCCGAACATCGCCTTCGTGGTGACGGACCCGTCGTTCTTCGTCCCGGAGTTTTCCGTGCCGATCCGGGCCGAGCAGCTCGGCGACCTCTCGCTCAAGCGGCTTGAGGACGCCCAGGTTTTCGTCATCGTCAATAAGGTGGACCAGACGCTCACCGGCAACATGCAGGGCCCGCTGGTCATCAACACGCTCAACCGCCAGGGCGAGCAGTTCGTCCTGGCCGAGAAGCGCTGGACCACCCGCCACCCGCTCGTCGCCCTGGGCAAGCACCAGGCCCAGCCGCAGAAGGCCATGTCGGCCTGAAGCGTCGGCGAACAAGCGTCGGAACCCGGGCGCCGCCTATCCGCGTCCCGCCCGACGCCGCCTCGACACAGCGGCCGTCCCGATCACGGACGATCGAGGAGCCGCGAACGGAGCCCGCCCGAGCACGGCGGCCCTCCGCCCACAGACCAGACGAGGAAGGAGCCGATCCCATGCTGGTGCTGTCACGACAGCGAGACGAAACGATCATGATCGGCGACGACATCGAAATCACGGTCGTCGACATCAGAGGAGACAAGGTGCGCCTGGGCATCAACGCCCCCACACGCATCTCCGTGCACCGCAAGGAGGTGTACGAGGCGATCAAGGCGGAGAACCAGAAGGCCGCGCAGCTCAGCGGCGCCGAGTTGCCGAGCCTCCGGGAGAACCCCGCGGCGCAACTCCGGGCACGCCCGAGCAATCTCGCGCCGTCGGCCCGGCTTCGACCGGGCGCCGGCCCCGGCTTTCCCAACGCCCAGCAGGGCGGAGCGCAGAGCGCATGAGCAGCCGCCCGCGTCAGCGCCGCGTCCGGCATCGGGCACTCGATCCGGGCGCGAGCCCCTCCACCCCGCTCACCATCCACCCCTCTCGTCACACCGTCCGCCGGTCCGCCCAATCGGAAGCTTTGCGGGCCGGGCGCATGAACCCAGCGACCTCAGCCTCAATCATGGAGGATTGCAATGGCTAGGATCAACTCGAACATCCCCGGCCTGATCGCCAGAGCGAATCTCGGCCGCGCGAACTCAGACCTCGAAGTCCGCCTGCAGCGCCTGGCCACCGGCCTGAAGATCAACCGCGGCGCGGACGACCCCGCCGGCCTCATCATCAGCGAGCGGCTGCGCAGCGAGATCTCGGGCCTCAACCAGGCGGTCTCCAACTCGGACCGCGCCAGCTCGGTGATCGCCACCGCGGAGGGCGGCCTGGCCGAGGTCAGCGACCTGCTCAGCTCGATCAAGGGCCTGGTCGTCGAGGCCGCCAACACCGGCGCCCTCTCGCCCGAGGAGCGCCAGGCCAATCAGCTCCAGATCAACTCGGCCATCGAGTCGATCACGCGTATCTCCAACAGCGTCTCGTTCGGCGGCCTGAAGCTGCTCAACGGCTCGCTCGACTACGTGCTCTCGGGCCTTCAGGGCTCCGATATCGCCAAGGCGCAGATACACGGCGCCAACTTCGCCGGGCAGTCCAACATCCAGGTCAACGTTCAAGTCATCAACTCGGCCCAGACGGCCTCGTTGTTCATGTCCGCCTCGACGGGAAGCTTCCTTTCGACCACCTCCCTGGAGGTCGCCGGGGCGCTGGGCGTTCAGACGCTCGAGATCCTCTCGGGCCAGTCGGTCCAGTCCATCGCCGCGGCCATCAACGACTTCCGCCAGGCGACCGGTGTCTCCGCGGCACTCATCAACCCCACGAACCCGAGCAGCGGCCTGCGGTTCGACTCGATCGAGTTCGGGTCGGCCCAGTTCGTGAGCGTCAAACGCCTCAACGATCCGAACGGCACGGGGTTCTTCAAGACCTACTCGCTCACCAACAACGCCAACCGCGGCACTCTATCCTTCAGCGATCCCACCTTCCTGTCAAACATCACCTCCGCCAACAGCGACGATGGGCGCGACGTTTCGGCCATCGTCAACGGAAATGTCGCCACGGGCAAGGGCCTGACGCTCTCTCTGGAGAACCAGACCTCGCTCGCGCTCGAGCTGCTGCTCAAGCAGGACTTCGGCACGACCAACTCCTCCACCAGCACGTTCTACATCACCGGCGGCGGCGCCCTCTACCAGCTCGGCGGTGATATCAACACCAGTCAGCAGACCAACATCGGCATCCCCTCGATGGCCGCCTCGCGGCTCGGCGGGACACTGATCGACGGCACGCTCCAGTATCTCTCCAGCCTCCGTTCAGGCGGCGCCAACGATCTCAACTCCAAGAACTTCGAGGACGCGAGCAATATCCTCTCGTCGGCCATCGACGACGTGGCCGTGGTCCGCGGCCGCTTGGGCGCGTTCGAGCGCAACACCCTTCAGACCAACGTCCGATCGGTCCAGGCGGCCATCGAGAACCTCACCGCCAGCGAGTCTCGTATCCGCGACACCGACTTCGCCGAAGAGACCAGCAAACTCACCCGGGCCCAGATCCTCACCAGCGCGTCGACAAGCGTTCTCGGCCTAGCGAACCAGCAGGCCCAGCAGGTTCTGCAACTGCTCGGATAACCAACCGCTTCAGACCCTACCCCTCAGCCGAACGCGGGCGACCTACGCGACTTGAGCCCGAGTCCGAGTTTTCGAGAAGTCCGACCCGACCCGTCCCCGAATCCAGCCGGGGGCGGGCCGGTTTGTTTTTGACGATTTTCTCGATTCGATCGCGCCCCGCGCTCAACCTCCTCCCTCCCTCGGTCGATGCTCCGAGCGACCGCGAGACTCCCCGGACGGAGCCACTCGGTCACTCGATGCCCGGTACGGATGCCGGGCGGGGCGCACCAGTCCGCTGACGCGGGCGCCTGTCAGAAACATGCCGCGAAAACGCGGCAAGGACCCCACGGTTCGGGTTTTCAGGCGTTCGCTCGGACGCCGGGTACGAGTGCACGGAGGTTCACGCACATGAGTCGGATCAACACCAACGTCCAGTCCCTCATCGCCCAGCGGATTCTGGGAGGCAACAACCGTTCGCTGGATCAGTCGCTGGAGCGGCTGAGCACCGGCCTCCGCATCAACCGCGGTAAGGACGATCCCTCGGGCCTGATCGCCTCGGAGAGCCTCCGCGCCGAGAAGTCCTCGCTCAACGCGGCGATCACCAACGCCGACCGCGCCGACCAGGTCGCCAACATCGCTGAGGGCGGCCTTCAGGAGGTCAGCAGCCTGCTCACCGAGCTCCAGGGCCTGGTGACCAACACGGCCAACACCGCCGGCCTCTCCGACCAAGAGAAGCAGGCCAACCAGCTGCAGATCGATTCGATTCTGCAGACCATCGACCGCATCTCCAGCTCCACGTCCTTCCAGGGCAAGAAGCTGCTCAACGGCAACCTGAACTACACCACCACCAACGTCGACGCCGGCGTCACCGACTTCAAGGTCAACGGCGCCAAGCTCGCTTACGGCGGCGACATCGACGTCCGCGCCGTGGTCACCACCTCGGCCCAGAAGGCCGGTCTGGTGCTCTCCACCGGCGGCGCCCTCAACCTCAACGGCGGCACCAACTCCGCGTTCACCATCGAGGTGACCGGCAACCTCGGCTCTCGCGAGCTGAGCTTCGCCTCGGGCACCAGCGTCCAGAGCATCATCGACGCCATCAACACCTTCACCGATGTGACCGGCGTCCAGGCCGCCACCATCACCGGCACCAGCTCGATCAAGCTCGGCAGCGAGTCCTACGGCAGCAACGCCTTCGTCTCCGTCCGCGTCGTCAACGACGCCGACCTCCAGGGCACCGGTACCGGCATCTTCAACACCAACGCCCAGGACTTCAACACCGCCGACGCCTCCAGCCGCGTCCAGTTCACCGCCACCGGCGCCTCCAACGGCATCCGCGACGTCGGCCAGGACGTCGTCGCCACGATCAACGGCATCAAGGCCACCGCCGACGGCAAGACCGCCCGCATCAACACCGACTTCCTCGACGTCTCGGTCACCTTCGACCAGGCCACCAGCCAGACCCGCGGCAACGTCGACGCCTTCACCATCACCGGCGGCGGCGCCGACTTCCAGCTCGCGGCCAAGGTCGACATCGCCGGCAAGGTCTCCATCGGCGTCTCGGACGTCGCCACCCGCAAGCTCGGCAACTCCGACCTCGGGTACCTCAGCGACCTTTCCAGCGGCAAGAGCAAGAACGTCGTCGATGGCAACCTCACCGACGCCCAGAAGGTCGTCGAGGAGGCCATCAACCAGGTCTCCAGCCTTCGCGGACGCCTGGGCGCCTTCCAGAAGAACACCGTCGGCGCCACCATCCGTTCTCTCAGTGTCTCGCTTGAGAACACCACCGCCGCCGAGAGCACCATCCGCGACGCCAACTTCGCGACCGAGACCGCGGCCCTCACCCGCAACCAGATCCTGGTGTCGGCCTCGACCCAGATCCTCTCGCTGGCCAATCAGCAGCCCCAGGCCGCCCTCCAGCTCCTCGGCTAATCCGAGTAGACCAGAGCGACCAAACCCCGCTCACACTCACCGCCCCGAGGGTCATCCCCCGGGGCGGTTTTCTTTTCCAACGTCGTCGCGGCCGCCAGGACCTGGGAGCGAGCGGCTCCCGCTCGGGGCGATTTGACCCCGCCTCGGCAAGTTCCAACAATCTGCCCGCTTGCCATTCGGAACCTCCATGTGGGGGCTGCGGGTGGCGGGCTGTCGGAGCCGACCGTGACGGACGCGGCCTATCCGCCGAGGCACGGTCAGGGGCTTTCCCATCGCGGCTGATGGAAGGTCCAGCTCCGGTTTCGGGACGGGAAAACCGGCCCGAAACACCGTTGCCGCGGCTTCCTCACTCTCCGCTGAACTGGCGGGGGCTACCGGGGACCGCGTCTGTCCGGTCCCAGGCGTTGCCCGGCGGTGTCGTGCCGTCCGGCCTTTGCAGGAGGATTCGCCGAACTCGCCACCATTGGGTGTGGACGGGAACTGTCGGGGTTGCTCAGCAATTCACTGGGCGATGGTGTAACGGTAGCACAGCAGATTTTGGTTCTGCTTGTCCAGGTTCGAATCCTGGTCGCCCAGCTTCCCCCCCCCCCGCCTCCCTTCCCGCTCCGAAGGCCCCCGTCCGGCGTTTGGCCCATTCGAGTGTGGGCGCGAGTTCAGCGTTGCGATTTCGATGTCCGAGTCAGACCAACAACCCCAGGCTTTCCGGCCCGCGCCCAGCGCGATCGTCCTCGCGGCGGGCATGGGCAAGCGGATGAAGTCGGACCTGCCCAAGGTGCTGCATCCGGTGGGCGATCCGCCGCGCCCGATGGTGCAGGCGGTGGTGGACGCTTGCCGCGAGACGGGCTGCCGACGGATCGTGCTGGTCGTCGGCTACAAGCAGGACCTGGTGCGCGAAGCGATGGAGGGGCAGTCCGATGTGGAGTTCGCCGAACAGCGCGAGCAACTGGGGACCGGGCACGCCGTGCGGTGCGCCGAGCCGCTCCTTGAGATGGAGAAGGCCGAGCCCGGGCACGACCTGTTCGTGCTCGCGGGCGACGGGCCGCTGATCCGGACGGCGACGTTGCAGAAGCTGCTCTCCCGCCACCGTTCGACGGACGCGGCCGCCTCGCTGGCGACCAGCCGTATCAACGACCCGTCGGGCTACGGCCGGATCGTGCGCGACGCCCAAGGCCGGTTCAGAGCGATCGTCGAGGACAAGGACTGCACGAGCGAGCAGTTGAAGATTAACGAGGTCAACCCGAGCTACTACTGCTTTGACGCCGGTGCCCTGTTCGCGACGCTGTCAAAGGTGAAGCCCAACGCCGCCAGCGGCGAACAGTACATCACCGACGTCCCCGGGTTGCTGCTGGGCCAGGGCCGGCGGGTCGAGGTCATCGACGCCGTGCCGCCCGAGGACATCCTGAGCATCAACACGCCTGAGCAGTTGGCCGAGGTGGACCGGATCTACCGGACGCGTTCGGCCGCGACGACGGGCGGGGCGGTCGCCGGATCAGGAGAGCACCATTGAGCCGCGACGATGCGAACCAGCTCAAGATCTTCGCCGGGCGACACTCCATCGAGCTGGCGCGTCGGGTTTGCGACCACCTGGAGCTGCCGCTGGGTGCGGCCCGGACGGAGTTGTTCCCCGACGGCGAGATCCTCGTGCGCCTGAACGAGGACGTCCGCGGGCGCGACTGCTTCGTGATCCTCAGCACGTGCTCGCCGGTGAACGAGAACGTGATGGAACTGCTGGTGTTCCTGGACTGCCTGCGCCGGGCCAGCGCCAAACGGATCACGGTGGTGACGCCGTATTTCGGCTACGCGCGCCAAGACCGCAAGGACGCCGGACGCACGCCCATCACGGCGAAACTGGTGGCGAACCTGATCGTCTCGGCGGGCGCCGACCGCGTGGTCGCGATCGACCTGCACGCCGCGCAGATCCAGGGGTTCTTCGACATCCCGGTGGACCACCTCTCGGCGACACCGGTGTTCTACCGCTACTTCATGAGCATCCGCGAGGAGCTGGGCAACCTGTGCCTGGTGAGCCCGGACGTGGGCAATGTGAAGGTCGCCGAGGGCTTTGCCAACCTGCTCGGCGGCGAGCTGGCGATCATCCACAAGCGACGGATCGACGGCAAGGATGTCAAGACGGGCGCGCTCATCGGCTCGGTCGTCGGCAAGACCGTGCTGATGTACGACGACATGATCACCACCGCCGGCACGGTGAACGAGGCCTCCAAACTCCTGCTCGACGAGGGCGCGGCCAAGATCATCGTCGCGGCCACCCACCCGGTGATGGTGGGCCTGGCGATGGAGCGCCTGGCGAGCGGACCGATCAGCCGCGTGGTCTGCACCAACACCATCCCCGGGGGCGAACGGCTGGCGCCGATCCGCGACCGGTACGTCGAACTGTGCGTCTCCGAACTGCTCGGCGACGCGATCAACAACATCTTTCACAACAAATCGGTCAGTCAGCTCTTCCGGCTCACCGCCGGCGCGAAGCGGTAGCGATCGCGTTTCCCAGAGCGTCAACCAAAGCCTGAGAAAGGACCAGAGTCATGCACGAGAAATCCCCCCTGTTGAGCGCCGAGACGCGGGCCCGCATCGGCACCCGCTACGCCAAGCGCGAGCGCGCCGCCGGCCGCCTGCCCGCGGTGGTGTACGGTCACGGACGCGACCCGCTCTCCATCACGGTGAACGCCAAGGACGCGCTCACGCATATCCACAAGGGCGAGAAGGTCTTCCGCCTGGACTTCCCCGGCCACAGCCAGTCCGACGAGATGCAGATGGTGCTGCTCAAGGACGTGCAGTTCGACTACCTGGGCACCAACATCGTCCACGCCGACTTCGCCCGCGTGGACCTCAACGAGCGCGTGCACACGCACGTGCACGTGCGCCTCATGGGCGAGGCCAAGGGCCTCAAGACCGCCGGCAACATGCTCATGCACCCTATGACCGAGATCGAGATCGAGTGCCGCGTCGTCGACATCCCCGACCACGTCGAGGTCGACGTCTCCAATCTCGACCTGGGCGACATGATCACGGCCGACAAGATCAAGCTCCCCTCCGCCGACATGAAGCTCCTGACCGATCCGCACGCCGTCGTGGCCCAGGTCATGCTCGCCGGCGTCACCAAGACCGCCGAAGAGACCACCGTCGCCGCCGAGGGCGCGGCCCAGCCCGAGGTGCTCACGGCCAAGAAGGCCGAGGGCGAGGAAGCCGGCAAGGCCCCGGCCGCCGGCGCGGCCAAGCCCGGAGCAGCACCGGCCAAACCCGGCGCCGCGCCAGCCAAGCCCGGCGCCGCACCGGCCAAGGGCGCGGCCCCCGCGCCCGATGCCAAGAAAAAGTAAGGACACCCCGCACGCAACGCAGCATGAGCGCCTGCGAAGGCGCACCACCGATGCACACCCGTGAAGATCATCGTCGGACTCGGCAACCCCGGACCGGAGTACGCCAGGACCCGCCACAACGCGGGCTTCTTGGCGATCGACCGGCTCGCGGCCCGGCACGCGCCGACGGAGACGCCCAGGTCGCGCTTCGGCGGCCTGGTCACGGAGTGCGCGATCAAGGGCTCCAAGGCGCTCCTGCTCAAGCCGCTCACCTACATGAACCGCTCCGGGCTGAGCGTCGCTCAGGCCGCGACCTTCTACAAGGCGAACCTGAGCGCGGACCTGCTGGTGCTGGTGGACGACGTCGCCCTGCCTGCCGGCTCGATCCGGCTCAGGCCGGGCGGCTCGGCCGGCGGACACAACGGGCTCGCCGACGTCCAGCGAGCACTGGGCACCGACGCCTACCCGCGGCTGCGGATCGGCATCGACGCCAAGCCCGCGGCGATGGCCCTGCACGATTACGTGCTCGGGCGCTTCAGCGACGAGCAAAGCACGGCTCTCGCGCCGGCCCTGGAGAAGGCGTGTGACGCGACGGAGCTGTTTGTCACGGACGGCCTGGAGACCGCGATGAACAGGTTCAACCGCAAAGACGACCCTCCGCTCCCCACCAACCCCGCCCCTACGCCCTGATCCCGCCGTCCCCCCCATCCCCCACCCCCCACCCCTTCACCTCCCCCTCCCCCCGATCATCAGACCGTCCGGATTCACAGCACACCCCAAGAGAACACCATGGCCACCACACGAATCAACAACTACGAGGGCATGTTCCTCATCAGCCAGTCCACCCCGTTCGGCGAGGCGATCAACGCCATCCGCCACAACCTTGAGCGCTACGGGGCAACGATCATCGCCATGCGCAAGTGGGACGAGCGCCGGCTGGCCTACGAGATCCAAAAGCAGAAGCGCGGGATCTACATCCTGGCGTACTTCAGCTGCGACACCAAGCACCTGGGCGAGATCGAGCGCGGCTTCAACCTGTCGGAGCAGGTGATGCGGTTCCTCATGACGCGGGCCGACCACATGACTCTCGACGAGATGAAGGCCGCGGACGCTCACAAGGAACTCGAGGCCGAGGCCCGCCTGCGCGCGACCCAGCCGGCGCCGGCCCCCGTAGCCGAGCCCGCGCCCGCACTGATCACCACCGACGAGGACATGGACGACGAGACGTAAGTCTAGAATTTAACCGATGTTGCGCCACAAGTACGGTTGACGGCCACCCGGCGCATGCCGGAGTCGCCCAACACGGCCGTTTCCGAATATACTCCAAACACTCAAGGAGTCTCGCATGGCGAACTACAACAAGGTCCTCCTGATGGGCAACATCACGCGCGACATCGAGCTGCGGAACCTGCCCAGCGGAAACTCGGTGGCCACGATCGGCCTGGCGGTCAACCGCCGGTGGCGCGATCAGCAGAGCGGCGAGACGCGCGAGGAAGTGACCTTCGTCGATTGCGAGGCGTTCGGAAAGACCGCCGAAAACATCGCGAAGTTCTTCTCCAAGGGCCGCCCCATCTTCCTGGAGGGACGGCTCAGACTCGACTCGTGGCAGGACAAGACCGACGGCTCGAAGCGCTCGAAGTTGAGAGTCGTCGTCGATTCCTTCGAGTTTGTCGGATCCAAGCCGGGCGGGGCCGGCGATGAAGGCGGAGCGCGGACCACGGTGCGCCCCGCCGGCGGCGCCGCCCGACCCGCGGCGGCCGCGGCGGGGGGCGCGGGCGGTGTGGCCCAGCCCGCGTACGAAGAGATCCAGTCCGACGACATCCCGTTCTGAACCACAGAATACGGACCCACTTTCCGTTGGGGCCGAACGACCCGGCGCGTGACCGGCAACCTCGACTCCTCAACTTTCAGTCACGAAAGGACAACAAGAAATGGCCAAGACCGTTGAACTCCTGCTCACCGAATCCGTCGAAAACCTCGGGATCGTGGGCGATGTCGTGAAGGTCAGGACCGGCTACGCGCGGAACTTCCTCCTGCCGCGCGATCTCGCAACGACGCCGAGCGAGGAGCTGATCAAGAGCCTGCAGGTCAAGCGCCTGGAGGCCGAGAAGCAACTGGCCGAGCAGCGCAAGATGCGCGCCGACACGATCCAGCGGCTGGAGGGCTTCGAGCTCACGCTGGAACGCTCGTGCAACGACCTGGGGCACCTGTACGCGTCCGTCACGCAGCGCGAGATCGCGCTGGCGCTCACGACGGCGGGCTACCCGGTCCGCGACCGCGACGTGCGCCTCTCGGGTTCGATCAAGCGCGTCGACAACTACGACGTCCACATCAAGTACGAGACCGAGCTGGAGACAGTGATCAAGCTCCACGTGAAGGCGGACCGCCTGCTGGCCAAGGAAGAGAAGGCCGACATGGAGTTCGACAACGAGGGCAACCTGATCCAGCCCCGTCCGGACCGCAAGGGCGACAAGGGCGAGAAGGCCGCCAAGGGCGAGGAGTCCAAGTCCGCCGAGAAGAAGCCCGCCGGCGTCGAGCCCAAGGCGGAGAAGAAGCACGACCCGGCCGCCATCGCCGAGGAAGACAAGCCCCAGAAGGCCGTGAAGAAACCGCGGGCGGACGTGAAGAAGGAACCCGCCAAGAAATCCTGAACCGTGCGGCTTCGAGCAACCAACGACCCCGGGCGGCTTCCGCCCGGGGTTTTTCATGCTCGTAGGAAACGAGCGTCAGGAAGGGGTCGGAGCAAGGTGTCTACCCGCGCACGACCTCTTCGCGGAGCGCGCGAGCGAGATACTCGATCTGCTCGATGGAGTTGTAGTTCGCGGCCGAGATCCGAACCATGCGCCGCTGCGTGCCCGCCGGAAACACCACGATCGGGGCCTGGATACCCCAGTTGGCGATGAGCCGGTCCTGAAGCGCGTCGTGGTAGCGGGTGGGCATCACCGCCTCTTGGGGCGTGCGATCGGCGATGGGCACGGCCGCGAGGCTCGCGATCATCGAGTCCGGGCACGGGGCCTCGGCGCCGAGCTCGCGGCAGAGGAACGCCCGTCCCTTGAGCGCGAGTTCGCGGTTATGGAAGAGAATCGCGGGCCAGCCGCCGGGCATCAGGCGGTCCATGTACTCGATGAGATCGGGAAGCACGAGGTAGGAACTGACATCGGCGGTGCCGGTCCAGTCGAACTCGAGGCGGAACCGTGCCCGATCGGTCCGGAGCGAGTTGGCCCCGTGCGAGATGGTGAGCGGGCGGATACGGTCCCGCCGGTCGGCCCGCACGCAAAGAAACGCGGCGCCGCTGGGGGCGCACATCCATTTGTGGCAGTTGCCGGTGTAGTACGCCGCGCCGATCGACGACACGTCGAGCGGGACCATGCCGGGTGCGTGGGCGCCGTCGATGATCGCGTCCACGCCCCGCGCGGCGAGCTCCTTCACGATCCGCGCGACCGGAAACACCACGCCGGTTGGGCTGGTGACGTGACTGAGCAGAACCAGCCGAGTTCGCGGCGTCACCCGAGCGAGGATCGCACCGACCACATCATCGTCGCCGCCGAGCGGCCAGGGCACTTCGGCGACGACGACGCTCGCACCGGCACGCTCGGCGACAAACCGCATAGCGTTGTTGCAGGCGTTGTACTCGTGGTTGTTGGTCAGCAGCTCGTCGCCGGGCTCAAACCGGAGCGATCGCAGCACGGTGTTCACGCCCTCGGTCGCGTTGGTGACGCGCACAAGCCCCTCGGGATCGGCGTGGATGAACGCGGCCAGTGCGTGGCGGGCCCTGTCGAGCAACCCCTCAAGGTCCTCAACAAAGAACCGGATGGGCTCCCGGTTGATTCGGACACGGACCTCGTGCTGGCGTTCGAGGATCTCGCCCGGGCAGGCTCCGAAAGATCCGTGGTTGAGGAACACCACCGACGGGTCCAGTCCAAAGCGGGAAGCGAGCGGCCCCGCGGCCGGCAGGACGCGGGCTTGAGTTGTGGTCGCGTGCATCCCCAGACTCTACGCGGCGGGATGCCCTGACCGGCGGGACAGGTCAACCGCGAACGTCGAGCGAGCGCCCCACGCTGACGGCCGTGGCGGCCGCGTTCTTGTCGGCGGGGTGACGGTACATCGGCAGCGATGCCTCGGTGGGCTGGCCTGCACCCCCGGCATCGAACCGCACACCGCCCGGCACCTCGCCCGCGACGAGCCGACGCAGGTTTTCAGGCCGGCCGGATGGCTGAGTCTCCGCGGCCGCGGCGCTCGGAGTGCCCGCCCCGACCTGGGTCACTTTCGCGACAGGCGCGGCCCGACCGGCGGGCGACACGCCGTACGCCCGCGCGATGTGGTAGGGGTTGGTCGGAGGCGTGCCGTTGTTGGGTGGGTTGATCCGCATGGCGTGGTCCCCCGATCATCGGCGCTCAGACCCGCGACAAGCCTTGAGAATAACCGGTGCGGGACCGAGTTCTCGCTCATTTGCGGCAGGATCCGCGCGTAGAGCGCCTCCATGGATGTTACCGGACGAACCCGCGACGTGCTAATCTTCGTGGCGAACGGATTTCGGCAAGAACCGCCGATTCACCCACGCGCCACACCATGCCCGACACCCCTCCACCCTCCTCTCCTCTTTCCCCCCACTCCCGCCCCCCTTCCGCAAGCCAGCAGTCTGCTTCGCCTTCCGGTAGCGTGGAGCCCCACCTGCTCAGGGACGCGCGGGGCGTCAAGCGTCGGTTGGCCGAAGAGGCCGCGCTCGTGGTCGGTACGCTGGAATCAGCGATCACCGCGCTGTGGGAGCTCGACACGGCCAAGGCGGGCGAAGTGCTGGCCGGTGACGCCCGGATCGACCGCGAGGAGGTCGCGATCGAAGAGGCGTGCTTCCGCGTGATGACGCTGCAGGGTCCGGTGGCCCGCGATTTCCGACTGCTGACATTCATCCTCAAGGCCAACGCCGATATTGAACGCGTCGGCGACCACGCCTGCTCGATCGCGAAAGTCACCTTCAAGCTCGCCGACAATCCGCCCCCGAGCTGGCCGGCGGCGCTGAAGGAGCTCGGCCAGCGCGTGCCGATGGTGTGCCACGACCTGCTCAGAGCCATGCACGGCGAGGACGCGGCCACGGCGAAAGCGATCGTCGTCGGCGACAAGGTGCTCGACCGGCTGAACAGGCGGCTCTTCGACGAGGTGCTGGAGTTCATGGCCGCTCACCCGCACTCGCATGCCGCGGGGCTGCTGCTGTACCGGACCGGGCGCGAGCTGGAGCGCGTGGGCGACCTGATGACCAACATCGCCGAGGACATCGTGTACCTCGCCACCGGCGAGATCGTGCGTCACGAAAAACGGCGTCTGCGCGAGGAAGTCGAAGGCCCACGGCCCGACTGAACCCGTGGCGTCGGCAGGGATGCCGATTTGGGGCCAAAGGCCCGAGCAAGCATCACGCGATGGCGGGTCCGGACCCGAGCGCCCCACCGCTCGGCCTGCGGCCGAAATCGGCTGGAAGCCGATTCTACCGCGACGGTTCATCCCCCGGTCTTGCTCTTCTGCACGACCTTGCCGTCCTTGAAGATCACCTGGATCTGCACGCCGTTCTCGCGCCACACGTAGGTCTTCTCGGGGTTGGCCTTGGAGTCCAGCACGCCGCCCGACGACACGCCGAAGCCGCCGGAGGCAGTATCGTCGGAGCCGGAGCCGAGGATCCCCTCGACCTGCGAGAGCGACATGCCGTTCTGGACCTTGTCGTAGTTCTCGGCCGTGACCTTGCTCTCGCAACCCGCGAACAGCACGGCGGAGGCCAGAGCCATGGAAGCGATTGCGACGCGGAGAGAAGGGATGGGCATGACGCGCTCCGGGTGGGTCCCCCACTCCCATGCGACACGGAGGAACGTTAGCCGGACCGCCTTCTTGCCGGAGGTACGCCGGCGCGGGTCGGAAACGGCCCTTGCCGCTTCAGGAGCCGGGAAGACAAGTACCGCGCCCCGTCACAAGCGGGCGGGAGGCGAGCGTCTACGCGGCGCGTGCCGATTGCGTCTCGATGGAGAACTGGAGGCCCGACTGCCACCGCCCGTGAACCCGGCGCCCGAGCCGCACCACGCGGGCGGCCTTGGTGGTCATCTCGCCGTTGGCGCTGACGAGTTCGATGACCAGGAGGTCGCCGATCGAGAGGGGCCAGGGGGTTTCCAGTCGCGGGCCGCGACGGCTGACGTCGATGATTCTCGCATCGAACCATTGTTCGGGTTCGACGCCGCAGGGCTTGCCCTGGCGTGTGAACATGGCCCGGACGTCGAGTCGGCAGAGGTGCCGCTTGTTCCCTCGCCGGTTCCCACGTCCGAGGTTTGTGTGATCGTCCGCGGGCTCAGAGCACAGTCCGCCCGGCGCGGGCTCGGTGTAGCCCACCGGGATGAACGTGCTGAGGGCCCGACGGACGGAGGTGCCAGCGGCCGGGAAACTGCGGGCTGGATCGGCCTCGACCATGCGCCGGACGACCCGCTGCCACGCCGCGAAGACGTCGGGATCGAAGTGGTTTCCGACCCCCTCCTCCATGATGGCGAGGGCTTCGGTCGCGGGCGTGGGCTTCCGGTAGGGCCGCGCGGCGGTGATGGCGTCGAAGACATCAACGACCGCGCAGATCCGGGCGGGGAGGCCGATCTGGTTGCCCTTGCGCCCGCTGGGGTAGCCCCCGCCGTCGATTCGTTCGTGGTGGTCGCGGGCCATTTCGAGCACAACCGCCGGCACCTGCGGGTTGTTGGCGAGTTCGGCGTGGCCGACCCGGGGGTGCTCGCGGAGAACGGCCCACTCGGCCGTCGTCAACCGGCCTTCCTTCTGCAGGAGGTCGACGGGGATGTTCCGCTTGCCGAGGTCGTGGAGGAGGCCGCCCTGCACGACGACCGGCAGGAGCGAACGCTGGCAAAGGTCCAGCTCGCGAAGGAGGACCCCGCACCCCACGCCGACGTTGATCATGTGCGTCGCGGTGCAGAAATCGTGGGACGACATGTCGAGCAGGTAGCCGAAACTGTCGAGGTCGGAGTTGGCCAGGTCGGCGAAGGCGCGGCTGACGGCCGCGACGGTTTCCACGGACTCGGCGGTGCTGGGGGCGCTGATCGCGCCCTCGATCGCCTGCCGGCAGACCGTGCGGGCCTGCTGCACCCGCTCGGTTCGCGGCACGGATTCGTCCTGGAAGCCGACGTGCAACTGCTCCACGAGCAGGCGGCGGTAGAGGCCGTACTGCGCGGTTGAGATGTAAAGGTAGTCGATCCCCTGTCCGAGCAGGCGTTGGACGTCCTCGAGCATGAAGGCCACCCCGGCAGCCCGGTAAAGGACCATCCGCTCCGGGCCGTGCCGGATGTACAGATCGATGGGCAGCGAGCGGCAATCGAGCGCCT
The DNA here is from genome assembly GCA_964630785.1 of uncultured Phycisphaeraceae bacterium. Lineage (GTDB taxonomy): Bacteria > Planctomycetota > Phycisphaerae > Phycisphaerales > UBA1924 > JADLCX01. The sequence continues at coordinate 61,592 of CAZVZG010000022.1, read as the reverse complement.
CGACATGGATCGGCGCGAACCGCTCTCCAGCCAGACTCTGTTCGGCCGCACCCATGGCAAGTCTCCGGTCGCAGGCGGCGAACCGGGCCGCGCGACCGAATCTCAATTTCGGAAGGTAAGTATTACAGATTGAGCGGTTGCTAATCCGTCGCGGGCCGCGAAGGTGAATTCACCTGATCGGTTGAGCGCCCGGTGCGGGTTCTCGGACGTGCGGCCAATTGGCAAGGCGGGATGGGTCGGTCAGGTGCGCCGGAGCATCTCGCGATCGATCATGTGCTCGAGGGTCTGGCAGACGATCTCGATGTCCTTGTCGCGCAGGTTGGTGTGGAAGGGCAGGGCGATCGTCCGCTGGGCGACGCTTTCGGCGATCGGGAACATCCCCGGCGTGAAGCCGAACTCGGCGCGGAAGTAGGGCTGGAGGTGGATGCAGGGGAAATAGTCGTTGGCCCCGATCTCGTGCCGGCGCAGCCCCTGAATGATCCGGTCCCGCTCTTCGCGCTGAAACTCGCCCGAGAGCCGCACGACAAACACGAACCAGCTCATCGCGGTGTCGGCGTCGATCGTGGGCAGGATGAGATGCTTGTTGCCCGCCAGCCGCTGGATGTACGCGTTGGCGACGTGCTGGCGCTTCTGGATGATCTCGTCGAGCCGCTGCATCTGTCCGACGCCCAGAGCGGCCGCGATCTCCGACAGGCGGTAGTTGTAGCCCAAACGCTCGTGCGTGAGCCACGAGCCCATCGGCGCGCCACTCCCGACGCCGCCCAGCCCGGCGGCCGGCCCGAGTTGCGGCGGGCCGTCGGCGATGAACCGGCCCTGGTTGCGGTACGAGCGGCAGAGGTTGGCCAGCCGCCGATCGCTCGTGACGATCATCCCGCCCTCGCCGGTGGTGATCTGCTTGTTGGGGTAAAAGGCGAACACACCGATGCGCCCGAACCCGCCCGCGGGGCGGCCCTTGTGGGCCGAGCCGAGCGCCTCGCAGCAGTCCTCCACCATTGGGATTTCGTGACGCTTGGCTATCGCCTCGACCTCCGCGAGTCGCGCGGGGTTGCCGAACGCCTCGACCGCGACGATCGCCCGCGTTCGCGGCGTGATCGCGGCCTCGATCTTGTCCGGGTCCATGTTCAGCGACTTGGGATCGATGTCCACAAACACGGGCTTGGCGCCGACATACAGCACGCAGTTCGCGCTGGCCACGAAACTGAACGGCGTCGTGATGACCTCGTCGCCGGGCCCGACGCCCAGGGCGAGCATGGCCAGGTGCAGGCCGCAACTGCCGCTGTTCACCCCGACGCCATAAAGCCGCTCGGCCCGCTGGGCAACCATCTCTTCGAACTGCTCCAGCCGCGGACCGATCGAGAGCCGGCCCGAACGAAGGGTCTCGGTCACCAGTTCGATGTCCGATTCGGCGATGTCGGGGCGGCTGAGCGGGATTTCGGTGGTCTGAACAGCGTGGTCAGGCATGGCGGCTCCACCCGGATGGATAAACGCGGCCGCGCGGACCGGCTCCGGGCAGAGGTGTTATCGGCAGATCGGAGGCGGCCCATTGCCATGTCCGTCGAATCAGAGGCGGGGGCCGCCAGCGGAGGGAGGGGGCGGGGGAGGGAGTGGCGGTTCCCTCCCGATTATGGGCAGACTTGGCCGCGACAAGGCCCGACGCGCGGGCTCAGCCCCGGGTGAGCGACTCGGCCAGGGATTGCACGAGCCCGCTGATGGGCATGGCCTCGCCGCCGGGCCCGATTCCGTAGCCCTCGCCCGCTTCCATCTGCTTGATCAGCCGCTGGTAGGCGGTGATGACAGTGGAGTGGCTGGGCCGACCGATGGCCCGGGCGATCTCAGGAAAACTCATGGTGGTGAGTTGCCGGCAGAGGTTGGTGATGACGGCGCGGGCGAGCACGACCCGCTTGTGGCGGGTGGAGGCGCCCAGGTCGGAACGCTCGACGCCGAGGGCCAGGCAGGTCTGGGTGATGATCTGCTCCACCCGGATCGGACGCCGGACCGCGCCCGCGCTGGCGTGGGCCGCCGCGCCCAGGGCCCGTTCGACGGCGAGCACGCCCACCGTGCCGCCCTCACCAACCCGCGCGCCGCCCGCGGAGTTGAGACGATTCACCGCCTCGATGCGCGTGACAAGGCCCTCCAGGTCTCGGACCGAGACGGGGGCCCGGCCCGGCACGGCGCGAGTGCGATCGACCAGCAGGCGGAGAGCGCCCGGATCGAGCGTCAGGCCGCGACGGCACGCGAACATGCGGGCGGCCTGTTCGCGGATCGAAGCGTCGGGCGCGTCGATGCCGGCGACCATGCCCGAGAGGAACCGCGAGACAAGCGCGGGCGAGAAGCCGCCTTCGCCCGCCCTCATCTCGCGCGGGTGCCGGTCGCAGGCCAGCACGAGGCGGGCCCCGCTCTGCGAGATCTGGTCGAAGGTGTGCAGCAACTCCTGCTGCGTCGCCTGCTTGCTGACGAGGAAATGAACGTCGTCGATGCAGAGCAGGTCGCACCGCCGGTACTGGCGCCGGAACCGCTCGATGCCGCCGGGCCCGGCCGCGGACCGGTTGTAGCCGGTCATGCCACCGCCGCCGCCGTGACGCACCGCCGAGACGAACTCGTTGAGGAACGTTTCACCGGAGACGGTGCGCACGGTCGCGCCCGGGTGCAACTCGCGGAATCGCAGCGCGATCCCCTGCAGCAAGTGGGTCTTGCCGACGCCGCACGGGCCGTGAATGAACAGAGGCGCCCCAACGCCGCCACCGCCGCACGCGGCCGACACGGGCGAGCCCTCGGCCATCTGGATAGCCGCGTTGTAGGCCAGGCGGTTGGATTCGCCGACGACAAAGTCGTCGAGGCGGTACACGCGAGTTCGAGCCGACGGGTCGCGCCGTGCGGCGGCCATCCGAGCGGCCGCGGGCTGTTGCGGCTCGATCGGCACGGGCTCGGCCCGGACCACGAGCGCCGCGTCCACCGTGAACCGCAGCTCGACACCGTCGCCGAGGACCGCGCACGCCGCCTCGCGCAGGCTCGGACCGAACCTCCGCTCGATCAGGCCGACCGTCGATCGCGACGCGGCCCGGACCTCCAAAGCGCGCCCATCGACCACGAGCCGGGCCTGATCCGCAAACGACCTGGCGAACCGCTCGGCGCCGATCATTTCCGCGACCTGCCCGGCGATCTTCGACGCCGCGTCACCGGCGGAGATGGGCGCCGGCCCGGCATCGGTCAGTCGGAGCGCAGGCCCCCGCCGGTCGAAGCGGTGCACGCCGCGCAGGCGCTGGGCTGAGGAATCCTCGCCGGCGCGGAGGGTGGTCGCGATCGGTTCGCCGCCCGCGGCACGCCCGTGCAGCCGCACAGGCCCCGACAAGACACCCGCCGACGCGAGCCGCTCCTCACCGCCCGAAATCGTCCGATCATCGCCTTCCGCCGTAAAGCCCTGATGGTGAAAAGAAGCAGTCGAAGACACACCCTGAGCGTGACGAGTCTCCACCGGTCACACCTCGCAGCTTTCAATCTTCGATTGTCGTCAGTGACAGATCGAGGATGTTGAACAAGACCCGCCCGAGCGTTCGCGGTTCGGGCGCGAGAAGCTAGAGTCCTTCAGACGACGGCCGGCAAGGCCGACGGGCGGGCGCGGAGTCACGTCCCTGACCGGTCGCTCGGACGCCCTTGTCCGTGCGGTTCGGTTGACGCGATGCGAACCCACTCATCGGAATCGCCGGTCGCTGGTCTCTCCATGACCGGGGCCGAGAGCGTAACCGCGCGACGGCAAGAACTCAATGGCTTGCACGATCAATCGAGGTGTCCACACTCCAAAACCCGGGTGTTTCACGGGGAGTTACGGCGACAATTTTCTTTTGTCCACGCGATCGATCGGGCTTGCGGAATCCCCGTGGAAAACCTCTTCGTTGCGGCTCGTGAGGGCGAGATTCCTACAGATTGTGGATGCCTCCAACCGCTCCCCAAGCGGTCGGCCCGCGTCCTATCGAGCAAGCCCGAGCACCATCGGCACGCGCACAGCGAATCGCTGGAACCCCGCCGCGCGGTACAGCCGCATGGCCGCCACGTTTCGCGTATCCACCGCACAGGTGATCCCGCCGGGACCGACCACGCACCGCGCGGGAACGCCCTCGATCCCGCCGGATTCCGCGGGAGCGGCCGCGCCCAGCACCTGCCGCAAAGCCAGCGCGAGCAGAGCCGAACCCAGACCATGCCCGCGGACAGCGGGCGACAACCCCAGGTACACGAGTTCGACCGAGTCGTGCTCGGGGCAGACGTTGAGCAGCACACAGCCCTCGGCCACGCCGCGCCGGCGTACGAGCCACCACAGGCCGGGGTCGAAACGACCCACGGCCCTGTGCGATTCCAAAACGTCGTCGATCGTGCGCAGGCCGCAGAGTTCGGGGCAATCCAGCGTGTCGATATACGACTCGCTGAGGGCCCGCTTGAGGTCGGCGTCGATGTCCCGATCGCGTTCGCCCGCCGCGAGCAGGGCGGCCACGCTGGCCACGCTGACGTCCGGCGGGAGCGGGTCCGCGGGCGGCGGCGGCGCGGGCGCCACGCGCCGGAGGTAGGCCAGATCGCCCAGTTGCGTGAATCCCGCGGCCCGGAACGCCACCACGGCGTCGGCCTCCCGGGGTTCCAGCAGCGACTGCGCCAGCATCGAAGCTTGGCGAGGGCCCTCCGCACGGGAGCAGTAGTCGCAGGCGGCCCGCAACACCGCGACACGTTCGCGGGTCGGGCTAGTCCCTGAACCCAGGTCGGCGCCCGCACCGGCGGCTCGTCGCCGCCGCGGCGGTCCCGAAACAAACAGCATGACCGTGCGCCCGGAACCCGGCACCGCCAGCGACGCCTGCCGCACGTCGCCCCTGGGGCCCTCCGTCGCCCACATGAGCGACAGGTCGATGTGCAGGTCCGCCGCCGACTCAAGGAACCTCCGCGCCGCGGAGTACGGATCGTCGGTCTGATCGCCCACCAGCCTCGCGGCGGCGTCAAGCCGACGATCGGGCGAAACCCGGGCCAGCCGGACGCCGGGAGGCAGGCCGTGGCCGCGTCCGGGGTCCTCCGGGCCGAGCTCGAACCTGGGAGTATCTCCGACGATCGTGCTCATGTCGGTCCAACGGGCGGCTCGCCCCCCCCCAGACATCCCCCGCTCCCTCCCCCCGAATGTGAAAACCGCTCCCCCCTTTCGCAGTTGCCGCTGCCACACTAGACTCTGCCCGTTGCGATGACCACGGAGTCCCCGATGAATCGACCCTTGACCCGCCGCCAAGCCCCCCGTTCGCTCTCTCTGACCCGCCAGCTCGCCGCAGGCTTCGCCGTGGGAGCCCGAATCGCCGTCGCGGCCGCCGTGGCCGGAGCATGTCTCGCCCCTCTGGCGGCTCTGGCCCCTGAGCCCGATCCTGTGCCTCGCCGGTGGCAGCTCAATGTCGAAGTCGGTCCCCTTCAGGTCACCACCATCGACGTGAAGGGCGTCGGGCCTCGCTCGTTCTTGTACCTGCCCTATCACGTCGTGAACAACTCGGGCCAGGACGTGCTCTTTGCTCCGATGTGGGAGTATTCCAACGGTGCGGGAACGATTGTCCGCTCTGGGCGGGACGTGCCGCAGGAAGTGACCAGCCGGATCCTGACCTCGCTGAAAAACCCGTTCGCGCAGGACCAGATCGAGATCATCGGCGATCTGCTGCAGGGCGAGGAAAACGCCAAGGACGGGGTGGCGATCTGGCCGCTCAACGACACCGCACCCGAGCGGATGACGATCTATGGCGCGGGGTTCTCGGGCGAGACCAAGACCGTGACTTCGCCCGATGGCAAGGAGCAGTTCGTGCTGCGCAAGACGCTGATGCTGGATTTCAGCGACCCCGGCAGCCTGATCGGCCAATCGAGCCAGGCCATCCCGCTGCGTGGGAAGCAATGGATCATGCGGTAACGCCGCGGCGGGTTTGGCGCCTTGACCCCGGAAGCCGCCGGCGGCCGTTGCCGATCAATTGAAGGCCAACTTCTGTGCCGAACCGATCTTCGCCGTCGCTGGAAGCGGGCCGCCGATCGGTCTAAACTCCCAGCCCGACGGGCCGCGGCCTGTTTGGGCTTTGTCAGAACCGCACGCGCGACCGAGACTCACGAGAACTCGCCATGGCACACAAAAAGGGACAGGGCTCGACCAAGAACGGGCGCGACTCCAACCCCCAGTACCTGGGCATCAAGCTCTACGGCGGCGAGGTCGCGACGCCAGGCGCGATCATCGTGCGTCAGCGCGGCACCAACTTCTTCCCCGGCTTCTTGGTCGACAAGGGCCGCGACGACACCCTCTTCGCCATCGGCCACGGGCGCGTGGTGTTCCAGGGGCGGAAGGTGAGCGTGGACCCGCTCGACCCGGCGACCCCGCGCCCAACGTGGTTGAAGGCCTGAACCACCGAGCATCAACGTGTAAACCCACCGGGCGCGGCTTCGGCCGTGCCCGGCTGTCTTTTTGCCGACCGACGGACCGCCTCATTTCCAGCGCACGTCGCCCCGGCCCTTGACCACCTTGCCGATGACGTGGACCGTTTCGCCCAGTCGCTCCAACTTCTCTTTCACACCCTCGACAAACGCCGGCTTGACGATGAGCGTGTACCCGATGCCGCAGTTGAACACCCGGCGCATCTCGTCCTCGTCCACTCGCCCGTGTTTCTGAAGGAAAGCGAACAGCGCCGGTCGCGGCCAAGCGTTGATGTCCACGACGGCGTCCACGCCCGGGTGCAGCGCACGGCAGAGGTTCCCCTCCATCCCGCTCCCGGTGATGTGCGCCATCCCCGTGACCACTTTCTTGACCTTGTACTGCCGAAGCAGCCGCGTGATCGAGTCGGCGTAGATACGTGTGGGCGTGAGAAGGACCTCGCCCAATTTTGGATGTCGGATGGCGGATGGCGGACTTGTCGCCGTTGTCTTTTGGGTGCCATTGCGGAGACTTGGCTTGGAGCGCTCGGCCGATTCCGTGAGCTCCGGATACACGCGGTCAAGGTCCAGGCCCGCCGCCTCGACGATTTTGCGGACCAGCGAATAGCCGTTGCTGTGCACGCCGCTGCTGGTGAGGCCCAGGACGATGTCGCCCTTCTCGACCCGTTCGGGGTCGCTGGCGCGTGCGAGCTCAACCACCCCGACCGCGAAGCCAGCGAGGTCGAAATCCGGCGGCGTGTACACGTCGGGCATCTCGGCGGTCTCGCCGCCGATGAGGGCACACCCGGACAGGGCGCACCCATCCGCGACCCCCTTGACGATGTCCGTGAGCATCGCCTTGTCCACGCGCCCCACGGCGATGTAATCGAGGAAGAACAGCGGCTCGGCCCCCTGCACCACCATGTCGTTGACATTCATCGCAACGCAGTCGATGCCGATGGTGTCGTACTTGCCGACCTGCCCGGCGAGTTTCACCTTGGTGCCGCAACCGTCGGTGCAGGCGACCAGCACGGGGTCCTTGTAGTTGCGCTGAAAGAGCTTCTGGTTGAAGTCCAGGCGGAACAGGCCGGCGAACCCGCCGGGGTTGTCGATGACGCGCGGCCCGTGCGTGCGACGCATGATCGAACCGAGCGACTCGGTGAAGGTGTCCTTGTCGATCAGGTTCACACCCGAGGCGGCGTAGGTGAGGCCGGGCTTGCGGGCATCGGGCGGGGCGGCGGTCGGCATGGGCGAGGGTAGGGAGTCAGGCGCCGACAATGGATGAGCCGTCAGCGGCCCAGAGCCTGCAGACAACGCGCGCGGACAGCGGGCTCCAGCGTCGTCTTCCCAAGTCGGGTTGCGATGGTCGCCGGGTCCGCCAAGCCCTCTCGGAGAAGGGCCTTGACAAAGACAAGGTCCTTCTCGCGGCCAGCAACCAGCTTGGCTACGGCCAGATCGTGAACTTCGAGACAGAGCCCCGTGACGCTGTCGGTCGCTGGCGTGTTGAGGCTCACCAGCCGATCCCGCCACCCGCTGGGCAACGTGGCCGTTTCCTCGCCAACCCCGTGCGCGTAGTAACCAAAGGTCTTGTGGAACGGAGAAAGCTCCCCGATCGATCCCTCGACGAGATCGGTATCCTCGGGCGATCGGAGGCTGAACACGTCGGCTTCCACGGAGACGAGCAGTTCGCCCGGGGCGTCGGGGAATGAGCCGAGCAACGCTTGCGAGCCGATGACGACGAATCGGTCTGCGCCTGTGATCGCGCCGGCCGCCCGGAGGATGTGCTCAAGCTGCGATCGTGTCATCTCGGCACCGGCGCTTGATATCCCAGACTTCCCGCGGCGTCAAAGCGCCCGCAAACGGCGAGTTCTGTCGCAGGCGTTGACCACGATCCGATTCGGCCAGAAGCTCGTCGCACACCTCGTTCACCGGGCACGCGAGCAAATCGAGCCATTCTGCATAGCACCGAAGCAAGCCCGGCGCATCGGCGTTCCGAGACATCCATCTGGTGAGATTGGCTCTCGCGAGCCCGAGCCATTCCGGGCGCGCGGGCAACTCGCGGGCGATCCGCTTGGCCAGCGCCAGGCTGATGAGATCGTTGACTTCGTGGCCCATGCCAAGAGTCTATCCGATGGATGCCGGACTTGTCGTCCGTGAGGCTCGGGAGCGCCCCGGAGATCGGCCATGACCCCGCCCAACGGCGGACGCCCCGCGCCTACCCTGCACCCTGTCATTTCCCCGCCGCCCCCGGCGGCAAGAGAGAGCCGACCATGCCCCAGCAGACCCGCCTGTTCACCTCCGAATCCGTCTCGATGGGCCATCCCGACAAGGTGGCCGACCAGATCTCCGACACAATCCTCGACGCGATGCTGGCCGACGACCCGTTCAGCCGCGTGGCCTGCGAGACGCTGTGCTGCACCGGGCTCGTGGTGGTCGCGGGCGAGATCACGACCAACACCTACGTCAGCATCCCGGACCTGGTCCGCGAGACCATCCGCGAGATCGGGTACACCTCGGGCGACATGCGCTTCGACGCCGACTCGGCGGGCGTGATGGTCGCCATCAATAAGCAGGCCAGCGACATCGCGATGGGCGTCAACCGCGACGGCGCGGGCGACCAGGGCATGATGTTCGGCTTCGCGTGCAAGGACACGCCGGAGTTGATGCCGCTGCCGATCCAGATCAGCCACCACCTCGTCGAGCGCCAGGCCGAGTGCCGCCGGTCCGGCAAGATCGCGGGCCTGCGTCCGGACGCCAAGAGCCAGGTCACCGTCGAGTATCAGGACGACAAGCCGGTCCGCATCGACACGGTTGTGCTCTCCACTCAGCACGACCCGACCTGGAACGACCGGCAGAAGGACCTGCGGAACGAGGTCATCGAGCACGTGGTCAAGCCCGTGCTCGGGCAATGGTGGAACCCGGGGATCACCATTCACATGAACCCGACGGGGCGCTTCGAGATCGGCGGGCCCCACGGCGACACCGGCCTGACCGGGCGCAAGATCATCGTGGACACCTACGGCGGCATGGGCCGGCACGGCGGCGGGGCCTTCAGCGGCAAGGACCCGACCAAGGTGGACCGCTCGGGCGCGTACATGGCCCGGTACATCGCCAAGAACGTCGTCGCGGCCGGTCTGGCCGACCGCTGCGAGATCCAGCTCAGCTACGCGATCGGTGTGGCCGAGCCCACCAGCGTCTACGTGGACTGCTTCGGCACCAACAAGGCCGACGAGGCCAAGATATCGAAGGCCATCCGCGACACGTTCTCGCTCACGCCCAAGGGCATCATCGAGACGCTCAAGCTCCGCACGCCGATCTATTCGACCACCGCCAAGCACGGCCACTTCGGGCGCAAGCCCTGCACCGGGCAATACTTCGACCGCATCCTTCGCGAGCACCGCGGACCAAGCCTTGAGTTCTTCGCCTGGGAGAAGACCGACAAGGCCGAAGCGCTCAAGAAGCTGGTTTGAGCGCCGCTTCAGGCCTGTTCTGGTCCGGCCAGGTCTTCCATGAGTTCAACCAGTTCCGGCGGCGGCGACACGCTGAGCGTCTGGCCTTCCAACTCGAAGGGCACCTCGAACCACTGCGCCGGTCGGCCCGCGCCGCCGGGCCGGTACCACCACACGCGCTCAGAGAGCGAGCCCGGTCCGTCGTTGTACCACTTCTGCGTGACCACGATCAGGTGCTGAAAGCTCTTGAGCGCGTCGAGCCCGCCGAAGGGCGAGACCAGCATCACGTGGCGAGTGGGCAGGCCCACGAACGAGCCGTGCTTGCCGACCAGTTCCGGGAACCGCTCGATGGTCAGCGCGAGCGAGGCGATGAAGTGCGACTCACCGACCACCGAAACGACGATCCCCCCGTCGCCGATCTCGTGGGCCTCGATCTTCTGATCGGCCTGCCCCTTGAGGTTGGCGATCGCCTGGGCGAAGATGTCGTCGCGGCTCTTGCCCCACAGGTCGGCCTCGGATGCGGGCACGGTGCGGACCATCTGCGGCATGTCCATGCTCAGCACGGTGAGCAGGCCGGGGAGGTCCTCGCGGGTCACCATGCGCCCGATGGCCGCGCCACCGCCCGCTCCGGTGGCGCTGCCCAGCGCGCCTTCTTCCCACAGCCGCACGGCCAGGCGGCCGCGGATCGCACGATAGTCGATCGACTCGATCTCAGATTCCTGGGCCGCTCGCTGCGCGTTGAGCAGCGTGGTGAAGTGGCTCCGCACGATCTCGCCCCAGTTGTCCTCCGACGCCCGGGCACAGGTCTGGAGCAGGTTGGCCAACCCCCACTGCTGCTGGCGCATCGCGGCCGCGGTGCCGCCCGTCGGCGTGACCACACCGTCGCTCATGGTGACCTCGAGCCCGCGCGCGGCGAAGAAGCCAAGCACCTCGGACTCGAACGCCGCGAGGCGCTCGGCCGAGCCCAGGGGAAATGCCCAGTCCGGCAGTTCGTGCTCAGGCATCGGAAAGTGTAGAGCCCGCCCCGAGTGTGTTCACCCCCGAACGTTGGAAACGCAGAGCAAAACCGCCGCTCAGATGGGCTTGCGCGGGCTCCGGACCCGGCGTGAGTCCGAGGTCCGGTGACGGTACAGCCCGCGCCGCACGATCCACGAGGCCACCGCGGGAGCCACGATGGTGTTCAATGACTCGCGGTCGCCTCGCGCGGCCGCGCGCCGAGCCCGCGTGGACGACACCGCCCGAACGCTGCACGGCACGACCGTCGCGCCCCATTCGACGAGTTCCGACTCGGTCCATGCGCCGGTCCGCTCCATCGCTCGGGCGTAGGTCGAGATGCTCCCGAACGGTGGGCGCAGCGCGACAAGCGGGCGCGCGAGCCGCATCACCTCGCGGTATTCGCGCCAGCGGTGGAAGTTCACCGCCTGGTCTGCGCCGATGAGCATCCACAGCACGGTCGATCGCGGCAAGCGATCGCGCAGTCGGCGCAGCGTGTCGATCGAATAGCTCGGGGCACGCTCGGAATCAGCACGATCGATCTCGTCGGTCCACACCCCGACGCGGGCCATGCGCCGCGTGGCCCGGCGGATCATCTCCACGCGATCGCCGTCAACCGCCACCGGCCCGTCCGCTTTGAGCGGAGAGCGTGCGGCCGGCACGAACAGCACCCAGGCCCCCGATCCGCTGCCGGCGCGCCGCCTCGCCGCGGCCGCCACGGCCGTGTGCCAACGGTGGATCGGGTCGAACCCGCCGCCGAACACGACGATCGAACCCGCCCCGCGGATGCCCCGCGGCAGCGGCGTGATCGGGTGTCGGGCTTGGTCGGCTCGTTGGCTCACGATGAACGTCTCACGCGGCCGGAACCGCCCGATGTGCGCCGACGCCGTGTTCAGCGGCGTGTTCGCGGATCATGCCCGCCACCGCTTCACCCACGCGGGGAAGAACGCGGTTGCTCCGCCGCATGACGACGGCGATGTGCCCGATCAATCTCGGGTGTCGGGCCATGTCGCGCACCGCCCGCAGAGTCCGCGTGTCGCCCGCGGGGGTGATCCAGTCCAGCACCTCGTGCGGCAGGGTTTCCTCGGGTGTATCGCTCACGCCGCGGACGATGCCCCACGGCACGTCCAGGCGCTGGCACGCCGCGATGAACGAGTGGGACTCCATATCCACGATGGCCGCGCCGGTCGTCTTTGCGAGTTCCCGTTTGGCGGCGGGCGTCGAGACCACCCGATCAACGCCGATGAGCGTAACGCCGCCGGGGCGTCCGGTGCTCCACGTGCTGCCATGCTCGTCGATGACCCGCGACACCACGGGCACATCATCCACGCGCGTGAGCGCCCCGCAGGCACCGGCCAGAATAAAGACCCCGCCTGCGCGGCCGGCGCGCTCCACCGCGCGCACGATCGCCTCCTTTCCAATGCCCGTTTGCACAATCTCGACGCCGTACAGGACGGTCCGACGCAACGCGCGCGCGACGGCCCGTCGCTCGATGCTCATCGGGCACAGCACGGTGAATCGGGTGGAGCGTTGTTCCTCGGCCGACATCGGCCCAAGCGTATCTCAATCCGGGAACTGAGCGCCGGGGTCGGCGAGCATCAGGGGCTCACCGTCTGGCCGCATGGACCCGGCGGGGTCGGGTGGATCCACACGCATCCCCATGAGGTCGAGCGTCGGGAACCCCCTGTACACGTCGTCCGCGGGCAGATCGGCCAGCAGCACGCGGCCGTTGAGCGCACACACCGTGTATCGCGGCCCGTCCGGCGAAGAGTGAATCAGCGTGAGATACTCGGGCCCTTCGAGCAGTCCGAGCGTGGGCCAGTTCATGGGGTGGCGACGGGCGAGCAGCCGCTGCTCGACAGCCTGCAACTGGGCCGCGTTGAGGTGCGGCACGTTCACGGCCAGGTCGCCCTGCCCAGCGGGCGAAGACTGCGGATCGACCACACTCGCGACCAGCACGAACACGCCGAGCCCGGAGGCAAGCGTGAACAGCCTCTTGAAGATCACCCTCCCGCGTGAGGGCGGCGGGACGGGTGTCGTGGCAGTCAGGGCGATCGGCGCGGCACCGCTCATATCACCCCTATCGGCCGTTCGGCGTGCGGAGTTGACCGCCGATAACCGGCCCAGCGCCGCTCCCGCCGCCGTTTTCTCGGTCCTGTCCGCATCCAGCCGGTCTAGAATCGGCCCGCCTTTCAGGCCCCGTCGTCTAGCCTGGTCTAGGACACCTCCCTTTCACGGAGGTAACGCGGGTTCGAATCCCGCCGGGGTCACTTTCGGCATGTGTCTCGGTTGTCACCGATCGCTCGTAAGGGTCGGTCGTTGAGCGACCTGCGAGGCTCGGCCGTTGCCGCGCCGGTTCCGACCCGCTCGGGCGTTGGCTGTGCCGGATTCGGCACGATGGGGTCCTTGAATACCCGCGACGCCCTCGTTCTTGTGTAAGCGGCGAGAGTTCGAGCAGAGACGGATCGGTGGAGGGTTGGCGACCACCGGCCCTTGCTCCATAGAGCGGACCTTGAGCGTGACCCGAGAATCGCGCGGTCGGCCGCGCCTCTCGACGGAGTGGCGTGGTCGTGTTCCGCCGGGTTGTGTTGCGTGCGTAGAATAGTTCGTGGGCGAACAAACGACGGCGAACGGGAGGGGTGGGAGAGCGGAGCGCACACCGGTGACGGCTCGGCGTCGTGGGGCCGTCCCCACCGGCACAGCGCAGGAATCGCTGCGCGAACTCGTCCGCGTCGCCGGGTTGATGCGCCGGCTTTCGGGACACCACTTCTCGCGGGTCGGCCTGTCGCCGGCGCAATGGGGCGTGCTGCGATCGCTCATGCGCCTTGAAGAAGCGGGGCAAGGTGAGCCGCGTATGCACGAACTGGGGTCGGCGCTGCTGGTGCGGCCGCCGAGCCTCGGCGCGACGCTGGAGCGGATGGTGCGGGCCGGATGGGTGTGCCGGCGGAGCGATCCGGAGGATCGGCGGTCGCGGTTGATCTCGCTGTCGCCGGCGGGGCGCGAGCTTGTCCGGCACGGGCTGCGGGACCACGCGGCGTGGGTCAGTGAGGTGATGGACGGGCTCGGAGACGCGGAGCGTGCACAACTGCTGACGCTGCTGCGAAAACTGGGCCGGCACTTGCGTGTCCTGGACGAGGACCTCCGTGCCTCGCGAGAGCCAGGGCGGACGCCGCCGGGCGGGCGTCTTCAAAGGAAGAAAACATGAAGCGTCTGGTGATCTGGCTGATCGTCGGGTGCGTCGCGGCCGGCGGCGTCTACCTGGGGTGGCGCTGGCACCGCGGGACAGGCACCGGCGTCACCTACCGCTCCGACAAGGTCGATCGCACAAACCTTGTCTCCACCATCACCGCTGTGGGCACGATCGTGCCGGAAGAAGTGGTGGACGTCGGGGCCCAGGTGAACGGCCTCATCGCCTCGCTGGGCGTGGACGCCGAGGGCAAGCCGATCGACTACCGCTCGACCGTCACGCGGGGAATGCTGCTTGCCCAGATCGACGAGACGATCTACCTCGCCGACGTGGCGGCGGCCGAGGCGCAGCTCTCGCAGAACCGGGCGCAGGTCGAGGTCAGCCGCGCCAACCTGCTGTTGGCGCAGGCGAAGCTCGGTCAGGCGCAGCGCGACTGGGACCGGGCCCAGAAACTCGGACCTTCGCGGGCCCTCTCGCAGGCGGACTTCGACGCGGCCCAATCGTCCTTCGAGCAGGCCCGAGCGATGGTCGAACAGGCCAACGCGCAGATCGTTCAGGCGCAGGCGACCGTTGAGGCCGCGGACGCGGCCCTCGGCCGCACGCGCCAGAACCTGGCGTATTGCAAGATCGGCTCGCCGGTGGACGGCGTCATCATCGATCGCCGGGTGGACGTGGGGCAGACCGTGGTATCGAGTTTCAACGCGCCGAGCCTGTTCCTGATCGCCAAGGACCTGACCCGGATGCAAGTGCTGGTGCAGGTAAACGAGGCGGACATCGAGCACGTGCACCCCGGCGACAAGGTGACGTACACGGTAGACGCGCTCCCGGGCGACGTGCTCGACGGCGTCGTCCGCAAGGTGCGCCTCAACGCCACCATGACACAGAACGTGGTGACGTACACCGTCGAGATTGTGACCGACAACTCCCGCCTGAAACTGCTCCCTTACCTCACGGCGAACGTCGTGTTCGTGGTCGATCGGCGGACCGGCGTTCTGAGCGTTCCCAACGCGGCGCTGCGATGGGCCCCGGAGGGGTACACCGGCGCAGAGCGCCCCTCCGCCGGCACACACCCGCCCGGGGCCGAGGGCGCCAAGGCCCTCAACGGCGTCGTTTGGGTCCTCCGCGACGGCCGCCCGCAGCCCGAAGAGGTCCACGCGGGACTCAGCGACGGGGCTCGAACCGAGGTCTCGGGCGACAACATCTCCGAGGGTGACGCCGTGGTGACCGGGGAGGTCGTGCAGGCCGCGGGCGCGGGAGGGAGCACCAACCCGTTCGCTCCGCAGTTCCGCAGGCGGAGCGGCGGGGGGCAGCAACCCGCGGGCACGGGCGGGAGCGGCGGGTCGGGAAGGGGCCGGTGATACGTCCGGGTCGCGAGCATGGATGAACCGCTGATCAAACTCGAAGACGTCCGGCGCACGTTCCGCATGGGACAGGTGGACGTTCCGGTCCTCAAGGGGATCTCCCTGTCGATCGGGCGGTCGGAGCTGGTCGCGCTGACGGGGGCCTCAGGCTCGGGCAAGACCACCCTTATGAACACGCTCGGGTGCCTCGACCGGCCCACGTCGGGGAAGTACTGGCTCGAACACGAAGAGATCTCACGCGTATCGGCCGATCGGCGGGCGATGGTCCGCAACCGCAAGATCGGGTTCGTGTTCCAGAACTTCAACCTCCTGCCCCGAACGACGGCGATCGAGCAGGTGATGATGCCGCTGGATTACACGTCGGCGGGGCTGAGCCACCGTGCGGGCCGACAGCGTGCCGGGCGACTCCTCGAACAACTGGGGCTCGGGGAGAGGATGGACCACAGGCCGAGCCAGCTCTCCGGCGGTCAGCAGCAGCGCGTGGCGATCGCGCGGGCGCTGATCAACGACCCGCCCGTCCTTTTCGCCGACGAGCCCACGGGAAACCTGGACTCGAAGACCACGGTCGAGATCCTGGCGATGCTCCAGGCCCTCAACCGCGACAAGGGGATCACCATCGTGATCGTCACGCACGATCCGGTCGTCGCGGCGCACACGCGCCGGAACATCCGCCTGCACGACGGGCTGGTCGAGTCCGACGCGCCGGTCGGGCACGTGTTGAGCGAGGCGGCCGGCCCAGGCCCGGCTCCGCGGGGGGGCGTCGCATGACCACGGTCCGGACCGTTCGCATGGCCCTGCGCGGGCTCCGTCGCAACGTCACCCGCTCGGCGCTCACCGTGCTTGGGATCGTCATCGGGATCGCCGCGGTCATCGCCATGATGGAGATCGGCAAGGGCTCTTCCGGATCGATCGCCCGAACCATCGCCAGCATGGGCGCCAACAACATGCTCATTATGCCGGGGACCGCCGCGAGCGGGGGTGTCTCGTTCGGCGCGGGGAGCGTGCTCACGCTGACGGCAGAGGACTGCGACGCCGTCCTTCGCGAGTGCCCGTCGGTCGCGGCCGCGGCCCCGATCGTGCGCGTCCGCACGCAGGTCATTTTCCAGGACCGCAACTGGGTCCCGCAGTTCATCTACGGCACGTCGGCGGCGTACCTGGACGTGCGTGATTGGAGGGACCTGACCAACGGGGACATGTTCACCCCGACAGACATCCGCAACGCGTCGCGCGTCTGCGTCGTCGGTCAGACCATCGTCCGCGAGCTGTTCCTGGATCGCTCGCCCGTGGGCAAGGAGCTGCGCATCCAGAACGTCGCGTTCCGTGTGGTCGGGGTGCTCTCGCCCAAGGGCGCCAACGCCTTCGGCTCCGACCAGGACGACGTCATTCTCGCCCCGTGGACCACGATCAAGTACCGGGTGGTCGGGTCGGCCGGTTCCGGCGCGGCCGCCGGAGGAAACTCCGCTTCGGCCGCGACGACCAACTCGATCTTCCCGGGCGCTCCCAGCGTCTTCCCGGCGCCGTCGGCGGCGCAGGCCGCGGATACGCCCATGCCGGTACGTTTCGCCAACGTCGATCAGATCGTCGCCTCGGCGGTGTCGGCCGGTCAGACCAGGCCGGCGATCCAGCAGGTTACCCGGGTGCTCCGCGAGCGGCACCGCATCCGGCCCGGCGAGCCGGACGACTTCACGATCCGCGACATGACCGAGATGGCCAACGCGCTCTCGTCCACGACGACGATGATGACCAACCTGCTCCTGGCCGTCGCGCTCATCTCCCTGGTGGTGGGCGGTGTGGGGATCATGAACATCATGCTGGTCTCGGTGACCGAGCGCACGCGGGAGATCGGCCTGCGGATGGCCGTGGGCGCCCGATCTCGCGACATCCTGCGCCAGTTCCTCACCGAGGCGACGGTCCTGTGCCTGATGGGCGGGATCGTCGGGCTTGCGTGCGGGCGCGGCAGCGCCGTGCTGGTCAACCGGTTCCTGCACTGGCCCGTCGCAGCTTCGGTCGAGGCGATCGTCGCCTCCATCGCCGTATCCGCGGTTGTCGGCATCACCTTCGGCTTCTACCCCGCGTGGAAGGCCTCGCGACTGGACCCGATCGAAGCCCTGCGCTACGAGTGAGGACACCCGCATGAGACGCCCGCGCCCGGCCCCGCTCCTCCCCCTCGCCCTCGCGATCGGCGGCTGCACCGTCGGCCCGGACTACCACGCGCCGAGCATCGACACGCCGACCGGCTGGACCGGCATCGACCCCGCGCCCGGCGCGGGCGTGGTCAGCAAGAGCGAGGCGAGTGAGGCGGACGTGACGGGGTGGTGGAAGGTGTTCAACGACCCCACGCTTGACAGGATCGTCGCCCTCGCCGCTCGCGACAACCTCTCCCTCGCCCAGGCCGAGTCACGCCTGCGGCAGGCCCGGGCCGCGAGGACCGTCGCGGCCAGCGGTCTGTATCCCGACGTGTCCGCCGGCGCGTCCTACACCAGGGGCCGGGTTCCCGTCACGGTCGGCGACCACGCCGGTGAGAGCACCACAAACCTCTTCCGCGCCGGGCTTGACGCCACGTGGGAGATCGACATGTTCGGCGGGATCAGGCGCGGCGTGGAGGCGGCCGATGCGCAGATCGACTCGGCGTACTTCGACCACGAGTCGGTGCTTGTCTCCATCGTCGCCGAGACCGCCCTCGCCTACTTCCAGTTGCGCGGCGCGCAGCACCAGGTCGCGATCGCCAGGGAGACCGTGATCGCCCAGCAGGACACGCTCGACGTCACGCGCCAGCGGTTCGAGGCGGGCTTCGTCAGTTCACTCGACGTCGCCAACGCTCAGGCGCAGGTCTCGCTCACGGCCTCGCAGATCCCCGCGTTCGAGTCGGACGCCAGGGCCGCGATCTATTCGCTCAGCGTTCTGGTCGGCAAGGAGCCGGGGGCGCTCCTGGACGAGCTGTCGTCCTACGCGCCGCTCCCCGTCGCGCCCGAGAAGGTCCCCGTCGGGCTCCCTTCCGAGCTGCTCAAGCGCCGCCCCGACCTGCGCCGCGCCGAGGCCGATCTGCACGCCGCGACCGCGAACATCGGCGTCGCCGTTGCCGATCAGTATCCGCGCTTCTCGCTCACGGGCTCGTTCGGCACGCAGGGGCAGAAGTTCTCGTCGCTGGGAACGATCGCCGACCGCTTCTGGTCGTTCGGACCGGCGGTGAGCCTTCCGATCTTCACGGGGGGGCAGATCCAGGGGAACATTGCGCAGGCCCGGGAGGTCGCGGAACAGGCGGCGCTGAACTACCGCTCCGCGGTGCTCGTCGCGCTCCAGGAGGTGGAGACGGCCCTGGTCGGCTTCACCCGCGAGCAGGAACGCCGCGCGTCGCTCGCGGAATCGGTCACCGCGGGACGCGAGGCGGTGAATGTTTCTCTTGAGCTTTACACGGGCGGCAAGACCGACTTTCTGGACGTTCTGACCGCCCAGGGCCGCCTGTACGCCAGCCAGGCCGCGCTGGCCCAGAGCGAGACGAACGTCGGGACCGACCTGATCTCGCTCTACAAGGCGCTGGGCGGCGGCTGGTCCGTGGAACCGAAGGCGGCCGAGGCATCGCCGACGGCCCCGGTGCGCTGAACCCCCGGTCCGGCCCCGCGGCATCGCACCGCGCATCGGTCGGTCTCTGCGCCTCGAGGCGTCGTTGGCGGCCGCTGTCCGTGCTCGGACCAACGCTCGCGAACCCGCCCGATCGCGAGCCCGGATCAGTGAAAGTCCCTCGACCGCTGCTCCACCAGGTCGCCGATGGCCAGCCGCCGGAATCGGCCGGCGACGACGTGGACCACTTCACCCTCGCGCTGAACACGGCCCGTGCAGACCACCGCGCTGCTGTGGCGGACGATGGCCCGGAACTTCTCGTAAACCTTCGGCCACACGACGAGGTTGGCGATGCCGGTTTCGTCCTCGATCGTCATGAACACCACACCCGAGGCGGTGCCGGGGCGTTGACGCACCAAGACCAGGCCGGCGACGGTGAGTGTGGATTTGTCGGGCCAGAGGCCGGCGTCGGCGAGCTCGCCGCTGGGCGTGACGCCCTGCATCGTCAGCTGGTCGCGGACGAACGATACCGGGTGCGGGCGGAGCGAGAGTCCGGCGGCCGCGTAGTCGTGCGTCACCTGGTCGAACGGCGCGGGGCGGGGGAGGTACTCCGGCTCGGTCGCCCGCTCCGTCGCGAGCGCATCAAAGAGCGGGAGCCGCTCGTCGCGCAGCGGTTGGATCGCCCACAGCGCTGCCTGTCGCGACAGGCCCATCGAGCCGAAGGCGTCGGCCGCGGCGAGCCGCCGGAGCGACGCGGCCTTGACGCCGGTTCGCCGCCAGAGCGCATCGATGCTCTCGAACCGCCCGTCGCGGCCCGCGTCGATCCGGCGCGCCTCCTGCTCGGCCAAGCCCTTGACCAGACGCATCCCCAGGCGGATCGCCGGCCCGCCGGGCGCGGGCTCGAGGGTGCAGTCCCAGTGGCTGTGGTTCACGTCGATCGGCCGCACCTCCACGCCGTGCTCTCGGGCGTCGCGCACGATCTGGGCCGGCTGGTAGAAGCCCATCGGCTGGCTGTTGATGAGGGCCGCGGCGAACGCGCCGGGCCGGTGTCTCTTCAGCCAGCACGAGGCGTAGACGAGCAGGGCGAACGACGCGGCGTGGCTCTCGGGGAACCCGTACCCGGAGAACCCCTTGATCTGCTCGAAGCACCGCTCCGCGAAGCCTCGCGGGTATCCGCGCGAGACCATCCCGCCAATGATCCGCTCGCCGAAGAGCGCGAGCTTGTTCCCTCGCGACTTCCACGCACCGATCGAGCGGCGGAGCCGGTCGGCCTCGCCGGCGGTGAAGCCCGCCGCCTCGATCGCCAGCGACATCGCCTGCTCCTGAAACAGCGGGACTCCGAGCGTGCGCCCCAGCACCTTCTTCACCGTCTCGTCGAAGAAGGTTACTTCCTCCTGCCCGTTCCGCCGGCGCAGGTACGGGTGCACCATGTCTCCCTGGATGGGCCCTGGGCGGACAATCGCGACCTCGATGACCAGGTCGTAATAGCAGCGGGGCCTGAGGCGCGGTAGCATCGACATCTGCGCCCGCGATTCGATCTGGAACACGCCGACCGTGTCGGCCTTGCAGATCATGTCGTAGACGGAGGGGTCCTCCGCCGGGATCGTCGCCAGCGAGAGCCGTCGCCCGTCTTGCGCGGCCGCGAGGTCGAGGGCCTTGCGGATGCAGGTGAGCATGCCCAGACCCAGCACGTCGACTTTGAGCATGCCCAGGGCCTCGATGTCGTCCTTGTCCCACTCGATGACGGTGCGGTCGGCCATGGCCGCGTTCTCGATGGGGACGAGCCGGTCCAGCGGCGTGCGCGTAACGACAAACCCGCCCACGTGCTGGGAGAGGTGGCGCGGGAAGCCGATCAGTTCGTTCGCGAGCGCGATTGTCCGCAGCAGGTGCGGGTCGTTCGGGTTGAAACCCAGGGACCGGAGCTGCGCGGGGTCGATCGAGGCCGTGCCCCACCCGCTGGCCTCTTTCGCCAGGCGGTCGATGCGGTCGCGCGAGAGGCCCATCGCCCGGCCCACCTCGCGGATGGCCAGCCGCCCGCGGAAAGAGATCACCTCGGCCGTGAGCGCGGCCCGCTCGCGCCCGTACTTTCGGTAGAGGTACTGGATCACCTCCTCACGCCGTTCGTGCTCGAAATCGATGTCGATGTCGGGCGGCTCGTCGCGCTCCTTGCTCACAAACCGCTCGAAGAGCACGTTCACGCGATCGGGGTCGACCGCGGTGACGCCGAGGCAATAGCAGACGGCCGAGTTGGCCGCGGCGCCGCGACCCTGGCAGAGGATCCCCCGGCTCTCCGCGAAGGTCACGATGTCGTGGACGGTGAGGAAGTAGGGCGCGTAGTTCAGTTCGCCGATCAGCCGGAGCTCATGGTCGATCTGGTCATCGACCTTGCGCGGCACACCCCCGGGATAGCGGCGTGCTGCCCCTTCCCGGGCCAGACGCTCCAAGTGCCCCTGCGGGGTTGATCCCTCGGGAACGACCTCGTCGGGATACTCGTAGCGGAGCTGGTCGAGCGAGAAATCGGCCGTGCGCTCGGCGACCTCGCTCGTTCGCTCCAGCGCTCGCGGATACGCCGCGAACAGGCGGTGCATCTCGGCGGGATCCTTGAGGTAGCGCTCGGCGTTGGCGAAGAGGCGGTGCCCGGCATCCTCGATGGTGCAGCGGTGGCGGATGCACGTGAGCACGTCCTGGAGCGGTCGCCGCTCCGGCGTGTGGTAGTGCACGTCGTTGGTCACGAGCAGCGGCGCCCCCACGTGCTCGGCCAGGTCGGCGATCTGCTCCAGCCGCCGGTCGTCGCCTTGCATGAACGAGCGGCTCATGGCGATGGACAGGCGGTCGTCGTCAAAGACCCGGCGGAAGCCTTGCAGGACCTCGATACACGCATCGTCGGCCACACGCGGCGGCACGCAGACGGCGATCAGGCCCCGCTGGTGTTCGAGCAGGTCGTGCAGCCTCAGTTCGCACGAGCCCTTCTTCGCGCGCCGCTTACCGAGCGTGAGCATCCGGCACAGGCCCCCGTAGCTCTCCCTGTCGATCGGGTAGACCAGCACGGGCATGGGTGTTTCGGTGAAGACGAGCCTGCAGCCGACGATGAACCGCACGCCGGCGTCTCTGGCCGCGACGTGCGCTCGCACGATGCCCGCGAGCGTGTTGGTGTCGGTGAGGGCGATCGCGCGGAGGCCGATCTCGGCCGCGTGATGCACGAGCTCGTCGGGGTGGCTCGCGCCGGTAAGGAAGGTGAAGTTCGACGTGACCTGCAGCTCCGCGTACGGCGGCGCGTCGGCGTGCGGGCGCACCGGTCGGGCATCGCTGCCGGACTCTCGGGGGTGCGGGTGCGGTTTGGGTGGCGGTTGCTCAGGCACACGATCCCCCTCAGGCCCATTCACCGTGGAGAAACCATCGCCCGGACTCGACGACCCGAAAGACCCAGAGCCAGGCCCCGTCGTCGGTGTGGAGCTGGTAGTAATCGCGCGTGCCGCACACGTCGTACCCGTCCCTCCACCACTCGCCGCTGATCCGCTCCGGCCCGCGGCAGCGCAGCACCTGCCGGCCCTCGCCGTCGAGGCTTACGCGCCCGATCGGGCCGTCAGGGACGAGAAACACCACGTCGATTGGCGCCGGGCGCGGCCACAGGCGCGTCGGCCTGTCCACCGGTGCGGCGAAGGACGACGCGCGCGTTTCGCCGTCCAGCGTCTCCACCGTCTCGGCGACCCACGACCGCTCCGGCAGGAACGACGCCCGCGGCCTCATGCGGAGCACGCGCCCCTCGCCGAGCCGGGCCTTGAGCGTATCGGCGAGACGGGCGAACTCATCCGCGTGCGCCCCGTGCGACGCGTCGAGCCACCGCGACATTTGCTCGTGGCGGAGCGGGCGGACGGCACGGGCGGCGATCTCCACGCCCTCAACACCGAAGCCCAGGTTGGCGCGTTCCAGGCGCGGGCGGAGGAGCGTGTACCAATGTCGCGGGTCTCGCGTCGGACGCATGGCCCGCGCGAGCACCTCCACCGGCGGCAGGTCCGAACGCCGGAGCACGGCGAGCAGTTCGCGGCACCCGGCCTGCCGGCGTTCCAGTCGAACCGCGATCGCGTCGAGCAGTTGACGGACACAGATCGCGATCGACTCGGGGCGGTCCGTCGGCCCGGCGAACGCCCGGCCGACGCACAGGGGCGGGCGCGTGCGGATCGGAACGAACGACTCCGGCTCGCGCCCGAGGGCCTGATCGAGCCGCCGGACCACGCCGCCGCCGAAACGCTCCGCCAGGGCCGGGCGCGAAATCTTCATCAGATCGGCGATCGTGGTCACGCCCACGGCGCGGAGCGCCTCGACCTGCTCGGGATCCAGCCGCATGGCGCCGACGGGGAGCGGCGCCAGCGCGTCGGCGACCCCCGGCGCGTCCACCAGCCGGATGGGCCGGTCTCCAAAGCGGGCCAGGGCCCGGGCGGCGCTCATCGTCGGGGCCACACCGATGCGGGACGGGTACCCCCGCCGAGCAAAGTAATCGGCGACGTCAACCGCCATCTCCCGCGAGCCGCCGTGCAAGTGCGTGCAGCCCGTGCAATCGAGCCACAGGCCGTCGAGCCCGTCCGGCGCGACGTTCGGCGTGAACCGCGCCGCGCCGGCGGCGAGCCGGCGGATCGCCCGCGACAGGAGCGCCCCGTCCCACGGCTCCTGGTGCACGGGCGAACTCGGCAGCAACGCCCCGGCCTGGCTCACCGTCATCCCCGGCGCCACGCCCGCACGCTCGGCCCACTCGCAGCACGCGCCGACGACCTCACGCTGATGCTCGTCGCGTGAGAGCAGGATCGGGACCCTCGGCCCGATCCCCGACCGCCTGCGGACCAGGTCGGTCGCGAGCCTCGGGATGAACAACGACAAGACGATCACGATCTTCCCTTTGCAGCACGAACCTCCTGTCGAGTGCTTGCATCCGGAGCAATCCCTTGCCCCGAAGCAGACGGACGCTGAACCGTGGCTCGTCGCCGCCCTCTTCGGATGGCTCGCGGGCGACGGCCCAGCGTGTCGCCGCCGCCGAGATCTCTCCCGCCTCGCCGGGAGGTCGCGCCAGGTGCGCAAGCCAGCCCCCCACTTCCGCGGCAAGCTGGAGCCGCCGGCTCGCCGCCATGTCCAGGCCCGAACCGTCCATGATCACCAGGACCGATTGCGAGCGCAGCGCCAGATCGGCCGCCCACAGACGAGACCCCGCGTCGGACGCATCGACAAAGAGCGAGTGGGAGAGCAGGCCGGTCTCCACACCGCCGGAAGTGAGCGACGGAACCGATGGCCACACCCGCGGGCCGATCCAGCAAACGTGGACCGGTTCGCCGCTCTGTGCCGCGGCCTGCACCGCCCGGTGTGCCAGATGCACGAGCACAGAGAGCGGCGGCGACCATCGTGTGGGCCGTGACCCCGGACGCGGCTCAAGCCCGATCCATTCGTGCACCGAGCCGCGTTGCAGCCCGGCGCGGGCGAACGAGCTGTCCAGTTCGCCCCAGCCGGTCGGGACGGGCCGGGCGGACGAGGGCCGGTGTTCGATAGACGACAGGCGTTCCCGCAGGGCGGCGAGAGCGACGGTCTGTTTTCCCGGGCATGGTTCGGTACGCACGTCGTTAGGGTACAACGAAACCAAACAAAAGCAAGACTTAACCGAAGAGGTTGGGCGCGTCGGCGGGTGGTTCGGCCGGCTCGATGAGCCCCGGACGGTCGGTTCTGGGCGAGTTGACCTCTGTACCCACGGCGTAAGTGATAAGGTCATCCCCAGAATAAGGGGTAATCAACCGTTCCAAATCGGGCCTCGCAGTGCCTGGGTCGAGCCAAACCCGCCAGTCGTCGGGCCGGACGATCATGGGCATGCGATCGTGCAGGCGCGACATGAGAGGGTTGGGCGAGGTCGTGATGATCGTGAACGTCTCCAGCGCGGCGGCATCGGGAGCCCCCTTTTCACGCCACGATTCCCAGAGGCCGGCGAAGCAGATCGGCTCGCGGTCGGCCCGACCGATCAGGTGCGGGACCTTGCGGCCCCCACCGTCCACTTTCTGCCATTCGTAGAACCCGCTCACGGGCACCAGGCAGCGGCGATCACGGGCGGCGGTGCGGAACGTGGGCTTGGTAAAAACCGTCTCGCCGCGGGCGTTGATCGGGTGCTGGGCCGCCGCGGGGTCCTTGACCCACGAGGGAATCAACCCCCAGCGCAGCATCACGCCGACGCGATCACCGCCCGAGTTCAATCGCACCACCGGGGCCAACTGCTCGGGCGCGACGTTGTACCGCGGAAGAAGCTCCTCACGCGGCCATTCCAGCAGCCGCATCAGGTGATGGAGCTGCTCCCACTTGAACAGGTACGTGTAGCGGCCGCACATGCGAACTCCTGTCGGACACGGTAGACGGTGTCGAACCGAATCGCGGTCAACCCCCAAGAGCGGCCGCGCAGAGCGGAACCCGTTACCGGACCGCGGCGCAAGGTCGAACGAACCGAGCGCACGGTGGCCGAACCGCGTTCGGGCCGCCATCCTTGAGGATCAACTCCGACTTCAACATGTCCGCCGTCCTTCGTCCAACCCGTGCCGCACCGATCATCGCCGCCCTCGGCCTGAGTTGCGCCGCGCTGGCGGGGCCGGTGCAGAGCCCGTGGCCCGTCGAGGGGCCCGACGACACGGTGTGCGTGGCGGCCGCGGCGTTCTCGGGGTGGTACGCGACCGCCGATTCGTTCGAGGACAACGCCGAGGTGCGCGACGTCCGCGGCACGCTCCGGCACACGATCACGCGCGGGGACATGGCCGCGCTGCTGCCGTGGATGAACCTGGGCGGTGGCCCGGACGGACCGAGCGCCTTGGCGTGGTCGGCCAGCGGCCGGCTGCTGTTCATCCTCATGCACGACGCGAACCCCGCGACCGACGGCCAGCCGAGCGACGCCGTGCTGCGCTACGACAACTCCACAGGCACGCTCGGCGTGTTCGCCCGCCTTGAGGCGTTCGATCGCGACGATCAATGGCCCCACCTGGGCATGGCTCACTACAAGGGCCGGCTGTACGTCGGCACGATGGGCGTCGGGATCAAGGTCTTCGCGGCCGGCGCCAGCGCCGCGACCGGCGGCCTGCTCGCAACGATCACGCTGCCCGCGGGGGCGGCGGTGCACGGACTGACGATCGATCGTGACATAGGCACGCTCTTTGCCGCGAGCGATTCGGCGGTGTATCGCGCGAGCCTGAGCGCATTCCCGGACCTGGTCTTCACGCAGTTCGGCACAGGCGCCGACATCCGCGCGCTGGCGTGGTCGGACCAGTACGGCTCGCTCTCGCCCTCGCAGCGCGGCCTCTTCGTGCTCAGCGGCGGCCTGGCCCCCGTGCTCGGCCGGATCGATTGGTACAGCGTGATCCGCGCCTATTCGAGCTCGCCCGAGACGCCGGACCCTTACGCCACGTCCGCCACCGAATGGCACGACCTCGCCTGCACCGCCGACGGGCGCATGATGATCGGCGCGGACGAGGACGCGGTGATGCTTGCCGACGACGGCGATTCGCGACTGAGTTTCGATCAGTGGATCGCCGACGAGTTCGCGCAGAACGTCGACTTCGCCCGCGGCCTCATTTCGCCCGACGGCGAGCCCACCGGATGGGTCATCGACGGTGACACCGTGCCCCCGGCTCCCCGCTTCCACCCCGCCACACCCGACGGCGCGGCGTGGACGGTGCTGATCCTGCTCATGAATGACCGCCTCGCCGGTGACAGCACCGCCCAGGCCGCGGTCCGCTCCGTGCTCACCCGCTACGCGGGCCTCGCGACCGACAACATCCGCCCCGCGCGATCGGCCGACGGCATCTACAAGCACTGGATCGATCCCTTCACGGGCGACACCAAGGCCGGCTGGCCGGACGAGTACGCCACGCTGAGCACGATGAAGATCGTCGCGGCCGCGGCGCGGGCGATGTCGTACTACCCCGACGACCCGGCGATCGTCCGCGCGGCCTCACGGATCATCTTCGGCACGCGCGGTTGGGACGCCTATCTGCAACCGGGCACCGACGCGCTGGCGTTCAAGGGCCTCGCCGGCGGCGGGCCCGACACGGGTTCATTCTCGCGCCCGTTCCACGAGGGGATCATCTTCGCGGAGGAGGCGGGGGTTTACGGCGGCTCCGCGGCAGAGGCTTCCGCGAACCGATGGTTCACGCGATCGCTCTGGCCGACGGCGACGTACGTGCCGGGTCGGCCCATCACATCGGGCGCGCCGGGCCAGTTCGGCGCGGCGTTCATCTCGATGTACCCCGCGCTCCTGTCACGGCCCTACCGCGAGGATGCCGGCCCCGGCGGCTGGCGGGTGCAGGTCGAGAACGTGCGCTGGTCGAACGCCGCGTGGACCGACGACTTCGCGCAGCGCTACTACACCGTCTTCAGCGCGGGTGCCGGCCCGAGCGGCTACAACGCCGACTCGCTCGCCTTCCACCCCGGCAACCTCAGCACGTTCACCTCGCTCATGGCCCTGTCGGCGTTCGGCGACACGGCCGAGGCCGTCGGCGCCTACGCGGCCTATCGCAAGGGCGCACGCCAGACCTTTCGCACCGGCGCGAGCATCCTCTACCGCCGACCGACCGACCTGTCGAGCGCGTACGTGCCCGACTCGGCGGGATTGCCCGACGTGACGCTCGGCGCGCTAGGGCTGAGTGAACTCATCGAGCCCGGCAGCATCGATGCCGTGCTCGCCCGACCCTACCCGACCACCGAGATGTGCCCCGTGGACCTCAACGCCGACGGCGCGATCGACGTGGAAGACCTGTATCAGCAAGCGGCCGCGCCGACCGACCTCAACGGCGACGGAGCAACCAACGCCGCCGACTCGGCCTGCCTGCGGGCGTGGTTGCGCCGGCACGAGGCGGAGGTGTCGCGGCCGTGAGCGGGCGACACCCTGAGGGCATCGCCGTGAACTGAAGCATGCGGCCGGTATTTCAGTCCGCTTTCAGCGGACTTGCCCGCCTCTAGGCCACCGCTTCAGCGGTGGTAAAGCGGCCCGTACGAACCGGAAATCCCGCCATCAGGGTCTCAGCCCGTTTCAACGGGCTTGCGCATCCGGGTTTCAGCCACTCGATTCAGCCGTCAGTTCAGGGCGTTGCTCCGAGGGGTGTCCTCGCGGCACCGTCAGCCGCGGAAAGAGAGTGCTGCCTGCCGTGGTGCATGACAACGATGGCCAACATTGGCACCCACGCTCAAGGCCCTGCGGGCTTGGCGCGAATGACACGCCGACCTATGATCACTGCGTGATCCCGCGTGACAGGGAAATGACTGACGCCAGCGGCATGGTGAGCTTCACCAAATCCAGCGGTCGGACTCCATACCGGCACGCATATTGCCGTCGAAACGAGGGACAGGGGCGGGGCGACACGCCGATGCACCAGCCGTGGTGGGATTCACCCCTGTGCCGCGCTGCCAATCGCTCCCTTCGAGCACCAGATTGCGGAGTGCCAATCAGGGGTGCGGGACGTGACTATGCTTGACGTGCTTGTTTCTTGGTATCGCTGTCCTCAGATTCGCACCCTTCATTTATCGAACCGCGAATCGCGGCGACTGTCTCGAATAATCACATACCGCCACGCCGTGCCATCACTGATGGCTGCGGCATGCATGATGTTGCTTGGCAAGTTTAGCAGTTTTATTGTCGCCAAATTGAGTGTACTTTTGCTCCCCGCAAATGTTGGAGCGGCCACAGCTTCCGCGTTCGGGATCGTCGGCCGCGGGATCATCCTTGCCCCACTGGGCGTGTGGATGTTGT
This sequence comes from uncultured Phycisphaeraceae bacterium, assembly GCA_964630785.1. Taxonomy (GTDB): domain Bacteria; phylum Planctomycetota; class Phycisphaerae; order Phycisphaerales; family UBA1924; genus JADLCX01. Next base: position 32,894 of record CAZVZG010000022.1, on the reverse strand, counting down.
TGGTGCTCTATCGCCTGCGACAGCGCATGTGGTGGACAACGCTCTGGAATGAAGGCCACCCGATCTGTCCTCAGTGTGGATACTTGCTTCGTGGCCTGAGCCAGCCCGAAGCCTGTCCAGAGTGCGGGCGAGACTTGCAGGGACGACGACTTGCCGCGACCACCCAAGCCATCCCAGAGAAGAACTCTGCCGCAAGCACCCAATCAAATCCTGACTTTGGCGAGACACGATCGCGAAATGCGCACAACTAGCAAACCATTCCGTGAGACCAATAATATATGTCTGCAACACAAAACACGAACATGCATTAGGAACTGGCGACGTGGTGCGAGCAACACGTTGATTGCTGCCTGCCGCGGGGAGGAACCGTTGAGCCAACGCCCCCGATCCGCACGAGCAGGTGCGGATGGTCACACCGTGGTTCGACACCGCTCCAGACCGTGGCCCACTACAACGTGCCGGTCCGCAAGTCCCCCCCATTACTCTCGATCACCCCCCGATACCACCGCCCCGAGTCCTTCACCGTGCGGGCCTGGGTCTCGAAGTCCACATGGATCAGCCCGAACCGCTCGCGGTATCCCGCGGCCCACTCGAAGTTGTCCAACAGCGACCAATGGAAGTATCCGCGGACGTCCGCGCCGTCCGCGGCGGCCTTCTCCAGTTCCAGCAGATACCTGCGCGTGTAGTCGATCCGCTGCGGGTCGTGGACGCGGCCGTCCATCGACACCCAGTCGATGTTCGAGCAGCCGTTCTCGGTGATGTAGATCGGCAGTCGGTACCGCTCATACAAAAACCGCGGCCCCCAGCGCAGGCACGGCGGCGTGACAAACCAGCGGAAGGCGGTCTGGGCGTGCCCGGGGCCGAATGGCACCACTTCGGGATCGCCGCCCGCGCCCCCGCCCGCTCGCACGCGCCGCCCGTCATAGATGTTGACGCCGTAGAAGTCGAGCGGTTGGCGGATGAGGTCCATATCACCGGGACGCACCGGCGGCTGGGCGTGCGGGCCGAAGACGCGCAACGCATCCTCCGGGTAACGACCAAGCACCACCGGGTCGGCGTACCAGGTGTTGTTCCAGAGGTTGGGCTCGACGATGCCCATCGTTCCGCGGCGAGCCGCTTCGATGTCCGGCGCTGAATCGCTCGCGGGGAAGTCGGTCCGCCCGACCACGGCCCATCCCACGGTCGGCTTGGCCTTGGCGCGGGCGCGGATCACCTGCACCCCGCGCCCGTGGGCCATGAGCGTGTTGTGGCAGGCGTTGACCTGCTCTTCGAGCCCGAGCCTGAAACCCGGCGCGAGCGTGCCGTCGCCGTAGCCGAACTTGATGAACACCTGCGGCTCGTTGATGGTCATCCAGTGCTTCACACGGTCCGACAAGCGATCCACGAGCACGCCGACGTACTCGCCGAACCACTCGACGATCTCACGGTTGAGCCACCCGCCGCGGTTGTGCAGGGCCAGCGGCAGGTCCCAGTGGAAGCAGGTGAGCCACGGCTCGATCTTCGCCGCGAGCAGGGCATCGACGAGACGGTCGTAGAACGCCAACCCCTTCTCATTGACTCCCCCGGTCCCCTCGGGCATCACCCGCGGCCAACTCACGCTGAAGCGGTACGCCCGCAGCCCGATCTCCTTCATCAGGCCGACGTCCTCCTCAAAGCGGTGGTAGTGGTCGCAGGCGGCCGCGCCGTTGTGGTTGAGGTACACCGGCGGCGGCTGGCCGCCCGAGCCCGGCCGACGGCAAAACGGCTCAAAGATCGACGGGCCCGCGCCGTCCTGCTCGACAGCGCCCTCGATCTGGTAGGAACTGGTGGCCGCGCCCCAGGTGAAGTTGGGACGGAATGGCATGGGGAGGGCTCCGTGGGCCGAAGGGACTTGGGACTGGGGACTTGGGATCTGGGACTGGGGGCTTGGGCCGCACTGTATTCAAGCGTCACACGCTCCCCCTCCCAGCGGGAGGGGGCCGGGGGGAGGGCAGGCCGACGACCGTGAAGCTCGCTGGTGCGGGGGCGCGGACCGCGAGCGCGCGGCCGCGCGACGCGGCGCTGTCCGTGAGCCCGGCGGCGGAGGGGGCGCGCGGGGCCGGCTTCAACCGCTCCGGCGGCGTCACCGTCCGGGGCGTCTTCGCTGTCCTCGCGGCGTGCTTCGTCGGCCGCCCGTGAGCGCCGGGCCTCGGAGCGCTCGGCCAGTCGCAGGATGCCCAGCGCGGCCTTCACCCGCGTGGGCTCGTGGTCGGAGGTGTCGAGCGCGCGTTCGAGCTCGCGCGCGGCCTTGAGGATGAGCGGGGCGAGGGCGGCGGCGATCGTGTCGTCGGGCATGGTCGGCGGCTCCTGCTGTTGTCGCGCGCGCGGCGGCGGTCGCCAGGGGGTGTTGGGACACGTTTGCGCGCGCGCGGGCGGACGGGCGGGGGCGGGGAGTGGGCGCACGTGCTTGGGGGGAAAGGGCTCATATTCTTTGCGAAAACACGCGGCGGACTTGGGGGGGAGGTCGTGGGGGGCGCGCGCGGGGGCTGTTTTGCCCCAACGGGGCGACGGGATGTTGCCACGGGCCGAGGCTCGGCGAGGCCCGTGGAAGCGCACGCGCTCGCGGACGCGTCCCGGAGGGACGCTTGGGGATGTTCGGCTCGCTTCAATCGTCCCTCCGGGACGACGCGAGCGCGCGTCGGCTGCCACCCTTCGCCCCTTTGGGGCGAGAGCCAAGATCGTCCCGGAGGGACGATGGATGTGCGCGCGAGTGCGCTTTTCGCAAATCGCCCGACTTCCACGGGCGGCCCCGAGCGGCCGCCCGTGGCTACAGCCCTTCGCCCCATTGGGGCGAAGCTTTGGCCCCGGAGGGGCCGCTGGATGTAGCCACGGGCCGAGGCTCGGCGAGGCCCGTGGGAATGGCGGCCAACGCGATCGCGTCCCGGAGGGACGCTTGGGGATGTTCGGCTCGCTTCAATCGTCCCTCCGGG
>CAZVZG010000022.1:0-29846 GCA_964630785.1 uncultured Phycisphaeraceae bacterium | reverse complement strand
ACGAGCGGGCGCGTGCGTCGGCTGCCACGGGCGGCCCAGAGCGGCCGCCCGTGGCTACAGCCATTCGCCCCTTTGGGGCGAGAGGCAAGTTGTTGAATGCGGGGGCTTTGGATCCGGAGGGGCCGCTGGATGGAGTTGCGGAGCGAGGCGCGGCGAGGCCCGTGGAAGCGCACGCGCTCGCGGATGTGCGTCCCTGAGGGACGCTTGTCTTGCGCGGCGCTCGCTTCAATCGTCCCTCCGGGACGAGCGCGTGCGCGCGTCGGCTGCCCACGGGCGGCCCAGAGCGGCCGTCCGTGGCTACAGCCATTCGCCCCTTTGGGGCGAGAACCAAGTTGTTGAATGCAGGGGCTTTGGCCCCGGAGAGGCCGCTGGATGTCGCCACGGTCCGGGGCTCGGCGAGGCCCGTGGAGTAGGAACTGGTGGCCGCGCTCTAGGTGAAGTCGGCACGGAATGGCATGGGGAAAGGGCTCCGGGCGGATGGGACTTCGGCTTTCGGGTACCTTGGGGCCGGCCGACACGGGCACACCGGCCGGGTTTCCTCGGGCATCCTCATGCACTACGAACTGCTCATCGCCGCGGGATTGATCGCGATTCTCCTGCTCGCGCTCGAGGCGGGCTTCCGCTACGGCCGGCACGCCAAGCGCGAGCACGAGGCGGCCACGGGCGGGCAGCTCGGCGCGGTCCAGGGCGCGGTGCTCGGGCTGCTCGGGCTGCTGCTGGGCTTCAGTTTCGCCGGCGCGGCCTCTCGCTTTCTCGAACGCCAGGACCTGATCGTGCGCGAGGCCAACGCGATCGGGACCGCCGCGCTGCGTTGCGACCTGCTGGACGAGCCGCAACGCAGCGAACTGCGGAACGCGCTGCGCGACTACACCGCCCACAGGCTCGAGGTCTCGGCGCGGCTCGAATACCGGATATCCCCGGACGACCTGCGGAAAGTCGAAGACCTGCACAACCGGATCTGGCACGCGGCCAGCGCCGGCGTCGCGGCCAAGCCGGCCGACCTGCTGGCGGTGATCCCCGCGGTCAACGACGTCATCGACCTGCACTCCCTCCGCGTCGCCGCGGGCCACAAGCACCTTCCCCTGCTGGTGCTCGGGCTGCTGGTCGCGTGCTCGGGACTGGCGATGATCGGGATCGGCTACGGGTGCGGGCTCTCGGAGCGCCGGCACCGGCTGCTGACGTGGTCGCTGGCGTTGCTCATCGCGACCGCGCTGTGGACGACCATCGACCTCGACTACCCCAGGGCGGGATTGATCAAGATCAACGATGCACCGCTCGCGGAGTTGAAGTTCTGAGCGGCATGGTGCTCATTTCACCCCTCGTTTTGGGCTTACGACAAGGCCGCCTGCTGTGAGCCGTCCCCTCAAAAAAGTGGTCGCACCGCCAACGAATCCGCCAAACCCATGCTGCAATCGGTTGTCGGCAAGGTATGCTGCCGCGCTCTTCCTTCCTCTCTCAAGGAGTTCAAGCATGGACCGGTATCGAAACGCGTTGGTGTTCGCCGTGTTGCTTGTGCTGTCGTTGCTGGGCCTGGCCGCGACAGCATCGGGGCAGCCCGACGGAAACGCGACCAAGCCGAACATCCTGGTGATCTTCGGCGACGACATCGGCATTTCCAACCTGAGCTGCTACAGCGATGGACTGATGGGCTACGACACGCCGAACATCGATCGGCTGGCCAACGAAGGCATGAGGTTCCTGCAGTACTACGGCGAGCAGTCGTGCACGGCGGGCCGGGCCGCGTTTCTGACCGGCCAGCACGGTATCCGCACCGGCCTCACCAAGGTCGGCTTCCCGGGCGCGCCGATGGGCATGAACCAGAAGGACCCGTCGGCCGGCGGGCTCATCCGCAGCCTCGGCTACGCCACGGGCCAGTTCGGCAAGAACCATGTGGGGGACCGGAACGAGTCGCTGCCGACGGTCAACGGCTTCGACGAGTTCTTCGGCAACCTCTACCACCTCAACGCCGAGGAGGAGCCGGAGTACCCGGATTACCCGAAAGACCCGGCCTACCTCGCCAAGTACGGCCCGCGCGGCGTGCTCGATTGCAAGGCCACCAACGTCGACGACCCAACGGTCGATCCCCGCTTCGGCAAGGTCGGCAAGCAGACCATCAAGGACACGGGCCCGCTCAACCGGAAGCGCATGGAGACGATCGACGACGAGACGTCGGATCGGGCCATCGAGTTCATGCAGCGACAGCACAAGGCGGGCAAGCCGTTCTTCTGCTGGTTCAACTCCACGCGCATGCACCTGTTCACGCACGTGCGCGAGTCGCACCGCGGCCGCTACACGCACGGCGACAGCGAGTACATCGACGGCATGATCGAGCACGACGAGACGATCGGCAAGATCCTCAAGGCGCTCGACGACGAGGGGATCGCCGACAACACGATCGTCGTCTACACCAGCGACAACGGCCCGCACATGAACACCTGGCCGGACGGCGCGATGACGCACTTCCGCAGCGAGAAGAACACCAACTGGGAGGGGGCCTTCCGTGTGCCGTGCCTGGTGCGCTGGCCGGGACACATCAAGGCGGGCAGCATCACCAACGAGATGATGAGCCACAACGACTGGATCCCGACGCTCTGCTCCATCGCGGGCGACCCGAACATCGTCGCCGAGTGCCTCAAGGGCTACACCACGCAGGTCCAGGGCGCGAGCATGACGTACAAGGTTCACCTCGACGGGTTTGACCAGTCGAAGTTTCTCACGACCTTCGAGGGGACCGCCAACCGGAACAACGGCGTCAAGAGCGCCCGGGACTGGTTCTTCTATAGCGACGACGACGGCCTGCTGGTCGGCTACCGCAAGGGCGACTACAAGTACGTCTTCTCCGAGCAGCGCTCGCCCGGGACCATGCAGGTCTGGGCCGAGCCGTTCACCACGCTGCGGCTCCAGAAGATCTTCAACCTCTACATGGACCCGTTCGAGCGGGCGGACTTCACTTCCAACTCTTTCTGGCAGTGGCAGCTCTACCATGTGCAGACCATGTACGGCGTGATGGATGACGTGATGAAGTTCGCCATGACGTTCAAGGATTTCCCGCCCCGCTCCTACCCGCCGAGCTTCAACCCGGCCAACATCATGGAAGACACCCTGCGCCGGCTCAAGGCCAAGCAGGCGATCGAGAATGCGTTCCCGATGCTCAAGGACGATCAACAGGGCGACAAGGACGGCGAGAAGTAGTCCGGCATCGTGCGTCTGAACGGTTGGCGCAAACTCCGATGCCTTGGCGCGGGCATTCGCGTCAAGGCATCGGTTGTGGTATCGTGCGTCCCATCGACCGTCGGACCGACTCCGAAAGCCGTAGAGAGACCTCAAACGACTGTGTGGATCACGATTTCAATGCAACCACTCATTCGCTCATCCGTCCTGTCCGCGACCGCGGCCGCGGTTTCGTTCGCACTGGTTATCAACAGCGCTGGCGCACAGGACCAGCCGCCGTCCGAACCCGCTTCCACGATAGCCCCGAGCCCGGCCAAAGAATGGACCATTTCGATCACGCCCTACGCCTGGATCCCCGCACAGGAAGGGCGGATGACCGTCGCCGGCAGCCCCGTCGACGTGGACCTGAGCGTCGCCGACACCTTCGACACGATCGTCGATGACTTCAACGCGGGCCTCTGCCTGCACGCGGAGTTTTCCCGCGAGCGGTTCACCATCTTCGGCGACGTGATGTACCTGCGCCTGGAGACCCAGGACGTCCGAACCGATGCCGGGCTGGTCGATGTCCAGCAGGCCCAGGGTGTTTTCGAGCTGGGGGCGGCGTACGCCGTGATTGACCGGTCGGTGGGAACGGGCAAGATGCGATGGAAACTCGAGCCGCTCGCGGGCATGAGGGTCCACTACTTCACGGGGGAGTTGAACATCGAGGGGCCGGACAACGACCGGGACAGCGATCGAACGTGGGTGGACGGCTTTGTCGGGCTGCGCACCCGCTTTGCGTTCAACGACACGATCGCAGTTGTCGCCAACGGCAACATCGGCGCCGGCGCATCCGACTTCACCTGGAGTGCCCTGGCGGCCGCAGAGATCAGCTTCACGCCGCGGGCTTCGCTCATGCTCGGCTACCGCGCCCTCGACGACGACTACTCCTCCGGAGACGGCGACGATCGGTTCGTCTACGACGTGCTGCTGCACGGCCCGTTCCTCGCGTTCACGCTCAAGTTCTGACCCAGCCCGCGCCTAGAAGCGGTTGGGCGAGCTCGTGCCGCGGATCACCAGCTCCGTCGGCAGTCGCGTGCAGGTCGCGGGCTTGTCCGGCTCGTTGATCCGCCCGATCAACGCCGCGATCGCGGCCGCGCCCACCTGGGCCATGGGCACACGCACCGTGCTCAGGCCCGGTCGCACGAGCGAGGCCAGCCGCGTGTCGTCGAAACCGATGATGCGCACGCTGCCGGGCACGCTCAACCCCCGATCACCCGCGGCCAGGATCACGCCGAAAGCGATCTCGTCGTTCCCGGCCAGCACGCCGATCGGCTCGCCGTTGGCCGAGGCGAGCAACCGCCCGCCGCAGCGGTGGCCCCACTCGACGCTGTACTCACCGAAGAACGTGCGGGCGTCGTCGGCGCGATGGCCGCGCTCGGCCAGCGTGTCGCGGAAGATCTTGGCCCGCTGCACGGTGTCGAAGTTCTCCTTCGGCCCGCCGAGGAAAAAGCAGTGATCGGGCTTGACGCTTTCGAGCAGGTGCCGCACGGCCTCGCGCGTGCCGGTGGCGTTGTCCACCAGGATGCGATCAACCCCGGGGTCGGAGATGTCGGTGTCGATCACCACCAGCGGGAGCGTCGCCTCGCGCACCTGCTTCCACAGCGTCTGCGCAGGCTCCGTGAGCATCACCGCAACGCCCGCGACAAACCCCGCGGCCGGCGCGACCAGCCCGGTCTCGCCGTCTCGCACCTCGGAACTGATCAGCAGGTGGTACCCCTGCCGCCGGGCTTCGGCGTCGGCCCCGCGAAGCAACTCGGAATAAAACTCGCCGTGGATATCCGGCAGCGCGATCCCCAGCACGCGGCTCTTGCGGGTCATCAGCCCCTGGGCGAACACGTTGGGGCGGTACCCCAGGTCGGCGATAGCCTTCTGAACGCGAGCGGCCGTTTCGGGAGCCACCAGATCGGGGCTGTTCAGGACCCGGCTGACCGTGGCCGTGGAAACTCCCGCGGTCTTGGCGACGTCTTCCATGGATGCGGGACGGTGATTCGCCACGGCGGAACCTCGCGGGGGGCGTTGAAGATATCGCACCGATGGGGTAGGTTCTAGGAATGCAAAGGCTTACATCGAACGGTACGGTCGGATTCCGGCGGGCGCGACGGCTCGCACCCCGTGTTTGTGTGGCCGGCGCGCTCGCCTCGGCGTCGCTCGGTTGCGGCGTGCCCCAGCCCTCCGCGGGTTCAGATTCAGGGGCGGCCGCGCTTCCGGGCCCCGAGACGAAGGTCGCCGACATCGTCATCGCCGCACCGAAAGATGCGCCCCGACCACCGTTCAAGTTCGGTGCCGACGATGAGCGGCTGCTCGACGACACGCAGCGCGGGGCGTTCTGGTTTTTGTGGAACCAGTGCAGCGCGACCACGGGCATGGTCGTCGATCGTTCGAGCGTGGACTTCGCGAGCATCGCGGGCGTGGGGTTCCAACTGGCCGCGATCCCGATCGGCGTGGAACGGGAATGGATCACCCGCGATCAAGGCGAGGCCCGCTGCGTGCAGGTGCTCAAAGCCCTCGACGCCAACCCGCGCAACCGCAAGGCCGGCCTGCTCTACCACTTCCTGACCGCCAAAGACGCCTCCGCCGTGCCCATGGACGTGGTGAGCACGATCGACTCAGCCCTGCTCTTCGCTGGCGCGCTCACGGCGGGGTCGTACTTCGGCGGCGAGGTCCGCCAGCGGGCCGACGCCCTGGTCCACGCGGCCGACTGGTCGTTCTTCGTCGAGCACCACCCCCGTGCGCACGAGCCGCACATGAAGGGCTACCTCTCGCTGGGGTGGAAGCCGGACAGTTACGACGACCCGATCGGGAAGGGCTCCCTGAGGCCCTACTACTGGGCGGATTGCGGCGGGGAGCACCGGCTGGTGACGTTCCTGGCGGTGGCCGCGCCGGTCGAGGCTCACCGGGTCGATCCCTCGCTGTACTACCGCCTGCGCCGGCCGCTGGGCGCATACGAGAACACGGGGCCGATGGTCTACCTGCCGTGGTCGGGCGCGCTGTTCACCAACGTCTTCGAGCAGTGCTTCATGCACTATGCCAACATGGGCCCGGACAACCCCGCGGCGTTCGGCGTCGAGCGCCGGCCGCGGGTGGACTGGTGGGAGAACAGCCGCCGGGCGATCGAACTGCACCGCATCAAGGCGCGCGAGGCCCACGGCCGGTTCCCCAACCTTGGCGAGAACGCCTGGGGCCTGACGGCGTGCGACGTACCCAAGGGCTACGGCGTGCCGGGCGTGTACCCCAGCGCCCTGCAGTTCGACGAGCTCGTGCCCGAGGTGGACTTCGCCGTCTTCACGCCCAAGGACGAGTACGGCGACGGGACGCTCGGATGCTACGGCGCGGGGTGCGCGATCATGTTCGAGCCGAACGCGGCCATGGCCGCGCTCCGCCATTACCACGACCTCAAACGCCCCGATGGCACGCCGTTGGTTTGGCGCGAGCCCTCGTCCGACCCAAGCCTGGGCCACTACGGCTTCCTGGATTCGTTCAACAGCGCAAAGGATTGGGTGGCCAAGGATTACGTGTCGATCGACCAGGGCCCGCTGATCCTGGCGATCGAGAACGCCCGCACCGGTCGGGTCTGGCGGTGGTTCCACAGCCACCCGTGGGTTCGGGCCGGGCTGGATCGGTTGGGGCTGCACCAACCAGAGCATTAACGGACGTGGCCGTAAAGTTCGGGGCCCCGAAATCAGTGATTTCTCTTGCATCCCGGAGCGGTTTGAGCATAATGAAAGCGTTTCCAAGCCCCAGAGAGAGCGCTCGTGCGCGGGGCGAGGACTCGGCCAAGACCGATTCGTTTTCGCAGGAGAGAGGTGAGATATGAAGGTATTTCTGGGTGTGTGCGCGATCGCGGTGTGCGCGGGATCGGCCATGGCCGACATCTCGAGCATCAACGGCATCAACTTCAACACGTACGAGGACTTCCGGAACCCGTTGGGGGTGATCCCCAGCACGCTGACGCTCGATGGCGGCGCGCCGATCCCGGCTGTGTTCAACGGATCACAGCCGACCAACTTCGCGAACCACACGGTCCGCGAGGTGTACGCGCCGCTGACCCCAGGCTTCGCCAACCGCCACATGATGTGGTTCAGCAACGACGCCGGGGCGACGCCGTATCAGCTCCAGGCGGGCGAGTCGTTCCGCATCAGCGCCTGCTTCCGCACCACCACCAACCACACTACCGGTGTGGGCGCTCCGGTCAACAGCGAGACGGGCATCTGGATCCACGCCCCGCGCGTGAGCGACACCGGCCAGCCCTACATCGACGAGGGCGGCGTGTGGCTCATCACCAACGGCACCGCCTTCTCCGGCGGCATCACCCAGGACTTCCATCTCTACGGCGAGGGTGGTTTCAATAACCCGGCGGCTCCCCCCATCTACATCGCCGGCGACATGGTCCAGGTCGAGTACATCTACCACGCGCCCGGCGATCTCGGCCCCGGCTCCGGCGCGGCGTACGAGGCCAGCGTCTACAACATCACCCAGAACATCTTCGCTCAATCGGGCGTACGCCACGTCAACGCCCCCCTGACCGTCGGCACGACCATCGGCTTCCGCTTCCAGGACGCCATCCAGCCGGCCATCATGACCGATACGACCCACGAGATCTGCAACATCGCGATCGGCATCCCGGCCCCGGGCGGCTTGGCCCTCCTTGGGCTCGGCGGTCTCATCGTCGGGCGCCGTCGCCGCTGATTCGCTTGGCTTGACCCTCGTATATCTCCCCGCCGGGGCGGCCAGTGTGGCCGCCCCGGCTGCGTTTTGCGCGTGCGCATCGAGGCCGGCAATGACCCCGGTTTGGGGCTTCGCGGTGCGAACTTCCCGTTTGTTGTCCCCCGCCCCCGTTGCCGCTTGACAGGTGACCCGACAGGCGTCACACTCCTATGTAAGCGATTTCACGCTTGTGGTCGTGCGGCCTCTGCCGCCTACACCGCGAACTTGATCTGAACCTTCTCTCCATGCTCGCCAACCGATACGGACACTTCGACCAAACCGGGCGCCGCTTCGTGGTCACCGACCCGCGCACGCCCATGCCCTGGATCAACGTGATCTGCAACGGACGCTACGGGCTGGTGGTGAGCCAGAACGGCGGTGGGTTCAGTTGGCTAGACAACAGCCAGTTGAACGTGCTCACGCGCTGGGAGATGGACCTGGCCCGCGACGCGCACGGCAAGTGGCTCTATATCGCGGACCTTGACAGCAAAGACGTCTGGTCGCTCTCGCCCCACCCGTGCGAGACCGACCTTGACGAGTACCGGTGCGAACACACGCAGGGCTCGAGCACGTTCCACACGCGGCGCAACGACATCGACGCCGAGTGGACGCTCACGGTCGCGCCGGGCGAGAACGCCGAGGTGTGGATCGTCCGACTGCACAACCGCGGATCGCGAGAGCGCCGCCTGCGGATCGCCTCGTTCTTCGAGTGGTGCTGCGGCGTCGCCCCCGACACCAAGCGCGAGTTCCACCGGCTGTTCTTCACCACGCGGTACGACCCGGCCCGCCGGGCGATCGTGGCGACCAAGAACATGTGGGACGTGCCGATGCGCAACGACGCCTCGGCCCTCGATCGAGAGAAGGGACATTGGAACCGGCCGTGGCCGTACGCCGCGGCGCACGCGATCGGCGGGGCCCGGTTCGATCGCGGGCTGGCGATCGGCGACAAGGCAACGTTCCTGGGTCGCTACGGGTCGTTTGCACGCCCGCGGGCGATGACCGAGGATGCGATCTCACCCCCGGATGCGCTCAACAACTTCGGCCGCTTCGGGGACGCGAGCGCCGCGCTCGGTGGCGATCTGCGGCTCGCGCCCAACCAATCCGTCGCGCTGGTATTCACGCTGGCGATCGCAGGGGACGAGGCGGGCGCGCTCGCACTGGCCGAGAAGTTCGCCTCGCTCCCCGCGGCCGAGCGGGCCCTGGTCGGAGCGCACGAACTCTGGGAAAGCACGCTGGCCGACTCACAAGTTCAGAGCGAGTCGGACGACTTTTCGCTGCTCAACTCGCACTGGCTGCCGTACCAGGCGATCTGCGGACGGCTGTGGGCCCGCACCGGCTATTACCAGCAATCCGGCGCCTTTGGATTCCGCGACCAGTTGCAAGACAGCCAGGTGTGGCTGCCGCGCGACCCGGCCGGGATGCGCAAGCAACTCCTCCTGCACGCGGCCCACCAGTTCACCGATGGCAGCGTCTATCACTGGTGGCACCCGCTGGTTGAGTTCGGCCTGCGGACGCTGTGCAGCGACGACTACCTCTGGCTGCCGCTGCTCACCGCGACCTACATCAAGGACACCGGCGATTGGTCGATCCTCGACGAGGTCTGCCCGTTTGTGGACGACCCGAAGGGGGCGACGCTGCTGGAGCACGGCCGGCGGAGCATCGCCCGCGCCCAGGCCCGGCTCAGCGATCGCGGCCTGCCGCACATCGGCTCGTGCGATTGGAACGACGGCCTCTCGGCGATGGGCGTCGAGGGCAAGGGCGAGAGTGTGTGGCTGGCCCAGTTCCTCATCCAACTGCTCGAAGAGTTTGCCCGCGTGGCCGAGCACGGCGGCTCGGCCGCCGGCAACGGCCCCGACCACACGCTCGCGGTCCGCTATCGCGAGTTCCAACAGCGGCTCATCGACGCGGTCAACAAGCACGCTTGGGACGCCCACGCCGACGGCACCGGCTGGTACAAGGCCGCGACACGCGACGACGGACGGTGGATCGGCACCGAGGCCGACGCCGAGGGCAAGCTGTTCCTGAACACGCAGACGTGGGCGATCCTTTCCGACTCGGCCCCGCCCGATCGCGAGGACGCGGCGTGGGCCGCGGTGAAGGTTCACCTGCTCGCGCCCATGGGGCCGCTGCTCTCCTGGCCCGCCTACACGCAGCCCGACCCGACGATCGGATACATCACCCGGTACGCCCCCGGCCTGCGCGAGAACGGCGGCGTATACATGCACGCGGCGACCTGGGCCCTGGCCGCGGCGGCCAAGCGCCGCGACGCCGCGAGCGCAGAGAGGATCTGGAAGTCCATCTCCCCGCCCGCGCGTGCCGCGGGCGCGGCGGTCGAGGGCTACTGGGCCGAGCCGTACGTCACCCCCGGCAACGTGGACGGCCCGCTCTCGAGCACGCCCGGCAAGGCCGGATGGACGTGGTACACCGGCTCGGCCGCGTGGCTCAACCGAGTCAGCCTGGAGTGGATCATCGGGATGCGGGCGACGTGGGACGGCCTGCTGATCGATCCGTGTCCGTTCGCGTCGCTGGGCCGCGTCGAGGCAACGCGCCTTTGGCGCGGGCGCACCGTGCGTGTGCGGTTCGACGCCCGCGAGTTCGATGCGGCCGCGCCTACGCGATTGACGGTCAACGGGCGTGCGCACACGGGCGTCACGATCCGGCCCGACGATTTCCCCGGTCACGGGGAGTTGGATATCGAGGTGGGATGGGGGCTTCGGGTCAGCACCAACGGCGTGGCACGCGTCAACCAGAGCGCGGCCACGGTCAGACACTCCGGATGAACGGCGAGCCCTCCTTCCCCCCCCCTCCCCCCGCCCCCCTCCCCCCGCCGCGCATCCGCCGGATGAAACTCGAACCCACAAGGGGAATCGACGTATGAAGCCTGAGAACGAGCGCCGCATGAAGCCGAGTCCACCTGTTCGTGTTGTGCGCCGGGCCAGCGCGCGGGCGCTGTCGGGCGCGAGGTCCGCGTTCACCCTCATCGAGTTGCTGGTGGTCATCGCGATCATCGCGCTCCTGGTGAGCCTGCTGCTGCCCGCGCTAGCGTCGGCCCGCGACGCGGCCCGCGACATCCTGTGCAAGAACAACCTGCGCCAGATCGGGCTGGGCATCCAGATGTACCTGGACGACCAGAAGGACCCGTACTGGTTTGACCTGACGCCGCGCACCAACCACCCATACGACCACTGGATCGCCCCCCGGGCGCTGGCGGAGTATTCTGGGCGGGGCGACTCGAAGATCTACAGGTGCCCGCGGGCGATCGGTCCGACATCGGTCACCGACCCCTCCGTTCGCGCGTACCTGGTGAGCGGCGGTCGCGTGTTCATCGACCCGGACCCCGAGAACCCCGACATCGCCCACCTCAGCGGCAACCACCAAGACCCCAACAACATCCAGTACTACACCGAGTACTGGTTCCATGACTCGAACATCATGGTGAAACAACCGTACCGATCCGCAAAGCACCCCGACTGGATGGTGTGGGTCGCGGACGCGTACGACGAGGTTCCGCGTCACTCCGGAAAGTCGCGATCGACGCGGCAGAACACCTCGAACACGAACCAGCGTCAGAACCAGATCTACATGCTCTTCGGCGATCAGCGCGTCGGGGCCTTCACCTGGGCGGAGGCTCTTCCGGAAGAGGCTCGCGATCCATACGGCTCCTGGGGCAGTTTCTGGAACTGGGGAGTGGCGTACCCGAGCAACTGAACCCCTCACACCTGTGGAGCATTGACATGGGCATGCGAGAGTTCCTCAACAAGCAGCCGATGCTCGGCTGGGGTGTGGCCGCCATCATCGCGTTGGTGGCGGTGGTGATGTTCGTCTGGAACATGCGCGGGGGCGAAACGGCAGAACTGACGCAGACGGTCACGATCCGCTGCAAGGAAACCGGCAAAGAGTGGACGATGCCGCGTGGAGCGATGGAGAAACAGCTCATGCTCCGGCCGTACCCCGTGAACCCCGACGAGGGGCTGATCAACCCCGACACGGGCAAACCGACCGGGTTCCCGGTAGACGACTGGAAGCTCACCGTCGAGCGGATCAACGCCTCGCGCAAGGCGCTGGCCACCGGGGCGGTGAGCGGGCCGACGAAGGGCGGATCTCACGCGGGAAAACCCCCAACCAAGAGCGATTGACACTAGACTGCGACCATGACCGGCTCCGGCGCGCGTGGTACTGGGTCTGGCGGATGGACGCGACGTGCCGCCCTCGGAGGACTGGCCGCGGCGGGCCTGGGCTTTGTCGCGTTCGGCCCGCGCGGGGCCAAAGAGACCGCCGGCGCGGACGGGCGGCTCGTCCTGGATTACTGGGAGAAGTGGACCCGCCACGAACGTGACGCGATGGTGAAGGTCATCGACGCTTTCCACGCGTCGCAAGGCCGGATCCGGGTGCGGTACATCGTGACCAGCGACATCGGGCAGAAGTCGCTCATCGCGATCGCCGGCGGCGACCCGCCCGACCTGATCGGGCTCTACTCGTTCAACGTGCCGCCGTACGCGGAGTCGGGTGCAATCCTGCCCCTGGACGATCTGGCGCCCCGCTTCGGCGTGCGCCTGGAAAACTACGCCGTAGGCGTGCGCCCGGTGATGCAGCACGCCGTGCCGGGCGTCGAGGACCGCTGGTGGGCGACGGTCAACACCGCCGGCTCGATCGCGCTCTATTACAACAAGGCGCTGTTCAGGGAGGTGGGCCTTGACCCTGACCGACCGCCGCGATCGATCGACGAGCTTGATGCGGCGCACCGGCGGCTGGTGAAGGCCGACGCCGACGGCCGGCTTGAGCGGGTGGGCTTTCTGCACAGCGAGCCGGGGTGGTGGAGCTGGCTGTGGGCGTACCACTTCAACGGTCGGATCTACGACGCCGCGAGCAATCGGGCGCAGGTGAACAGTCCCGAGAACGTGCGCGCGATGGAATGGATGCAGGGCTACGCCCGCGACCTGGGCGTCGGCCACGTGAAGCAGTTTCAGGAGGGCTTCGGCCACTACTTCACCCCTGAGAACCCGTTCCTCACGGGCAAGGTCGCGATGATCGTGCAGGGCCCGTGGATCGCGAACCTGATCCGGGCGTTCAAGCCGGATCTCGATTACGGCGTGGCGCCGTTTCCCATATCGGATGGCGGATATCGGATGGCGGATGGAAAGGCGGGCGATTCGGCGGCATCTCCATCCGCCATCCGCCATCCGCCATCCGCCATCGAGTCCCCCGTGGGCCTCATCGACACCGACGTGCTGGTCATTCCCCGCGGTGCGCGGCACCCCGAGGCGAGCATGGAGTTCATCGCCTTCACGCAGCGCCAGGACATGACCGAGATGCTCGCGACGGCGCACTGCAAGCCCAGCCCGCTGGCGGTTACGAGCGAGTCGTTCCTGGCGAACCATCCCAACAAGGGCATCCGCGTTCACTACGACATCTTCAACAGCCCGCGGGCGTTCATCGCGCCGCCGACCCGCGTGTGGCTCCAGTTCAAGGACGAGTTCGACTCGGCCGTGCAGCGGATGTGGCGGCTGGAGCGGCCCGCGGGCGTGGTGCTGGCCGAACTGCAGGCGCGGGTGCAGTGCCTGATCGATCGCGCGGCCGACGAGCGGCGCCGGAGGCACGGGGCATGAGCGCCCGCGCCAACCTCCGGGGGCTGGCCTGGGTCAGCCCGTGGCTGATCGGCTCGGGCGTGTTCATGTTTTTGCCCATGGCGATGAGCCTGTACTATTCGCTCACGCACTACCCGCTGCTCGAATCGCCGCTGTGGTGCGGGCTGGACAACTACCGCACGATGGCGGCCGACCCCACGTTCGCCCGCGTGGTGTGGAACACGGCGGAGTACTGCGTGTTCTCGATCCCGCTGCAGACGGCGCTGGCGCTGGTGCTCGCGGCCCTGCTCAACGGCAAGGTGCGTTTCTCGCGGTTCTTCCAGGCGTGCATCTTCCTGCCCACGCTGGTGCCGCTCATCGCGAGCGCCATGGTGTGGATGTGGATCTTCAACGGCGAGTACGGGCTGATCAACCGGCTGCTGGCGATGGTGGGGATCACAGGCCCGACATGGCTCGTGGACGAGCGCTGGGTGATGCCCGCGATGGTCGTGATGAGCCTGTGGGGCGTGGGGCAGGCAATGGTGGTGTACCTGGCCGCGCTGCAGGACGTGCCCAGGCAGTTGTACGAGGCCGCGCGGCTCGACGGCATGGGCCCGGTGCGCCAGTTCACGAGCGTGACGCTGCCGATGGTCTCGCCCGCGATCCTGTTCAACGTGATCGTGCTGACGATCAACTGCGTGCAGGTGTTCGCCGTGCCGTACGTGATGTTCCGCCAACCCAACGGCACCAACCCGGCGGGTCACTTCTACACAATGTACCTGTACGAGAACGCGTTCGTGTACGGAAAGATGGGCTACGCCAGCGCGATGGCGTGGGTGCAGTTGCTGGTCGTGCTCGCGCTCACGGGCGTGATGCTGCTGGCCAGCAGGCGGTTGGTGCATTATCGGAGAGTGTGAGGGAGGCCGAGGGATAGCAGCAGAGCAGCAAATGGGAGCGGCATGAGGTTTGATGGTGGCAGATCGGGCTGGGTTGGTTGGATCACCTTCGCAGTGCTGGGGGTGGTTGCGCTGGCCTTTTTGATGCCGCTGGTGTGGATGGTGAGCACGTCGGTCAAGCCCGAGACGCAGGCCGCCAGCGGGCGGCTGGCGCTGCTGCCCGACCCGCCGTCCATCACGCTCGACCAGGCCCGCGAGAACTACTCCTCCGTCTGGAACGACCCGACGGTGCAGTTCCCGCTCTACCTGCGCAACACGCTGATCGTCGCGGGCCTGAGCGTGGTGGGGATGACGCTCTCCAGCGCCGTCGTCGCGTTCGGGCTCTCTCGCATCCAGTGGCGAGGTCGCGGCATGGTGTTCGCGCTCGTACTCGTAACGATGATGATCCCGTTCCCGGTCATCATGGCGCCGCTGTACATCGTGTTCAAGGGCATCGACGACGGGATGCGGGACGCGGGCGTGCTGGGCGTCTTCCCGGGCCTTCAGATGCTTGGATCGCTCAAGCCGCTATGGCTGCCGGCGTGGTTCGGCGGGGCCTTCAACATCTTCCTGCTGCGCCAGTTTTTCATGACGATCCCACGAGAGCTGGACGAGGCCGCCACGATCGACGGATGCACGAGCTGGCGGACCTTCTGGCGGATCATCCTGCCCCTGAGCCGGCCCGCGCTGGCGGTGGTGGCCCTGTTCCACTTCATCTATGTGTGGAACGACTTCGTGGGCCCGCTGATCTTCCTGACCAACCGCGACCAGTTCACGCTGGCGCTGGGCCTGCAGCTTTATCAGTCCCAGGCGGGCAACACGCCGTGGAATCTGCTCATGGCCGCGAGCACGATGGTGGTCACCCCCTTGGTGCTGCTGTTTCTGCTGACCCAGCGAACGTTTATCCAAGGCGTTGCGGCCGAAGGGCTTAAGTGACAGCCGTGACGGCCTTAGCCGTGGTGACAAGGTAGGAAATCCTCCCCCGAACGGGCTTTGGAGCACCGGAAATCCGGGGGAAATGGCTTGCAACGGATGCGGTTTGGCTGCACAATGTAAGCGTTTACGCCGTGCGGACCTGTGGCGGATGCGCCCCGCTCTGGCATGCTGTGGGACCGACTCGAACGCTGGCTTTCCCGGGAGAACCGACCATGAAGTTGAACACGGGCGTGCTCGCCCTCGGAGGGGTGATGCTGCTGGGCCTTTGCGTCGGACAAGCCGACGCGCAACTCCTCAACGCGGGCTTTGAGACCCCCAACATCCTCGACGCGAGCCAAGCCCAGGCCTGGAACCCGTTCAACGGCGCGCGCCGACGCACCGTTGGCGACGGGCTGACGCCCGACCTGCCCGCGGCCCACGGCGGCGTGGCGGTGATCGACCTCACGCCCATGTCGGGAATCCCCGGCACCGAGTTCGTCGGCCTCTCCAGCGATGCGCTCACCGACCCACTCGACCCCGTGAGCCCTCGGAACAATGTTTCCTACACGTTCGACCCGCCGAACGGGCCGGACATCGAGCTGAGCACGTGGTTCATGATCCCGGCGACGGACCCGGTCGTCGGCCAGCGGGCCGGGCTCAAGCTCGAGTTCCGGCGCACCGCGAACAACTCCGTGTACCAGGGCTTCGACTTCTTCTTCGTCGATCCCGACAACCCGGCCTCGTTCCCGGGGCTGGTCGCGGTGACCACACCGGGCGGCGCGGGCGTGCACACCAACGGCCAGTGGCTGCACTACACGGGCGTGTTCCACCAGAGCCAGTTCGAGCTGGACGCAAACGGTCAGCCGTTCTGGCCGCTGCCGCCGGTGAACCCGGACGCGAAGTTCAGCGTGCTGTGCATCCGCTTCGGCAACGACTACGACGCGGGCGCCCGCGGCACGGTGTTCTACGACGACGTGGACGCCCACGAGGCCGCGCCGTGCGCCGCCGACTTCAACGGCTCGGGCGCGGTGTCGGTCCAGGACATCTTCGACTTCCTCGCCGCGTACTTCGCGAGCGACCCCTCCGCCGACATCAACAACTCCGGCGGTGTCACCGTGCAGGACATCTTCGACTACCTCAGCCTCTACTTCACGGGCTGCTGAGGTTGATCCCCGCCGCGGGCCTCCTCGCTCAATCGGGGCGGCTCGCGGCATACGTTCATGGTCGCTTCCGAGTCGAGGCCTCCGCGGCTATCCGGCCGACATACCCCGCGATAAGCTGATCTCCAGATGAGACGGCTCACCTTGATCGTCCTTTTCGCGGCGTTCGCCATGCTCGCGCCGGCGTTGGCCCGCGCCGATGAGCCGCGCTGGACGGAACCCTTTGACAGCGGGAGCGGTTGGCGGGCGCAGCCGTCAGACGGCGTGGACCTGAAGATCGCCTCCGAGCCCGGGCCGAGCGGCGGCTCGCTGCGAATCGACTACGACTTCGCGCGCGGGTCCGGCTACGGCATCGTCCGTCACGACTTTTCGCCCCCGCTCGACGTGCCCGAGAACTTCCGTTTCCGATTCCGCATCCGCGGCGAGGGGCCGCGGAACACGCTGGAGTTCAAGCTCGTTGAGAAGTCGGTCGGAACGGACGGGCGGGTGGGCGAGAGCGTGTGGTGGGTGAACCAGCGCGATTACGACTTCCCCGCGGCCTGGCGCGAGGTCACGCTGCCCAAACGCCTGTTCAACTTCGCCTGGGGCCCCAGCGGCGGGACGCCGCTCCGGCATATCGACGCCGTTGAGATTGTCGTGACCAGTTTTAGCGGGGGCAAGGGGACGGTGTGGATCGACGACCTCTCGTTCGGGGCGCTCCCGGCGGTGAAGCCCTACGACGGCACGGCGCGGGTCGAGGTCTCCTCGCACGCCGGCTCGGACGAAAGCCCGCTGGCGATCAACCCCGAGGGGTTCCTCGGGTGGACCTCCGCAAAGGCCGACGCCTCTCCCGCCGCGACGATTGACTTCGGCAAGCCCCGTGAGTTCGGCGGCGTGGAGCTCGGGTGGGGCGAAGGCGCATTCGCGAGCGACTACCGGCTCGAGGGCGAGCATGGCGGGGAGTGGACGACGCTGGCGACCGTGAAGGGCGGGAACGGCGGGAGCGATTTCCTGGTGACGCCCAGCGCGATCGCACGCCGAATCCGCGTGGTCTGTGAGAGCCCGGGCCCGGTGACGCTCCGAACCGTCCGAATACTTCCCCCGTCGTTCGGCGATTCGCCGAACGAGCTGTTCAAGGCGCTGGCGGCGGAAGCGCCACGGGGTTGGTATCCGCGATACTGGCTGGGCGAGGGCGCGTACTGGACGGTCGTCGGCGCCGACGCGGACACCGAGGAAGCCCTGATCGGCGAGGACGGGGCGATCGAGCTCGCCAAGCAGGGGCCTTCGCTCGAGCCGCTCGTGTTCAGCGGCGGTCGGCTGCTCACCTGGAACGAGTGCGTCAACACGCAGTCACTCGACGGCGGATACCTGCCGATCCCCACCGTGCGGCGCGAGGTCTCGCAACGCGGCGGCGATGTCGGCCTGCGGCTCGACATCACCTGCTTTGTGGACGACGCCCCGCCGTTCAAGCGGGGCGAGGGGGTCTTGTTCGCGCGATACACGCTGACGAACACGGGCGTCCTTCCGCAGAACGGCACGCTGTTTCTGGCCGCGAGGCCGATGCAGGTGAACCCGGTGTACCAGTTCCTGAACACGCCGGGCGGCGCATCGCACGTCGAGAACATCGCCGCGAGCGCGGCGGGGCTGTCGATCGATGGGAGGTTGCTCGCCCCACTGACTCCTCCGGCAAGCGTGGGCGCGTCGGCGATCGCGCAGGGCGAGGTCGTCGAATATCTGGCCGCCGGGAATCCGCCCCGGCAGAGCGAGGTCCACGACCCACAAGCGTTGGCCTCGGCGGCGATGGCGTTCCCGTTCAGTCTCCCGGCCGGCGGCACCAAGCCCGTGGTCGTCGCCTGGCCGATGCACGCGCAGAACACACTCGATCTGGCCGTGGTCTTCGGCGGGCCGAATACCACCGATGAGGGCGCGGCCGCGTTCGAGAAGAGGCTGGACGCGGTGAGGGCCGAGTGGCACGACAAGCTCAACCGCGTCGAGGTCCGACTGCCCGCGAGCGCATCGCGCTGGTGGGACGCGGTCCGCAGCAACATCGCCTACATCCTGATCAACCGCGACGGTCCGGGCATCCAGCCCGGGTCGCGGTCTTATGAGCGGACGTGGATCCGCGACGGCGCGCTCACGTCTTCCGCACTGCTGGCCTTTGGGCATTCGGAGGAAGTGCGGGACTTCCTCGACTGGTTCGGGCCGTACCAATACGCCGACGGCAAGGTGCCCTGCTGCGTGGACCGGCGCGGGCCCGACCCCGTGCCCGAGAACGACAGCCACGGCGAGTACATCTACGCGGTGATGAACTATTACCGCTACACCGGCGACGTCGCGTTCCTGCGCCGTCACTGGGAGCGAGTGGTCAAGGCCGCCGGTTACATCGAACATCTGCGATCACAGCGCATGACCGACGAGTATCGCGACGGCCCGGACGCCAAGCGCGTCTTGTACGGTCTGATGCCCGAATCGATCAGCCACGAGGGCTACTCGGCCAAGCCGATGCACTCGTACTGGGACGACTTCTGGACGCTCAAGGGCCTCGAAGACGGCGCGGCCATGGCCCTTGTGCTGGGCGAGCAGGAGCAGGCGTCACGCCTGGCCGCCATGCGCGACTCGTTCCGCACCACGCTGTACGGCTCGATGCGCCTGGCGATGAAGATGAAGCACATCGACTACATCCCCGGGTGTGCCGAGCTGGGCGACTTTGACGCCACCAGCACGACCATCGGCGTGTGGCCGTGCGACGAGTTAGGGAACATCCCGCAGCCCGCGCTCGGCGACACCTTCGAGCGGTACTGGAGCTTCGTGACCGCCCGGCGCGACGCCAGCGGCGATCAGGCCCACTGGGTGAACTACACTCCCTACGAGTGGCGCACCGTCGGGACGATGCTCCGCCTGGGTTGGCGCGAGCGGGCCCTTGAACTCTCCGATTTTTTCTTCCACGACAGCCGGCCCGCGGGCTGGAACCATTGGGCCGAGGTCGTGTGGCGCGACCCGCGCCACGCGGGGTTCATCGGCGACATGCCGCACACATGGGTCGGGTCCGACTTCATCAACGCGTTCCGGTCTATGCTCGCGTATGAGAATGACCGCGAGCGGTCGATGGTGATCGGCGCCGGGCTCCCGCTCGCGTGGCTGCTGAGCGACGAGGGCGTGCGGGTCCGCGGACTGCGCACACACTTTGGCCCACTGTCGTTCTCCACCACGGGCGGCGGAAGCACCGTCACCGTGAGCGTCGCAGGCGGCCTGCGTCAACCCGACGGCGGCCTTTCGTTCAGCCCCCCAAACCCCGACCTCATCGCCGCTGCAAGCGTGGACGGCGCGCCTGTAACTATCCGTGACGGGCTGATCTCGCTACAGCAGACGCCCGCGAAGATCGAGATCGAATACCGGCGATGATGGCCGCGCCCCCCCTCCCGCCCCGCGTGCCTCGTCATGCACCCGAGCATCGGTGTACCCTCGCGCATGACCTCAGCGCGCCCCAACCCGTCCTCATCCACACCGGAATACGTCCTCGGCGCCAACGCCGCCGAGCTTGAGCGACTGGGCCTGCAGCACGCGCTGTGGACCGACGCGGCCCACGCGCTCTGGAAGCGCGCGGGTATCCAGCCGGGCTGGAACGTCCTCGACCTCGGTTGCGGCCCGGGCTTCTGCACGCTCGACCTGGCGCGGCTCGTGGGCGCGCTCTCGGGCGACGGCCCCCGCGGTGAGGTCGTAGGCATGGATGAGTCGGCCATGTACCTCGACCACCTGCGAGCGCAGGCGGCCGCGCGGGGCATGGGCAACGTCCGCACCGTGGTCTCCGACGCCCTGCTCCTGGCCAAAGCCAAGGGCATCGACGCCGACTTCTTCGACGCCGCGTACGCGCGCTGGCTGATGTGCTTTGTCCGCGACCCCGCGTCCGTCGTCCGCGGCGTCCACAGGGCGCTCAAGCCCGGCGGCCGGTTCGTCGTTCAAGACTATTTCAACTACGAAGCAATGACCAGTGCGCCGCGGGGCCCGGCCTTCACCAAGACCCTGCGGGCCACGGCCGAGGCGTGGCGGGCCCGCGGCGGCGACCCCGACATCATGGGCCGCCTGCCGGCGATGCTCGAAGGCATGGGTTTCACGATCGAACACCTCGCGGTGAATCAGCGCCTCGCCCGTCCCGGTGAGCCCATGTGGCATTGGCCACAATCGTTCTGGCAGAACTTCCTGCCCGTGCTCGTCGAGCTCGGCCTGCTCACCGAAGCAGACCGCGCGGCGTGGTGGGCCGAATGGGAAGAGTTGGCGCGGACGCCGGGCGCGTATGTGTACCTGCCGCCGCTGTTCGATCTGATCGCGGTGAGGCGGAAGTAGTCGCCGTTCTTGCGCAGACCGGGGCGCGCGACCGTGACCGCCCCGGCTCACTCCTTGGGTTGCACACACAGACAACTCGCCCGGATCGGCGTGTCCGCGTCGGCCCACGCGAGCCCGAACTGGGCTTCGGTGCGCTCGGCCGCGGCCGTGTCGCCCTTGGCCCGCTGGCACTCGGCCAGCCCGAAGAGCGCCCAGCCGTTGCCCGGCCATCGGGCCAGATCCTCGCGGTACACCCGCTCGGCCTCGTCGTAGCGCCCGGCGTGGAGCAGGATTGCGCCCAACGGGT
Organism: uncultured Phycisphaeraceae bacterium; assembly: GCA_964630785.1. Taxonomy (GTDB): domain Bacteria; phylum Planctomycetota; class Phycisphaerae; order Phycisphaerales; family UBA1924; genus JADLCX01. The sequence continues at coordinate 8,749 of CAZVZG010000022.1, read as the reverse complement.
GACGCACGGGCTGGACCCACTCCGGCGGTTCCATGTACCGGAGGCCGTCTTCGACGGCCGCGGCGTCGCGGAGCGAACGGACCGCATCTTCGGTTCGACCCTGGCGGTAGGCGATCTCGCCATCGAGCATCTTGTCGGCAATTTCGAGGACGGTGTGCGCTGGGTTGATGGCCATCATGGCTGCGGACGGGACGGCCGCGGCCTGCTCGCGGAATAGTGCCTGCTCCGCGAGCGCGTCGGATACGTCACCCTTGGCCGCGTAGGCCACCGCGCGGCTGAACCGCCAAAGCGCCCGCGTGATCGGCAGGTCGGCGGGCGGCTCGGGCTCTCGCAGGATGTCGTCCCAGCGACCGAACCGCATGTGAACTTCGAGAACGATGGCGGTGTACGGATCGACGAGCGCGGCGTTCTGGCGCATGTAATCGTCGGGTATGCCGGCGACCATCGCGCGGGCGGCCGCGAGCGCCTCGGCGTGCCGACCCTGCATCATGCATGACCACGCGAGGAAGTGGTCGTTGTGGGCCATGTAGACGCGGTAGAAGTCCTGCTTGGGCGAGAGGGCGCGGTACTTCGTATCGGCGACGATCGCCTTGCGGTTGGCCTCGGAGGCCTGATCCCACCGGCCCACGCGCACGTCGATGTGGGCGGGCATATGCACGAGGTGGCCCGCGGCCGGCACGAGCGTGCGGAGCCGATCGGCGGAGGCGGTGCCACGCGCGGGCTGGGGCGAGGCTTCGACGGCATGGATGTAGTAGTGGTTCGCCCCCGGATGCTCGGGGTTGATCGTCAGCACCGCCTCCAGCGTCGCGAGCACCTCCGGAGTGCCGGCCTTGGGCGCGCCGGCGTTGGGCGCCCCCGACCAGCGGTTCTCCCACATGTCCCACGGGTGCAGGTCCATCAGGGACTCGGCGAAGAGGCAGCCGACGTCGGCGTCGTTCGGGTGCGCCTTCCACACCCGACGCATCGCGTCGGCATACGCGGCGTCGAGTCCGGATCGATCCTGCGGGGCGGGGTCGGCGTAGCGGGCGCTCAGCGCTCGTATCAGCTCGCGCTCGGTCGGGGTCGCGTGGCCGGCGTCGGATTCCGCGCGGGCCCGCGTGAGCGCGGCCCAGGCCGCGGCGGAGCGCTCGGGCGTCATGGCCGGGTTGTTGATGTGCGGGCCGTTGGCCAGCGCGATCCCCCACCACGCCATGGCGCAGTGCGGGTCCAGGCGCGCCGCCTCGGTGAACGAGCGGATCGCCTCGTCGTGGTTGAAGGCGTACGCCAGCGTCAGGCCCTGATCGAAGTAGCGTTGGGCCTCGCGCGATGAAGTGGTGACCGTGCGTGTGTGCGAGCCGAGCCCGTCGAAGAGTTGGGGATGTTCGGACGCCCGCGCGGCCGGACCGCCGTTCCGATGACACCCGGCCATGATCGAGATGCACAGGAGGGCCGCCGCAAACGTGCAACGCATGTGATGCCTCCGGGAGTGAGGGTCCGCCGTCGGGACACGCTCGCCATTGTCCCGGAACACCCGGTCGGGTTCAATCCACCCTGATTGTGGCGGAAGATTGCGGAAAGTCGGCTTACCCTCCCATCCTCATGACCGCCTCCTCCAAGCCCCGCATCCTCACCGGCGACACGCCCACGCACACCGGCCTGCACCTGGGCCACTACGTGGGCTCGCTCGAAAACCGCCTGAAACTGCAGGACGCGTACGACTGCTACTTCCTCATCGCCAACGTCCACGCCTTCACCACGCTGGCCGAGAAACCGGCCGAAGTGCGGGCCAACACGATCGGCATCGTCAAGGACTGGCTGGCCGTCGGGCTCGACCCCGACCGCTCGACGTTCGTCCTGCAGAGCGAGATTCCCGCGATCGCGGAGCTCACGTTCCTCTTCGCCATGCTCATCCCGTTCAACAAGGTGATGCGCAACCCGACGCTCAAGACCGAGATCGAGACCAAGGGCCTGGGCGAGACGTACCCGTTCGGTTTCCCCATGTACGCCGTCGGCCAGTGCGCCGACATCCTGACGTTCCGCCCCGAGCTCGTGCCCGTGGGAGAGGACCAGGAGGCGCACATCGAGATGTGCCGCGACGTGGCGCTCAAGTTCAACCAGCTCTACTGCGGCGTGGGCAACCGCGTGCCGGCGGAAGAGCACGCCAAGGCCGGCGGCGTGTTCCCGATCCCCAAGGCCAAGGTCGGGCGCATCGCGCGCCTGGTCGGGCTCGACGGCGTGAACAAGATGTCCAAGAGCCTGGGCAACGCGATCTTCCTCTACGACAGCGCCAAGGACGTTCAGAAGAAGATCAACCGCATCACCACCGGCCGCCAGAGCCCCACCGAGCCGGGCGACCCGAGCAACGTGCTCATGCAATACGTGGACGCCTTCATCGGCGCGGCCAACCCCGCCCGCGCGGCCGAACTCAAAGACCGCTACACCCGAGGCGACAACATCGGCGACGGACACATCAAGCAGGAACTCGGCGAGACGATCAACGCCCTGATCGAGCCCATGCGCCTGCGCCGCGCCAAACTCGACGGCCCCGACGGCGACGCGATCGTGATGGACGTCATCCGGCGCGGCGTGAAGAAGGCCAACACCGTCGCGGAGGAGACGCTGTACATGGCCAAGCGGGCGATGGGGTTGGGCTTTGGGACCAGGCAGGTCCTGTAGTTTGTCTCCCGAGCGCAGGACGACGGGGCGAGCCCCCGCCACACGCAATCCCAAACAGCAACCAAAACGACTCGTGCTCGCGGCCTGCGGCGTCACCGGAAGCCATGCCGTCGGTGCGCGTCCGGAACTCTCGGCCGACTCGCCGGTAACGATCGGCGATAAAGTTCGAGACGAAGAGGCGGCGGTGGTCAACCAACGGCCCGGCTCAAACCGGTGTGGAGTGTGCATGATGAATGCGTGGCGTCACTACTTGGCGGTCGGACTCGTGGGCTTGGGCGTGTTGGGCGCGGCGGCCGCGGGCCAAACCGCTGATCCGGCCAAATCGGCTTCGGAGAACAAAGACTCGACCGGCGCGGGCGATCAGGCCAAGCCCGCCGCGGAGCCGCCCGTGAAGGCCGAGTTCCCCGCGAAGAAGACCAAGAAGCTCTACGCGGCCAACGACTTCCGCGGGAAGAAGGCCCCCGAGCTCAAGGTCGAGAAGTGGCTCAACGAAGAGCCGGACCGCAAGGGCAAGGTTGTGCTCATCGACTTCTGGGCCACGTGGTGCCCGCCCTGCCGCGCACTCATCCCAGAGCTCAACGATTGGCAGAAGGAGTTCAAGAACAACCTTGTCGTCATCGGCGTCAGCGATGAGCCCGAGTCGAAAGTGCGGGGGTTCATGAAGAGCCACCCGGTCGGCTACGCGATGGCGGTGGACACACGCGGCAAGGAGTCCACCAAGGGACAGATCGGCGTCGTCGGCATCCCGCACGTCATGGTGATCGACTCGACCGGCGTGTGCCGCTGGCAGGGCTTTCCGCAGAGCGACGAGGACAAGCTGACCACGGACGTGCTCAAACAGATCATCGCGGCCGACAAGAAGCAGCGAACCGAGCAGCCGCCCAAGCAGCCCGAGCAGCCGAAGGTTGAAGCACCGAAGAAATGAACTTCCCGGCTGATCGGGGCCTGTGCGCACTGTCGGGGCCGAGTCGCCCGAAGCTCAGCGCCGATCTCCGTCGTCCAGGACTTGCCGGTACACCCGCTCCAACTCGTCCACCATCCGCTCCGCGTCGAACCTCACCCGGCACTCCTCTCGACCCCGCGCGGCCAGCGCGGCCCGGGGCACGGGGTTGTCCGCGGCCCAGCGGATCGCGTCGCGCAGACCGACCCGGTCTCCCGTGGGTACCAGCCGCCCGGTTTTCATCTCCTTGCACACCTCCGGCGTGCCGTCGGTGTCGTAAGCGATCGGGCAGGTGCCGCACAGGAGCGCCTGCGGCACCGTGCGGGGCAGGCCCTCGCGATAACTCGGGTGGACCAGCACGTCCATCGCGCGCACAAGCCCCGGAATACGCTCGGCCGCGACCAGGCCGACGATCAGCAACTGAGCGGTTTGAGGTGGATCGTTCGGGTTGGGCGGGGCGGCAGCGAGATCGAGCTCCGACACGCCGATCCCCATCGCCCTCGCCCGCGCCACCAGCCGCTCGCGCCACCAACCGTCGCCCACCCAGAGGAGTTTCCACTCGCGGCGCGATCGCAGATCGTCGCTGAGCGCGTCGAGCAGGTCGTCGTGCCCCTTGTGTTCGGCCAGGCGCGCGACGGTACCGATCACGAAGTCGCCCGGTGCGAACCCCAAACGCGACCGAACTTCTTCGCGCGTCTCTCCCGGCGCGGCGTGCAGGAACTTCTCCGTTTCCATGCCCGAGTACACGGTGTGGTACTGCTCGGGGCGACCGATCTTCCGCTCGACAAACTGCTCGACCATCGCGTTGCACACACCGATGATCGCGTGGCAGCGCCTGGCCGCGAACCGCTCTGCGGCGGTGTACAGGCGGTTAATGTGCCACGGCAGGTTGGCGTGGAACGGCGGGCCGTGGACCGTGTGAACGATCGCGGCCCGGCCGATACCTCCGGAGGCGATCTCCCGCCACGCGGCCGCACGCCCGACAATGCCCGCCTTGCTTGAGTGCGTGTGCACAACATCGGGCCTTAGCTCGCGGACGAGCCGGCGCAGCTCGTTGTAGGCCTTGCGGTCGGCCACAACGTCGATCTCGCGGAGCAGGTGGGGAACGACGTGCGTGGCGATGCCGCGGCCATCGTCGGTGCGGAAGCTCTGCACGCGCCCGAGCAGCGAGCCCTCGGGCCCGTAGATCGGCCCGAACGCCAGGTGCACCTCGTGCCCCCGGGGCGGCCGGGCCTGTCCCTCGCAGGAGAGCACCGTGTTCTCCTGCGAGCCGCCGAGGATGAGGCGCGTGGAGATGTGGAGGATGCGCATGCGCCGATAGCGTACCGCTTCGCGTCACTCGGCGGGCGACCGGCCACACTCGGGGCACACGGCCGCGGGCGCAAGCCCGGCGAGGTCGTAGCCGCACCGCGGGCAGCGCCCGGCCTTGAAACGCCGGCGCCGGCGCGCTGTCCTGAGCACTGGCGGTACAAGCACGGCGGCGCTCAGCACACCCGGGATCCAGAGCGGGATGCTCACGATCCAATCCAAGTTCATGTCGGGTGCGGCCCAATAGGGCCTGAAAAACACCATCGGGCGATCGGCCCACCTACGCCACCGCCATCGCCACGAAACTTCCGGCTGATACTTCAGAGATTCTGCCGGGCCGGCGTCCATGACGCGGAACAGGTCCGTGCGTCCGGCCTCGATGCGCCCGCGGGCGATACTGAAGTAGCGGCACGAAAACCCGTTGCCGTCCCACCATCGGCATTCGTAGTGCCAGAAGCCCGAGGCGAACCCCACGAAGACCGACGCCACGAGCGTGAACGCAGCCGCCGCGGTGAGCAGCCGCCGGGGCCGCGAGCGGTTGGGACGCGGGCTTGGCACCGGTCAAGGGTAAGGCGGCCGCGATTCGCGATACCGGATCCACTCCAGGCACAAGCCGTGCGGCGGGAGCGTCGGACCGGCGCGGCGTCGGTCGCCGGTCGTGAGCGCGGCCCGCACGTCGTCCGGCGAGAGCCGTCCCTTGCCCGCCTCCACAAGCGTGCCCGCGATGATGCGCACCATGTTCCAGAGGAAGCCGGAGCCCGAAACGGAGACGCGGAGCAGTTGCGCGGGTGCTCTGGTTCGCAACGGCGAGATCGGCGCGTTGACGGGCGCTTTGGACGCCTCTGCGCAAGATGCCTGCCGATCGATGATCGGTGTGGGTGCGGATTCTGCCATCCCCCCGGCCCCCTCCCTCTGGGAGGGGGAGATTGAATCCACGGTGCAGCCGTGGACCGTTCGCACGGTGGTTGCGCGGCCGTGGCCCGCGGCCGCGAAGGCGGCGAAGTCGTGCTCGCCCACGATCACCTCCGCCGCGGCGCGCATCTTGTCCGGATCGAGCGGCTGCCAGACGTGCAGGCTGGTTCGCCGGTCCCACAGCGTGCGCTCGCCCGCGTTCCAGATCGAGTACGAGTAGCCTTTGCTCGCAGCGTCGCCGATCGGGTCGAAATCGTCGGCGACGGGCTCGGCGTCGAGCACGAGCACGTCCCGCGGCAAGCGCGAGTTGATCGCGCGGACCAGACCCGCAATGCCCCGCTCCAGCGGCCATCCACCGCGTCCGCGGGCGTCCTCCTCGACGATCGTCGAGAACGCCGCGACCTGGCCGTTGGCGTGCACGCCCGAGTCGGTGCGGCTGGCGCCGTGGATCACCACCGGCTGGTGCACGACCACTCGCACCGCCCGCTCGACCACCGACTGGACAGTGCGCAGTTCGACGCGCGGCCGCTCGTCGGTCTCATCAGGGTGTGCCGGAGGCTCGTCCATCCGCGGCGCCCCCGTCACGGCGTCTGCGTGCGGGAACTGCTTCTGCCAGCCGCAGAACTCGGTCCCGTCGTAGGCGATGGTGAGCTTGTACCGCGGCATGGCGTGAACGGGGCCCTTCCGCGGTCAGGGCATCTTGCGGTCCGAATCGCGGGTAAGCGGCCCGATCACCACAGTGCTCTCGCGCCGCTCGCGAGCCTCACGCTCGCGCTTGGCGCGGTGCTTGTGGGACTCGTCCGCGTACGGCGCGGCCCGGGCAGAGATGTTCCACCACAACACGGCCGCGATCGTGCCGATGATCAGGATCGCGATGATGAGTCCCACGACAACGTGCATGGTCGGCGGTCTCCGGCCGCGGGCGATACGGCCCGTTGGGAGGAGGTGGGTGCGCTACAGCTCGACCACTTCCATGTCGGGCTCCCTCGCCACGTCCACCCACGGCAGCGAGACCTCGACCGCGAATGCGGACATGGTCGGGCCAAGGCCCGACATCTCCAGGCGTGTGTCGGCGGCGTTGAACAGGCGACCCACCGGGTTGGCCACGTGGACGCCTTGGGGCACCTGGCCGCGCTTGTCCGGGTTGACCACGAACGTGCGGGCCTCTTCGCTCGCGCTGTGCGCGCCCGCGGCCACGGCCATCAGGTCCAGCGCGATCTGGCCCTCGGCCTTGCTCAGTCCGACCGTAGGGATCGCGGCCTCGAACGCCTGGAGCATGTCGCGAGCGCTCTGGAACGTGCCGGCCTTCTCCGTCCAGGTCGCGCCGGGCAGCACCACGTCGGCGCGACCACTGAGGCGGCTCTGGAGCGTGTCGATCACGAGCGTGAAGCGGCCCTCCAGGGCCTTGAACAGGTCGTCGGTGACCCAATCGCTCGGGTAGTTGCCGGTGAGGATCGCGCCCGCGATGCCGCCTGATCGGCACTGCGAGACGAACTGCTCGAACGACGCCACGCTCCCGCCCTTGCTCGCCGGAGTCTGCGCCAGCGCTTCAAGAACACGCTTCACGCCGCGGGCGTTCGGGGCCTTCTCCGCGAAAATCTTGAACGCCTTGGGATCGGACTCCGGCAAGCCCGCGGGCAGCACCTTGTCCTCGCCGCTCCGAGGCACGGGCCCCACCGCCAGCACCGCGCGCGGGTCCAGCGACACCGCCATCTTCCCCAGGAGGTACGCGTCCTCGCAGGTGAGCATCGGGCTGACCAGCAAGCCGATGCGGCCCTTGCCGGCCGCGGCCTTGAGGCCGGCCAGCGCGTCCCGCATCGCCCGCATCCAGTCGCTTTCGACCTGAACGCCGTGCTGCCGGCGGTACGGGGTGAGCAATCGGCCCTCGCTGTGCACGTGCTTCCAGCTGTAGCGGACCTCGTCGGTGATCCACCAGCGGTTCACCTTCATGTTTGTGCGCGGCTTGAAGCGATAGATCTTGCCGTCGTTGTGGTGGATCGAGAGGTTGTCGCCGCTGGCGGTCAGGCCGTCGATCGACGGAGTCTCCTTCAGGTACCAGACGCGCTGCGTGAACATGAAGTCCTTGTCGAGCAGCGCGCCCACCGGGCACAGGTCCACCACGTTCACCGACAGTTCGTTGTCCAGCGGCACGCCGGGGAAGATGTCGATCTCGTTCTTGTTGCCGCGGCCGATGAGGTTCAGCTCCGAGGTCCCGCTCACCTCGCGCGTGAAGCGCACACACCGCGTGCACAAGATGCACCGATCGGCGTACAGCATCACGTTGGGCCCGACGTCCTTCTTGGGGTTCTTGACCTTGGTCTCCTCGAAGCGGGAGACGCCGCGCCCGTACTCGTAGCTGTAGTCCTGCAGGAAGCACTCGCCCGACTGGTCGCACACCGGACAGTCCAGCGGGTGACTGATGAGCAGGTACTCCATCACCGCCTTCTGGTTGGCGATGGACTTGGGGCTGTCGGTGTAGACAACCATGCCCTCGGCGCAGGCCGTCTGGCAGGTCGGCACCAGCTTGGGGATGGGCTCCAGAGCCCCGTTGTTGCGGGGGTTGGGCTGCCAGACCTCCGCCAGGCAAATGCGGCAGCTCGCGACGATCGACAGCCCGTCGTGGTAGCAGTACTGGGGGATCGCCAGGCCGCGGCTGTTGGCCACCTGCAGGATCATCTGACCCGGCGTGAACTCGCAGACCTGACCGTTGATGGTGATCTTGGGCATAGGGGGAGCAATGGTAGCGAACGCCAGCCGGGCGGTACGATCGCCCGGAACGCCCCAACACAAGGCCCGCCCGCCCGCCGGCGGCCGTTGAGCCCGGCTACGGGCCCAGGATTTCAACACGCCCGGAGGGATTCGAACCCCCGACTTTCGGTTCCGAAGACCGACGCTCTATCCACTGAGCTACGGGCGCTTTGGGCCTTGTTTTGC
>CAZVZG010000021.1:0-82435 GCA_964630785.1 uncultured Phycisphaeraceae bacterium | reverse complement strand
GGGGGGGGGGGGGGGGGGGGGGGGGGGGGGGGGGGGGGGGGGGGGGGCGGGGGGGCGAATCAACCCGTGAGCAGGGCGGGTACTTTCGACTGGTAGTCCTGCTCGGTCACCATCGCAAACAATCAGGCTCCCCCGCTCCTCGCGAACCAGACCTCGCCGATCGCCTTCTTCTCGTTCGAGTCGTCGTTGCTCACGTCCTTAAAGGCCCTGAACTCGACGGCGGCGACTCTCCCATCTTTGCGGAGGGCCACGAATTCGGGGTAGAGATTTTCAGTGGTGGTTTGCAGCCAGCACGCACAATCAGCGCGCGTCAGATTTCGCACCCAATGCTCGATCGGGAGAGCGGTCGATCTCGGCCGCGCATCTCGCCTCGTCGCCGTTCATGTCCGCGGACTTGGAGAAGTAGTGATGCCTGAACTGGATCCCCGGCGTATTCCACGCTGAGGCAGGGTACTGCGAGCCCTTGAACGAAAGCAGCGTCGTCGGGTCAACGACCTCCGGCGTCACCGCGTCGGGCAGGAGCAACATGTCGTGCTGCTGCTTGGCCGCGGCTTGGCGGTCGCGTTTGATCAGATTCGTTGTCCCCCTGCACCAGCAGGTCGCCCGAGCCCACCCCGCCGTCCTCACCCACGCGCAACTTCGGGTCGTCCTTGAGCAGGCGGTACGGCACCTCCCGGTGGTGGTTGACCACGGCCTCCTTGCCGATCCAGTGCAGCGTCGCCAAAGGCCCGGAGCGCATCGCGATTCGCACGCTCGTTCCTTCCCCTGCCCACCGGGGCGGGAGAGAGAAGCGATCCCGCCTTCAGTTACTCCCACACCTCTGCACCCGGCACGCCCGGCGGCTTACCGCGTGCGAGCGTTATTCAGATCGTGGCGGGCGGCTCGGTCGGCCACCCGGCGAGTGCGTATTCAAGCGCCGCGATCAACACCGGCAGGTCGTCTCGGGTGGTCTTGACCAACTCGTCGAGATCGATGCCCCAATAGACGTGCACGACAATGTTGCGCATGCCGACGATCTGCCGCCAGGGGACCGCGCCGACGAGAGCCCGGCCCGGCGGCGTCAGACGCGCCGCGGCCTCGCCGATCTCGGTGAAGCAGTTCACAACCGCCCGCGTGCGCACCATGTCGGCGCCGAGCGCGGCCGCATCGTCGTTCCCAACGATTGCCCCCGCGTCGCGCGAGCACTTCAGCATGTGCTCGACGCGCGGGCGATCTTCAGGAGCGGGTGTTCCGCCGCCGCTCAGGCTCGCCGGGTCAGGCGGCATCGAGCATCCTTGCCTTCGCCAGAACGCCCGCTCGCTCCGGCGCGGGTATGCCGCCGAGCAGCGTCAGATGCACGGTGCGCCCGAGCAGTTCGGAGAGGTCCATCTGCAACCCGCCCAACGCAAACAGGCCGACCGGACGCCGGGGGTCGGTTTCGATGAGGAAATCGACGTCGCTGTCCGCGCGGAAGCGTTCGGTGAGGATCGACCCGAAGATGTAGAGCCGCACCACACCCGCGCGGCGGCAGGCGTCCGCGATGCGGGGCAGATCGAAGATGATGCCGTGCAGATTGAGCATCGATCCCATTGTATCGCTCCTTGCCGGAGGCATCGTGCGGCCGTCGTCGCGCCACAACCAATTGTGCAGCCCCCCGCCCGGCGCGGCCGACCTCTGCCCCACGCGGGCGCCGGACGCTCCATCGAGGAATGTGCCTGAAGCGGGCCCGCCGGAACCCCATTTCGGAGTCGTCGATCATGGACAGCAGGCCGGCCGTCTGGGTGTTGGCGTCGTTGATGCTGGGGGCGGTTTCCGCGGCGGGTTGCCACGCGGGCGGGAGCGACCCGCATGAGGGCTCGGGCACGCCGAGCGCGGCGTCGGTCCCGGCGGTCGAAGGCCCGGCCCGCAAAGGCGCAAGCAAGGCCAAGCTCTACGACGAGACCGCGGACGCGCGTGAGCAGATCGCCGCGGCGCTCGTCGAGGCTCGCGCCGGCGGCAAGCGCGTGCTGATCCAGTGGGGCGGCAACTGGTGCGGGTGGTGCCTGCGGCTGGACAAACTGCTCAAGAGCGACCCCGCGATCGTGCGGGAGCTGCGCGAGCGGTACGTGGTGGTGCATGTTGACACCGGCATACCCGACGACAAGAACGTCGCGCTGGCCGAGGGCTACGGGGCCCGCGTGAACGAGGAGGGCTATCCCTACTTCACGGTGCTCGGGCCCGACGGCAAGGCCGCGGCCAACCACGACTCGGGCTCGTTCGAGTTCGGGCCGATCGAGCAGGGCCACGACCCGGCGAAGGTGCTGGCGTGGCTCAAGCACCCGACGAGCAACACCGCGGCGCCCGGGCGGTGATCGCGGCGGCGCTGGCGGCGTGATCCCCCGGGCCGTCATTCCTTGCGGACCTTGACCGGCGCGCCCGCGCTGAGCCCGGGCGCGCCGTCGACCACGACAGGGCCGGGCCCGAGCCCGTCCACGATCTCGACCAAGCCGTCCGCGCGCCGGCCCGTGGTGACGTGGTGCTCGACGGCCTTGCCGTCAGCGACGGTGAACACGCGGCGGACACCCGCAAACGTCACCACCGCGCCCTCGGGCACCATCGGCGTGTTGTCGTCCATGCCCAGCACGATGCTCCCCTCGGCGAAGGACCCCGGCTTGAGAGCCCCGTCGGCGTTGTCGAGCGAGATCTCGGCGACGAACGTGCGGCTGGCCGGATCGACCACGGGCGATACGCGGGACACGCGCCCCTCAACCCGCGCGCCGCCGGCGACGCTCACGCGCGCCACCTGACCCGGGCGCACACGCCCGCCGTACCGCTCGGGCACCTGGACGCGGTATTTGATCCGCTCGGTCGAGACCAGCCGGAACAGCGGGCGCCCGGCCTCGACAAACTCGCCCACCGAGATCCGACGCTCCGCCACGCGGTAGCGGAGGTCCGGGCGGCCCTCGATCGCCGGCGCGTCGACCTCGGTGTCGTCGAGCCGCTGCCGGGCGGTGGCCTCGGCCGCGGCCATCGCCCGCGCGTCCGAGAGCTGGGCCCGGGTGGTGAGCAGTTCGACCTCGGCCTGGTTCCGGGCGACCTCACGGGCGGTCTGGATGTCGGCGAAGTCCTGTTCGGCGATGAGCGGGGGCTTCTGCTCGAAGAGCTGCCTGGCCCGCTCGAACTTGGCCTCGGCGTTGGAGGCCTCGGCCCGGGCCTTGACCACGGCCGGGAGCGTGCCGACGTCGAAGTCCGGGCCCGGCAGGGCGGTCAGGCCGATCTTGGCCAGGGCCGCGGCGGAATCGGCCCGTCGCTCGTCGAGCGCGAGTTCGTAGTCCCGTCGCTCGATCTGCGCGAGCTTCTCGTCGGGGGCCACTTGGTCGCCCACGTCCTTGAGCACCTCGACGATCCGCCCCGGGAGCCGGGCGGAGACGACCGTGTCCTCGTCGGCGAAGAGGGTGCCGGTGACGGCGACGGAGTCCTCGAGCGAGCGGTGCTGGACATCGCCCAGGCGGACCTCGATCGCCTCCGGTGCTCCGCCGCCCCCCTTATTCCCCCCTGCCGCCCCCGCACCTCCCCCGCCCCCCGCACCGCGCGAGCCCTCGCGCCCGCCGCAGGCGGCGATCGCGGCCACTATCGCGAGGGTGAATGCGAGCCCGAGTACGCGAGGAAGGGTCATCCGGCCTCCAGGCCGCAGCAAACGGAGTGAGCGGCGGTATGCAATACTGACAAGTCGGTATTGGGTTTCGATTTCCGTCCTCGCCGCGACCTGCCTGTCGTTGTCCCGCCCGCCCCTTCTCCCCCTCCTCCTCTCCAACCCCGTGCATGCAGCGACTCGACCCGGACAAGCGGCGTGACATTCTTGCCGCGGCCACGCAACTCTTCGCGACGCGCCCTTATCACGAGGTGCGGCTGGACGACGTGGCGGGTGCGGCCCGCGTGGGTAAAGGCACCCTCTATATCTACTTCGCGTCCAAGGAGGAACTGTACCTGAGCCTCGTGCGCGACGGCTTCGCGGAGATGGTGGCGGCCGCGGAAGCCGGGGCGTGTGACGCTGACGCCGGGTCATGGTCCCGGCTGGGCGAGGTCATCCGGGGGTTGGTGCGTTTCGGCGCCCGCTACCCCGACCTGTACCGGGTGATGCGAAGCGGCGTGTTGACGCCGGACGATCCGCAGATTCAGGCGACCCGGGCCCGGCTGAGCGGGCTCGTGGCACGGATCATCCGCGACGGGATCGACCAGGGCGAGATGACCGATCCGCGCCCGGAGTTGTCGGCCCAGTTCGTGCTCGCGTTTGTGCGTGGAGCACTGCTCTATCCTGCGCCCGGACAGACTCCCGAACTGCTGGAAGCGCACGTGCTGAACGTGCTCCGGTTCGGCCTCGGGAAGGACGGTGCGGCGTGAATCGATGGGGAGTCGGCGCGACGATGGCCCTGGCGTGCGTGCTTCAGGCGTGCCGGGTGGATCAGCGCGCCGAGGTGGCGGCCTACCGATCCAGGATCGATCTGCCGCAGGCGCCGGGGCAGGCGCCCGCTCCGGGCGAGCCGCTCTCGATCCAGCAGGCGGCGCGCCTGACCAACGCCGCGAACGAGCAGCTCTCCATCGGCGGTGAGCAATACCTTCAGGCGATCATCGACCGGCAGCGGAAGTTCGCGTCGCTGCTGCCGACGGTGGACCTGTTCGGCGATCTGACGTGGCGCGAGAAAGCCGGGCCGAGCGGCTCGGGAAGCAGCAGCGGGTCTTCCTCGGACGTGACGCTCTTTGACGCGGGGATCGGCGGTCAGTACACGCTCTTCACCGGCCTGAGCGACTTTCGGAGCGTGAACGCGGCCGATCTGACCATCGAGCAGCAGCACTGGCTGCTGCTGGACCTGCGCGAGACGCTGCTGCTGGACACGGCCCGGTCGTACTACGGCGTGCTGTTGGCCGAGCGGCTGGTCTCGGTGCTGGATTCGTCGCTGGCGGTGCAGGAGGAGCGGTTGCGCGACATCCGCGGGCGTCAGGCGGTCGGGTTCGCCCGCCCGCTCGACGTGGCCCAGATCGAGTCGCAGGCCTCGGACACGCGCGTGTCGCTCCTCGACGCGAGGAACGCCGTGAGCAACACGCGGGCGGCGCTCTCGCTGCTGACCACCATCGACGCGGGCAAGGTCCCGCTCTCCGACGGGTTCGATCCGCCCGAAACGCTGCCCAGCGCCGACGACCTCTTCGCGCTGGCCACGCACCGGCGGCAGGACCTGGCCGCGACGGCCGCCGCCGCGGGAGCGGCGCGAGAGTCGGTCGATGCCGAGATCGGGCGGTACTACCCCACGGTCACGCTGAACCTGCAGTATTTCCTGACGCGGGAGACGGTGCCGACCGATCGCGACTGGACGAGCCTGCTCACGCTGAACCTGCCGATCTTCTCGGCGGGGCGCATCGACGCCGACGTGAGGACGGCGTGGTCGGAGTTCCGCCGAGCGGTCCTGCAGAACTCGCTCACGCGCCGGCAGGTGCGGCGCGACGTCGACGTGGCTTACGCCGACCTGGTCGCGACCCGGGCGCGGGTGAAGGAACTGGACTACCAGGTCAAGGCCGCGCAGGAGGCGCTCCGGCAGGCCGAGGCCGCGTATCGCGCCGGGCTGGGCACAAACCTTGAGCGGATCACGGCGCAGGACCAACTGCTTTCGTCGCAGTTGCGAGCGGCCCGGGAGGAGTACACGGCGAAGATCGCCTACCTCGCGGCCGTACGGGCGACCGGTGGGCTCACGCCGGTGATTACGGGCGCGACGCTCGACCTCTCCGACCTCCCGCCCCGGCGCCAAGTGCCGGAGTCGCCGTTCCTCAATCTTCCCGCGAGCCCGCCCGCGACGCCCTGAGACGTTCGTTTGGCTTCCACTTCCACCCGCCGGTCCTGTCCGGTAGGAGCGACCCCCACATGCAGAAACTCGCCGAGGTCTGCATCCGACGCCCGGTCTTCGCGACCATGCTCATCCTCGCGATGGTCGTGGTGGGCGCGACGGCGTACTCGCACCTGGGCGTCGATCGGCTGCCGTCGGTCGACCTGCCGACAGTCAGCATCCGCACCACCCTGCCCGGGGCCTCGCCGGAAGAAGTCGAGACGGAGGTTTCGCAGGTGGTCGAGGAGGCCGTGAACACGGTCGAAGGGATCGACGAGCTGCGATCGATCTCAGGCCAGGGGCAGTCGATCGTGATCGCGACGTTCAGGCTGGATCGCGACATCGAGGCCGCGGCCCAGGACGTGCGCGACCGCGTGGCCGCGACCATCCGGCGACTCCCGGAGGACATCGATCCGCCGATCGTCTCGAAGTTCGACAGCGACTCGTCGCCCGTGCTGTCGGTGGCGCTGTCGGGCGAGCTGAGCATCCGCGAACTGACCGAGACGGCCGACAAGCTCGTCAAGCCGCAGTTGGAGCGGTGCTTCGGCGTGGGCGACGTGAACATCGTGGGGGGCCTGGACCGGACGATCAACATCTGGATCGACGCCAAGCGGCTCGCGGCGTACGGCCTGCCGGTGACCAGCGTTCGCGACGCGGTGGTCAGGCAGAACTCCGACGTGCCCGGCGGAAACCTGACCGGGGCCCAGAACGAGCAGGTGCTGCGGACGATGGGTCGCATTACCGACCCCGCGGCCTTCAACGACATCGTCATCGCGGTGGTCAACGGCGCCCCGGTCCGAGTGCGCGACATCGGGCGGGCCGAAGACGGCACGCGCGAGCAGCGATCGGCGGCGCGTCTGGACGGCAAGCCCGCGGTGTCGCTGGAGGTCCGCCGACAGTCGGGGGCCAACAGCGTCCAGGTGATCGAGGCCGTGAAGCGGCAGATCGAACTCCTGCGCCCGCAGCTCCCCGGGGGCGTGCGGATGCAGGTCGTCCGCGATCAGTCCAACTACATCTACGCCGCGCTGCACGAGATCAACACCCACCTGGTGCTCGGATCGATCCTGGCCTGCCTGGTGGTGCTGGCGTTCATGCGCTCGTGGCGGTCGACGCTCATCGCGGGCGTGGCCATCCCCGCGTCGACGATCTCGACCTTCGCCGTGATGTACGCGCTGGGCTTCACGCTCAACAGCGTGACCATGCTCGCGCTGGTGCTCATGGTCGGCATCGTGATCGACGACGCCATCGTGGTGCTCGAAAACATCTACCGGTTCGTCGAGGAGAAGAAGCTCACCCCCCGGGAGGCCGCCCGGCGCGGCACCGCGGAGATCGGCCTGGCCGTTCTCGCCACCACGCTCTCGCTGGTGGTGATCTTTGTGCCCGTTTCGTTCATGTCCTCGATCTCGGGTCGGTTCCTCTACCAGTTCGGCATCACCGCCGCGGTGTCGGTGCTGGTGAGCCTGTTGGTGTCGTTCACCCTCACGCCGATGCTCTCGGCGCGGATGCTCCGCCCGCCCGGCGGCCGCACGGGCGAGCACGGGGTTGGGGGGGGGGCGAGTGCGCCGGCCTCGCGCCGCGGCTTCTACCGGCACATCGACGCGGCCTACACGCGCCTGCTCGGGCTGGTCATGCGGTTCCGGTTTTTCGCCGCCGGCGTCGCGGCGCTGATCGTGCTCTCGGCCATCCCGCTCTACGGGATGCTCCGGCAGGACTACCTGCCCTCCGGCATCGACGAGGCGGAGTTCAGCATCAATATGTACGGGCCGGAGGGGACGAGCTTCGCCGCCTTCGACTCGGCCGTGCGTCAGGCCGAGCAGGACGTCCGCGCCAACCCCGCCGTGCGTCTCACGCTCGCGTCCGTTGGCGGGTCGTTCCTCGGGCAGGTCAATCGCGCCGACGTCTACGTGCGGATCGCTCCGCACGCGGAGCGGTATTTCTCGTTCGGCCGCCTGTTCCGCTCGCTGCTCAAGGGCGATCCGGGGGCCGCGTTCCGCGGCAACTACACCCAGTCCGACGTGATGCAGCAGCTCCGTCGCACGCTCCGCAAGTACCCCGACCTGCGCTGTTCGGTGCGCCCGTTCCCCGCGTTCAACATCGGCGGCGGCAACTTCGACATCGACATCGCCATCCGCGGGCCCGACCTGGAGAAACTGGCCGAGTACACCGAGCGGCTGCGCGTGCGCTCGCACGAGCTGGGCGGGCTGCCCGACATGGACACCACGCTCAAACTGACCACGCCCGAACTGCGCGTGCAGATCGATCGCGACCGGGCCGCGGACCTGAGCGTCACCCCCAGGGACATCGGCGCCGCGCTCCGCCTGCTCGTCGGCGGCGACGACCAGGTCTCTCGCTTCCGCGATCCGCTGACCAGCGAGGACTACGACGTGCAGGTCCGCCTGAGCGAACCGGACCGGTCCGACCCGTCCGAGCTCCCGAGGCTGCTTATCCCCGCCGGCGCTTCGCCCGCTGGGGGAGCTGGGGGAGGCGGGGGTGGGGGAGTTGGGGGCGGGGGGGTGGGGCGCGTGGTTGAGTTGCGCAGCATCGCGACGCTCGCCACGGTGCCGACGGCGGCGCGCATCGACCGGCTGGACCGACAGCGTGCCGCGAACGTCCGCGGCTCGGTGGGCCCGGGCTACGCGCTGGCCGACCGGATCAAGGCCATGCTCGCGGAGGTGGACAAGCTGGACATGCCGCCGGCCTACAGCGTGCGGGTGCTGGGGCGCGGGCGCGAGTTGGAGCGCACGTTCGGCGAGTTCCTGATCGCGTTTGCGCTCTCCATCGTGTTCATGTACATGATCCTCGCGTCCAACTACGAGAGTTTCGTCCATCCGCTGACGATCCTGCTCTCGCTGCCGCTGTCGGTCCCGTTCGCCTTCCTTTCGCTGCTGGTGTTCGGCCAGACGCTCAATCTGTACTCGGCGCTGGGGATCCTCGTGCTCTTCGGCGTGGTCAAGAAGAACTCGATCCTTCAGGTCGACCACATGAACCAGCTCCGGGCCGCGGGGATGCCGCGCGCCCAGGCGGTCATTCAGGGCAACCGCGACCGGCTGCGCCCGATCCTGATGACGACGCTCGCGCTCGTGGGCGGCATGCTCCCCCTGGCGATCGGGTCCGGGCCCGGCGCGGAGGAGCGCCGGGCCGTGGCTGTGCTGGTGATCGGCGGCCAGATGCTCTCGCTGTTGCTCACGCTGCTCATCACGCCGGTGGCGTACACGCTGCTGGACGACGCCGCGGCCAAGTTGGGTCGGTGGTCGCGATCGCACTCGCGGCGATGGGGCGGAAGCGCAGGCGCGGCACCGGCGGTGGCGGCGCCGGAGTCGCCACGGGATTGAGGCCGGCTCGCGTTTGCCAGAACTGGGCCAGCGAAGTGGCAAAGTGCGTTGCCACCTACCCACCTCAGGCGGGAGCAAACCATGCTTGGGAAACGTGTGGATCGGGTCTGCGCAACCTTTGCGCGTTTGAGTGCCCGATCCGTCCGCGACTTGGTCGATGATGGGGAAACGTTCGGCGATGCGAGTGTTCGGCGTGCCCGGGTGAGAAGTTGCGCGATCATCGGAGATGCAAGCGGTTGACCCCCCGGCTATGCTGGTCTACCTTCTGGGCCCATTTTCGGCCCTGCTTGCGGCACCGAGCCATGGGCGCTCGCGCCGTGGGTCGATTTTTTCAAGCAGCGGGTCCGCGTGCGATTCGGCTTTGCGGGCCTGGTTCGGTCGGACACGGACGTTCGGCCCCGGTGGTCAACTGTCCGTGGTTTGAGGTACGCTTCAATCGAGGGCGGCGTGGGTCTTGTGGCTCGCTCGTCCGTTGTCGAACTCACAAAGGAGACTTGGTATGAAACTCTTGAATCTGGCGGCCCCGGTCTGCGTCGCCGCGATGCTTGTCGCGGGCGCGGGCGCGCTGAGCGGCTGCAACCACGAGCAACCGCAGGGCGCCGGGCTGGAGGCCTACGGGCGTGCGCCGCACGCGTGGGTCGCCCCTGAGGGCGGCGACGACTGGGCCCACTACAAGGCCGCGGCCCGCCCCGCGCCCGCACCCGCTCCCGCGCCCCGGCACGTCGAGCAGCCCAAGCCCGCGCCCGCGCCGGCCCCCGTCATGACGGGCGACATGCTCTGCCTGCCGACGGGTGATCGCGCGACCAGCGCCCTGTGCCTGCGTTGCGGCATGCCGCGCGAGGTGATCGCCGGATCGAACTTCACGTACGACATCGAGGTCTGCAACGTCACGGGCATGGCCCTGCAGAACGTGATGGTGAACTACTCGCTGGACGGCGCGCGGATCGTGTCGTCGGAGCCCCCGATGACCGGCGGCGGCTTCGCCGTGGGTGACCTGGCTCCCCACCAGTGCAAGACCCTGAAGGTCACGGCCAACGCCGGCACGACTGGCTCGGTCCGCGGCTGCATGGGCGCGACCTGGAACAACAGCCTCTGCTGCGCGACCAACGTTGTTCAGCCGGCCCTCAAGGTCGTCAAGAGCGTCACACCCGAGAACGGCACGCCCTGCGACACCTACACCTACAAGATCGACGTGAGCAACACCGGCACGGGCGCGGCGACCAACGTCAAGCTCGCCGACAACCTGCCCGCGGGCGTCACCGCCGACGGTAAGAGCGGGATGAACTGGGACCTGGGCACGCTCGCGGCGGGCCAGACCGTCAGCCGCACGTTCTCGGTCAAGGCCGCCAAGACCGGCAGCTACAACAACAACGCGACGGCGACGGCCGACAACAACCTCTCGGCGCAGTCCAACACGGTGGCGTTCATGGTCAAGGCGCCGCAGCTGGCGATCACCAAGAGCTGCCCGCCCGGCGTGCTTCGCATCGGCCTGCCGGCCAGCTTCAAGATCACCGTGACCAACAAGGGCGACGCCCCCGCGACGAACACACGCGTCGAGGACAACCTGCCCTCCGGCACGACGTTCGTGAGCGCGACCGACGGCGGGACCTTCGCCGGCGGCAAGGTCACGTGGAACGTCGGAACGCTGGCCCCCGGCGCGAGCAAGGAGGTCGGCTGCACCGTGAACGTCTCCGGCCAGGGCAGCTTCCAGAACGCCGTCGCGGCGAGCTGCGCGTGCGCCGAGTCGGTCAGCGCCAACTGCTCCTTCAGCGTTCAGGGCTCGCCCGACATGGGCACCCTGCTCGATGACAACGACGGCGTCGTGCTCGTCGGCGACGACCACGATTACCGCTACGAGATCGCCAACCAGGGTCAGGTCGACCTGACCAACGTGCAGGTCGTCGTGACCCTGCCCGAGGGCATGACCTACGTGAGCAGCAACGCCGCGAAGGCCCCGGCCATCAACGGCAACAAGCTGACCTTCACGGGCGTCACGGGCATCCTCAAGCCCGGCGAGCGCCGCAGCTTCAAGATGACCGTCAAGTGCTCGACCCCGGGCGAGAAGCTGGTCATCTCCGAAACGACCTGCGATCAGCTCAAGACACCGGTCCGCGACGACGAGATCACCGTCTACGTCCCCCGGTGATCGCGCCGGTCTGATGTCCGTTCACATTCCGTTGGGCCCGGGGTTCAACCCCGGGTCCAACGGTCGTTTTGGGGGGAGGGTGGGTTGTCGGGAGAGGGGGGCGAGGCGTCGGCGCACTTCCGGCGCATCAAGTCAAGGGAGGTCAACCGTGGGATTCATGAAGGAGTTTCGCGAGTTCGCGCTCAAGGGCAACGTCATTGATCTGGCCGTCGGCGTGATCATCGGCGGGGCGTTCGGGATCATCATCAAATCGATGATCGACGACATCATCATGCCGGTGGTCGGGATCGCCGGGAAGGCCGACTTCAGCAACCTCTACCTGCCCCTGAACACCGAGGTCGCCAAGGCGGTTGATGCCGCCGCCAAGGCCGGCGCGCCGCTGGGGCTCGAGGGTGCCCGCAAGGTCGGCCCCGTGCTGGCGTACGGCAACTTCATCACCGTCGCGATCAACTTCGCCATCCTGGCGTTCGTGATCTTCATCATGGTGAAGATGTTCAACTCCGCCCGCAAGCGGTTCGAGGCCGAGAAGCCCGCGACCCCGCCGCCCGGGCCCAGCGGCGAGGAGAAGCTGCTCGGCGAGATCCGCGACCTGCTCGCGGCCAAGCGCTGAGGCGCTCGATCTGCGGCGTTCCAGCCAGATACCACGCAAAAACACAAGCGGCGGCCGGTGTCCCGGCCGCCGCTTTCCCTTTCCGACCACGCCCGCGGAAGCAGCCGGGGCGCGCCGTTCAGTGCTTGATGTCGATCCGCACGATCGCGCCTGTGCGGGCGTCGATCTTCAGGTCCGTCCGCGCCCCTCCTCCCCCGGGCACGATCAACGAGACCTCGTACACGGCGGCCCCCTCCTCGGTGTCTGTGGAAACCTCCCGCAGGGATGAGCCGGGGAATCGGGCCAGGGCGATCGCCGCGGCCGCTTCCGAGGTGATGGCCACACCATCTCCGGGGTTGCCGCCCCCGGGCTGGCCGGGGAAGAGCTCGCCGCTCGCCGCGTCCACATACACCTCGGTCCTCACGCCGCCGGAGGTCAGTTCCACTTCGTATACGAGCACGCCCTCTTCGATCTTCAGTTGGACCTCGTGCACCCGAGCGCCCGCGAGGCTGTCGGCCGCGGCCTTGGCGGCCGAGCCGAACGAGACCGCCGGGCTGCTCGACGCGATGAGGGCGTACTCAGTGGTGTTACCACCGTTCACGCCGCGCGTTCGGTCGCGACGCACGCCAGCGGTGTTGGCGTTGAGTTTGACGTCGCGCCGCTGTGTGCCTTCGGCGCTCACCAGGCGCAGGTGGTAGAACGAACCGCTGTCGTCGAAGTCGCCGTCGTCGCTCACCTCGATGCGGACCAGCGTCCAGCCCGGGAATACCTCCGCGGCCACGCTCGCGGCGTCATCCAGGCTCAGGTTCACCACGCCGTCGCGGGGCATGGGCAGCACGGTCCCGTCGGCCGCGCTCACCAGCACGACGATCCGTCGCTCGCCGTCGAGCAGCTTCACTCTAAAAGCGGGTAGGTCGTTGAGATCGTCGAGCTCGACTTCGTAGGCACGGGCGCCCGGCGCGGCAGTCTCCGCCGCCCGGATAGCTTCGAGCTCCGTGGTCGCGAGCGCGTCGAGCAGCCTCACCTGCTGGCGAACCCGGTCGAGCCGCCGGCCGCGAACGGTCTCACGCCGATTGACCAGCCGCTCACCGCTGGAAACGTCGTATGCGACGGTCCTGAGCGTCTGTCCGCGGAGTGTCTTGACCACGTACACCCACCGGTCGCCCCGGCGAGAGAGGCCCGCATCGAAGACGTCGGCGGAGGGGAACGACTGCTGCACGGCCGCGACGACGTCGTCGAGCCCGACCGACATGCTGCCGTGATTGGGCAGCGGGCGGTCGTCCTGCTGGGCCAGTGCGGGTGGGGTCAGGCCCACGCCGAGGCCAACCATGCCCGCGAGCGTCGCGGCACGGATGGTGTTGCGAAGTTTGGGCATCGAACATGCTCCTTTCGGGTCCTGGGCCGCCGGACAGGGCTTCGGACGGGGGGCAATGGCAACCGGCGTGCCAATCGCGCGAAGCGGGCCCGGCGCATCGGCAGAACGGTTGAGTTCGAGACGCGTCGACCGGTGTTGGCCGGGCTTGGCCAAGCGCGCGGGCGGGTGTGGCCACCGCCAGCGGGTTCGGGTCGGCCGTGGGGCTTGGTGGAGGTGGGTGGGTGGTTGGGGGCCGGAGGTTGGGGGGCGCAACTTCTGACCGGCCGACGCCCGCGCGGTCGATATCCCCTGCGTGATTACGGAAGGCACCACCGCGCTTCGCGCGTCCGCTGTTCGTTCGACGACCGCACCCCGTCATTCCGCTCGTTCAGCCTCGCGGGGGAGCGCCAAGGGTCGCTCCGCCCCTGCGGAGGCGGGGGGCTCGCTGGCCTGGCGGCGCATCGCCTGCGTGGCGACGCTGGCGTTCTGGCTGTTCCTGACGTTGAGCCTGATCGGCTTTGCCGCGGGCGATCCGCCGGGCACGGCCACCTTCCCGACCAACGCGCCGGTGCACAACTGGTGCGGCAAGGCGGGCGCGGTGTGTGCCTTCTACACCTATCAGATGATCGGCTACGGCGCGTGGGTGATCGTGCTGCTCGGCGGTCTGTGGCTGGGCATCACCTCGACTGGTCGGCGCGTGCCGCAACTTTCGGTGCGGGTGCTGGGCGCGTTGCTGCTGGCCGCGGCCGTCGCGGGGTTCCAGGCGATCGCGTTCCCGCGCTCGGGCCCGGTGCCCCTGCTGCCCGGCGGCCTGCTTGGCTCGGTGGGCGCTCACCGGCTCGGCCTGAGCTTTGGGCCGGCGGGCACCATTCTTGTCCTGCTGCTGGCGTTCTGCATCGGCGCGGTGGTGGCGCTGGACGTATGGGCGATCATCGTGGCGGTGTGGACCGGCCGCGCGCTCGCGGCCGCGGGCGCGACCGGCGGGCGGTGGGCGGTCGCCGCGGCACGCTCGGCGCAGCACCGTCACCAGCGGACGATCGGCGGCCTGCGTACCGCGCGCTCACGTGAGAATGATCTGGACGACGCCCCCGGCGCAGACGGCATTGCTGTCGCCCGTCCGGCCAGGCGCCGGCCCAAGGGCCAGGAGTCCATCGACCCCGACGCGGGCGGCCTGGGCGCGACCGAGGCGTTCGACCCCGACGGCGCGGCCCTCTCGCCCGCGAAGGTCGGCGGAGCCTACGACGACGACGAGTCTGGCGAAGAAGAAGGCGAAGGCGCCGACTCGACCATTGAGGCCAAGCCCCGCGGCAAGGGCGCTTCCGCCGCGGCGGGCGCGGACGACGACGCTGGGGCCGCGGCCGAGGGCGACGACGTGGAGGAGGCCGCGCCCAGGTCGTTCGATCCGGAGGCCCTGCGGGCCAAGATGGCCCGGCTGCCCGTGCGCTTCGCCAATCAGGAGCGTCGCAGCGCAACCGACGAGGACCTGCGCGACCTTCAGGGCGTCGTGGACATCGAGGGCTACCGCTTCCCGGGCCTCGACCTGCTGGAGGAGCCCGAGGGCAACTACACCGAGACGATGGAGGCGTATGTCCGCGAGCAGGCCGAGAACCTGGAGCGGGCGTTGAAGGAATACCGCATCGACGGCGAGGTTGTCGGCGTCGAGAGCGGGCCGGTGATCACGCTGTACGAGCTGCGCCTGGCGGCCGGCACGAAGGTGGCCGCGCTCACGGCCTTGGCCAGCGACCTGGCCCGCGCGCTCAAGGCGGTGAACATCCGCATCGTGCCGAACATGGCCGGGCGCGACACGGTGGGCGTCGAGGTGCCCAACCTGCACAAGGAGAAGGTGCGGCTCAAGGAGCTCATGAGCAAGAGCGAGACCTCGCAGGGCATGCGCCTGCCGATGTTCCTGGGCAAGGACGCCTCGGGCGAGCCGCTCATCGCCGACCTGGCCAGCATGCCGCACCTGCTCATCGCCGGCACGACCGGGTCGGGCAAGTCGGTGTGCATGAACTCGGTGCTCATGAGCTTCCTCTACACCAAGAAGCCCAACGAGCTCAAACTGGTGCTGGTCGATCCGAAGATGGTCGAACTGAGCCAGTTCAAGGAGATCCCGCACCTGATGTGCCCGGTGGTGACGGAGATGGGCAAGGCCGCGGCCATCCTCGAATGGGCCGTCACCAAGATGGACGAGCGGTACGAGCTGCTCGCCGAGGCCGGATGCCGGGACATCGCGGCGTACAACGAGATGCCGTGGGAGGAGATGAAGGAGCGGTTCGGCGTCGAAACTCCCGAGGAAGAGGCCAAGATCCCGCGCAAGCTGCCGTTCATGGTGTTCGTGATCGACGAGCTGGCCGACCTGATGATGACCAACAAGGAGGTCGAGACCTCGATCGTGCGGATCGCTCAAAAGGCCCGCGCCGTCGGCATCCACCTGATCCTGGCGACGCAGCGTCCGCAGGCCAACGTGGTCACGGGCCTGATCAAGAGCAATATGCCGGCACGCATCTGCTTCAAGGTGGCCAGCGGCATGGACAGCCGCATCGTGCTCGACCAGAAGGGCGGCGAGCTGCTGTTGGGCCAGGGCGACATGCTCTACCTATCGCCGCGCAGCAGCAAACTGACGCGGGCCCAGGGCACGCTCGTGGACGACAAGGAGATCCGTCGCGTCGCCAAGTTCATGCGCGACGTGGCCGAGCCGACCTTCGAGCGCAGCCTGATGCAGATCCGCACCGGCAGCGAGAACGGCGTGGGCGCCGACTTCGCCGACGGCGAGGACGGCGAGCGCAACGGGTGGAACGACGCCCAGCAAGACCCGCTCTTCGACCAGGCCGTCGAGGTCGTGCTCGAGACCAAGCGCGGCAGCGTGAGCATGTTGCAGCGCCGGCTGGCGATCGGTTACACCCGCGCCGCCCGGCTCATCGAGCTCATGGGCCAGTGCGGCATCCTCGGCAGCTACAAAGGCACCGTCGCCCGCGAGGTCGCGATGACCATCGAGGAATGGCACGCGATGAAGGCCCAGGCCGCGGCCGACGCGGCGGCCCAGGACGCCGGCGAAGACGGCCTCTCCCGCGGCCCTGACGGCGAGCTCAACTCCCACCCGACCTCGGGCGAGACGCTCGAGGCCGCACAGGCCCGCGTCAACGGCAAGGGAGGCGACGGGGGTGTCAGTCCGAAGAAGGCCACCGAAGAACCCGACTCGGACGGCGACGAAGAACTCGTCGATGAGGCAGGCGATGCGGAGTATGAGGCCGACGAAGAGGACGGGGACGACGAAGCCCCGTTCGAGGTCAAGACCCGTCCCGCCGCGCCGGGACGACCGAGCGAGGTGTGATTCGCGTCGGTTGTTGAGGGAACCGGAAGCGGTGATGACGGTCTGTGTGCGAGTTGTGAGTTATCGCGCAAGTGATTGCCCACAAAGCACTAACCGAACAGAGCCTCTTGCGATGACCGATCGACTTTGCAACCATGTGTTAGGATAATCGTCGTCGATGCTCGCTCGACGGTCGTTCGGCCGTCAGCATCGGACGGGTGCGGGGGGGGGCGGGGGCATGCGCGTGAGCGGGGTCAACGCTTCAACAAGGCGAAGAGGACTGGGCGGAGTGCTTGCGGGCATTTTCGCCGGCACGTTCGTCGGCGTCGGCGTGTACACGTTCGACTTCGCCGAGGGCACCAGTTACCTCTCCGATGATCCCAAGGCGTGCGCCAACTGCCACGTGATGCGTGAGCAGTACAACGGGTGGCAGATGGCCAGCCACCACACCTCGGCCACGTGCAACGACTGCCACGTGCCGCACGACTTTCTGGGCAAGTACCTGGCCAAGATGGACCACGGCTACCGGCACAGCAAGGCGTTCACGCTCCAGAACTTTCACGAGCCGATCCAGATCACCCCGGCGGACCTTAAGATCGTGGAAGTGAACTGCCGGCGTTGCCACGAGGAACTGGTGGAGCAGATCGACAACGTGGGCCACGCGTCCGGCTCGACCGAGTGCGTGCACTGTCACAGCGCCGCGGGCCACGGGCCGCGGAAGTAGTCACGCGGCGGGGGGTGGGGTGGGGTGGAGGGAGGGGGCGACTGGCCCGGGCGAAGAGGGAACCGAACATGACGCGTGGAGAAATGCGACGGGGCGGGGCGCTGGTGTGGGTGCTGGTGATCCTTTTCGCGATCGCCACGCTGGCGGCGCTCATGCTGCTGGGCAATGTCGCCAAACGCCGGCTGGAGGCGAGGCAGGTGGTCTTCCAGATCGTCAAGCTGGACGAGACGATCGACGACCCGGCCGAGTGGGGCAAGAACTACCCGCGTCAGTACGACGCCTATCTGCGGACGGTGGACACCCAGCGCACGCACTTCGGCGGCAGCGAGGCGATCCAGAAGCTCGACGCCGACCCGCTGCTCCGGACGATCTTCGCGGGGTACGCCTTCGCGATCGACTACCGCGAGGAGCGCGGGCACGCGTACATGCTGCAGGACCAGCGCGAGACCGAGCGCGTGACCAAGAAGGAGCAGCCGGGCGCGTGCCTGCAGTGCCACGCCTCGATGGTGACCGTGTACCGCGAGGCCGGGATCAAGGCCCACGCCCCCGGCGACCTGAAGATGAGCGCCACGAGCAAGGACGGGATGGCCCAGTTGCTCAAGGGCTTCGAGGTGCTCAACCCGATGTCCTACGACGAGGCGACCAAGCTCGCCAAGCACCCGGTGGCGTGCATCGACTGCCACGACCCCGAGAGCATGCAACTGCGGGTCACGCGCCCGGGGTTCATCTACGGCATCCGCGAACTGGCCAAGAGCACCGACGAGCTCCCGAACCTGCCCAGCATCAAGCGGTGGCGGGAGGGCGGGCGGTTGCGAGATTACGACCCCAACATCGACGCCTCGCGCCAGGAGATGCGGGCGATGGTCTGCGGCCAGTGCCACGTGGAGTACTACTTCAAGGGCGATCAGAAGACCCTGACCTATCCGTGGCACAACGGCCTGCGGATGGACGATGAGGAGCGGTACTACGACGAGGTGGGCTTCAAGGATTGGACGCACGCCGAGAGCGGCGCGCCCGTGCTCAAGGCCCAGCACCCCGAGTTCGAGATGTGGAGCCAGGGCGTGCACGCCCGCAGCGGCGTGTCGTGCGCCGATTGCCACATGCCCTACAAGCGCGAGGGCGCGGTCAAGATCAGCGACCACCACATCCGCAGCCCGATGCTCAACATCGCCCGGGCCTGCCAGACCTGCCACCGCTACGACGAGACCGAGATCCTCTCGCGTGTGGACCTGATCCAATCGCGGACCAAGAAGCTGCTTGACGAGAGTGAATCGGCCGTGGTTGATCTCATCCACGCGATCAAGGCGGCCAAGGTCGCAGGCGCGACCGATGAGCAGTTGAAGACGGCCCGCGACCTGCAGCGCAAGGCCCAGTGGCGGTGCGACTGGATCGCGGCGGAAAACTCGATGGGCTTCCACGCCCCGCAGGAGGCGGCCCGCATTCTGGGCGAGTCCATCGACTATGCGCGACAGGGGCAGGTGAACGTGGCGAAGCTGGGCCTGCCCGCGGCGCCAGCCAAGGCCGCGGCGGCGACGGACTCGGGAGGGGGCACGACGACGAAGGGCGAGAAGCGCTGACGTCATGCGTGGGCGTTCGGATCGTCCGAAACCCGGGGACCGCACCGCCATATACTCGTCGCCATTCGCGTGGTTTTCCGCCGCTCTCATGCGGGGCGAGCCGCGCGCGCGGCCCGTGGGCGATGCAAGCGGGCGGATGGTCCTCCCGAACGAAACCCGCGGCCTGAAACTCCCAAGCAGCCCTGCGGGACGGGGTGCGCGCCCAGTGGGTCGGGCGCTCCTGAATGGGGTTCAGGGTCGGAACTTTGGCCGCGACGTCGCGGCCGTACGCATTGAGCCGAGCGACAGAGGAAAGGAATCGCACATGCTCCGTCTTCGAGGAATGCTGGGCGCCGTGGGGCTTTCGATGGGGTGGCTTGCCGCGGGCGTGATGGCCGCACCACCGGTGCTCGATCGCGTTCCCGACAACGCGATGGTGGTGATCGCCATCCCCAACGCGCAGGAGATGCAGAAGCACATCCAGGCGCTGGTGACGGCGGCCGAGCTGCCGATCCCGGCGGTGCCGCAGATCCAGGACATCCTGGCCATGGGCGGCGTGACGCAGGGGCTGGACCTGAGCAAGTCGGCCGCGATGGTCGTTTTCGCCCCCGACAAGGAGAAGGCCGCCGCGAAGAAGGCCGCGGCCGAGGCCAAGGCGAAGGCCAAGGCCGAGAAGGACAAGGCGGACAAGGCCAAGCCCGAGGGGGCCGATGACACGGCGGCGGGCGGTAAGGAAGGCGCCGGGAAGCCCGGCGAAGAGGTGGACATCGACCTCGACGTTGACGACATGGAGGTCGACATCGAGGACCAGCAGATCGTCGTGCTCGTGCCCGTGACCAGTTACGCCGAACTGCTCGCCAACTTCGGCGCGGCCAAGCCCGGCGCGGCCGGTTCGATCGACAAGGTCACCATGCCCGACGGCAACGACGGCTTCCTCAAGGACATCGGCGAGGGCTACGCCGCCATCAGCCCCAACAAGGACCTGCTCACCAAGTTCGAGGCCAAGAGCGGGGCCTCGGCGCTCAAGAGCAAGCTGGGCAAAGCCGGCGATGCCCTGGCCGACGCGTCGGACTTCGCGGTCGTGGTGAACATGGACGTGGTCCGCCCGATGTGGCCCGAACTCAAGAAGGAGATGGAGGCCAAGATCAAGGAGAAGGCCGAGGAGCTGCCCATGGGCGGCGAGGCGCCCGATCCGTTGTCCAACCCGGCCATCCAGTGGCTGGTGGACACGTTCATGAACGACAGCCGCGCGATCGTCAGCGGGTTCAAGACCGGGAACACCGGGATCAACCTCGACTGCGCCGTGAACTTCACCGAGGGCACGCGCATGGCCAAGGTGTTCGCCTCGGGCGCCAAGGCGGGCGACCTGCTGGCCAAACTCCCGGCGTCCAACTACCTCTTCGCGGGCGCGGTCGATTGGTCAAGCGAGGCGGCCAAGTCGTTTATCGTCGAGTTCGTGGGGAAGAACGCGGACGCGGCCAAGAGCATGGGGTTGCAAGCCACCCCCGAGCAGTTCCAGTCCACCAACGGCGGGTCGATCCTCGTCGGCGTACCGCAAGGAGGGCTCTTCGGCGGCCTGCTCACCTCCACGGTGAGCTACACCTCCAGCAAAGACCCGGCCGCGTACGTGACGCTGCAGAAGGGCGCGATCACGACGCTCAACGGCAAGAAGCAGGGCGGCTTCTCGATGGAATCCACCTACAAGGACGCTTCGGCGAAGGTCGGCGGCGCCGACGTTGACGAATACTCGGTCCAGTTCAAGGTCGATCCCAACAGTGAGAACGCCGAGATGGCCCCTCAGGCCCTCAACGCGATCTTCGGTCCCACCGGTGGGCCCGCCGGGTACATCGCCAAGGCCGACAGCGGCGTTTACCAAACCTTCGGCCGCAACTCTGACCTGCTCACCGCGGCCATGAAGGCCGGCAAGGACGCCGACGGGCTGGGCAAAGACCAGTTGATCTCGCAGGTGGCCGAGGGCCTGCCCGGCGACCGGCTGGCTGTCGGCTACGTGGGCACCAAGGGCCTTCTCGACCTGATCGTGCCGGCCGCGGCCATGTTCACGGGCGTCCAGGTTCCGGCGGACCTGATCCCCGCGAGCCTCCCCCCCGTCGGGGTCGCGGTCTCTGGCCTCGATGGAGCGGCCCAGTTCTCTCTGTTCCTGCCGGCCCCGGTCATCAAGACGGCGACCAAGATCGGCATGACCGTCCAGAAGGAGATGGAAGGTTCGTTCGGAGAAGGTGAGGGTGGGGATAACTCTGCCCCCGCCAAGCCGGATAAAGAGGGAACTGGACAGCCCCGGTTCTGACGGTATACTGACTCCGTCCACCTAACTTTGCACCCCCCCCCCCGAGGGGTCGCTGGCAACGTGCCGCGGCCCCTCTTTTCTTTTTTGCCCCGCGGTTTCATGGGGGGAATGCGCGGAGTTGGATTCCAAGCGGCCATCCAGCGAGGACGCGGCGATGCATTCTCAGAGCAGCCCAGTCTGGCGTTGGTCGGCCGGCGGGGGTTGGTCTCTCGACCGGCCGCGGGTGCTCGCCATTCTGAATGTCACGCCGGATTCGTTCTCCGACGGCGGGCTGCTGGCGGGTCCGGCGGATGCACTCCGGGCCGCGTCCGACGCCCTCGCAGCGGGTGCCGAGGGTCTGGACATCGGCGGCGAGTCCACGCGCCCGGGCGCCCAGCGTGTGTCGGCGGACGAGCAGATTCGTCGCACGGTTCCCGCCGTTGAAGCGATCCGGCGTGAGTTCGGTCCGTCAGCCCGCGACGGCCCGATGATCTCGATCGATACCACGCTGGCGTCGGTTGCCCGGGCCGCGATCGACGCGGGGGCCGACGCGATCAACGACGTGAGCGCGGGGGCCGAGGATGAAGGCTTGTTTCCGCTGGCCGCGGAGCGGGGTTGCGGGCTCATCCTGATGCACAGGCTCGCGCCGCCGGGGCGCGACGTGTACTCGCACCAGTACGGCGCACCGCCGGATTATTCGGCCCAGGGCGGCGTAATCGGTGCGGTGAGGGCGTTTCTGGCGGAGCGAGCGAGGGCGGCGGAGCGAGCGGGCGTGCGCCGCGACGCGATCGTGATCGATCCGGGCCTGGGGTTCGGCAAGTCGGTCGAGCAGAACCTCACGCTCATCGAGCAGACCCCGCGCCTGTGCGAACTCGGTTATCCGATCCTCAGCGGCGTGAGTCGCAAGAGTTTCACGGCTCGGGCCGCGGGGCTCGACGTGTCGCGTCCGGCGCGGGAGCGGGCTCCGGCGTCGGTGGCCCTGAGCGTGCTGCACCTGCTCCGTGGGGCGATGGTTTTTCGGGTGCACGACGTGGCGTTGCACGTCGGCGCCCTGCGTGCGGCGTGGGCGTCGATACACGCGAGCCAACCGCCGGGACCGCAACCGACCCATTCGTTCGGCGTTCAATAGGAGCGCGGCGGAGGACAATATCGGACCGCGAGCCGGCGGCGCGAGCACGGCTGTCGAAAGCGGCCCCCGCCTAGAGTTCAGGCCCGCCCCGGCAACAGCCGCGGCGGCGGGGTCCGCGCCCGCGGCGAGGCATCGCCGGTCGCCATGATTCCAGACCCAAAGGGATTTCGCCAATGGCCAACGCCAACGTCAAAGAGTTCACCGACGCGAACTTCCAATCGGAAGTTCTCGATTCCCAAGTCCCCGTGCTGGTCGACTTCTGGGCCGAGTGGTGCGGTCCGTGCAAGCAACTGGGCCCGACCATCGACGAGCTCGCCAACGACTTCGTCGGCAAGGTGAAGGTGGGCAAGATGGACACCGACGCCCACCACGAGGCGGCCGTGAAGTACCAGATCAACGCGATCCCGACCATCCTGATCTTCAAGGGCGGGCAGATCGCCAAGCGGTTCGTCGGTTTCAAGCACAAGCCGGAGCTGACCGCCGCGCTGCAGGACGTCTCCCGCTGAGCTACGGCCCGTTGGGGCCGTGAGTCCGCGCGGGAGCGGGGGTCGGGCTTGGTGGGGGGTGGGGGGTCAAAAGACCGGGAGGCGATATGTCCAAGGCCGAGAGCAACGGCGTCACGAAGTCCGTCCGCACGGCGCGCCCGCGCGCGCGGGGCAACCGGACGTTGCGTTGCGGCGTGATCGGCGTGGGCCGGATGGGTCGGCACCACGCCCGTGTGTACGCCCAGGCCCCCGACACCGAACTCGTCGGCGTGGTGGACGCCAACGCGGAACGCGCCGGCGACGTGGCCGAGCAGTGGGGGTGCCGCCACTTCCACAGCATCGAGAACCTGCTCAACGCGGGCGTGGATTGCGTGAGCATCGCCGTGCCGACGACGCACCACCGGGGCGCGGCCGAAAAGTGCCTGGGGGCCGACGTTTCCTGCCTGGTTGAGAAGCCGCTGGCTGGCAGCGCCGAGGAGGCGCAGGCGATCAAGGAAGCAGCCGAGCGATCCCGCGGCGTGCTCATGGTCGGGCACATCGAGCGATTCAACCCGATCATGCTGGCGCTTCGCGCCGAGCAGGCCAACAACATGCCCATCGCGCCCCGCTTCATGGAGGTGCACCGCGTCAGCCCGATGACCTTCCGCTCGGTGGACGTCGGCGTGGTGATGGACATGATGATCCACGACCTGGACGTGGTGCTCATGCTCATGGACGGTCGCGAGCCCGACGAGGTGCACGCGTCGGGCGTGCCCGTGATCACCGAGCACGAGGACATCTGCAACGCGCGGTTGGTGTGGAACTCGGGGCCCGGCGTGAGCGGGCGCTGCGTGGCCAATGTCACCGCCAGCCGGTTGGCGCTCAAGACCGAGCGGGTCACGCGCATTACCGGCGAGAACGCCTACATCAAGATCGACTACGCCGCCAAGAAGGGCACGGTTATCCGGCGCACCGCCAACGAGATCCAGATGCAGGAGGTGCGCGAGCAACTCCGCAAGGGCGCCGACCTCACCGACCTCAAGTGGCAGTCGCTGGTCAACATCGAGAACCTCAACATCGACGACGCCGAGCCGATCCTCATGGAGATCCGCGCCTTCCTCGATTGCGTCCGCACGGGCAACCAGCCCGAGATCGACGCCGCGGCCGGCTTCGCCAACGTGCGCACCGCCGAGCGGATCGTCGAGGCCACGCGGGCCGATTGGACCACCTGGAAGCCCAAGGTCGAGGTGGCCGTGGGCGGCAAGGCTCCGCAGCACAAGTAGAGGCCGGCCGAGTTGGGTAGCCCGCCGCTCCGCGGCGGGTCGCTTCAGCCATCGTCCACGCAGTACGTCTATACGTGTGGCCGGAATCTGAACGTTCCCGTTATCGAGACCTTCTTCGGCTCAGATACGTGGGAAGCGCGACAGGTTGGAGCCAATCAAAGGCGGCGGCCGATACACGCACTCCGCCGCCGCGTGCGTCGCACGGCGGCGACCTCGGCACTCAACCACCCCGGGATCTGTCCATGCGCCACGTCGCCCTGCTGTCGCTCGCCCTCGTTCTCTCTGCCGCCGGTTGCACGTCCGACTCGGCGTACCGCGACGCGTTCGGCTTCTCATCAAGCCCGTCCGCGGGAAGCGCCGTCGCGCCCCGCAACGCCGCGGGCACGATCCTCGCCAACGACAAGAACTTCGACCGC
This sequence comes from uncultured Phycisphaeraceae bacterium, assembly GCA_964630785.1. Classification (GTDB taxonomy): domain Bacteria; phylum Planctomycetota; class Phycisphaerae; order Phycisphaerales; family UBA1924; genus JADLCX01. Next base: position 58,017 of record CAZVZG010000021.1, on the reverse strand, counting down.
GAGTTTGCGGGCTCGACGGTGCCGGTGATCATCAACTTCACGGCCAAGTGGTGCGGCCCGTGCCACGCGATGGCGCCGAACATCGACAACCTGTCCGCCGAGTACGGCGGGCGCGTGAAGGTCATCCGCGTCGATTTCGACCAGAGCCCGGTCGTGGCCCGCCGGTACAACATCTCGGCCCTGCCGGCCGTACTGGTGGTCAAGCACGGCGTGGTGGTGAAGCGCATGGTCGGCTACCAGAGCCACGACAACCTGGTGACGGCGATGTCGGTGATGGGGACGTATTGACGGCCGCGAGGGTGCAACGCCCCGCTCTGGGGCGACATGCTCTGTGAGCCCACAAAGTTTGGTGCATTGCCGGTGATCGCCCGCCCTCCCCCCTCTGGGAGGGGGTGTCCGCGCCCTCGCCGGGCGGCCAGAGTAGACTTTCCCTCCAAAAAATGCCCCGACCGTCCGCGAGCGTTCGCGGTCGCCCGGGGTCCGCGTTCAGGAGTCCGCGCGACCTATCGCTCAAGCACGCCCGCCGCGACGCCGTTCTCCGCCTCTCAAAGCCGCCGTCTTATGGACCCGCACACCCACACCCCGTCCGACCCGACCCCCATCGATCCGACTCTCCCGCCGAGCATGACCGAGGCTCCCGCCTCTGTCGCCCAACCGGCGCCCGCGGCCCAGCCCGCGACCGCCATCAACGCGGAGACGCAGGCGGAGATCGACGAGGCCATGGCCGAGCTCTTCGGTTCCGGCGGCCCCGGCGGCGGTGCGGGGGGTGGTGCGGGCGGTGGGCGTCGAAAGGTTGAGTTGCCCAGGCCCCGTGTCTCGGCGACCAGCGCTCAGCACGCGCACGACATCACGCCGATGGGCGGCGCGCAGAAGGCCGCGCTCCGCGGCCCGCGCGTCGTCAGCGCCGGGCGCGAGCACCGCACGGGCAAGGTCGTGTCGGTCGGCCCGAGCGACATCTTCCTGGAGTTCGGGCCCAAGGAGCTGGGCGTGGCGCCCAGAGTCCAATGGCCGGAGGATCAACTCCCCGTGGTGGGGGCCGACCTGGAGGTCGTGATCGACCGCTTCGAGGCGGCCGAGAGCCTCTTTGTGTGCTCACGCCCCGGCACGGTCGTGAAGGCCGCGTGGGAGAACCTCGAGGTCGGCCAGACCGTCGAGGGCAAGGTCATCGGTGTGAACAAGGGCGGGCTGGAAGTCGAGGTCGCCGGGCACAGCGCGTTCATGCCGGCCAGCCAGGTGTCGCTGGAGCGCATCCCCGACCTGTCGGTGATGGTGGGCGAGAAGCTCACCTGCCAGGTGGCCCAGATCGACAAGCGCGGGCGCGGCAACATCGTGCTCAGCCGGCGCGACCTGCTCGCGGCCGAGCGAAAGGAGAAGGCCGCCAAGCTCAAGGACACGCTCCACGAGGGCGACACGCTCGACGGCACGGTCCGCAAGATCATGCCCTTCGGCGCGTTCGTCGACATCGGCGGCGTGGACGGGCTGGTGCACATCAGCGATCTTTCATACGACCGCGTCGGCTTCGGCGAGCAGGCGATCGGCAAGCTGCTCAAGGAGGGCCAGCAGGTCAAGGTGCGCGTGTTGAAGGTTGATTGGAACGACGCGGACCCGAAGAAGAGCCGCATCAGCCTGGGCGTGAAGCAGCTCTCGGCCGACCCGTTCGCGACAGCGGTCGGCGAGATCGCCGAGGGCGCGGAGGTCGGCGGACGGATCACGCGCCTGGCCGAGTTCGGCGCGTTCGTCGAGCTCGCGCCCGGCGTCGAGGGCCTGGTCCACGTCTCCGAGATCGCCTGGAAGCGAATCGCCCACCCCAAGGATGCGCTCAAGGAGAGCGAGGTCGTCCGCTGCAAGGTGCTCAAGATCGACCCGGGCAGCCGCAAGATCAGCCTGAGCATCAAGGCCATGACCGAGGCCCCCGCGGCCCCGGCGGGCCGGGGAGGAAAGGACCGCACGCCGGCCCGCTCGATCGAAGAGATCAGCAAGGAAACGCCAGCGCTGCGCCGGCTGAGGGCCCAGGCCGCGCTGCGGGCCAAGAGCCAGAACCTCAAGGGGGGGTTCTGAAACAGCGCGTCGAGTGATCGAAACGAAGGACTCGCTCCGCCAACTGGTCGGCGTGACACGCTGGCGGGTCCGAGCGGCGCAAGCTCACGTTCCGCCCGTGCTCCCGAACCCGCCCCCGCCCCGCGCCGTTTCGTCCAACTCATCGACCTCGACCACCCGGGCGTGGGCCACGGGGGCGATCACCATCTGCGCGATCCTCGTGCCGTGCTTGACCACGTACGGCTCGCGGCCCAAGTTGATCAGCGGCACCTTGACCTCGCCGCGGTAGTCAGCGTCGATCGTGCCGGGCGTGTTGGGCATGGTCACGGCCGACTTGGTGGCCAGCCCGCTCCGCGGGCGCACCTGCCCCTCCCACCCCGCGGGCAAGGCCATTGCAAACCCGCACGGAACGAGCACGGGCATGCCGCCCTTGCCCACCGGTTCGAGGACAATCCCCGGGTGGCGGTCGCCCGCTTCAAGGCACGCCGCGAGGTCCAGTCCCGCGGCCAGTTCGCTGTGGTACGCGGGGAGCGTGGCGTGGGGAGAGAGCCGTTTGATGCGGAGGTCGGTCATGGGCCGAGCGTATGCGCGGCCGTCGTGTTCCAAAGGCGAATCAGACCGCGGCGCGGGCCTTGACGCGCTCGAAGAGCGCCAGCCGCCCCGCCACCACCATCGCCTCGAGCCCGTCGGCCGCGCTGAGCAGGTCGCGGTCGTCGGTGTCCAGCTCGCGCGTGGCTTCGGCGATGGCCCGGTCGAGGGAATCAACGAGCTTGCGGGTCTCGGCGATGGCGACCTCGAGGGCTGATTGGCCGGTGACGGCCTTGACCATGTCCGGGCGGTTTTCGGCGGCGAGCGTCGCCTCGCAGGCGGACTTGGCGTCGAGCAGTTCACGCAACACCTCGGCCGCCTGGGCCCGGGTGCGCTGAGACTCGACAAGGATTTGCTCGCGGCTAGACATCACCATGCACCGAGCCTCCTGCCCATCCTTACCCCGGCGTGGATGCGTCCTGCGTCCACGGGTTCGTCGGCTTGCCGAAACGTGTGTCGGGGAAGAGCACTGCCGCCGGACGTTCGGACTCCGGTGCGGTCCGTGCCGGCCCCAACACATCGGCATCCGGGCGGCCGCGCCGTCAAACAGCGCCCACCGGGATGCCCGCCGCCCGCGAACCTGACGTTGGTGCGGCCGACGACATCCGAGTTTACGCCAAACGGTCCGCCGGGGTGCGGTGGAACACCGTCCAAAAAGCGTACAAAGGCCCTTTGAGGCGGCGAATTGTTCGCTCAGTGGGCGGCCGGGCGCATCTCCGGCACGTGACGGCGGATGGCCGCGACAACGGCGGCGTGGTCCGGGCTGAACCGGGCGGCCGCGAGTTCGCCAACCAGGTCCTGAACGCGAGCGACGTCCGAATCGCCGAACCCCGGGCCCGCCCAGGCGCGGATGCCGGGGTGGCTGGTCGGGCGGAGGGCCTCGGCGGCGTAGGCGAGCTCCTCGTGGAGTTTCTCACCGGGTCGAGACCCGGAGAACATCACGTCGATGGTCGGCGAGGTGCCGGTATGACCGGGTGTTCCGAGCGAGTCGGCGAACTTCGGACACAGGCCGTGGGCGCGGATGAACCGCGACGCCAAGTCCACGATGCGGATCGGCTCACCCATGTCCAGGACGAACACGCCCACCGCGCCCGCGTGCGGCGAGGGGTCAAGCACCGCGCTCTGCACCACCAGCGTCGCCGCTTCGGGGATGGTCATGAAGAACCGCGTCATCCGCGGGTCGGTGATCGTGACCGGCCCGCCCTCGGCGATCTGCGTGCTCCAGATCGTGAGCACGCTGCACGCCGAGCCCAGCACGTTGCCGAAGCGGACCATGCTCAGGCGCGTGCCGCGCTCGGCGGCGCGGGGGCCCAGGCCGCGGACGTAGAGCTCGGCCAGCCGCTTGGTCGCGCCCATCACGCTGGTCGGGTTGACGGCCTTGTCGGAGCTGATCATGACAAACCGCTCGGCGCCGGCGGCGATCGCGGCGTCGGCGATCGACTTGGTGCCGAAGAGGTTGTTGGTGACGGCGTGGCCCGGGTGGTCCTCCATCAGGGGCACGTGCTTGTGGGCCGCGGCGTGGAAGACCACGTGCGGGCGAAGGTCGCGGACCAGGCGCATCGTGCCCTCGGCGTCGGCGACGTCGTGGAGCAGGGCCTTGCGGGGGAGGCTCGGGAAGCGCCGGGCGGTCTGGCGGTCGATCTCAAAGAGGGCGTTCTCGGCCCGCTCCATGAGGATGATCTGCTCGGGGGCGAACGCCGCGGCGACGCGGACCAGCTCGCCGCCGATGCTGCCGCCGGCGCCGGTGATGAGCACGCGCTTGCCGGTGAGGATGCCCGCGACGGCCCGCTCGTCGAGGCCGTGCGGCGTGCGCCCGATGAGCTCGCCCAGGTCGATCGCGGGCGGGGCGGCGTAGGTGGTCACGGCCGGAGCGGGCGCGCGTGCGGGGATGAGTGCGGGGGCTGGCGAGGGATCGGCGGCTCGACCGGCGAGCAGGTCTTCGATGGGGGGGAGGATGCGGAGGTCGAGCCGTGTGCCGGCCGCGGCGTCGCGGGCGGCGGTGAGCGCGTCCCGGCGCGAGGCGGGGACGCAGACGACCGCGGCCTTGAGGCCCAGGCGTGCGATGAGCGTGGGGAGGTCGGCGAGCCCGCCCAGGCGCGGGAGGGACCAATCACAGGCCGGGCCGCTGTCGCGGAAGGGGAGATCGTTGTTAATGTCGATCCAGCCCGAGAGCACGGGCGAGCCGCCCTCGACCGCGGCGATGAGCGCGGCCAGCGCGGGGATCGTCCGGGCGGCGCCGATGAGCACGACGCCCGTGCGGGGCAGAACCGGGGCGGCGGAAACTGCGCGATTGGGGCAATCGGTGGATGCCGCCGGTCGAGCCGTCGGCGTGGGGTGGGCGAGGGTCGGGCTCATGGACGACAACTCCGGATCGCGGGCTGGGGCGCGATGCGGGAGTTATCGGCAGAATGGGCCGGGCGGAACAGGAGCCGATCGCGCAAGCGATCGGTCGAACAAAGCAGCCGAATAGACAAGCGGCAAATCAGGCCATGCGGGCCGACCCGACCCCGCCGCGAAGCGACGGGGTCCGAGCGTGTCGAAACTACGGACAGCCGGCGAAGTAGATCGCCAGGAAGTCGAACAGGTCTTGCACGGTCACATCGCCCGTGTGGTTGACGTCCGCCGGGCAGGGGTCCCGGACGGGCATTGGCGGGAGGAGGATTCTGCGCGTGCGGTCGCGCACGGCGATGAGCAAGGCGTGATCGAAGCCGGGCACGGACGTGCCTTCGAGGCCGTTGGGGCCCCAGTGGGTGATGTCGAAGGGCGCGGGCCGGAAGCAACCGGGCCCGAAGCTGTTGCACGGGCGGTCGCAGCGGGAAGCGAACGCGAAGTAGGCGCGGGCGTTCTGCCGGTTCTCGCCGAGGCCCACGAGGCTGATCCAGGCGTTCCGACCAGAATCGCCGTCTTCGGCCACGAGGTTGCGCATCTCTTCGGGCGAAGAGAAGAAGAACTGGGCCTTCTTCAGCTCGACCTCGACGCCGGTAGGATCGAGCGTGCGGATCCCGGTGCTCATGACGCAATCCGCCGGGCGGAACGGCGAGCCGTCGGCCGTATCGTCGGGGCAGTGGCAGCCATCGCGGAAGAGCTGGAGGACGATGTTGTCGCAGTTGGTCCACATGTAGCCTTCGAGGTAGCAGGGCTCGAACTCCTCGCAGGGCGGGAGGACGACCTTGTCAGCGGCCCGGCTCCTGGTCTGGATGTTGCCGCCGTTCTGAAGGCTGGGCACGCCGGGGAACTGGATCGGGCCGAAGTTGACGACCGGCGGGCCGTTGTCGAGCAGCACCTTGCAGGTCTCGCCCTCGACGCAGAAGTTGTAGTCAGTGCAGCCGCAGCAGAGCTCGTCGCTGGTGCGGAAGGTGTCGCCGTCGTAGAAGAGGCCGGGGCGGCCCTTGACCACGTTCTGGCCGGAGGTCTGCCAGAAGAACTCGTCGAGCGGGTTGAGCGTGGCGCTGACGCCGAAGACGGTCACCCAGTACGCGCCGCCTTTGAGGGCGAGCTTCTTGCCGTCGAAGACGGCCTTGGCCTCGATGAGGCTGAAGCCGTCGGCGTCCGGCCCGCGGTGCACGTCTTGTTCGATGCGACCGAGGATGAAGGGCACGTCCTCCTGGGCGACGTCGAAGCGCGTGCCGGCGAGCCCGGCGACGGCGATGGGCGCGGTGATGTCGGGCAGGCCGTTGCAGTCGGGCAGGATCGCGATGATGAACTTGGGCGTGAGCGAGTTGGTGGCGACGACGCCGGAGACGTGGTCGATGATGTTGATCTGGCCCTCGCAGAGCCAGAAGTCGTCGAACGACACGCCGACCAGAGGCTCCCAAGAGGCGTCGGGGCCGATCTGGCTGGCCTGGCCGCCGTGTCCGTCGGCGTAGCCGTTATCCCACGGGCGGCAGCAACAGGGCATGTTGTCGCAAGTGGTGTCCAAGCCGAGGTAGGTGCCCCGCTGGCCGGTGCAGATGTCCAGCCCCGTAACGATGCAGGACCGGTCGAGCAGGCAGCAGGCGCCCGGGCAGGCGAGCGGCTCGCAGGGCAGGTCGAGCCCGCGCCAAGACCCGCCCGCGGCCGAGCAGACGGCCGTGGAGGTAAAGGTACACTCACCCGTGAAGGCGCAGCAGGCGCCGGGGCATGTCAGGGGCTCGCAGGGCGCGTCGGTGCCGCGGAACACGCCGCCGGAACCGGAGCACAGCGTCACGGAGGTGACGGTGCAGTCACCGGCCTGGGAGCAGCAGGCGCCGGGGCAGGTGAGGGGCTCGCAGGGCGCGTCGGTGCCGCGGAAGATGCCGCTGATGCCGGCGCAGTCCGTGGCCGAGCGGATGGCGCAGACGCCGCCGGGCGAGCAGCACGCGCCGTTGCAGGTGCTGGGCTCGCACGGCACGGCGACGCCGCGGAAGGCGCTCGTGCCCGTGCAATCGCCGGGCAGCGTGATCGAGCACGTTCCGTTCTGGGCGCAGCACGCGCCGGTGCAGGGGTTGGGCGAGCAGGGGATGTCGCCGCCGAGCCAGACGCCGGTGCAGTCGGCCTGCTGGGCGCTGGTGCACGTCCCGTCCGGGGCGCAGCAGGCGCCGAAGGGCGCGCCGTAGTGGGAGGAGAGGCACGCGATGTCGGTCGTGCTCAGGTGGGTTCGCTGGCCCATGAGATTCTGGAACGCGGCGTAGGCCGGCTGGCACTCGATGGTCAGCATGCCGTTGGTCGAGAACGCATCGCCGGGGTAGTGCATGACCGAGTCGAAGTCGTAGTCGCCGCAGGTCGTGGACCCGTCGGCGATCGCGAAGTTGTGGTCGCACGGGCCGCCGCTGCAGCAGTCCTGGCAGACGTTTGCCAGGTGGATGATGACAAACGTGTCGCGGTCGGTGCGAGATTGCTCGTGACGCACGCCCAGTGTGTGCATGAGCTCGTGCACCATGATGAACCGGAAGTTCCAGTTGAAGATGTTGATGGTGTTCGAGCCCGAGCCGGGGTTGCCCACCGGCGAGTTGTTGCCGTCGGAGTTCTGGATGTGAATCCACGGGTCCTCGCCGTTTCGGGGCACGAACCGAACGTTGCACACGGCCTCGAGCTCGCCCATGGCCGCGAGCATGGCCGTCTGGTTCGAGGCCGAGACGTTGTTGTCGAACTCGAACGGCACCACGCCGCCGGGCCACAGGTTGGCCTCCCACGTGCCGCGGTTGTTCAGGCGGGGCGTGTCGTCGGTGGTGCACTCGACGCGGGGACGGGCCGCGACCTCCGGGTCCAGCGTCTGGGCCGTAGCCGGCGACAGGGCCAGGGCGCCCAAACCCAGTGCGAGGGCCGCCCCGAAAAGAGGTCGCTGACACAGCCGCGAAGAAGCAACGGATGGAGTGCGGTCGGCGTTCATGCGCAGGTCCTTTGTGGAAACGAATGGTCAGGATGCGGTGAGCCGACGGACGGTCATGGACAGCCGGCGAAGTATGCGGCGAGGAGATCAAAGAGGCATTGCACGGTGAGGTCGCCGGAGCGTCACACCGGCGATTCTGGCGGATGCAACCGGATCAAAAAATGACAACGCCACGCGCGTCGCATTTCGGTTGCAGAAACCTGGCCCACCGTCGATCACGACCGTGGATCGTCGTTGCTCAGACTACCAGCGCCAACATGGTCGAAACAAGCCCTTTTTGATGACCATCCCCGCAGGCGTCGAAACGCAGTGTTGTTGCACGAACGGTCGATCGTGTATCGCGGCGGTCCGCTCTGCGGCGGCGAGCGTCGGAATCCGCCCGCCACCCCGCAGCGCGACGTTTCCAGGATTCGGCCGCGCCCGCCTGACCGAGCGGTTCAACCTTGCTCGGGGAACTGCTTGGGTGGGGTGAGGGGGTGAGGGGGTTAGGGGGTGGGGGGGGTGGGGGGTGGGGCGGCGAAACGGGGGCGGGGAACCCCTGCCCGTTCGGATGCGGCCGCGCCCGGTTGATGGCGCGGGAGCGTGGTATGCATACGCTCGGCCATGATCGCACGGATCACGGGCGTGCTGGAGCAACTCGACGGCGGGGCCGCGCTGGTGGCACTCGATGGCGGGCTCGCCCGAGAGGTGCTCGTGCCGGCGTTCCTGGCCGACCGCCTGAGCGGCCGGTGGGGGGGTGGGGGCAGAGGGCAGTCTCCGGCGATCGGCGGGAGCGTCACGCTGCACACACTGGAGTACCTCGAATCTCAGAACCAGGGGGCTTCCTTCATCCCGCGGCTGATCGGTTTCGCGTCGACCGCAGAGCGCGATTTCTTTGAGCTGCTCACGAGCGTGAAGGGCCTGGGCAACAAGCGGGCCCTGCGGGCGATGACCGTCGAGCCCGGCTCGATCGCCCGATCGATCCACGAGCGCGACACCCGCGCCCTGCAGCGGCTCCCCGAGATCGGACCGAAACTCGCCGAGCTCATCGTCCACGAACTCAAGGGCAAGGTGGAGCGGTTCGTGCGAATGCCGGGCGCGTCGGACGGTGATCCTGTCCCCAGCGCGGCCGTGGAGGCCAAGCCCGACGCCCAAGGGGCCAACGGATCGGCGAAGAAGCCGCGAGCGCGGTCCGGTGATGCCGCCGCCGCCACCATTGCTGCGCCGGCACCCGCGAACCCGCCCGTCCGCCAGACCGTCGAGACGCTCATCGCACTGGGTGAAGCCCCCGCGGAGGCGGAGCGGCTGGTGGCCCGGGCCATCGATCGCGCGCGAATCGCGGGCGCGCCCGTGCCGACCGCCGTGCAGGCGTTGCTCACCGCCGCGTACGCGGCGCGGTAGGGAGCCCCGAGCGCAAGCTCGAGGGACGGCCCTGTGCCCCCGTTGGCATCGGATGGGTAAGCATGCGTGTCGCGCATAGGGGTCGGGATTCAGAATGCCGATCCGACAACGCTTCATGCTTGGAGTGTGCGGCGGGTCGCTCGTCCGAGCCTGCGCTCGGGGCATTCGCGTACTCTGTCGCACCATGATCTGCAACACGCTCGCCGCGATCGCCGTGTCGGCTGTCTGTATTGGGCAGGCGCCGGTTCCTCCTTCCCCGGCCGCGCCCGTTGAGACTGCTCGTCCAGTCGAGGTTCGTCCGGAACTCCGGGTGGACCAGGCCCGGTTGCTGAAGGAACTCCAGTCGCTGCCCACCAAGCGATCACCCAACGGGTCGGCGGAGCACCGCGCCGGCCTCCGCCAGACCGAGGACATGCTGCTGGCGAAACTGCGGGCCATGGGTTACGAGCCCGTCACTCAGGATGTTGACTTCCTGGGCTCCGGGCACGGGCGCGACGCGGCGAGCGCGGCAGCCAAGCCCGCACCGTGGCGAAACATCATCGTCGAGGTCCCAGGCCGCATGCGCCCGAACGAGGTGCTGGTGTTCTCGGGGCACTTCGATGCGGTGCCGGCCTCGCCCGGCGCTGACGACGACGGCACGGGCACGGTGGCGATGCTGGAGATGGCCCGCCTGCTCAAGGACCTTCCGATGCAGCGGACCGTCCGCATCATTTTTTTCAATCTGGAAGAGCTCGGCCTCGTCGGGTCTCGCGCGTACGTCGAGTCGATCGAGAACGAGATCAAGGGCGAGCCCGAGCCGTCGGACCCGGCGAAGCGCAGGCCGCCGACGAAGCACTTTCTGGGTATGGCCTCGGTGGACGGCGTCGGGTATTTCACCGACGAACCCAACAGCCAGCGCTCGCCGATCCCGGCGACGAGGTTCTTCAAGCCGCCCACGGTCGGCGATTTTCTCGGCCTGGGGGGCATCGGCCGGAACCGCAAGTACAGCCAGGCGCTCGTGAAGGCGATGCGGGCCGCGGCGCCGGACCTGAAGATCGTGGCCGCGGATTTTCTGCCGTTCGCCCCGCCCGACCTGCTCCGCTCCGACCATGCGCCGTTCCTGGCGATGGGCGTTCCCGCGGTCATCCTCGCCGACACCGCGAACTTCCGCAGCCCGCACTACCACCAGCCCACCGACACCGTGGACACGCTGGACATGAAGCGGTACACGCTGGTGGTCAAGGGGCTGGTCGGCGCGGCGTACACGCTGGCCGGGCCGATCGGCGGCGAACTGGTCGATCTGACGCCGCCGAATGTGACGGAACCCACCACGGCGCCGGGCGCGAACAGCGCTCAAGAGCCCGCCGCCCAGCCCCACCCGACGCAAAAATAGACGGGCCCGCCGACGTAGTGCGGCGGGCCGTGTTCGAGGAGCCCGTGGTGCGGTCAGGGTGCGCGATCAGGAGATCACGTCGAGGTCGCCGAGCAGGCGCTGGGCGGCGAGGTCGAGCTTGTCATCGGACTCGTACGTCCCGTTCTCGATCTCGGATTTGACTCGATCGACGAGGTCTTGGCGGACCGGCTCGCCCGAGGACCGCTCGCCCAGGCGGCGCGCCAGGGCCGAGATGTCGACCGAGTCGGCGGGGCGGACGTGAATCTCGGGCGCATGGTCGTCTTCGCCCGGGCGGCGTGCCGCGCCGTGGTGCGGAACCGTACGACCGGCCTCGCGGACAACAGTGGGATGCGTGGCGCTCCCGTTGACGTGGGTGATGTTCGACATGGGACTGACTCCTTGCCCGCGGTTTCCGTTTGCAGTCGGAGCCCGGCCGGGCCTGCGTGGTGGGCTCGTCGGCGCGCTCCGTCGCGTCTTGTCTTGGCCTCGCCAGTCCTTGCTCGGCCGCGAGCCCCGTGCTCGCTACGCTCATTTCTTGACCCACCTATCATCGAACCCGGGGCGAGTTTTGCTGCACAGATTTGTCGCGTCCCCCAGATTGGGCAACCGTCCAAGTCGTTGGGAAATAACCACTTCTGGACGTTGTCACCATCGAGGTGTCGGATGAAGCAACCACAGTCAGCGGTGAGGGTTTTTTCACGCGGAATCGTGCTGGCGCTGATGGCGGCGATGACGACCGCCGGGCCGGTCATGGCGATGTCGGGCCCGGATGATCCCGCCGCCTGGCCGAGCTCCAAGAAGCCCGCGGAGGCCAATCCCGCCGAGAAGAAGCCCGCCGAGGCACCGGCGAACAAGAAGTCCCTGGCCCAGGAGGGGCGCGAGGTTTTCAAGACGATCACGCCGGGCGGCGGGCCGGTCGCGCACGAGAACGCGTGGACGATCGTGATCGTCGCGTTCCGCGGCGATGAGGCCGACCAGCTCTCCAAGCTGGCTCTTCACAAGGTGCAAACCGAGGGCAACCTGCCCGAGGCGTTCCTGGAACGGCGCGGCGAGGCGATCGTCGTCGCGTACGGCCAGTACGAATCGGGCGACTCACCGCGCGGCGTGGCCGAGCTCAAGCGAATTCAGTCGATGGAGGTCAACGGCAAGACGCCCTTCCATGACGCGCTGCTGGCCCCGCCCGCGAACGGGTCGAACCTCGGCGGTATGCCTCAGATCAACCTCGTGCAGGCCAAGGCCCTCTACGGCGAGCACGCGCTGTACACGCTGCAGGTGGCCGTGTACGGGAGACAGGACCTGCTCCGACCGACCGAGGACGACCTGAAGGAGGCCCGCAGGGACGCCGAGCGTGCGGCGATGAAGCTCAGGCAGGAGGGCGAGCAGGCGTTCTACTACCACGGTCCGCGCATGAGCATGGTCACCATCGGCGTGTTCGACGAGGAGGATTTTGATCCGCAGGCGCCGACGGCCCAGAGCTCGCGCCTGCGCGATGCGCGCCGGCGGTTCCCGAACAACCTCTACAACGGCGCGGGCATCAAGGTGCGCCGGCCGGGACAGGCCGAGGCGCATTTGCAGGCCAGCACGCTCGTCGCGATTCCTGAAAAGTGAGCGGAGCAGGCGGTGGGGGAGTGGGGGTCAAGGCGAGATCTTCGTGCCCGTCGCGACCGCGCTGAGGTGCAGGCACTCGAGGCCGCGCACGCGCCAGGTCCCGTCGTCGCTCTTGCGCCATTCGATCCGCCACCACGAACCGATGGGTACGTCGTACGCCGTCGCGTCCGTCGACCGGACGACGACGTGCATTTGAGTGCGGGCCGCGTTGGGACCGTCGATGGTCGCCCGGATGGAGTCTTCCCCGTGTGATTGGATCGGGTAGCGCTGCCCGAGGTATTGTTCCACGCCATCGAGCAGCCGATCCCGGGTCCATGTCTGGGTGAGGAATGCGGCCCGGAGTTCGGCGTCGCTCGCGAGCATGTCCCTGAGCGAGGCGAGGTCGGCCGCAGCCGTCGCGTTGACAAGCGACTTGGAGTGCTGGATCAATACCTCGCGCGTGGTGGTGACCAGCGAAGCCGTCACGCCGACCGCGATCGCGCCCGCGAGCAGGCCGACCGCGGCGAGCCGGGCCTGACGTGATCGGCCTTGGCGGTTGAGCGCGGTCGCCACCACCAACGCGCCGAGGGTCAGCACGATCACCGCCGGCCAGGGGTTCTCGAACAGGTAGTGCTCGATCGTTGGCGGCGAGGGGAGGGTGGGGATGCTCTGGGCCAGCAGGGGCGCGGGGGCCGGGAGAGCGGGGGGGATGAGGAGAGTGGGCATCTGCTTCGTGGCCTTGCTGGCGTGATGCGCGGGGGCGGCCGGGGTACCCGCAATTCATGCGCGAGCGGTGCGACGGCCGATGACGGGGTCGCAAGTCTGAGAGAGCACCAGGGCGGGTCGTTCAGACCGCCCTTGTGCTGTGCGCCGTGATGCACGCCGGGGTTGCACCCGGGCTCTCAGGATGGGCGGCCGCCTCGGAGAGGCGTGCTGCGGATCGTGTGGTCGATGATCGGCGTGAAGCCGAGTCGGTAGTGTTGGTGGGAGGAGGGGGGAGGGGTCGGTCGGGAGCAGGCCGAGTTGACCGCGCTGGCGACGACGACGTTTGAACGCAACCTCGCGGCGCTGCGGCGCGGCTCTCCGGAGGTCGCGCGCCGGCTGGGCGAGACGCAGGCTCGGGCCGACGTGCGCTGCATCGACACCGACGACGGCGCGCTTTCGCTGGAGATCGGCGAGGGGCAGTCGCGCCGGGCCCTGGCCAGCCGCCGGCGGCCGCGGGATGAGGCCGAGGCCCTGGTGCGCACAGTGGACATCGCCGACGCGGCGGTCTTCCTCGTCAGCGGCTTCGGGGCCGGGCATCACGTCGAGGCCCTGGCCCGGCGGCTGAAGCGGACGGGCGTGATCGTCGTCTTCGAGCCCGACCTAGGCCTCTTGCGGGCGGCGCTGGAGCACATCGACTGCTCGTCATGGCTCAGCGCCATGAACGTCGCGGTGGTCGATCGTGCCGACGACAAGGGTGCGCTGGCGCGACTCGTGGACGGCATCGAGGGGCTGGTCGCGATGGGCGTGACGCTCGTCGAACATCCGCCCAGCCGGGCCCGCCTCGGAGACGCCACCCGGCAACTGCACGAGCGATTCCTCGACGTGGTCAAGGCCGTGAAGATGACGGTCGTGACCACGATGGTGCAGGTGCGCCCGACGCTGCGGAACCTGACGCAGAACCTTGACCGGTATTGCACAAGCCCGGGCGTGACCGATCTGTTGGGGTGCTGTCGCGGGTCCGGCGGTGCGGCGTCGCGCCCCGGCATCGTGGTGGCCGCGGGTCCGAGCCTGGAACGAAACATCCACCTGCTCGAACAGCCGTGGGTGCGGGAGCGTTTCGCGATCGTGGCGGTGCAGACGGTGCTCAAGCCGCTGCTCAAGCGCGGGATTCGGCCGCACATGGTGACCGCGCTGGACTACAGCGAGATCAGCACGCGGTTCTACGAAGGGCTGAAAGCGGAAGACGTCGAAGGCATCACGCTCATCGCCGACCCGAAGGTGAATCCCGCCGTGATCGACGCCTGGGCGCGACTGGGCGGCTCGCTCCGCACGCCGGGCGACAAGCATCTGGACAAGCTGCTCGGACAGGAGTTGGTGCGGGAGAAGGGCGCGCTTCCCGCAGGCGCGACGGTCGCGCACCTGGCGTACTACGTCGCCCGGCACCTGGGCTGCGACCCCGTCGCGTTGGTCGGCCAGGACCTGGGCTTCACCGACGGGCAGTACTACGCCGCGGGCGCGGCCGTGCACAACCTCTGGGCGTGCGAGCTCAACGAGCTCAACACGCTGGAGATGCTCGAGTGGCAGCGCATCCTGCGGATGGGCGCGCACCTGCGACAGGCCGTCGATCATCTGGGCCGGCCGATGTATACCGACGAGCAGATGGCGACCTACCTCGTGCAGTTCGAGCGAGATTTCAAGGCCGACGCCGATCGCGGACTCACGACCATCGACGCGACCGAGGGCGGCGTGCGCAAGGCGCACACGCGGACGGTCTCGCTCGCGGAGTTTCTGGAAGGTCACCGGGATCGCGGCGGGGACGAGCCGATCGAACGGGTGATCGCCGCTGCGGCACGGCGCAGGCGCGCCACGCCGCCCTCGTTGCGGCGCGTGGAGGACCGCGTGGCCGCGGTGCAGGGCGACGCGGCGTGCATCGCGGAGCGGTCGCGGCGGGCCGAGTCGCTGATCGTCGAGATGATCGAGCACCACGCCGACCAACCGCGCGTCAACAGGCTCATCGGCGACTTGGAGAAGGTGCGCGACGACGCCGTGGCGCGGCAACCGGCGTTCGATCTCGTGCAGACGCTCAACCAGAGCGGCGTGTTCAACCGCTTGCGGACCGATCGCGCCGTGCAGATCGCCGACAACGGCGGGGAGCTCACCCCCACCCAGAGGCAGCGCCGGCAACTGGAGCGCGACCTGGAGAACGTCCGCACGCTCGCTCTCGCGGGTGACGACCTGGGAGCTTTGCTCGGCGACGCGCTCACGATGCTCAGGACGGGCCGGCGCATCACGCGCGAGCAGGCCCCGGCCGCGACCGAAGTGTCGGCGCCGGCCGCGTGTGTGGCGGCGGTGGTTCCCGTGTTCGCCGATCAGCGGCATCTCTCCGAAGCGGTGTTCAACGGGCGCAACGCGCTCGAACTCACTCTGCACCGGCTCGGGGCGTGCCGGCAGTTGACGGACGCGGGCGCGGTGGTGGGTGATCGATCCTCGGGCCGCGTGCGCGTTGTGGTGCCGACCGACGACCCCGCGTGGGTCGCGTCGCTGCTGCGGCGCCGGCCCGAGAACGTGGTCCTTGAGATTGTCGAGGTTGCGGACGATGCGCTCCGAGCCACGCGCAGGGCGGGCGTACGAGCGGCCCGGCTGTTCGCGGGTTCGTGCTGGCGCGGCGGGATCGCCAATCAGAGCGTGTACGACGAAGTGTTCGACCCGCCGGCGATGGACGCCGTCGCCGAGCGGCTCGATCTGGACGCCCTGCTGCTCGTTGGGCCCGATTGGTGCCTCGTCGATCCCGGACTGTGCGACGCGACCGTCGAACGATTCCGCCGGAACCCCGGCCAGTCCCGCTTTACGTTCACGCAGGCGCCTCCGGGGCTGTGCGGGTGCGTGCTCTCGCGGGCCCTGGTGCGGGACCTCGCCGAGAGCGGGCCGCGCTCGGGCGTGTTCGCGAGCATCGGTGGCCTGCTCGGGTACATTCCGTGGACGCCCATCGTGGACCTGATCAATCTGCCCGAGTGCGTGCTGATCGAGCCGCGTTTGCGCGACATCGGCCGTCGCCTCGTGGCCGACACCGCGGCCGGACGAGCGTTGGCGGCCGCGATGTACGAGCGATCCAGCGCGGGTGAGGGCCCCGCGGCCGGCCAGATCGCCGACGTGCTGGCGAGCGGCGAGTTCCCGCAAGCCCGGGCCGAACACCTCGTGCTCATGATCGGCGCAGGAACGCCGGGATCGCCCCGATGGATGGGCCGCGACGCGGCCATCGGCGCGATGCGTGAGTTCGGATCGGGCCGCGGCGATGACCCGTGCACGGTGACGCTCCGGGCCGACGAGCCGCTGAGCGGCGTAGACCCCGTGGACCACCCGGACTTCGCCGCCATCGTGTGCGCGGCCAAGGGTGGTAGGTTGGCGGTCCACGTTCGCACGCCCCTGACCAGCCGGGTCGCGGACCACGCCCGGCTTGTGGACGGGAGCATCGCCGTGATCAGTTGCGACGTGCTCGCGACGACCGCAGAGGCATACCTGAGAATCACCGGACGCGACGATGGGTCCCGCGTGTTCGACATGTTCGAGCGACTTCTGGCGATGCGCTCCGGGCCGTGGTCGACCCCGTGGATCGTCCCCCGCCTGACCCGCTGCGACGCCGCGTACGCCGAAGTCGACCCGTTCTTCCGCGCCCGCATCATCACGTGTGGCTGGGCCGTGGTCGATCCTCTCGGCGCGGCCCGCTCGGGCGAGCGGATCGGCCCATTGCCTCTGCCGACAACGGCGAGGGCGAGGCTGAGTTCGCTCACGCGCACTATCGGGATCGATGGGCGTGCGGGGATCCAGCCATGAACGGCGGAGCTGTCGCGATCATCCTCGCCCGCGGCGGCAGCAAGGGGCTGCCGCGTAAGAACGCACTGCCCGTGGCCGGAAGACCGTGCATCGAGTGGACGATCGAGCACGCGTGCGAGGCCCGCACCGTCGGCCCGGTGGTCCTCAGCACCGACGACGAGGAGCTGATGGAGATCGGCCGGTCGTGGGCTCGGGCGACCCGAGGGCGCGTGATTCCGATCCTGCGATCACCGGATCTCGCGAGCGACACGGCGACGGTGGACGCGGCCGCACGGGGCGCGCTCGGGTCCTTGTCGCGAATCGAGGGGGCCGCGGGGAGCGGTGTGCCTGGAAGTTCGGCGCACCCCGTGGTGATCCTCTACGGCAACGTGCCCGTGCGCCCGGCAGGGCTGGTCGATCGCGCGGTGGACCTGCTCACTCGCACGCGGGCGGACTCCGTGCAGAGCTACGCCCCCGTGGGCAAACACCACCCGTGGTGGACCGCCCGCGTCGATGCGGAATCGGGCGCGGTCCGGCCGTGGGAGGGCGACGTGCTCAACCACGGTGTGTTCCGGCGTCAGGACCTGCCGCCGGCGTGCATCCCCGATGGCGGTGTGATCGTGGTGAGTCGCGAGGCGCTGATGCTGGAGGTCGCGGGCGTGACGCCCGGCCCGCATGCCTTCTTCGGGCGCGACGGTCGCCGACGCGGCGTGGTCAACGCCGAGGGTGCGGTAGTGGACATCGACACGCGGATCGATCTGGTTGTGGCAGAAGCTATCCTGCGGGAACGGGGGGCGTGCCATGCGCATCGCTGACCGCGTCATCGGCTCCGATCATCCGCCCTACATCATCGCCGAACTGGGCGTGAACCACGACGGTTCGGTCGATCGCGCCATCGAACTCACCCGCGCGGCCGCGGCGGCGGGCGCCGACGCCGTGAAACTCCAGCTCTTCGAGACCGATCGGCTGATGAGCAAGGTCGCCAAGCTCGCGGCGTATCAGAAGGCCGCGGGCGAGAGCGACCCGGTCTCCATGCTCCGCCGATTGGAACTCTCGATCGGCGACATGGCCCGCGTGGTTGCCCTCGCCCGCGAGCTGAACGTCCACGCCATCGTCACCGTGTTCAGCGTCGAGCTGGTGGAGAAGGCCGAGACGCTCGCGTGGGATGCCTACAAGACGGCGTCGCCCGACATCGTGCACAAACCGCTGCTCGATGCGCTCGCGGCCACCGGCAAGGCGATGATCGTGAGCACGGGGGCGAGCACGATGGACGAGATCGAGCGGGCCGCGGGCTGGCTCGATCGCGCCCGCGACCGGCTCGCGCTCATGCAGTGCGTGAGCTCCTATCCCACGCCCGCCGAGTCCGCGGAGCTCGGCGGCATCCCCGCGATCTTCGGCGCGACCCGGCTCCCGACCGGCTACAGCGACCACACGCCGGGCATCGACACCGGCGCCCGCGCGGTAGAGTGCGGCGCGTGTCTGCTTGAGAAGCACCTGACGTACAGCCGAACCGCGAACGGGCCGGATCATGCGGCCTCGCTCGCGCCCGCGGAGATGGCCGAGTACGTGCGCCTGGCCCGCGGGGTGTCGGACCGAGGGGCCACGTCCGTCGAACGGCGCAAGCGGGTGCTCGCGATCGAGCAGGACGTCCGCACCGTCTCGCGCCAGTCCATCGTCACCGCCCGAGCTCTGTCCGCCGGTGAAGTGCTCTGTCGTGGGGACCTCACCTTCAAGCGGCCCGGCACGGGCCTGCCCCCGTTCCGCGTTGATGAAGTGGTCGGCAGGCCCGTCGCGAGCGCCGTCGAGGCCGACGTACCGCTGACTGAAGCGGACGTGGTGTGGGCGATGGCGGGAGCGGCTCAATGACGCGCCGCGGCGAGCCTCTCACCGTCGCTATCGTCACAGGCACGCGAGCCGAGTTCGGCCTGCTGTGCCCGGTGATCGACGCCGTGCGCAGGCACAAGCGGCTCAGGCTTCGGCTCATCGCCGCGGGCGCTCATTTCCTGCCCCCCGCACGCACGATTCGCGAGGTGAGGGACGCGTACCCGGTCGCCGCAGAGGTGCGCATGCAGCAACCCGGAAAGACCGGGCGCGGGGCGGATGCGGAGGCGCTCGGCCGCGGGGTGTTGGGCTTCGCGGGTGCGTTCGCAAGACTCAAGCCCGACTGGGTGGTTGTGCTGGGCGACCGCATCGAGGCGTTCGCCGCCGCGAGTGCCGCCAGCGTTGCGGGCATCGCCGTCTGCCACGTCCACGGCGGTGATCGCGCTGAGGGGATCGCCGACGAGGCGATGCGCCACGCCATCACGAAGCTCTCACATTTGCACTGCGCGGCGACCAAGCTCTCGGCCGAGCGGATCGTGAGGATGGGCGAGCGGCCGGGTTTCGTGCACGTGACCGGCTCGCCGGCGATCGACGGGCTCGAACGGATCAAACCGATGGGAGATCGGGAGGCCAGAAGTCTCGGCGACCCGCGAGTGGTCGTGCTGCTCCACCCTTCCGGGCCGCTTCCGGGTGCCACCGTGCGGGTGAACCCGCGGGCGATCCGGCGGCTGCCGCGTCTCATCGGGATGCCGGGCCTCCCTCCGCCCGCCGTTCCGTCGCGGATGCCCTGGCGAGAGGGTGAGCGTTCGGAAGACCGCTTCGCCATGTTCACTTACATGGCCACGTGCTGCCTGCCCGACGAACCGCCTCTGGGCGCGTGCAGGAACGCCGGGCTGACGCGGTGCGGCGGCTCGGGGCCGCGGGGGATATTTTTGCACCCCAACTACGACCCGGGACGCGATGGGATCCTCGAACGCTGGGAGCGATTGTCCGCGTGCAACGGATGGCCGGTGATCTCGCACCTGCCGCGCGATCGGTTTGTCGCGCTGCTCAAGCGCATGGCCGTGAATCGGCGGGGGTTGGTCGTGGGCAACTCTTCGGCGGGGCTGATCGAGTGTGCGGCGCTCGGGGTGCCGGCCCTGAACGTCGGCCCGCGACAGGCGGGGCGCGAGCGTGACCGGAACGTCGTGGATGCGGACCCGCTCGACACGGTCCGGGTGACCGCGCTGGTGAAGCGTGCGGATCGGTTTGCGGGGAGGCTTAGGCCATCCACGCTCTATGGCGATGGCCGCGCCAGCCCCCGCATTGCCGCGCTCCTGGCCGGGGTCGATCCGCACGAGCCCGCCTTGCTCCGGAAGCACAACGCGTATTGATGGATGAGGCGAGCGTTACTCGGCGCCTCGATGCCGCGTGCCTCGATGCCTTCCTCAGTCCTGATAACCCACGCACCGCATTTATCCGTCCCCCGAAAGTGTCCCGCCGCGCGGACCGATACCCGTGTGTCTGTCCCCACCTCTCTTGCTTTCGGAGGCGCTTCATGACGGCCCAGGCCCAGACCGGAACGCGTGAACAAGCCGTGAACTCGGCGATCCGCGAGATCAGCCACATCGCGACGCTCCCCGAGATTACGCTCAAGATCATCGAGCTGGTCGAGAGCCCCTCGAGCACAGCACAGGACCTGCACAAGGTCATCGCCAACGACCCGGCGCTCTGCTCGCGCATCCTCAAGGTCGTCAACTCGGCGTTCTACGGCCTGCCGGGGCAGATCGGCTCGATCAACCGCGCCATCGTGCTGCTCGGCCTCAACGCGGTGAAGAACATCGCCATTGCCGCCAGCCTCGCCAAGCTCTTTCGCGGCGGGTCGCTCACGCCCGAGTTCAGCGCCAAGGACCTCTGGTCGCACTCGATCGCGACGGCCGCGGGATGCAAGATGATCGCCGACACCATGAAGATCGGCCTGGCCGACGAGGCCTTCCTCGCCGGGCTCATCCACGATATCGGCGTGATCGTCGAGATCCAGTCCGATCGACACAAACTCATCGAGGCCGTCGGCAGGCTCGGGGTGGGCAAGGACGGCGTCCCCACCAACAACATGCTTGACGTCGAGACCGAGGTCTTCGGCGCCAACCACCAGGACTTCGGCCAGGGCCTTTGCGAGAAGTGGAAGTTCCCGCGCACGTTCGCGCTGGTCACCGGCTTCCATCACCGACCGCTGGAGCTGGGCGAGGACCAACGCACGCTGGTCACGATCGTCAGCGTGGCCGATCGGTTGGCCGGGTCCGTCAAGCCCGGCTTCCGCCTCGACCTGACCAATCTCGACATCCCCGCCGAGCACCTGGACGTGCTGAAGATCACGCGCGACCAGCTCGCCGACATCAACAGCAAACTCCCCGCGGCCATCGACACCGTCAACCAGACGCTCTCCACCTGATCGACTCCGGGATCGATCCCCAATCCGCGGCGGTCCTCGATTGCCGTCGCGAATAACTCAACCGATCGCTGAATGTCGGCGGGCCCGCACGGATGCGGGTCCGCCGCTTTCCTTTGGTCGCACCCGCGAGGGCGGCGAGTGGGGAGGGGGGGGAGGGGGGGGGGGGGTGTAACCCCAATCTCTGCGGGTTCGCTTCATGGATGGCGTTGTCTTACAACGACGCCCGCCATCGGTGGATGGCGCGGCCGCTTCTCCACGCGCGGCCCGACCGGCCCCACGACGCGACCGTCCCGGCGCGTCAGGGACCGGCGGGTATGCGCGAGGCGGTCGCGTCATCCACCGGCATGCCCATGGGCGGCGGCGGGACCGGGCCCTCCGATCCCGACGCTTGCTCTGCAGCCCCCTCCCTCGGCGGGAGGGGGTTGTTTTCAAGCGGGTTCGACACTCATAATGACCGAGGTCGCACTGCATATTCGGTGACCGCTATCCCCTATTTGGCTGGAGTTCAAAACTTGTGCGGAAATTGCGAACCTCCTCCTTGACGACCATCGGGGGGGGGGGGTAGTCTGTGGCCATGAGATGGACGAGTGCATCGGACCACCACCGATTTGCACGCGGCGGAATCGCCGTGCTGGCCGTGCTCACGGCGTCTGTTGCCTACGCGGCTCAACCAGCAAGTGTCAACCTGACCGATTGGATTGCTCGCGAATGGAAAGTGGCTCGACAACTGCCACCGAGCGCGGCCGACTGCGTGCTGACCTACCAGACTTTTACGTACGCGACGGCCGACCCCGCCACCATAGCGGCCCTGGAGCGCGAGGTGGCCGGCCATCCTGAGCATCCCCGTCGGTTTGAGTTGGAGAACCTGAAGCGACGGCTCGCCAACGGTGGAGACACACTCAAAGTCAAGTTGTGGTGGGGCGACGCTAAGCTCTGGAGGCTGAGCACAACAATCCCGTACTTGCCGGAAATGCCCTATTCGGACACTGCGGTGTGTCCGGACGGGGCGTGGATCCTGACGCCGGTCCAACTCACGATCATCGACCCCGCCGGGGGAAACGTCGGCAACTACGACGCCGTGCTGCCCAATGCGGGGTTTCAGTCCTACGTGAACCTGGCGCTTCATGGTGGGTTTGATCTGTACGAGGGCGCGTGCAAGCCGGGGACACCGACGCTCGCCGACGACGGCACTTGGCGGATAGACGCCGCATCGCCCGACGGAGCGATTGTTCTTGCTTACAAGGGTCATTGGCTCGCCGACCTCGAGCGCGGCTTTGTGGACTCCGTCGAGTGCGTGAAGGCTATTGAACCAACCGCCGTCGGGGAACGGTGGGTGTTCGCAGATTGGCAACTGCTGCCGGCTCTGAACGACTACGCGGCCCGAACGGTCAATCACTTTGCGCCCCGCGAGCAGAAGCCCCAGGCTTTGTGGAAACTGATTGACTGTGAGCGCACAGAACGCGCGAAAATCGAGGAGGCAGCGGCCGTGCCGCGGGCAGACGGGGTGGATATTGATCGAGGGAATGTCACTTACACGCGGGTGTTCGATTCTCGGGTGGGCAGAGACTTGCCGGTCGCCGCGGTTACCGGGCCGGTTCTGAACATCGATTCAGCCCGAAGCGACATGAAGGGCGAACGGTCATTGACCCGCGTGCTTGGCTGGATCCTCGCCGGAAGCCTTGTAGTTATCCTTATCATCCTCAAGAGCCGAGCGCAGAAGGGGGCACTCGGCCGACCGTCCTCCAATACGAAAGGAGCTCCATGAACAGCGTGAAGTCGAATCGTGCCTTGCTTGCGATCGCCTGCATCGCCTCGGGAATGGCGGCGATCGGGGCGGGGGCCTGCGTTATCGAGATCGCCCCCGCGCCAACGGCGTGCTCGTTGACGTTCCTCAACGGCTGTCCCGTACTCAATCATGGCATCGATGGTGTTTGCGGAAGCGTCACGACCAGCACCAGCGGTTACGAAAAGTCGGACCGCTACGAACAGGTGTGCGCCTATGAGGCCCAGCATGTGGTCGGCATGAAGTGCAAGCCCTTCACTCCTCCGGTCTACGGTATTTTTAAGCAGCAATGCCATGGCACGTCTGGCAACAGCTGCAAGCAGCACTGAATCGTCATTACGGCATGAGTGCTGTCCACCACACTGCCGCCGATGGTTCGGGCTGGGAGCACGAACGTGTCCGATGGGTTCGTGCTTCCAGCATTGGCCTCTATGCGGTGTTCGGACTATTGGCGATTGCGGCCTTGGCGAAGCTGGCCGACCTCCCCGCGTTTCGCGAGTCGTTGGAATCGTGGGAGTTGGTGCCGCGATCAATTCGCGGAATGCTGGCGGTCGTTGTGCCCGCGTGCGAGCTCGTTGTGGCGGGGCTATGGCTGATGTCGATCGCGCGCCCGCTCGCCCTGCGGCTTGGGCTGGTGCTGATGGTCGTGTTGACCGCGGCGTACACGGCGCATTGGCTTCTCGTCGGGCCGCCGGAGTGCTCTTGTCTGGGTCGGTTGCTCGAATACGAGACCACCCGTCGATCGTGGAAGTTCGTGATCGGCAGGAACACCGTGCTGCTGGTGCTGCTCACTGCCGGGCTGGTCGTGGATAGGCGACAATCGCGCGCAGCGCGGAGAAGAGACACCAATGACGCTGCGTGAGCAATGGGCGTCGAGGTCCGGATGGACCCTCATCGAGATGCTCATCGTGGTGGCGATCGTCGCCCTCCTGCTTGTGCTGCTCGCCCCCTCGCTGCGCCCGATCAGAAACTACGCAGAGGACGCCTCGGACATGTCGAAGCTGTCCGGCCACGCCGCGGCGTTTATGGTGTACACGTCCGACTATCGCGACTATTGGCCGATCGTGACCGACCCACGCGCGACCGCCACAGTGCTGCGAGCCGATGGCGCGGCGATGGAGGTTCGATACTTCGACGCGATCGCGGCGTGGAACTTCGCGATCTCCGAAACGTTGGGCGGCACGTCGTGGCGCGATCCATCGTTCATCTCCTCGACGCGGCGAGACCGTCAGGGTTTCTTTACCTCGTTCTGGCACACCTCGGCTCTCCTCGCCGACCCGGCGTTCTGGAACCTTGCGACGCGGGTCGGGCCCTTGCAATGGCGGGGCACGAAGGCGCACGAGGTGTCGTTCCCGTCCCACAAGGCATTGCTCACCCGGATGGAGCCCTGGCCCGTGCCGAGCCGCGACGGCGAGCCGTCTTTCTGCGTGATGGCGCTCTCGGATGGGCACGCTGTGCGCAAGGAGTTTGGCACGATCACCCCGCCTGTGTTCAGCGGTGAAGGCAACTGGACGGGTTCAGTCCTCAACTCGGGCGTTCCGACCCTGCACACACCCGACGGTCTTCGGGGACGGGATTTGCCATAGCCGACGCTTGCTCTGCGGCTCGGCCACGGGCGAACACGCGAACGCAAACGCGTCGGGTGTCGTCTCACGCACGTTGCGTAAACGTTGAAGTTTGGGCGCTCGACGCGGGCTCGGCCGCGGGGCGCGGCCGACATTGGCTGGATGCCAATGCCGCTGGGCTGGTCATCATGCGCCTTCGGCGCGCCCTCGCCACCGCTCCAGCGTGCTCTTCTTGGTCAGGTCGTACCGCAGCGGCGTCACGGTGATGCAGCGTTGCCAGAGCAGTTGCACGTCGGATTGGTCGTCGGTGCTGGTGAAGTCGAGCCCGTGGCCCGCGGCCCAGTAGTAAACTTCGCCCATCGGGGCGACGCGACGTTCGTAGCGGTCGTTCAGCCCGTGCGTGTTCATGCGGCAGACGCGCAGCGGAAACTCGCCGGGGCGCGGGCACTGGTCGTCCGGGCCCTCGGTGATCGGGATGTTCAGGCTCAGGCACGAGTGCGGCTCGGGGAGCGCGGGCGTTGCCGTCTTGCCACCCGCGCCCTGACCGGCGCGCTCGCGGGCGATGCCGGCGAGGACCCGCTCGATCGCCCACCGCGCGTGGCGCGCGGCCACCTTGAAGTTGGTCGCGCCGTGCGCGTGGCCGCCGATGTGCAGGCTGACGGCGAACGACGGGATGCCCAGGAACGCGCCCTCGATGGCCGCGGCCACGGTGCCCGAATAGATCACGTTGATGCCGACGTTGGTGCCGGCGTTCATGCCCGAGATCAGGATGTCCGGGCGCGAGCCGCGGCCGAACTTTTCCGGCCACAGGCTGGCGACGGCGAGCTTGACGCAGTCGGCGGGGCGGGCATCGACGGCGATGCCGTGCATGCGATCGTTCACGGACACCGGCTTGACCATGATCGGCGAGTGGAACGTGATCCCGTGGCTGGTGGCCGACTGCACCGTGAGCGGGGCGATGGGGTAGCACACGCCGCCCGCGCCGCCCAGCGGCCCGCCGAAGAAGCCGTCGGCGTCGATGAGGGCGTCGTGCATGGCCGCGATGCCCGGGGCCGAGAGGCCGTCGTCGTTGGTGAGCAGGATGCGCATGGGCGACTATACGGCCCGGGCCCGCGGACTCGAAGACGTTGATCGGGTCGCCCGGTCTGGCCGTCGCTCACGTCGAGACTCCACGAGTTCGGCGTCCCGCGCCCGACAGCGCGGACCGCAATCGGCGGACCTCATCGGCGGAAAACATCGCGGGCGAACCGACCCTGGCGGCGCTGTGCACCCGGCTCAGGGCCGCCAGGGTCACGAACTCGGCGGCGTTGGGCGCGCGCACGCCGCCGCAACCGATGAGCTCGATCCTCCCCGCGGCCATCCTCCCGATCGCGGCCAGCCGTGCGAGCCGCGCCGGGAGTGCATTAGCGACCGTAACCGTCGGCCCCAGCCCGAGCGTGCCCGAGGTCTCGGCGGCCGTCATCCCCGCGCTGAGGATACGGGTCACCCCCGCGTCCGCGAGGCGTTCGATCGCCTCCCCGACATCCTCGCACAGATCGAAGGCCCGATGGAAGACGGTTTGTCGGGCACGGGCCAGGCGCACCATCTCGGCGCACCGGCGCGAGTCGATCAAGCCGTCAGCCGTCAGGGCGCCGAACACGATCGCTTCCGAGCCAACCTCCAGGAGGGTCTCCGCGTCGCGCAGGTGTGTTCGCCACGACGCCTCGTCGTGCACAAATCCGCACCCGCGGGCGGGAAGGGATGGGGTGTGCAAGTCAGGCCGCACCATCGCCGCGATCGGCACGGGCGATTCGGCGCGGACGGCCCGCACCATCGCGGGCGACGCAGACAGTCCGGCCTGATCCAGAGACGTGCACAACTCGATCCGGTCCGCGCCGGCTCCCGCCGCGGCCAGCGCATCGGCCACGGAATCCACGGCGATCTCGAGAAGCGTTTCCATCATCGCCCTCTGCTCGCCCCGCGTGAGCCGGAAGTCTCACCCCCCCCTCCCCCTCCCCCCCGCGCCACCACCAGCACGATCCAGTCCTCCCCGAGTTCCCGAGCGTCGTGCACGGGCTCGGGTGTCTGACCCGGCGCGATGTTCACGTCCTTGTACACAGCCGTCTCCCGGAACCCCGCCTCCATCATCGCCTCGCGCAGCTCGTGGATCGACCACAACCTCCAGCGGTAAACGAACGCGCGCGGCATCTCCCGCACCACCTCGCCGTCGATCTCGATTCGGAAGCCGATACTGTTCTCGACGATCCCCGTCAGCGAATCGGCGGCGTCGTGCGACCATTGATACCGGATCATCTCGCGCCCGCGCGAAGGGTGGAGCCGGGAAAGTCCGCCGAGCCTGAACGCGCCCGCGCCGCCGTAGGTGTCGCAGGCGAACACCCCGCCGCCGAACCCGCCCTGGCCAAGGTCGAGCCGGGCTTTGCACCGGCGCAAGTATTCGACCAGTTGCGCCCGCCCGTGGATGTACCCGATCGAGAAGTTGCCGACGAACACGACGTCGCAAGCCGCGTCGCGCTGCGCCTCCGCCCTTTCCATTCCGGGCGTGTTCGGCGCGAGGGCATCGGCGCACACCAGGCGGACGCGATCCGCCACACCCTCGGCGCGCGCGAGGTGGTCCGCTTTCTCCATAGTGGCGCGGTCGAGGTCGATCGCCACGGCCCGCCCCGGCTCGCCCTTCCTGATCGCGTCGCGGACCCAGTACCGCGACAGCGCCGCCGTGCCGCAGAAGTCCTCGCGAAGCACCACGGGCTCGTTCCCGTGCACGCCGCGCAGGAAAGCCGCCACGTGACGCGGCGACTGGACGCACAGCTCGTAGCAATCGAAGCGGTCGAGGGGCATGGTTCGGAGGCGACCGTAGGTCGGCGGCGGTCGGGCCATGGTCCGCGTGTCCGTAGTGCGCCCCGTTACCCCCGCTCCGATCCGTCGCGGTCCGCAGGGGACTTGCCGTCCCGTCATACCTAACATCCCGCGACGCCGTGAAGGGTGGACCCCGCCGTCCACCGCTGCGGCCGCACGCGTGCCCATTCCAATCCATTCCTCCCAGAGGTCCCGCCCATGCTGTCCGTCGCGCTCGGTGTCCTTCTCTGCGCCACCACCCTCGGCTCGATGGACGAGCCGCATCCGGTCACGACCACGCTTGTCTCGCCCGGCGCACACGAGAAGATCGGATACTTCCAGGCCCTCGGCGTCGAACTCACCGACACCAAGCCCGACCTCATCAAGAAGGAGCCGGCCGACCTGAAGGCGCCCAAGTACGGCGTCTTCCGCTTCGGCCACTTCCACTGGCTCGGCGGGCCGGGCGGTGAGCCGGCCAAGCCGACGACCACCACGGAGCAGGCCCCCGCGTTCGCGGCCATCCTCGACGAGCCCGACGGCGGCCCCAAGCGGCTCTTCGTCGACACGAACCGCGACGGCGACCTCACCAACGACCCCGCGCCCGAGTGGAAGGAGACCGCCGAGCCGGGTGGCGACGGCACTGAGCTCAAGACCTATTCCGGCACCGCGGCCTTCAACTTCGGCACCGACAAAGAGCCGCGACTGCTGCACATGGCCGTGTACCGCTTCGACAAGAACGACCAGCGACGGGCCGCGGGCGCCAAGTACCTCGTCTGCTTCCGCGACTACATGCTCACCGCGGACCTGCCCATCGGTGACAAGACCATCAAGGCGATGATCACCGACGAGATGGCCACGGGCGACTTCCGCGGCGTCAAGCCGGCCCCGGCCGCCGACGCCGAGAAGAAGGCCGACCCCGGCGCGGAGAAGAAGGACGCCGACGCCCCCGCCCCGCCCGCGGACGACCAGGAGAAGGACCCCACCGAGGCGCTCTTCGCTTCCGGGACACTCCTGATCCTTGACGTCAACGGCAACGGCCAGATCGACAGCCGCGGCGAGGTGTTCAACGCCCGTGAACCGTTCAACATCGGCGGCACGACCTACGAGATCGCCGACATGACCGCCGACGGCAAGAGCTTCAAGCTCAACAAGTCGTCCAAGTCGGTTGCCGAGGTGAAGCCCCCGCCGGACCTCTCCGCGGGCCAGAAGATCCCGGCCTTCGAGGCCACGCTGCTCGACGGCAAGAAGGTGAAGTTCCCCGACGATTACAAGGGCAAGATCGTGATGCTCGACTTCTGGGCGACCTGGTGCGGCCCGTGCATGCGCGAGGTTCCCCACGTCGTCGCGGCTTACGACAAGTTCCACGCCCAGGGCTTCGACGTGCTCGGCGTCTCCCTCGACGAAAAGGACGCCCTCGACAAGCTCAAGAGCGTGACCGCGGACAAGAAGATGGCCTGGCCGCAGATCTTCGACGGCAAGGGCTGGCGCGGCAGTCTTGTGGAGCTCTACGCCGTTGAGGGCATCCCCGCGTGCTGGCTGGTGGACGGCGACACGGGCCTCATCATCGCCGACGAGAGCAAGCTCCGCGGCGAAGGCCAACCCAGCGCAACCATCGAGCAGGCCCTGGCCGACAAGAAGGCCAAGGCCGGACACTGACGCTCGGGCACAGGGCCCGATCCGACAGCGGGTTTGACAGAGAGCTTCAGCGGCGGGCGCCGGTCGAACCGGCGCCCGCGTTTCTTTGCTCGATCAACGCCTGCGCCGACGGGCAGCGAGCAGAAGGGTGCCCGCCAGCCCGATCCCGGCCGCGCCGGGAGCGGGAACGATGGTGTCAAAGTGGTCGCCGTCGAGCCACCCCTGCGGCCCCCAGCCCCACGTATTGATCCCGCCCTGGGCGTTGTAGGTCACGTCGAACACGTCGAACGGGTGGTACCAGACGCCCAGCAACCCGTCGAAGCCGATGCCGTACCAGGGCGAGCCGAGGTCGGGATAGAGCGGCACGTGCGAGTTGATCGGGCCGGCGTCGATCGAGAACGTGAAGCGCCGACCGTTGATCCCGCCCGGCAGGACCACGTCGGCCGCCGTGAGCGAGTTGATCCACGACGTGTCGGTGATGCCGCGGATCAGGTCGGGCGGCTGGTCGCCGGGCACACTGCTGTCGCCGTCGCGGAAGGTGGTGCCGTCGTTGGCGCCGTTGTAACCGTAAGCGGTCATGAACACGTTCGATCCGGCGTCGCCGTCGAAGACGTCGCCCGCATCGAAATAGAGCAGGGCGATTTGTCCCGGGCGCGAGTTCGGCAACGAGCCGTTGTTCATGCCCATGTAAAAGCCGTCGGTGATACGGTCGGAGAAGTTGACGTTGAAGGTCAACTGCTCGGTCGCGTCGTTGAACGTGGCTGTGATCGAATCGATCGCGCCTCCGGCGTCGCTCTGGACGTAGTGGCCCGGGGGCTGGGGCTGCCCCGCGGTGAAGTTCCACGTGAACAGGGTCGCTTGGGCCGCGCCGGTCACCACCAGCGTCGCCACACCCGCCCCGAGCACCAACCGACGGCCCTTTCCGATCAGCATGAGCAGCACGACTTTCCGCACGTCCTTGTGACACACACGATCGGCGCGTCCGGACCCCGCCTGAGAGCGTGCGGGGCCGCCCGGTGATCCACCGGGCTGCGCGATCTGGTTTTCCGGACCGAGAGCAGCGCGTCCGAACATCGGACGCCAACGACGAAACTCGCGGCCGAACCGAGCCCGCCCCGTGACCGAACCCATGCCCGTAGGCCGCATCGCGGCGAACAAGCGTTGAGCCCGGTCCGTGATAGACCCGGGGAACACATCGACTTGTCGGTCAGGTTGAGAGACCTACGCCCGATCCATGGGCGGACCTTGAACATCAGCGTACAACTTCGCCACGCCGGGTCAAGGCTTGATTCCAGCGATTTTCGGCGAGGCGTGCGACGACGTTCATAAGCTCTTGATCCGTCCGATGTTCCACACGGCGAGCGAAGCGACTCAAGCCGTGCCCGGCGGGCGGATCGCGACCATTTCGACCTCGAACAACAGCACCGAGTTCGGGGGAATCAGCCCGGGGACGCCCGCCGATCCGTAGCCCAACTGGGGTGGAATTCGCAGGCGTCGCCGGCCGCCGACGCGCAGCCCGACCAACCCGTCGTCCATGCCACGGATCAACTCGCCCGTTCCGAGTGTGAAATCGAGCGTCTCATGACGGTCGTACGAGTTGTCGAACTCGGTCCCATCTTCCAGGGTGCCGCGGTAGTGAATCGACAACGCGTCGCCGCGTTGGGCCGCGACGCCGGTGCCGGCGGTCAGGTCGGTGATCTCGGGTTTCACGCGATGCGCATCCCGCTCAAGCCGCGGCCGGGGTGCCGGCCTGCTCGCCCGCCAACGGCCGGGTCACGAGCCAGAACGCGCCGAAAAGGAACATCGTAAAGACCAAGTCGCCCCCCGCGGTGAAGCGGAAGAAAGGCAGGGCCGCCGCAAAGCACTCGCCCATGCCCGCGCCGTCCGGGCTGTAGAAGCCGGAGAAGGCCCACACCGCGATGTTGGTGGAGACAAAGAAGAACGTCGAGGCCGCGAGCGAGCCCAGCACGGCCCGCCCGAAGATCCGCCGCAGCCCGCCGTTGCCGATCAGCCTGCCTAGGAGCACCGGGGCCGCGAGAGAGGTGTACACCACCGCCATCACCGCCGGGTGGTATCCGCCGATGAACACGTCGCTGACGAGCATCGCCCCCAGCGGGGCGGCCAGCGCCAGAAGGTGGCCGCGGAAGACCCAGCCGGCGAACAGCGCCGTCGCCGTGACCGCCGAGAGGTTCGGGACGTGGTGAGGCAGCAGCCGCGTGAGCGCGGCGAAGGCGATCAGGCCCACCAGCAGCAACACCGGGTGCCGCACGGGGAAGCGGGTGCTGAGATGGTGTGAGTTGCGGGCATCGAACATGGCTGGACTCCGGTGCGACGGGAGAGGCTCATCGCGGGGAGTTCATCGTATCCCGTTTCCACCGCTCGGCCCCGCACCCGGCGGCGGCGGGGTCTGGGCCGGCGCTGGACTTCGCTCGCCCAATGCCGGCATCGCGTACACCTCGACATCATCGAACCAGGCCCGATCCGCGGGTTCGAGCTGATCCGTGATCGCCGACATCACGACCGCCTTCGCCGCGCCGACGGGGATGGTCGCCCAACCCGCGGCGGTCTGCCAGCCATCGACGGAGGTCAGCCGATCGTCGGTGAAGAGCGTGGTGCGGTCGGGCATCCATTGGTTGTTCGCGTCCTTCCAGCCCAGGATGAGTGTGGGCACGCCGCGGCCTTCATGCCTGATCCGGGCCGCGAGCAGCACCGACATTCCCGGCGAGAGCGCGGCGGGGGCGAGGTCAATCCTCTGGCTCCACGCGCCGCTCGTTACTCCCGACATCCGCAACGACCCGTGGGCACCGCACCCGACCCCGCCGTCCCACGCGAACGCGCCCGTGGAGTCGGCCGCCCGCCAGGTGTTCCACACGTCCGGGCCGGTCGCGGGCTCGCAGCACGCGGCCGAGGCGAAGTCGCCCTTTCGCGCGAGGTTGGGCCCGAGCTCGCGAGCGCGCGGCAGCAAGGTCCATGCCGCCGACGCGGGGTCGGCGGCGAACGCGAGGGCCGCGCTCGCGCCGGGGAGCGCATCGTCCCACGACGACCACGTTCCTTCCTTGGGCCACCAGCGGTGGGTCTCGCCGTAGACCCAGACGTAGCTGTCCGAGTGTCGCAGCGCGGATGTCGCGTTCGCCAAGAGTCGGTCAACGCGCGGCAAGCCCTTCTCATCGATGTAATACGTATCACCGGGCGGGTTGACGTACGCATCCATATAGAGGCCGAATCCGACGCCTACGCACCGGCGGAACTTGTCCCGGTTCTCCGGTGAGAACAGGCGGTGGCTCCGGGCCTTGACCATCGAGGCGTCTTCGGCGAACGCGTTGTCGGTGTTGTACAGGTACGACGACTCGTCGCCGTCGATGATCCGCACCGACGGCGGCAACACGTCGAGCCACCCGTCCACGAACGCGATGTACAGGCCATAGTCGGACGATTCGAGCGCGCCGTGCGGCTCGCGGGCCGCGAGCGGGTCGCGCGCGTAAGACCCGAGGAAGTAGGTCAGCACCGTAAAGTCGGTGGTCTCGGAGAGCATCGCGCTCATGGCCGCGCGCCCGCGCTCGCGGGCCTTGGCCGCGTACTCGGCGAAGGTGTGGTCGAGACGCCCGGGCTGCGAGGCGTAACGGAACGCAAAGTGCGGCTTGTCGTAGGGCTCGGCGTCGAAGGCGATGCCCTTGAGTTTGCCCGCTCGCACCACGTGCCCGGCGTGCCGGAAGTGGTCGGTGATCTGCGCCCATCCCGCGTCGTCGAACCAATCGACATCGCCGGGGTTGGCGTTGATGGGCAGGAAGTTGTCGGTGAGCCTGCGCCCGGGCCTGGCGGCAAAGGCCGCGAGGTCCTTCGCCGCCGGCTCGAACCACGCCCGATCCCACGCGTCGGCGGAGAACGTCTTGCGGAAGGGCCTGAACGTCCGGGCCTCCCCCGCGCTCGTCCCCGGGTCGGTCACCGTGATTGAGACGACCGCGCCCGCGAAGGGCAGCGCATCCATCGCGTCGCCAAACCTGAGCAACTGGGCCTGGTTGGGCTGGTCCCACCCTGTAGCGATGAGTTTCGGCCTGTCGAACACGGGCGGGGCGCCCGCCGCCGGGGCGATCATCATCGTCCACAAACAACACAGCGTGAGCAAGTCGGGACTCCTCGATCAACGACAGGAGGATACCGAACCGTGAGTGACATTGGCTTCCAACCGTGGCTCGGGCATCCTGCCCGAGTCGGCCGGCTCTGCGGCCGAGCATCAGCGCGTGTTTGACGCACGCCGCGCCGCCGATCCGATCACCGGGCTAAGAATCCAAGAAAAATGCACGAACCCCCGGAACCGGGCGGGCGGGGGGGCGTGCGAAAGGAGTGGCAACCGAATGGCAGATCGAGGAATCAACCGCGGACTGATGATCGTTGGCGTGGCCGCCCTGGTTTTGTGCTTGGCGTGCGAGGTCGCGTGCGGTCAGCCGGTTACGCTGCCTCCGGCGCCCGTGGGCGTGGGCACCGTCCGAGCCGCGGGGTTCGAGTTCGCCATTGTCGATCACGCCGGCAACGCCGGCATCCCCTGGAACACCGTGGGGGTTGAGGCGCTCCCGTTCACGCTCCCGGTGCAGTTGCAAGGGCGTGGCTCCGTCGCCCACAACTTTGCGATCTCCCGCACCGAAGTGGGAACGCGCCAGTGGCTCGGGTTCGTCAACACGTTTTCCGGGCGGGCGGACTATCCCGAGCAACTGCGCTCCATCATGGGCTACGAGCTGCGCAACGGCCCGTTCTTCTGGGGCGCCCAGCGCGATCCGTCGTACACGGGTCCGGGGTTTCGTTACCGGCTGAACCCGTCGAATCCTCAGGCGGGCGATCTCCCTGTGGGGGGAATCTCCTGGCGGCTCTCGGCGCTGTATTGCAACTGGCTGCACAACGGCAAGAGCTCGGATTGGAGCACGTTGATGGACGGGGCGTACGACGTGTCCACGTTCGGTCGCTCCACGGTGGGGCCCAACACCTACTCCGACGCGCCGACGCACAGGCCCGGGGCCCGGTTCTGGATCCCGACGATCGATGAGTGGTTCAAGGCGACGTTCTTCGACCCCGACCGGTTCGGGTCGGACCAGCCTGGGTGGTGGACGTACGTGCATGGGAGCGACGAGCCGCCCGTGCTCGGCCCGCCGGGCGTGGGCGAGAGCTCGGCGGGTTTGTACGACCCGGTGGAAGGGCCGATCTACTGGCAGTTGCCCCTGGCCTCGTACCCCGACCAGCAATCGCCGTGGGGCCTGCTCGACACCGGCGACGCCGCGGCCGAATGGGCCGAGGATTGGTTCTATCCGGATCATCCAAGCAGCCGTTACCTGATGGGAGCGTGGACGGGAGATGCGCCGTTGGACGACTTGACGGCTTTTCGCGTGTACCTCAGTCGCTTTACGGGATTGGGTAGCCTAGCTCCCACTAGCAATGGGCTTGTCGAAGGACTCCGGATCGCTTCGTCGATTCCAGTTCCCGGGACTGGTCTGATTGCGCTGTTCCTAGCTCCACTCGTGAGCCTTCGTCGCAAAAGCAGGACCCTATGCGCGCACACCAGTTGATCGTTCCTCTAGTTCTCGCCGCCGTCGCCACACCGGTGTGGGCGTGGTCGACCACACCCCCGGGTAGCGGCACCTCGTATGTTCACCTCCGCGTGTTCAACCGCATCGGCGGCGTCTGCAATGGCCTTGAAGACAACAGCCTCAACCGCTACTACGAGTCCGGCGAGGCGATCACGTTCAGCCTCGCCGAATGCACACAGCGCATCATGATCATTCCAATGTCGAATGGCGGCGGTGAACCCGACATCGGTCGCATTCGCCTCTCCGACGGGACGAGCGCGAGCGTCGGTGACGTTGAGATCGTCTTTTCCGCAATCGAGGGTAATTGGGCTGTTCCGTCTGGCGACGAGGAGCCTCTCAG
Source organism: uncultured Phycisphaeraceae bacterium (assembly GCA_964630785.1). GTDB lineage: Bacteria > Planctomycetota > Phycisphaerae > Phycisphaerales > UBA1924 > JADLCX01. The sequence continues at coordinate 23,211 of CAZVZG010000021.1, read as the reverse complement.
GGTTGGCAATGACTGGGCGGGTTTGGATACGACATTCGTTACGCCACCGATTGTCTTCTACGGCGGGATCAACGGCAACCTGACCGGCAACGTCGACGTCAAGAAGCTCCTGCGCCTTGATGTGGGCGGCGCAATCAACGCGCCGATCATCATCGGTAGTCCGGGCTTCTTTGGATCAACATGCGTCATCGAGGCGGGCGCGAGTAGTTCGGCAGGATCGATCACGCTTGCCATCGGCAACATCAAGCGCGTGCGATTCTTTCAATCGGGCGGGGTGGCGGCCGGCAGCATCACCGCGAGCAACGGCGACATCACGCTCGTCATGGCGGAACCCAATGTTGCGCGTCTTTCGGGAAGCTTCGCGGCGCCCTTGGGCAAGATCGGATTCATCAACGGGAACAATGGGAGCGTGCCTCTCGGTCCTGCCAGCGGCACGCACTCGACCATCACCGCCAACTACGTCAACCGCATTGTGGCCGGCTCTACCCGCGCGGACATCACCGCTTCCGCCGCCGCGACTTCGGCGTCGCAGGCGTTGCAGGAGTTCCAGATCACCGGCCCGTACGAGGGCAAATTGAGCGTGCGCCGGGTGGAAGTTCCTTCGGGCTCGGGTTGGACGGACGCCGTGAGCATTTCCGGGGCGACGACCGGGATCGTGACGGTGGACGGGGACATTCTCAGTCCGGTCAGATTCAACGGCGGACTCACCGCCGGCACGTCCGGCATGCCGAGCGTGCCCAATATGCTCTCCGTGTCGGGCGCGGTTCAGAGCACGCTCACCGTCACCGGAAACCTCGCCGTCCCGGCGACCATCGGCGCGATCGGCGCAAACGGAGGGCTGTCCATCACCGGCGATCTGCCGTTCGGCAAGACGCTCAACATCAGCGGCAACCTCGCCGGCACGATCACGCTCCCCGCCAACGGCCTCAAGGGTCAGGTCATCGTCAACGCCGCCAACAGCGGCGGCACATGGACCGGCACCGTCAACGTGGGCTCCATCCAGCTCAAGCCGAACAACATCGTCTCTCCCGACGATTCGGCGCCGTACTACTGGCGCGTCTCTTCCAACCTCGGCGGCGGCGCCGTCGGTCTGGCCCCCATCAACCTCTACGGTCCAGACTGCGCGCCCGAGAACGACCCCGACGGCACGGGCGTGGGCATCTTTGAGAACGCGCTCCACGCCCCCGGCGGGCACGTTGAGGCCCGGTTCTACGGGCCCATCCAGAAGAAGAACGCGGCGGCCTGGTCCACGCACGTCATGGTCCAGTGCCGACCCTTGCCGCCGAACCCCGACTGCAACTATCCGTGGACGGTCGATCCCTGCTCATGGATCGACGTGTCGTCCGCGTTCGACGTCGCCGGGCCCGAAGCGTCGACGACCGACCAACTCGCGCGACGGACGATCACGCTCTCGCCCAGGGCAGGCTATCACGTCCGGCCGGGCATCTACATGGCTTACCCGGTGGAATCCGACTCAGTGAGGTCCGCGGACGTTGCGGGCAACCCGGCCGCGGTCTGGCCGGCGGCGTGCGACGAAAACCTCGGCACCGATCGACCGGGCTACGTGTTCGTGGTGTCGGGCGACTGCAACGCCGATGGGATCGCCGATCAGCGGCAATGCCCCCACGCCCAGGGCTGCGGGGTGGGGTGCGCGCACGCCGACTTCAACTACTCCGGCAGCATCACCGTGGAAGACGTCTTCGATTTCCTGGCCGCGTACTTCTCCGCCGATCCGACCGCCGACGTGAACAACTCGGGCACCATCACCACCCAGGACATCTTCGACTTCCTGGCGGAGTATTTCGGCTGCCAGGGGTGAGCGTGCTCGGGCGCGCTCGGAGACGACCCCGACGTGGTATGCTGTCGGGATGAACCCGCTCATCACCCGCCGCCAGTTCACCGCCGCGACGGTCGCCGCCGCGGCGGCGCCCATGTTCTTGTCCGCCCGCGCTCGCGCGGGAGGGGGACCCAACGGCAAGATCGCCCTGGGCTTCATCGGCTTGGGGATCCAGGGCCGCTACCACCTCGGCAGCCTGCTCAAGCACGAGGCGATCCAAGTCGTGGCCGTCTGCGACGTGGACACGACGCGGCGCGAGCACGCCAAGAAGATGGTGGCCGATGCTTACGGCAACGCCGACTGCCGCGCGTTCAACAAGTACGAGGACCTGCTGACGATGAACGGACTGGACGCCGTGCTCATCGCCACGCCGGACCACTGGCACGCGGCGCCGGTGCTCGCCGCGGCGAAACTGCACAAGGACATCTACTGCGAGAAGCCGCTGAGCCTCACGCTCGGCGAGGCCAAGCAGATGATGGACGTCTGCCACACCAACAGCATCGTGTTCCAGACCGGCAGCCAGCAGCGCACCGAGTTCGACGGCAAGTTCCGCACGGCGGTCGAGCACGTGCGCAACGGGCGGGTGGGCAAGGTGTACGCCGTGCACGTCGGCGTGCCGACCCGCGGTCCGGGGATCACCACCTCCGTGCCCTGCGACCTGCCGGAAGAGCCGATGGAGCCGGGGCTCGACTGGGACCGCTGGCTCGGCCCCGCGCCCATGCGCCCCTACAACTCGATCCTCTCGCCGCGCGGCGTCAACAACTTCTACCCCGACTGGCGGCTGTACCGCGAGTACTCCGGCGGCATGCTCACCGACTTCGGGGCCCACCATTTCGACATCGCCCAGTGGGGGCTCGACATGGACACCTCCGGGCCCGTTGAGGTCGTGCCGCCCAGGGACGAGAAGGCCGTCTTCGGCGCCAAGCTCGTCTACGCCAACGGCATCGAGGTGATCCACTGCGGGCCGGTCGGCATCACCTTCGTCGGCGATCGCGGCCTTCTGCACGTGGACCGCGGGCTGCTGATGGCCGACCCCGACAGCATCCTCAAGGGGCCCGCGCCCGGCGTCAAGCCGGAGTACGAGGTGAAACTGCCGCGGGCCGCCAGCCACCACCAGGACTGGATCGACGCGATCAAGTCGCGGAGCATGCCCAGTTGCGACGTGGAGGTCGGGGCGAGGACGGTCGCCTGCTGCCAGCTCGTGAACCTGGCCTACCAGCACCGAAAGCCCATGAAGTGGGACCCACAGAAGTGGGCGTTCGGCGACCCCGCGATGAACGCCTGGCAGGCTTATGACCGTCGCGCGGGCTACGAGCTACCCGCGTAACCCGCTGGGCTCACGCCCGGGATTCGGTGCGGCGCGTGACGACCGATTCGATGCTTCGCCCCGTGCGGAACACAAAGAGGGTGTGGGTGATGTCGCCGTTGCCTCGCAGGTGCTTCTGGAGCGCATCCGGGTCGGCCGCACGTCCGCGGGTCTTGACCTCGACGATCCCGCCGCGGTGCTCCCTCAGCCACGCGCGCACGTTCTTCTCAACCCAGGGCATGTGAGCGAGCACCTCGAAGTTCGTGAACATCGGCCCGTGCGCCGGCGCATCGCTCGTGAGCAGCCCTAGGCCCGGATGAACGCCGGTCATGCGCCCGTCGTTCCGGCACGCCAGCGCGAGCAGCCCGGCCCGCTCGATCGAGGCGTCGGCCTCGATCAGGTACCGGCGCAGGGGGCCGCAGGGCGGGTCGATCGGCGCGTCGGGGGGGGAAGCGACGTGCTCGGCCCGCAGGCTGGTCACCCCGTGCTCGTCCAGCAGCGTGGCGACGCGCGAGCCGGCGCGGCCGCGGGCCAGAGCGCCGATCCACACGACCGCCTGAGTCAGCCGGCCGCGCTCGCTGATGATCTCGACCTCGTGTGCCGTTCCGGGCGGCAGCACGCGGCACGCGGCCGCGATGTCCAGACCGGGGCCGAGCTTAATCGCCCCGCTATGTCGTCGCTCGATCACCTTCCGCCACACCGCCGGGCCGGGGAAGTGGTCGTCGATCTGCCACAGTCGGTGGCCGCCCGGTGCGGCGTGCTCGTCTCGGCGCGCCGGATCGAGGTGGAACGGATCCGGCGGCAGGTTGGGATCGGCGGCGTCGGCGGACACGCCGGCGCACGCAGCGTTGAATCCAGCCATCCACGCTCGCACGGGCTCGATATCCACCGCGGTCACGCGCAGCCCGCTCCCCGCAAGGGCCATCGCGTCACCGCCGATCCCGCAACAAAGGTCCGCAACCGCGACCCCACCCCCCCCACCCCCACCACCCCCACCACCCCCAAGCGCCGCCGCAAATCGCCGGGCCTTGTACGCCGCGGCCAGGCCGGAAGAAGCCATCTCCACGCCGACCGGATCGGCGACGAGCCGGGACGCGACTTCTGCCGGCCACTTGGCCGCGCCCTTGCGGCGGGCCTCGCACAGCATCAGCGCGGCCCGGACCAGCTCCGCCGAACGCCCCTTGCGGAGCCGCTCGACGGACGCGGCGTCGCGAGCGTCCGTCCCCGCGGCGGTGGCCACCAGGTCCGCCTGTGAAGGCGAGAGCAACTCCTTCCAGACGCTCAACGCGGGAATGGCCACGCACCAACGGTACGGTTGTCGCGGGTCAGCAACCCACGGCACGTCATGGCCGGTCAGAGCACCGTCCAAGACGTGGAACCCCGCACGACTGTGCTGCACTGCGGGTCTGCTGCGTTGCGGATCGTCAGTACCCCGGCAGGTTCTTCTCGATCCAGTCGTCCTGTCGCATCACCTCCGAGCGCGACCGCCGGCCCCGCGTCTCGGCGCTGCGCTGCGCCAGGCGGAACACGGCGAGCGCTCGTTTCCTCGCCGCGCCCGTGATCTCATCCTGCGCGGGCGAGCTCGGGGTCTGGCCGCGAACCAGGCGGATGACCCGGCGGGCATTCAGGCGCACCAGCTCGTCCTCGCAGCTCACAAAGACCTGCGAACTGCCGGGATCGCCCTGCCGCCCAGCGCGGCCGATGAACTGCCGGTCAATGCGCTTGGCCGTGTGCATCTCGGTGAGGATGACGTGCAGGCCGCCGACCTCCTTGGATTCGCGGTCGAGCTTGATGTCGGTGCCGCGACCGGCCATGTTGGTGGCGACGGTGATCGTCGAGTGCTTGCCGGCCATGGCGATCAGGTCGGCCTCGTCCTTGTCGAAGTTGGCGTTGAGCACGCGGTGCGGCAGGCCGCGGGCGGTGAGGCGCGAGGCCAGCAGCTCGCTGGCCTCGATCGATCGCGTGCCCACGAGCATGGGTCGGCCCCGGGCGTGAACTTCGTGGATGCTCTGGATGACCGCGTTCCATCGGCCCTCGGTGGTGCGGAACACACGCGTGGGCCAGCGTTCGCGGATGATCGGCCGGTTGGTCGGGATGACGGTCACCGGGCGCTCGTACACTTTCTCCATCTCGATCGCGGCGTCGGCCGCGGTGCCGGTCATGCCGCAGAGCACCGGGTACATGCGGAAGAACCGCTGAAAGCTCATTCGTGCGAGCGTCTCGCGATCGGCGGTGACGGCCAGTCCCTCCTTGGCCTCGACGGCCTGGTGCAGGCCGTGCTCCCAGGAACGGTCGGGCAGGAAGCGGCCCGTGTATTCGTCGACGATGACGACGCGACCGTCCACGATCTGGTACTGGTGGCCGTTGAGGTAGCAGTGGCGGGCCACGAGGGCCTGACGCACGAGCTCCTCGGCGCGACGCATCGCCCGCCAGATCGGCTCGTCCAGCCGCTGCGACATCTCCTCGACACGGTGGCGTCCGCGCCGGGTGAGTTCGGATTTCCGGCGGAGCAGGTCCATGGTGTAGTCGGCCTTCTCGTCGAGCCGGCGGGCCAGTTCCTGGGCCTGGGCGTAGATTGGCGCCATGTCGTCTTCCCGGCGCGCCCGCGCGATGATGAGGGGAACCACGCCCTCGTCGATGAGCACGGCGTCGGCCTCGTCGACCAGGCAGGCCCGCAGGCCGGGGATCATCGGACCGGCGGCCGCGCCGGGGCCCAGGGGCGAGTTGCCCGGGGACGCCCGTGACAGCAGCCGGCGCCCGCTCCAGGCGTTGTTGAGTACGCCGCCGACGACGGCGTTGAGCCGGATCTGGTCGCGCAGCCAGTCGGCGGTGATCTGCTTGGGCGTTCCGTACACGATCGGCCTGGCGTAGATGCTGAAGCGGGCCGATTCGTCGAGCTGCTGCACGATCGCACCCACGTCGCACCCGCAGCGGGCGTAGATCGGCCGGCGGCTGTCGGCGTCGCGCTGCGCGAGGTAGTCGTTGACGGTGAGGATGTGCACCGAGCGGTTGCGCCAGGCGAGGATCGGCGCCGCGAGCGAGCCGGTGAGCGTCTTCCCCTCGCCGGTGACCATCTCGATGATGCGCCCGTGGTACATCGCCATCGCGCCCATGATCTGCACGATGTACGCCTCTTCGCCCGTCTCTCGCCGCGCGACCTCGCGCACCACGCCGAAGGCGCGGCGAACCATCTGCTCGTCCACGCGACCGCGCAGGAACGCCTCGCGGGTCTCGCGGACCACCTCGTTGAGCGCGGCGTCGGAGTGCGACTTGAGGTCCTTGGCCAGAGCGTCCACACGCTCGGCCTCGGCCCGCAGCCACCCCAGGGTCACCCGCCGGTGGCGCAGCTTCATCGCCACGTGCGAGGCCATCAGGTCCAGCCCGCGGTAGTTCGGAGGCCGCCGCCGACGCGACCGCACCGATTCGAACAGGGCGTGGTATTGAGTGACGGTCTGGGACATGTGGGGAAGAGACTCGGGACTAGAGACTGGGGACTGGGGACTGGTGGAGGGAGATCAAGGGGTCAAGGGTGTATTCCCCAAGTCCCTGGTCCCTGTTCCCTAGTCCCTTCCCCATCACAACTTCACTCGGCCCTGGACTTCTTTCTCCAGCCGGTCGATCCACTGGGCCAGCAGAGGTCGATCGGGCAGCCTGAACCGCACGCGCACGCGTTCGCCCGGCGTGACCAGTTCGTCGAGGGGCTGATCGAGCGACGCGGGATCCGCGTCCATGTACACCGTGAACACCGGGCGCTTGGCCACGCGTCCGCTCTTGTCCGAGGGGTCCACCTCGACCGAGCCGCCGCCGGTGTAGCCGATGGCCGCGCTGGGAAGGACCTTCTGTCCGGCCTCGATCGGGCGCACGTTGGCGGCCGTGAAGACCGTGTCCACGTCCGAGACCAGACGCACCTCGGCCCGCTTCCACGGGCGCCCGCCCGAGGCCGGGTCGGGGTCGAAGAGCCACGCGCTCTGCCGCTGGTCCATGGTCGCGGCGATGCGCAGGTGGTCGGTGTCCACGATCTCGCACAGCTCGTCGCCGCGTTTGACGTACGCGCCCAGTCGCTGCTCGGGGTCGGCCGAGACGATCCGCCCGTCGTGCGGCGCGCGCACGGTGAGGGTCTCGATCCGCTCGGCCACCTCATCGAGGTTGTCCTGCACGATCGCCATCCGCTCGGCGGAGACCTGCGCGATCGCGGGCTGGCCCTTTTCCAGCCCCTCGCGGTATTGGATGGCGAACTCGGCGTACTGGGCTTCGAGCCCGCGTTGCCGCTGGAGCAGGTCGTCGTTCTCAAGGGCGACGATCGGTTCGTCCTTTTTCACGTGCTCGCCGGGCCGCTTGAACACTTTGGTGACAAACCCGTCGCTCTCGAAGAAGACGCCCGAGCGGGCGACGGATTCGACCACGCCCACGCCCCGCCGGCGATCGGGCATGGGGATGAGCCCGACCACGATCAGCACGGCCGCGACGAGCCCCGCGCTGGTGAGGATGCCTCGTCCGCGGTGCTCGGAGAGCTGCGGCCCGGCGGCGTTCCAGTGGATGAACTTGCCCGCGGGGATGACAAACCACGCCGAGGCCGTCCACACCGCCAGCACCAGGCCGATGGCGAAGAACTTGCCCAGCACGAACAGCGTGATGGTGATGAACAGGAAGATGCGGTAGGCGCCCGAGAGGATGCCGTAGGCAATCAGGATGATCTGCTCGCCCAGCACCACGCTCGGGGGCGTTAAGTTCTTCAGGCGGTAGACGTACTTCAGCATCAGGTGCTGGAGCATCTTCTGCGATCGCTGCTGGAGGTTGGGCGTCTCGAGCAGGTCGGAGAGGATGTAGTATCCGTCGAAGCGCATCAGCGGGTTGGCGTTGAAGAGCACGGTGCTCACGCTCGCGGTGAACATCGCGTTGAAGAGCAGTTGCTTCACGTCGGGGTCGAGGCCGAGCCGGCTGGCGTCCATCCACGCCCACGAGCAAAGGCCGGCGACGAAGAGCTCGAAGATCATGCCGCCGGCGCCGACGGCCATCCGTCGCCACTTGCTCGGGAAGGCCCATGTGGACGAGGCGTCCACGTATGGGCTCGGGAACAGCACCAGCAGCATGAGGCCGAACTCGGGGACCTGCCCGCCGAAACGCTTGCAGATGACGCCGTGCCCGAACTCGTGGATCGCCTTGATCACGGCGTAGGCGACGGGGATGAGGATCAGGTTTCGCGGCGCGTAGAGGTCGTGGAAGCTCTCCTTGAGCGCATCCCAGTGCGGCGCGAGGCTCATGGAAGTCCACGCCACGAACGCGAGCCAGACCAGGAACCCCCAGATGTTGAGGATCGGGCGGAAGATCGGCTCGCACCAGGTCAGGATCCGGTCCGGGTTGAAGAGCCGGATCTTGAAGTACATGATGCCGATCGCCTGGGCCGCGATCTTCTTGGCGGTGCGCTCGCGCCCGCGCCGCAGCAGCTGCTCGGTCTCGGGCGTGCTGTCCACGTTGAGCAGGTTCGAGCTGTAGAGCTGGCTGATGAGCTGGATGATCTCGTTCTGCGTGGGGGCCAGGTCGCCGAACTTGCTCAGCGAGAGCTTCCACGCCTCCTCGATCGTGCGCGAGCCGTCGAGCGAGCATACGTAGTCGTGCGCGACGGGGTTGAGCCGGTAGTACTGGTTGCTCGTCGGATCGTGCACCACGTGCCAGCGCCGGCCGCGGTAGTGCTGGCGCGTGATCTGCACGTGCGGGCGCAGCCGCGGCTTCATCACCCGCACGCGGTGCCAGAAGGGGCTGAATGTGGGGCGATCGGTCATGGGGAAGGGACTTGGGACTGGGGACTTGGTGGGGGATCAGGGGGTGGTGGGGCGGGGAGATTCGAGGGAGCGGATCAGGCCTCCGAGGATGCGGCTGCATTCGTGGAGTTGGGCCGTGAATCGCTCGGCGGCTTCTGTCGGAGCAAACGCCAGTTGTGCGGCGAACACGGCCTGGGTTTCCAGTTCGTACAGGCTGCCGCGTGCAAGCTTGAGAAATCGAACATAGTCGGCACCTCCGCCACGCCCATACCCCTCCGCGATGTTACTGGCGATCGACACGGACGCTCGGCGCATCTGGTTGACAAGCCCGAACCGTTCATCAGCCGGGAACGAAGCCGTGAGCCGGTACGCGTCCAGCCCGATCTGAACCGCCTTCTGCCAAGCAACCAGGTCTCGGAATCCACGGATCGGCGCTTCAGCCTTATCCATCTCACCCTCACCATCTCGCCCCCTCTTTCCGCCAAGTCCCCAGTCCCCATTCCCCAGTCCCTTCCCCATCACCACCACCACAGCCGCACCGCGTCGATGATCCGTCTGGTGCCGATCCACAACAGCGAGCGGCTTTCGGTATCGAACTTGGCCTCGCCCTCCACGCCGCTCACCAGGCGCAACTTCTCGAGCGCGGCCCGGTTCTCCGGCGTGTCGTCGATGCGGCAGCGGACCTCGAACACGTTCTTCCCCTCGCCGGGCGTCGCCAGCGGCACGACCTGTTCGACCGTGAAACTCAGCGGTTCGGACGGCATGCCCTTGGTGGCGATCTGGCCCGTGCCGCGACCTTCGTCGAAAGCCCGGCGCACCAGCGAGATGTCCCGCTCGTCCACCTTGGCGATGCACAACAGGTCGTCCGGGTCGGCGACCTGGAACATGAAGTCGCCGGTCTTCATGGTCGATCCGATCCGCTCCTTCATCTCGCCGGCGGTGATGATGCCCGACATGGGCGCGGTGATCCGTGACTTGTCGATGCGGTACTCGTACTGCGCCGCCGCGGCCCGGGCCTGCTGCTCCTGCACCTCGGCCTGGGCCGCCTTGCCGGCGTCCTTGGCCTGCCTCGCCGCGGCGGCCTGCAACTGCGCCTGCATCACCTTGCCCTGTGCGTCGGCCAGGCCCAGGCGCCACTCGGTCGTGTCGAGCAGGGCCATCAGGTCGCCCTCGTGCACGGGCTTGCCGGGCTCGGAGTTGGGTCCGAGGCTCTTGACGATGCCGTCGAAGGGCATCGACACGATCCGCTTGTTCCGCGGGTCGAGCGTGGCCTCGGCGCTGGGCCGGTAGGTCGTGTGGTAGAACGTGACGAAGCACGCGCCCGCGAACACGAGCACACTCACGATCTTCCACACCGTGTGCCGCGGACCCACAGCCCACGCGCCCGCGCGTACCGCGCTGTACCAGGTCCGCAGGGCCAGGTTCCGGTCGTCGCTGCGACGGATCTTGAGCACCGGCGCGACCAGGTCCATCGCGGCCTGCACCAGCTCGATCGCCGTCAGGTCGATCGCGCCGTCTCCCGCCGACTCGAAGGTCAGCACCCCGACAACCTCTTCCTCGGTCGTCTCGGCCGTGCCGGGCACCACGTCTGTCGCACGCAGAGGCAGCGAGCAGACCTTGAGTCTGGCGTTCCCCGCGGCGAGTTCCCGGTGCGCGTGCACGATCGCCTGCGAGAGGATCACGTCGCCCCCGGGACCGTCCGCCGGCGGCTGCGGGTACAGCACCGGCTGCTCCTGGTCCAGGCACTCGTCCATCGCCGACTCGAGCTTCTGCACCATCGCCATGCGCCGGTCGAAGTGCTCGGTGTCGCTGATCGCCTGCATGCGGATCTTGTCGTTCTTCACCCAGCCCAGCGCCACGCGATCGACCGACAACTGCTTGGCGATATCGTTGGAAAGTTGCAGGCACGCGCCCTTGAAGTTCGGCGCGGTGTTGATCGAGGCGATCAAGCGAGTCGCCAGGTCCAGCGCGGCCCCTGCCTGTTGGGTCTTGCGCAGCGTCGCCCGCGCCTGGTATCCGTAGAAATAGCCGCAGAGCACCTCCGCCATCGCGAGCGTCGATCGCACCGCGTCCTTGCTCCGGGCCTCGATGAGCAGCGTGATCACCGCGATCGGCACGAGCGGTTGGCCCGGCGCGGGCGGGTTCATCAGCGTGTTGAACACCGGGATCGCGAGGATCGCCCCGCCCCCCGCGCTCCCACCGGCCCCCCCGCCCCCGCCGGCGTCGCCGTAGTAGAGCTCCTGCTGCCGGTCGAGGCTGAACACGCGCGACTGCCCGCCGGAGAAGACCGCCCGGGCCGCGTCCGCGGTTTCCTGAGGGAAGTCCACAGCCTTTGGGTCGGGCGCGATCGGGTTGGCCGCGCCCGCCTTGTCGGTGATCTCCGGCTTGGGCCACACCATCTCGACGCGCGGCTCGATCTCTTCGCCGTCGGTGCGGTTGGCCGCGATGAGCGCGGCCTGTCGCGCCGCCGACACCTGCGAGATCACGCGCAGCAGCCGCTCGAAATACGCCCGGTCGTCGGGCGCGCCGGACGAGAGCTCCGCCACCACGCGCTGCCAGCCGGGAGCCTTCACATTGGTGACATCAATCATGCGCTTGGTCTTCCACTCCCCCTCCCAGAGGGAGGGGGCCGGGGGGAGGGCAAAGTTCCAACTTTCCTACCGAGGGCGTTGCCGAAGCAGGACAGATTTCTCTCACTCCCAGTGAGTTGCCGAGTTGGGCAACAGGCGACAAGCCCCGCCCCGTTTCATCCACCAGACGTTTCGCTCGCGTCCATCCGTCGGTCGCCGAGCCGCGGCGAGCTTGTTGGTTCGGCCCCCGACGCCATCCCCGCCCACCGATCCCCCTCCGGCTTGGAGAATCGCACCACCGCCTGCGTGCCCGCGGGCCAGCCCTTGGGATTCTCGATCTCCACGCGCACACGCCGCGTCAGGCTCACGCTGTCGGCCACCGCCGAGACTTCGATGACTTTCCCCTGCACAAGTTGCGGCCGCCCCGGCAGGTCCACCAGCACCCACGCGGGCGAGCCGGGTTTGAGGTCCAGTTCGAGCGTCAGGGCGGTGGGGGGGGTCGGGTCCAGCCACAACTGATCGATGTTCACGACTCGAAGGACCTTGTCTTGCTCCGTCACGCCCTGCCCGACGTCCGCGGTGATCTCGTCGATGATCCCGTCGAACGGCGCCACGAGGCGGTACCGCTCGTATTGGGCCTGCATCTGGGCCAGCCGCAGTTGTTGCTGCTGCTTGTTGAACTTCGCCTGTTCGAGTTGCACGGCCGCGGTCTGGGCCTCGATCCGGCGCTGGTCAAACTCCTCGGGGCTGAAGACCTTGCTGTCCTTGAGGTTCTGAAGGCGGATGTCCGCCAGCTCTTTCTGCGCTCGGGCGCCCTGGATTTCCAGCTCGTTCTCGGCCAGGGCCCGCTGCTGGTCGATCGCGGTGACGATCTCGGCGTCCCGCGCCCGCACCAGCAGTTCGCCTTTCTTCACCCGCTGCCCGCCCTTGACCGGGATCTCCATGATCTCGGTCGACGCGGGAAAGCTCATCTGGGCATCGCGGCTGGGCTTGGTCGCGGCTGGTGTCCCGGCAAACTCCGCCGACAGCCTTTCCCATTCGATCGTCGCGGGGAGGGCGCGTTGTGCTCCCCCTGTACCAGGGGCCTGAGACCACGCGGGGCCGGTGAGCCCACCCAGCACCGCCGAAATCGCCACCCATGCGCATCGCATCATCTTCATCGCCCTCATGATAGTTGAGTGAATCGGCCCGCCCGCCGACCCTGCCCCAGACATCGCTCGGGGTGCCTGTTGGCCGACGCCGTACGCCCATCGCGCTCTGGCTGGTGCGATCGCCCCGCCCACAAGTGGCCATCCAGCCCGCCGCCCGCCCTTCCCTGGCCCCGTCAGCCGCCCCGCCAACCCGCTTTTCGGCTCCCTTCGGCCCCAGGTTCCGTTCGTCGCCCGCGTGCTGGAAGTTCTCGGACCTGCGGTTCTCGGACGTTCACCCGGTTCGACAGCCTTGCGGCCGGTTGTTCTCGGACGTTGGGTCGGAGTTTGCGCGGCCCGTGAGCCACCGCCCAGTTCAGGTCCCACGGTCGGTGCTCCAGCCGATACGCGGGGTCACTACCCGTCAGTTCTGGAGGTATTCATGGGTCTGCTTCCCTCGCGTCAACGGACCGCACGCCCGCTCGCCCGCGTTTCTTCCACCGGGTTCGACCCGACCGGCGCGGCCTTGCTGGCCGGGTTGCCGAAGGCCGGGGCCTACGACGCGCTCGCGCCGGTGGTTTCGCCGTGGAGCCCCGCTCCAACCACGATCGGTTCCGAAACAACCGTGCCGCACCCAACCGCGCTCCGCGATCTGGCCGATCGCGCCGGCGTGCAGGTGGCGGTGCTGCGCGCCACGCTCGATGAGGCCGTGCGGCTCGACCGCACGATCGATGCCAAGTCCGTCGACATCACCCGACGGCTGGAGCAAGCCGGGCGGTTCGAGCGAGAAATGGACCGTCGGCTCGAAGCGGCGGGACGCTCGGTCGGTGTGCTCGATCATGCGGCCGCGGCCTTGGCCGGCCTGGATCGGGTCATCACAGAACTCCGCGGCACACGCGCGGACGCCGAGGAGGCGTTCCGCCGGGAACTGGCCGCACAGGAAGCTCGGTTCAGGCAGCAGCTCGCCGAGCAGGAAGCACGCATCACGCGCCTGATCGAACAGCAGGCCGAAACGACCGCCGCACGGCTGCAGGAACGCACCGAGGCGTTCGCCGCAAGGCTGGCCGAGGTCTCCCATCAGGCCGCGACCTCATTGACGGAGGCTCAGGCAAACGGCGACCGGGCCCGCGACGAGGCGGCCCGGGCCGCGTCGGACATCGGGGTGCGGATCAGCGCCGAGGCCGACAGGCTGGGCGCGGCGCTGGAAAGGCAGGCGGCGCAGGTTCAGGCTCGGGTTGCGGTCACGATCGACGACGCGGCCGAGCGGATCGCGGACCTCGAACGCACCGGCGCGAGCGTTGGCGCCGCCGCGAGCGAGCGGCTGGAGGAGGTTTGCGAACGCGCCGCGTTGGTGTTGGGTTACGATCCCCGCAAGGTCTGGACAGGCGCCGAGCCCGACGTCGCCCCGCGTCGCGACAGCTTGGCCGACCTTGCCGACCGGGCCGAGATGGCGGCCAGGGCCGCGGAGGACGCGCTGCTCCGAGTCGTGGTCGCGACCGATCGCGCCGACGAGAGCCGGGCGAAACTGGAGTCCGCCATCGCGCAGGCCGGTGACGCCCGGACCGGCCATCAGGTGCTCGCCGAGATCGCCGAGGCCGAGCAGCGCCTGGCCGCCCTGCGCGACGATCTCGAATCGACGGCCTCCAGCGTCCGCTACAACCTCTCGCAGGCCCAGCAGGCCGAGGGCATCCTCGCCAAGACGATCGATCGCGCCCGGGACAAGGTGCACTCGCTCGACCACGCGATGGACCAGGTCACCGAGCAGGCCGGCAGCATGGTGCAGGTTGCCCGCGACGTGGCCTCGCTGGTGCTCAAGGCCGAGCAGACCCGCGAGGCGCTCGCCGCGGAAGTTGCGGAAGCCGACGCGCACCCCGACAGCGCCGTCGCGTCGCGGATCCGCCCGCGCCGTGCGCCCTTCGGCCCGCCGCGCGGCGCGCACGAGGACGACGGCAGCGCCGCCGCGGCGTGAGGCGATCCGCCGTGCTCGCCGAGAGCGCGACACGGCTAGCGTGCGTCCCTGCACGTGATTTCGACACGCCAGGTTTGATCGATAACCTACGCCGATATCGATCACCGTTGAAACAAGCAACGATGCAGGCGTGTTTGTTCGGTCTGTGATTGGTCTACACTCCCCTTCCGCCCAGCGTGCGGCCCGAGTCGCCCGGCCTTGCCGCACGCGATCGCGGGGACGGGGCCGGGGTAAAGGGAGTTCTATCGCATGACGTCCGCCACCGCCTCGCCGGCTTCCCCCGCTCGCTCCTCGTCCGAGACTCTTCCCAAGCCGGCGAACCTGGCGATCAACGGCGGCACGCCGGTCTCCAAGACGCCCGTGCCGTTCATGCACACCGCGCTGACCGAGGCCGACATCAACGCCGCGACCGCGGTGCTCAAGGGCGGGATGCTCCGGGCCGCGAAGAAGTGCGAGGAGCTGGAGCAGCGGTTCGGGCGGATGACCGGCGCCCGCCACATGATGACCTGCGCCAACGGCACGTGCGCCCTGCAACTGGCCTACGAGCCCCTGTTCAAGCCCGGCGATGACGTGCTTGTCCCCGCGTGGACCTACATCGCCACCGTCAGCATGGTCGTCGCCCGCGGCGGCAACCCGATCTTCGTGGATGCGCTGCCCGACACGTTCCAGATCGACGCGGCCGACGCGGCCCGCAAGCTCACCCGCAAGACCACGGCGATCGCCGCGACGCACCTTTACGGCTGCCCGGTGGATATCGACGCGGTGCAGGGCCTCGCGGGCAAGCACGGGCTGAAGGTGGTGTATGACGCCGCGCAGGCGCACCTGGCGATGTACAAGGGCAAGGGCCTCGGGGCGTTCGGCGACGCGGTGACCTATTCGTTTTACGCGACCAAGAACCTCGGCACCGGCGAGGGCGGGGCCATCTCGTGCAACGACGACGGCCTGGCCCGCCAGATCAAGCTCCTCCGCTCGCACGGCGAGACCGACAAGTACCTGCATGAGCAGGTCGGTTACAACTACCGCATGAACGACATCACCGGCGCGATCGGCTGCTCGAAGCTCGATCGGCTGGAGGCCGAGACGGCCGCCCGGCGTGCCGCGGGCGCGAAGTACGACGCGATCATCGGCAAGATCGACGGCCTGACCGCCCCGACGACCACGCCCGGCGCGACGGCGGTGTACCACCTGTACGTGGTGAAGATGGACACCGCGAAGTTCCGCTGCACGCGCGACCAGTTCTGCGACGCGCTCAAGGCCGAGGGCGTCCCGACGGCGATCCACTACCCGCGCACGCTGACGCGCCAGCCCGCGTTTAAGCGCTTCGCGGATGTCCAGGGCCACCCGCCCGTGGCCGACAAGCTCAGCACGATGGTTTTCGCCCTGCCGATCCACCACGCGCTCGGCGACGGGCACGTGCAGGCGGTGGGAGAGGCGCTGAACAAGGTGGCGACGGCGTGCAGGGCGTGAGGTCGGGGAGCGCCCACGCACGGGTCGAATGGAGCCGCACCGCGTAAGCAAGCGGGAGCGCGGGCGATAACGCCGCTTCCGGGCGCGAGAAGTCGCAACGATCGCCGTGCAACATGAAGCCCAGGAAACTCCTCCATCGACTCTCGCAGAGCCAGACCAACGTCAAGTTCGACGACTTGATTCGATTGGCTCTTGCTCTCGGATTTCGGCTCGATCGCACCGCCGGTAGCCATCACATCCTTGTACACCCGGATATCAGGGAGCTGCTGAACCTGCAGGACTTTGGCGGTGAAGCCAAGCCGTATCAAGTCCGACAGCTGCTCAAACTGGTGGAGGAATACAATCTGGTTCTCCGCCCATGAAGCACAAGTACCACATCAATATCTTTTACTCGGCCGAGGACAAGGCGTTCGTCGCAGACGTGCCCGACCTCCGCTATTGCTCAGCGCTCGGGGCCACGCCCGAAGACGCGCTCCGGGAGGTCCAGGTGGCCATCGAAGCGTGGCTCGCGTCGGCGAAGGCCAACCGTCGCAAGCCCCCCAAACCGACCTACCGGCCGGTCATTTACCAGGCGGCGTCGTAGCATCGATTGGAGCCGCGCCGCGTAAGCAAGCAGGAGCGGAATGAGAGCGGGATGCGTGGGTGCCGCATCCACGACCGCGTTTCAGATCATGGCTTCTTTCCGACCTCGATGAGCGTGGTCACGGTGGTCAGGGTGGTGCGGCCCTTCTGCGGGCTGCGGTCGGTCTGGCCGGGCAACGACGGGAACGTCATCTCACTGGTGTCCTCGGTCTCGCTGCGGACCAACCGTCCACGCTCCACGTCGAACACGACATGCTCGGTCGTTTGGGTCGTCGGACCGGGCCCGAGCTTCAAACCGGCGGGGTGCGAGAGCATACTGGTGCTTGTGTCGACCGTCATGCGACGGTTGGACAGGATGTGCGCTCGTCGGCCGTCCGTTCGCATCTCGACGCCTTCGAGCTCGGACCCGCTCTCCACGGTGGAGGTGCCAAGCGGGGTCTGGGTGGAAGTCGTGGGCGCGTCCCAGTGGTCACCGAGTTTGATCTCCGTGTCGGGAAACTTCGTGAAACGGATCCCCGCCGCCGTTCCCACGTCTGCGCTTTTCTTGGCCGCCGACATTCCGGCGAGCATTTTTTCGACTTCCGGATCCCCGCGGAAGTTCTCTCTAATCACTTCCATCACCCGGTCCAAGTTCAGTTCAGTCACCCGGCCGTCGGGTGAGAGCCGGAACTCGATCGGGACCCCGACCTCAAGTGCCAAATTAGCCATGTACTTTTCGCCGTCGGTCTCGGCCGCTTTCGGGTGGCGCGAGTCAAAGACTTCACAGCCGTGGGCGCCGCATTGCTGCATCCGGAAAGACTCGGTTGTGAGCCGGATCTTCGCCACACCGCTTGCATCGACGTCGAGCACCTCAAACCGACACTCCCTCGTTTGTCGTGCCCATCCGGGCCCGGAACGATCGCCGCCGAGGTCGATGTTGCTGACCGTGATCGTTTGATACCGCAGCACCTCGCCGGCCGTGAACTTGTACCGCAGGCGAACAGCGTCGTCCGCCCTGGCCGCGGCGGACGCGATGAGCAGGAAGGCCACGATCGTGAACAGGCGCTTGGTCATGTCGATGCCTCTCAGGGTGGTTGGTTCGTGTTGTCGATGGAGTGGGGATTGAACCGCAGAAGGCAAGATAAACCACCGCATTATAGAAGAGGCTATCGATCCGAGTGCGGGTCGCCGGTTTGCTTACGGCGATTTGTACGCCAGCACCGGCCGCAGCCGCCTCACGATCCGTACAAGGTCGTGTTGAGCCCGCATCACCCGTTCGATCGGCTTATAGGCACGGGGCGCTTCCTCGGCCAGCCGTCCGCGCAGCCTCGCGTCCGTCCACACGTCGCGAAGTTCCGTATCGAGCACATCGCGGGAGACGCAATTTCGGGCTTCCCTCCTCGTCATGGCGCGGCCGGCGCCATGCGAACTGGACGCGAGCGACGGGGCGTGGCCGCGGCCGCGCACATGAAACGTCGCCGTGCCCATCGAGCCGGGAACGGCGTTGAACTCCTCACGCTGCGCCGAGTTGGCTCCTTTGCGATGCACCCACAGCGGGCGACCGTCATGCACCTCATGGTGAACATGGTTGTGGCAGGTGTTGAATCTGCTCATTTCCACCGGCCGCGCGCTCGCGTCGCCGATGGCGAGTTCCACAGCGCGGATAGCCTGTGCCAGCATCGAGTCGCGCGACCACGCCGCGTATCGCTCTGCGAGGGCGTGGTCGTGCAGGAATGCTTGCCCCTCGTCGGTCTGCGAATCGATCGCCCACAATGCCGAACGGCCGGCCATTCCGGCCCGCTCGGCGTGGTGTGCGGCGACCGCGGGCCCGAGCGCCCGGGAGCCGCTGTGCACCATGATCCACAAGCGATCTTCGTCGTCGGCTTGGAACTCAAGGAAATGATTTCCACGTCCGAGCGTTCCGAGCTCGATGCGTGCTTCGCGAGCGAGCACCCGATCCAGCGCTGGGGACGAGAGCGCTTGCCGCAGGACTTGGGGCACGTCTGGGGCGTTGGCGAGCGAGCGGTGCCGCATGAACGGAACGAACTCGTTGAGCCTGTCGAACAGAGTGATCGCCCGTCGCTCGCTCGCCAGGGTGCTTGCTTCCAGATCGAGGGCTACCCCCGCATATCCGCATCCGATGTCGCCTCCGATCGCCTGTGGATAGATCAGCCGTGTCGTCGCCACGACTCCGCCGGTGCAGACCGGGCCGGCGATGTGAACGTCCGGCATGATGGCGACATGGGCGACGTCTTCGAGCCGATGCACGCGGGCGACCACCTCGCGCACTTCGGCCGACAGCGGTTCCGGAGTCCAGATGCAGAGCGGCGTCAACGAGTTATCGACGCCGAGCGGGCGCTTACGTTTCATCGATGTCCTCCAAGGGCAGCGGAATCAAGACCAGCATGAGCTGCGGCGTCTTCTTTCGCGAGATTGCCGCCGCGATCTCGCCGCGCAGATACCCACGGGCAAGCTGTAGCTGCTCGTGCGTGTGTTTCTGATGCGTGTCAAGCACCCACGCGGGCGCTCCCAGTTGGACGCGCAAACGGCGTGCATCGGGGGCGGGCTCGACACAACACACCCGGAGCGCACGCAGCCGCTCGTCCGTCGCGCACGCGAGCGCGGCGTCGATCGCCATCCGGGCCTGTTTGCACAACTGCAGGTCCTTCCTTCGTCGGGCCTTCTCGGCTCGCGACTCGTCCTTCGTCGGCTTCGACCATTCCCGCGGGTCGATGCCGTCTTCTTCCTGCGGCCGCGCGCAGAGTTCGCGCAGGGCCGCGTGCGAACGCTTGCGCGTCGGCATGCAAAGCTCCATTTCGCCGTGAAGTCGCGTGCAGCGCACGCAAGACCGCGGCCTGTTTTCAGGGCTTGTTCAGTTTACAAGTGGGTGAGTGGGGGATCGGCGGCGCAATCACCGAGCGCCGCGGGACCTTGACGGCACGGAATGCCGGGTCGTCAAGAAGACAGCGTGCTCGGTGAGGTCGCAAGTGCAGAAATATTCATGGCGTCCTCCTTTCCGAGGTTGGGTGGCCGAGTTCCATTGTCGCGGGGCCCGCCCTGTGCTTGCGGGGTTGAACGAACCATACATCGGCTTTTGGCCCTGTCAAGCCCAGCGCTTGCAAAACTCGGGGGCGACCATACAAGGACCCGACAAGCGTTGGTGTCGGCGTGATGGTTCCCGCTTGCTCACGCGGCGCGGCTCCATCTCTCCAGAGACAGGCACACCTCTCATTGCACCCCGCGCGCTGGGTTCCCCACCGCCGTCACCCCGGCCCGCACGTCCCTGGTCACCACCGCCCCCGCGCCGATCACCGCGCCGTCGCCGATGGTCACACCGGGGCAGATGATCGCTCCGCCGCCGATCCACACGTTGTGGCCGATGGTCACGGGGCGCGCGAGCTCGCGGCCGGTCAGTCGCACGGCCGGATCGGTCGGGTGCGTCGCGGCGTAGATATGCACGCCGGGTCCGAACAGGCAGCCGTCGCCGATCGTGACCGGCGCGCAGTCCAGCACCACGCACCCGAAGTTCATGTACAACCTCGCCCCGGCGCGGATATTGAGCCCGTAGTCGCAGCGGAAGTCGGGCTCGACCTCCGCGCCGGGGCCGATCGCGCCGAAGAGCTCGGCGAGCAGCTCCAGCCTGCGCGGGCCCTCTTGTTCGGTCGAGGTGTTGTACAGGCGGGTCAGCCGGCGCGCCCGCAGGCGCATCGCGGCCAGCTCCGGGTCCGATGCGAGGTACAACTCGCCCGAGAGCATCTTCTCCCGCTCGCTCTTCACGGCTTTCTCCTCCGCGGGCCCGACTCGCGAGCGACGCCGCTCACGGGCGGCCGCATCACGATTCTCTGACCCGATACATGTAGTCGAGTTCCGGCCAGTCTCCGCCGGCCCGGCGCACGATGTTCACAGCCTGGGCTTGGTGGTGCTTGCTGTGCATCACGCCCTGGATGAGCATGTCGCCCAGCGTCGCACGGTACATCGTGCCCTTGGAATCGCGGTAGGGTTGCACGCGGGCGAGGTCGGTCCCCCCTCTCCCCTGCTCCGCGGCCAGCCGGTCGAGAAACGCGTCTCGCTCGCGCCGGTTGACATCGAAGCGGAGCCGCAACGTGCCCACGCCCACACGCTCGCCCTCGTCGGGCCAGCGGGTCTCGGACTCGCCGCGCCAACGCCGCAGCCAGACGCACTCGCCGCTGAGGATGTGCAGCAGCGTTCGGCGGAGCGAGCCGGGGCCGATCGCCATGTCGCGATCGAGTTGCTCGTCGCTCAGGGGCTTCGCCGCATCGAGAAGCCGATCGTTGGACCAGTCCGTGTGGTCGATCAGAATTCTGATCGTGCCTAGGTCCGGGACCGGGCGCACTGGAGGTGATGGGGTGGCCGTCATACCCAACCCTACGCACGGCCGACAGCCAGCCGAGTGCGATCCCCCGCACCCGCCTCCGACAACAGCCATAATCACATCCGCCATCCGCCATCCCATGCCCTCCCTCCACGTCCACTTCCTCCCTTCCCAGGTCCAGCCCGACAGCCTCCACGGCGCCGCGGCCGTGGTGGTCGATCTGCTCCGCGCCTCGACGACGATCGTCCGTGCGCTCGACGCCGGCGCGGCCGGGGTTGTCCCATGCCTCGAACCCGATGATGCCGTCGCCACCCGCTCGCAGCTTATCGCCGTGGGCGCGCGCGACGAGAGCCTGCTGCTCGGCGGTGAACGCGGCGGCGTCCGCATCCCCGGCTTCGATCTGGGCAACTCACCCGCCGAATGCACGCGCGAGCGCCTCAACGGGCGGACGCTGATCTTCACGACCACCAACGGCACGCGGGCGCTCTTCACCGCGCGCCGGAACGGCGCGGCCTCCGTGCTCGTCGGGTGCTTCAACAACCTTGGCGCCGTTGTGGCCCACCTCGCCGCCCGGCCGGTCCCCGTTCACGTCATCGCCGCGGGCACCAACGGCGACGTGTCGCAGGAGGACGTGCTGTGCGCGGGCGCTCTGGCCGTCGCGTTGCACGGCCGCGGATGGTTCTTCGGCGACGACGACCGGGCCCGCATCGCCGCGGACCTGTGGCGCTTCGCCGTGGGGAATCCCTCCGGGCCGGGTTCGGTGCTGGACATGCTCTCGCACAGCCGCGGCGGGCGCAACCTGCTCGCGATCGGGCTGGGCGACGACATCGCCGAGTGCGCGTCGCTCGACAGGTGCGGCATAGTTCCCGAGTTGGTCGGCGACACGCTGCGCCCGACTCGATGATGCCCAACGAATAACCCCGACCGATGCCGGACGGGGTCAAGGGACGGACGGGCTCACGATCCAACACGCCCCGATCCAGCGACACGGACCGGGGCGCGAGTGATTCCTCCCGAGTTCGCGGCAACCATTGACGCGGTGGGCGGAAGCGTGCAACCTATCGAGTTGGGTGGCCCTGTCAAGCAGTGTGCACCTCGGATACGGCGGGCGGCCGGTTCGGGGGAGCCGGGCGCGATCTGTGATGTGGACAACAGCGTGATGCTTGAGGACATCGCTCAGACGCACAGCCCGACGCGCAGCACGCTCAGGCCGCGGGCGGCCCGCAGGCGGGTCAGCCGGGCGATCGACGACGGTACCAGCACGGTCTGTCCGGTGCTCACCGACATGGGCGCGAACGCGCCATCGGCCGCAACCAACTGCCCGCTCCCGCCGAGCACCAGAAGCACAAACGGGCCCTCCGACCGGTGCCGACAGGCGTACCCGATCGTGATCTCATCGCCGTCGGCGGGCCGGGCGGCGTCGATCGTGTAGTGCGGCGTGGTCGCCACACGCCCGCACAACTCGCCCTCTTCGAGCGTGCGGCGCTCCGCCTCGCCGATCGTCGGGTCGCCCATGCTTTCAAGGGCGGCCTCGACGTGCAGTTCGCGTCCGTCGCGGCCCCAGTCGTACAAACGGAACGTAGTGTCGCTGGGCGTCTGAACCTCGGCGACGGTGACGCCCGCGCCCAGTGCGTGTACCGTGCCGCTGGGCAGCGTGTGGCACTCACCGGCCACGGCCGGCACGCGCCGAAGCATCTCGCCCAGGCGCGGCGAGGCGGCGCGGGCCGCGCGGGCGAACTCTTCCGCGCTCACGCCCGGCGCCAGCCCGATGTACAGCACGGCGCCGGGATCGGCCTCGACGACGTACCACGACTCGGTCTTCAGGCTGGCGCCGGGGTGGGCCGCGGCGTAGGCGGGTGAGGGGTGCACCTGCACGGAGAGGTTCGCGCTCGCGTCGAGGTACTTGACCAGCAGGGGAAACTCGCCCGCGGGTGTCAGGTCGGCGCCGCCCATGAGGGCGCGTCCCCACCCCGCCGCGGCTTCGCCGAGCGTGCGACCGTCGAGCGGGCCGCCCACGATCTTCGTTCGCACGGCCCCGCCGCCCGCGCCGGAGGCGCTGGTCACGCCGAGGTCGGCGAGCTCCCACGACTCGCCGATTGCGGAATCGCCCGGCAGGATTTTGCCGAGCCTCGCGAGCCGGCATCCACCCCAAACTTTGCTCAGGAGCGTCGGTGCCAGCAGGAGAGGTTGAACGTCCGAGGGCGGAGTGTGGTGAGGGTGGAGGGGGGGAGGGGAGGGGGGGGAGGGAGGGGGAGGAGGGGGGGTGGTCACGGCGCGATTGT
>CAZVZG010000020.1:60797-85042 GCA_964630785.1 uncultured Phycisphaeraceae bacterium | reverse complement strand
GGGGGGGGGGGGGGGGGGGGGGGGGGGGGGGGCGGGGGGGGGGGGGGGGGGGGCGAGTCCGAAAACCGTCGCGCCCAAACCCCCGGGTGCCACCGCATGACGCCGCCCGGGGCGTCATGCGGTGCGCTCTACGCGCCGCCCTCCAGCGCCCCCCCGCGCCCGCACGACCCGCGCCACCCCACCGGTCCGGCGCACCCCCCATCTCCCCCCCGATTCCCATTCACGCCCGCGCGCCCCGCGGCCGAATATCCGTGCACCATGGGCCCACGCGCCAGCGCTCACGCCGTCAACGGCAAGCACGCCACAGACCACGTGCAGGTCTGCATCGACGCCTGCCTCCGCGGCCAGCGCGAGAGCATCATGACCCTCACCTATCTCCGCGACATGGGCGGGGCCCACATCGACCCCGTCCGCGTCCGCTCTCTGCTCGATTGCGCCGACGTCTGCCAGTTCGCCGCGACGTTCATGATGCGCGGCTCGCACCGCCACGTCGAGATGTGCGCCGTCGCCGCACGAATCTGCCGCGACTGCGCCGAGTCCTGCGACGGCACCAACGACCAGCAGCTCCGCAAGGTCGTCGAGGCCTGCCGCGGCTGCGAGGCGGTCTGCCGCGAGCTCATCAACGCCCACTCCGAACGCGCCACCGCCCAGGCCGCCTGATGCTGGGCGGTCCGCCGCTCCGCGCCGGCCTCCCACGTTCACCGACCTCCCCGGATCCCATCCAGAAACTCCACCAGAGCCCCCTCGAACACCGGCTGACCCAGCGGCAGAGAGTTGTGGCTCCCCTCAAACGTCACGAACTTCGCGCTCGGCATCATCGCCGCCAGGCGTTGCCCGTGCGAGTACGGCACGATCTCGTCGTCGCGGCTGCTCAGGATCATCACCGGCAGCCCAGCCCGCGCCAGCGGCGGGAGCACAAGGTCGGTCCTGAACGGGTCTTTCACGACAAACCCCGGCACGCCGAACCTCGCCGCCATGCTCGCCACGCTCACAAACGGCGATTCGAGGATCACCCCCGCCGGCCGCCGCTTGGCCGCGAGCTGCGCCGCCACCCCCGTGCCCAGGCTCCGCCCGTAGTAGATCAACCGTGACGAGTCCACGTCGGGCCGATTCTCAAGCAGAGACACGAACCGCAAAGAATCCGCGACGATCGCCTTCTCGCTCGGCGCCGCCGCCACCTCCCCCGCGCCGCGCCCCACACCTCCCGAGCGCCCATACCCGCGATACTCCACCAGCAGCACGTGCACGTCGCGGCTGGTGAAGAAGTCGGCGTACTCCACCATGTAATCGATCAGGTCACCGTTGCCGTGAAACACGAGCACGCACGGGCGCGCGGGCTCGTCTTTCACAGGCTTGACCGGCCCCGAGCGGAAGAACCACCCCTCGACCCGCACGCCGTCATCCGCCGTGATCCAGATCCGCTCGCAATCAGGCCGACGGGCCACCACCGACGCATCGCCCGCGCCGGCCATCTGTCGGGGAAACACCAGATCAGTCTGCTTGAACCAGAGCACGGAGCACCAGCCGATGTAAGCCAGCACGAGAATGAGCGCGACGCGAACCACCAACGAGCGGCGGCGTGAGCGCGGTTGGCGATCGGGAACGGAGGTGACGGTGGACCGGCCGCGCATATCTGCTGTGTCGCTCACGATTCCGAGTCTACCGGGACGCCGACAACGCGTTCCGCGGTGCCCGGGTCCGCGCCAACGCATGGCGATTGAGGCGAATCACCCCGACGCCCGCCCCTTGCGTCCACATCCCGAGGGCCGGCGGCCCGCATCTTTTTAGCCGAGGGCGCAAGCCCCCGGAGACGAGAGCGGTCACCGCCTTTTCTTCGAGTCCCGGACGGGGCGGCCCTGTTTGATGAGCAATGACTCGCCTTCGATCCTATCGTCGGCCGATCGAGATGCGCCGCACCCACCCGATCGGTGGATCGCCTCCACGGCGGGGGGGTGGGGGATGGGCTGGGGATGACTACCAGGCCGTTGAACAACACGATTCGACCAGCGCCGTGCGCCGTGGCGGGCGGGCTCGGCGGCTCCGGTGCGGCCTCCCCACCAACCCCCGCTCACTTTGTTCGCGGCTCGTCGCACACCGCTGACCGCGCGGGCCGAGGGCGGCAAGGCTCGCTGGACCCTCAGCGCCACAGGTCAACATTCACTTCCGCCGCCACCGGCGCTTGCAGGTGGATGGTGAGGTTGACGCGCGCTATTTCGCGGGCGCGTTGACCACGACCGTGTCCGCGCCGGCGGTGATCGCGATCTTCGAGTCGATGAGCTGAACCACAATCGGGCGGGCGCCCAGCGCGACCGCCTCGCGCCCGTCCATCATCGCCGAGCCGGTCTCGAATCCGTAGATGTTGAACCTGAGAAGCCCGCCCGTGTCGCGCCCTTCGGACGCGGTCTCGATCGCGATCGCGCGGCCCTCGGCGGGGCGAGGCGGGAGCACGCTGTCGATCCCGCCCAGGGCGTCGATGCCCCGGAGGTCTCCCTCGGGCGAAAAGATCATGACGCCCTGGTAGGTGGAGACGGCGAAGGGCCCGTCGGGGTTGGGGCCGACGCTGAAGGCGGCGACGGAACGGGAAGACTCCAAACGCGTGCGCGGGGCTTCGAGCGCCTGCGGGCGGACGCGCCCCGTCGAGACCGAGGCCAGGTGGAGCTCGCGGTCGGCGCTCAGCAGCAGCAGGCGGTCGCCGAAAATCCACGCCGCCGCGGTGGGCATCACCTCCGGCCCGATGATCGTCCAGTCGCGCTGGCCGGAGTGCAGGTCGATGGAGAGGACGGCGTCCTCCGTGCCGCAGATGAGCCGGGCGTTGTCGGTGATCTTGACCCAGCGGACGCGCGTGGAGCGGTCGTCCGGGCGCTGGCCGAGCTTGCCGAGCCGCTCGCCCATGCCGCCCGAGCGTGCGTCGACGATCTGCACGGCGGGCGTGAGCTCTTCGAGCGCGCCGGAGGCGTTGATCTTCCGGACGTCCCCCGCGACCACGAGCGTGCCGCCGACGAGCTGGGCGTCGTAGACCTGCGAGACGCCCGTGTCGGCGCGCCACAGGGTCTCGCCGGAATCGCAATCGATCGCGACGGCGCGCCCGCCGCGTTGCACCAGCACGAGCGTGCGCTCGTCCATGGTGGCGATCAGGTCGTCGGCGGGAACGACGCCGTCGCTGGGCGTGTCGAAGCTGTCGGCCATGAGGCCGGGCGCGCGGCGCAGGCCGCGGGTCTCGTCGCCGGGCGGGAAGAGCTTGGCGATCGGGTCGGTCTTCCACCCCTTGCCCTCGGGCGTGAGGGGAACCTTCTCGATCCCGCCGTCGGTCTCGCCGGTGATGATGACGTACACGGCGTCGGGCGTGGAGCGGATGAGGGCCGCGCCGAGGTTCTTGACCTCGCGGTTCCAGAGCTTGCCCATGCGACCCGCGTGCTCGCCGGTGCGCTCGACGGTGAACACAGCGATCTCGTGAATGGACTGGGCCACCAGGCAGCCCG
Organism: uncultured Phycisphaeraceae bacterium; assembly: GCA_964630785.1. Taxonomy (GTDB): domain Bacteria; phylum Planctomycetota; class Phycisphaerae; order Phycisphaerales; family UBA1924; genus JADLCX01. The sequence goes on along the minus strand of CAZVZG010000020.1, from coordinate 81,563 downwards.
CGATGTGCGGCGTGCTCTCGACGATCATCGGGTCCATCAACGTCCACCCGCTGAGCATCTGCACGTCCTCGCTGGTGAGCTGTCCGACGCGCGGCCAGCGCGTGGTGGCGGCGATGCGCTCGGCGAGTTCGGCGCCGATGCGGGCCGAATCCAGCGGGCTCGCGTTGGCGGTGAGCGAGATGCCGGGGATGCGCCGCTGCACTTCGCGCAGCACGGCGGCCGCGGCGCGGGGTTGGCGACGCTCGCGCAGCTCGACCACCAGCCGTCCGGCGAGCTCGCCGACGGCCTGGGCGGGCGCGTTGGGGATGCGCTGGGCGGCCTTGAGGCCGTTCTCGAGGGCCGCGACCGACTCCCGCTCGTGGCCGGCCTGCTTCTCCAGCTCGCTGATGCGGCGGAAGAGGTCGGGCGTCTGCACCGACAGGGGGTAGCGGGCCGCCAGCGTTCGGAGCTGATCGACGCTCGGCGCCGGGCCGAGCGCGAGCAGCGCGGCCTGCGCCGCGGCCTCCTGCGCCGCGTAGACGCCCGGGCCGTCGCGGAGGATGATCTGTTCGAGCCGGCGCGTGGCCTCCAGTTCGGCACGAACGCTGACGCTCGGGCCGCGCCAGTTGGCCGTGGCCAGGGCGGGATCGTCGAGCACCCGCTGATAGACCGCGGCGGCCTCGGTGGAGTCGCCGGCGAGCTCGCTGATCCGCCCCGAGGCCAGCGCGACCGCGACCTTGTCGTCGGGCGACACGGCGGCTTCTTTCAGGCGATCGACAAGCGAGGCGATCAGGGCGCGATCGGTCAGGCGCGGGAGTGTGCCGGGGCCGGGGGGCTTCTCCGCGGCGGGTGCGGGTGCGGGCGCGGGTGCATCGATCGCGTCGAGGCCCTTGGTGACCATGGTGTGGAGCGACTCGAACAGGCGCTGGCGCTGCGCGGCGTTGCGATCGGAGGCGGCGTCGGCGTTGATGGCCCCTATCGCGGCGTCCGCGGCGCCGAGAATGCGGTCGAACTTGCCCGCGCGGTACGCCAGTTCGGCGAAGGTGACCGCGGGCGTGGGATCGCGCGGGTCGGCCTTCATGCGCTCGCGGAGGATCGACTCGGCGACGGTCCACTGGAGGTAGCTGTGGGCCTGGTTGTCGTCGACCACCAGCAACTGGCTGCCGACGGCGAGCACGTTGCCGGGCTTGTCGAGCGGCTGCATGAGCGGGTCGGCGTCGGGCGCGCTCGGGTCGATGATCGCCAGCCCCTTCACCAGCGGCGTGAGGAGCTTGTCGCCCACGGCGCTGACACGCCCCCAGATGCCCGGGTCGGCGATCTGCGGCGTGAGCCGGACGGGCGCGGTGTCGAACGCGCTCACGGGTGAGAACGCGATGCGGTTGGCGCCGACGGCCGCCAGTTGGTCGCCCACGCGGACGAGATAGCTGGGCCCCGGCGAGCCGAACTGCGACGCCTGGCGCTCGGCCAGCACGGCCCCGGTGCCGGCGTCGAGGCGGACGATGCGCTTGCGGTCGGGGGCGATGACGACGATCGAACCGTCGTCGATCACGGGGCGATCGACCTCCCAGGGGTGCGGGGAAGCCGGGGCGCTCGCGCCGGCCTCGACGGGCATGCGCCGCACCCAGAGCGTGCGTCCGGAGTCCACCTCGACGGCGGCGACGGCGCCGAGCTCGTCGGCGCAGTACGCCACCCCGTGAGAGATCGCCGTGGCCTGGGGGCCGAAGGTCTGCGGGCCGAAAGGGAGCCACCCGGCGCTGCCCAGGGGACGCAGCCAGAGCAGGCGTCCGCCGAGAGCGTCGAGCCCGAGCATGGAGAAACTCATGAGCCGCCGGTCGGGAGCGTTCTTGCGAACGATGGCGATCACCACGCCCTCGGAGATCTCAAGCGGCCCCCGCACCGCGCTGTCCGCGAGCGAGGGGTCGAGCGTGCTCAGCCAGACCGTCCAGAGCAGCCGCCCGGTGCGTGGGTCGATGCCGTGGATGCGGTCGTCGCCGTCGCGGCTCTCGCCGCCGGCGTGCCCGGTCGAGGCGGCGCCGAAACCGCCGTTGATGGTGACGGTCAGAGGCTCGGGTCCGTAGTTGCTCCCCCAGAATCGCCGGCCCCAGGCGACGTCGCGGTCGTCGTCGGCGGCGTTGGCGGGCTTGGCCGGGGGCGTGGGCTGGATGGTCCATCGCGGCGAGAGCGTGAAGCGGTCGATCGCGGTGATGAGCACGCCGTCGTTGACGACCATGAGGTCGCCGCTGACGGAGGGGATCATGTCCAGCTCGCGGGCGCTGGGCGGGATCGCCGAGGCGCCGCGGATCCCGTCGTTCTCGGGCAGGTCGATCGCGACCGGGTTGGGCGGCTTGATCTCGATCGTCCACAGGGGCTTGGAGATCAGCCCGCTCGGATCGAGCGCGGGCAGCGGGTCGAGCGGTGTGAGCCCGGGCTTGCCGGCGGTCTCGGGTCGGGGCAGCGAAGTGTGGGCGGGCGGCACAGCGAGCCCCGCCTGCTCGGACCATCGATCGGCGCGGCCCCACACCTCCGGTCGGTCGATGTGCCGGGCCACGGCCCGCAGCAGTTTGGCCGCGTCGGCCGCGGGCTTGCCGCCGGACTTCCGGTCGGGGTGGTCTTCCAGTTCCTCCAGCGTGATCCGCGCGGCCTCAAAGCGGGCGTCTTCGTATTGACGCTGAGCAACGCGGAGCGCGGCCTCAAAGCCCGCCGGCGTGAGCAGCAGCGATCGGTGGACCTGATCGACCGGCCCGCGGAGCGAGTCGGCGGCGCCGTCCATGAGCGCGGCGGCGCGGGGGCCCTGCACTTCGCGGTAGCGTTCGAGCAGCGGCTTGTTGGCCAGGATCAGGGTGTTGACCCGGGCGCGCACCGACTCGAACACCTCGGGGTCGTTGGTCGAGGGCGTCACCCGGTCGGCGTGCTCGTCGAGCAGGGCCTGCAGCACGCGCACGGCCTCGTCGATGTTGCCGACGGCCAGGTGATCCTTGACGCGGGCCAGGGTGTCGGCCGCGGCGGGCGAGTCGTCGACGTACACCGGGTTGAGCTGCGGCTGCGCCACGGCCGCCATCGGCGCGCCCGCGAACACGAGCGCCGCGAGCGCCCATCGGGCGAGAGGATTGGCGGCGAGTCTGGCCAAGCGGTGCTCCTGGTTAGGCCCGGAGAGTTCTATCGGCGGAGAAGCCCCGCGGGCCCGCTCGGGTTGCGCCTATGGGGTGTTCGGCCGTCGGGGCCGAGCCACCGGCCCGGGTGGTCGCTCGGGCAAGCGGGGATCGCCCGGGTGTGCCCGAGAACCGCTGAGCGGGGATGTTCTCGGCCCTCCGGGGCAGTGTATGGGCGGGGATTCGCGCGGGTTGCCTGAAACAGGGGTGTCGTCGCGTCGATCCACCGGGACCAACCCAGGTGGTGCGACATGGCAAGCCAGCGGCGTTTGGGAACAGCCATTGCGGATGCGGGCGCTCCGACCATCGGGGCGGGCGTGGTCCCGCTGCCCGGCGCGCCGGAGGCCTTGTTCGTCCGGGTGGCCCGCCAGCGCCCCTTCCGCGTGTCCTGCCTGATCGTGGCGGTCATCCTGCTGAGCCTGGCGGACCTGTACATCACGATCACCTATCTACGCACGGTGGGCATGGGGGAGGGCAACCCGATCGCCCGGTACGTCATCCAGCACGGGTCGGAGTCGCTGCTGATCGTGTGGAAGTGCGCGAGCGTGGCGCTGGCGAGCCTGGTCTTTTTCATCTATCGCGATCGGAAGGTGGTCGAGGTCGCGGCGTGGTTCGCCTTCGGCGTGCTGCTCTGGCTGCTGATCCAGTGGATCGCCTATTCCGATGAGGCCTGGCGGCTTACGCCCGCGCTGCACACGCTGCCGGATTCGGAATCGGCCATGTGGGTGCGGATCGGGGAGTGAGCGGGCCGGGCCGCCTGGTTTTCGCTACGCTAGGCCATGATGCGAGTCGCCCTTGCGGTTGTCGCCGTGGCCGTTCTGTCGGGGTGTACGTCCTATCGCCCGCCCGAGTTCGACGTGGCCGCGGTGCGCCCGACCGAGCGCACGGACGAAGGCGTGGCGATGGTCTTCGAGTTGGACGCGAAGAACCCCAACGACGTCGCTCTGCCGCTGCGGGAGGTGGATTACACAGTGGAACTGGACGGGCGCACCGTGTTCAAGGGCACGCGTTCGGCCGAGGCGACCCTGCGCCGGCAGGGGACCCAGCAGGTCCGGCTGCCCGCGGTGGTGAACCTCACTGGGAGCGGTGAGCACCCGGCCACGACGGGGCGCGTGCCCTACACCATCAAGGGCACCGTCACCTACGCCACGCCGGGCCAGATCGCGGAACTGCTGTTCGATACGGGCGTGCGCGTGCCGACGGTCGAGTTTTCGGATTCGGGCGTGGTGGATCTTGGAGGAGGGGGTGGAGGGGGTGGGGGGGGGGGGGGGGGGGGGGGGGGGAGGTCAATGATCGCTACCGCAACTCCAGCGGGTCGCGGTCGGCCTGGCTGACGATGAACTTGGTGTGCTTGAAAAGGCCCGCGAGTCGTTCGGCCAGGTGGGGCAGGTAGCCGCGCTCGGTGGCGGTGTGCCCGCCGAGCAGGACGCTCAGGCCCTGCGCGAGCGCGGCGTTGACCTCGTGGTGCTTCATCTCGCCGGTGACGAAAACCTGGCACCCGTCGGCGGCCGCGGCGGGCGCGAGCGATGCGCCCGCGCCCGGCACCACGCCGATGCGCTCGACCGGGCCGGCGCCGGCCGCGGCGAGGTGAACGGCGCGCACGCCAATGTGCTTCTTGAGCCGCTCGGCGAGCTCGTCGAGCGAGCAGGCGTGGTCGAGCGTGATGCGCCGCCCCGCGCCGATGGAGCGGTCGGGCTTGGGCTCGAGCGGGTAGACGTCGATCGCGGGCTCCTCATAAGGATGGAACTGGCGGAGCGTCTGTAGCGCCAGGGCCAGGGCCCGGCGCGAGCAGACCATCTCCAGGCGGTGCTCGGCGGCGTGCTCGAACTGCTCGGCCGCGCCGACGGCCGGGCGCGTGCCCGGCTTGCCGCGGAAGGTGCCGGTGCCGGGGTGGCTGAACGAGCACAGCTCGTACCCGCCGATGAGCCCCGCGCCCGCGCTGGCGAGCGCGGCGCGGACGGTGTCGAGCGAGGCGTGCGGCACGAAGGTGACGATCTTGACCTCCTGCGTGTCTTCGCGGCGCATCGCGGGCTGGAGCGGGCGCTTGTCGCCGCCCGCGGAGCCCGAGGGCATGAGCCCGTCGGCGAGCCAGTCGGTGAGCCCGCCGGTGGCCGCGTCGAGGGCGGTGTGGGGCGAATAGACCGCGATGCCCGCTCGCGCGGCGCGGTAGACCGTGCGCTCCCCGGGCGTCGCGATCGAGCCGCCCACGAACCGCTTGGTGGTCCGGAAGATCGGCGGGTGATAGGCGATGATCGCCCGGCACTTGTGCCGCTCGGCCTCGTCGAGCACGGCCTCGTTGAGGTCGATCGTGATCAGCACCGGCCCGTCGAGCCGATCATCGGGCGAGCCGATGAGCAGGCCGACGTTGTCCCAGTCTTCGGCGAGCCGCGGCGGCGCGATGGATTCGACGGCGGACACCAGGGCGGCGATGGTCATGGCGCATTGTTGCGGGCACGCGCGTGCGCCGGAGGGGTTGCGCCGTCGATTACCCCCGCTCGGCGCTTCAATCGTTGAAGCGGGCGCGAGCTCGCCCCTCCGCGGGTGTCGGCCCGTGTACGCTCCGGCGATGTCGATCGTGCTGCAAGCCCCCGCCAAAATCAACCTCGCGCTGGCGGTCGGTCCGGCGGAGCCGCCGCGCGGCTACCACCCGATCTGCTCCTGGTTCGCGCCCATCGGATTGCACGACACACTGACGCTGGAGCGGCGCGACCCGGGCGCCGCGTCGCGGTACGTCGTCGAGTGGGCCGACGGCGCGGTGCGCCCATCGGTGATCGACTGGCCGACCGAGAAAGACCTGGCGGTGCGGGCCCACGCGCTGCTCGCGGCCGAGTTCGGCCCCTTGCCGCTGGAGATGCGGGTGAGCAAACGGATCCCCGCGGGCGGCGGGCTCGGGGGCGGTTCATCGGACGCGGCGTGTGCGCTCGTCGGCATCAACAGGCTCTTCGGGCTCGGGCTCTCGCTGTCTCGACTGCGGGAGATGTCCGTCGCGCTCGGCTCGGACGTCGCGTTCTTCATCGACGAAGAGGTGTCGAACGATGGCGAAGGGGCCCCGGCGGCGCCGGCGCGCCCCGCGGTGGTGTCGGGCTTCGGCGAGACGCTGCGCCGGGTGGGCCGTGTCGCGGGGGGTGTGCTGCTGATCTTCCCGCCGTTCGGGTGCGCGACGGGCGCCGTGTACCGCGCGTTCGATTCGACGCGCGCGAGTCCGCTGGACGGGCGGCGCGTTGAAGACGTCGTCGCGCACGCGCTCGCCGCCGGACGGATCCAACCGGACCGCATCTTCAACGAACTGCTCAGTGCGGCGTCCAGCGTCGAGCCCCGCCTGGGTGAACTGCTGGCGCGGCTCGACGCGGTCGCGCGGGGGCTCCGGCACGGTGAGGCCGGAAGCGGGCGCGTGCACATGACCGGGAGCGGGAGCACGCTCTTTGCCATCCTCGCGGATGGCCCCCCGGGCGATGCGCAGGCGGAAGCGCTGACGCTGGCGGCCGCGCAGAACGGGTGCGTCGCTCTGCGCACGAGCCTGGTCTAGAGGTGTTAGGCATAAGCCGCCGAGATCGGTTAGTGATCCCTAGACTCACGCCGCCCGTGATGCGAGGCTGCCGCATTCGCCGCACGGAAACGGCCGGCCGCACGCCCGGGCCGGCGCAGGCGAACACTCCATGCCCAAAGTCCAACGCAGCGCTCGTTCAACCCGTTCGGCCCGGCGCAAGGATTCCAAGCGCCTCATCGTCGGCGTCGACCTGGGCGGCACGAACATCAACGTCGGGCTGGTCGACGCGAGCGGCAAAGTGCTCGAGCGGTCGCGCGTGAACAAGAAGACGCAGGCCGTGCTCGGCGTCGGCACGATCATCGACCGCATCGCCGACGCCATCCGCGAGTCGTGCGAGCAGGGAGGGGTGAAGGTCAAGTCGGTCGGGGGCATCGGCATCGGCGCGGCCGGCGCGGTCGATCCGAACACGGGCGTGGTGCTGCGCGGCGGAAACCTGGGCTTCACCAACGTGCCGCTGGCCGCGAGGTTGAAGAAGAAGCTCGGCGTCAACGTCTACGTCGAGAACGACGTGAACGTGGCCGTGTACGGCGAGTGGAAGCTGGGCGCGTGCGTGGGGGCGACGGACGTGCTGGGCGTGTGGATCGGCACGGGCGTGGGCGGCGGCCTGGTGCTCGACAGCCGGCTCTACGGAGGTGGGCAGTTGACGGCCGGCGAGATCGGGCACATGACGCTGATCCCCAACGCGCCGCTCGGGCGGCGGAGCGTCGAGCAGAACTGCTCACGCACCGCGATCACCGAACGGCTGATCTACCTGGTCGCCAGCGGGCACGCCTCGATCCTCAAGAAGGCCATCGACGAGGAGCGAGAGAAGGCCAGGGGCAAGGGCGACTTCGACCCGACCAAGCTCTTGCGCTCCAAGCACGTGGCCGACGCGTACCGCAAGAACGACGAACTGACTCGCCGCGTCGTGCACGAGGCGGCGGAGATGCTCGGCACGGCCGTCGCCGGCGTGGTGACGCTGCTGAGCCTGCCGCACGTGGTGCTGGGCGGGGGCTTCACCGAGGCCCTGGGCGAGCCGTGGGTGCGGGAGGTGCGCCGAGCCGTGAGGGAGCGGGTGTTCCCGCGCGACCTGCGCCGCGTGGAGGTGGTGGGCACCGCGCTGCGCGACAACGCGGGGATCGTGGGCGCGGCCCTGCTGGCTCGGGAGAATCTGTCGCGATAGGGACGTGGGAGTGGGGACTTGGGATTAGGCGGGCAGAGGGGAAGGGGGGCGAAACGAGCATGATCGCGAGACGGCACTACACTCTGGCCCCCATGGATTTCGCCATCGAAAAGGCTGTCGCGCTCGTTGAGGCCCACCGCTACATCCAGCGTTTCCGCGACAAGGTCGTCGTCGTCAAGGTCGGCGGGTCGATCCAGGAAGACGATGAGCGGATGAAGGCCCTGCTGACCGACGTGTCGTTCATGTCGGCCGTGGGCATGCGCCCGGTGATCGTCCACGGCGGGGGAAAGAGCATCACCGAGGCGATGGGCAAGGCCGGGCTCAAGGCCCGCTTCATCCAGGGCCGGCGCTACACCGACCGCGACACGCTGGAGATCGCCGAGCGCGTGCTCGTGAACGAGGTGAACCGCGAGATCGTCGAGCACCTCAACGCCGCGGGGAGTTACGCCATCAGCCTCACCTCGCTGGGCTCGTGCGTGCTCTTCGGCGAGAAGATGCGGCTCGACGGCGCGGGCGGCGAGAAGCTCGACCTGGGCTACGTCGGCAGCGTCACCGACGTGAACACGGTGCTGCTCGAGGCGCTGACCGAGGACGGCTACATCCCCGTGATCGCCCCGATCGCCGTCTCGCGCACCGGCGGCGAGGACGGCGTGTGGAAGCTCAACGTCAACGCCGACACGGCCGCGGGGCACATCGCCGCCGCCATGAAGGCCGAGAAACTGGTCGTCCTCAGCGACACGCACGGCATCCGCACCAACCCCCAGGACCCCGAGAGCTACGCGAGCACGCTGACGCGGCGAGAGATCGACGGCCTCGTGAAAACGGGCGTGATCGGCGAGGGCATGTTGCCCAAGGTCGAGTCGTGCCTCATCGCGATCGCGGCCGGCGTGCACAAGGCCCACATCATCGACGGGCGCATCCCGCACTCGCTGCTGCTGGAGATCTACACCGACGCGGGCATCGGGACGCAGATCGTGGTGGAGTGAACAACTCCCCCTCCCAGAGGGAGGGGGCCGGGGGGAGGGCGGGGGGGCGCACGCTTGTTCCCGTCAACTGTGTCTGGGCCAATCGTGTGGCATCACCCGGGAACTTCATAGACCTTCCCGCGCAAATGCTCCGGGCACGGCGTGGTTTTGGGCAACTCGCGTGGGCCAACCGGCGTGTGGAGCGGTTCGTGTTCATCGACGAAGTGCAGGAAGAACGCCCACCGCCCTTGACATTCATCGACGGGCGTCTCGTCGTAAGCAACCTGCCTGTTTGACCGGCTTTGTCCGCCACTTCTCTGGCCAACCTCGCCCCATTCGATGTGGGCATCCGGCGGGTTAACCTGAACCTCAATCAGCCGGAGCCCGGCGAAGTGCGCCCTCGTCGAATCACGAGCGAGCGGATTGCCGGCCTGACCCTCCATCCATTGAATCGCGACCGCTTCGTCAAACTGCGCGGCCGATACCTCGACCGTGTGCATGCCGAGCACGAACACATCGCGGAGTCGGGGGTTGGTTGACAAGGCGTATTCCTCACGGCGATTCTTGGCCCCGCCGCTCGCCCTCCCCCCAACCCCCTCCCTCTGGGAGGGGGAGTCCGAGTTCAACACGCGTACCGCGTCGGGTCGGCCACACCGGCCTCCTTGAAGCCCCGGGCCCGGATGATGCACGAGTCGCAGCGGCCGCAGGCCAGGGCGGGCGGGTCGTCGCCGATCGTGATCGGGTCATAGCAGGAGTGCGTAAGCGAGAAGTCGACGCCCAGGCGGGTGCCGGCGCGGATGATCTCGGCCTTGGTCATGTGCACCAGCGGCGTGCGCACCTCGATGGTCGGCCTGCCCTGCTCCATGGCCTCCACGCCCGCCCTCGTGCCGAGATTGACCGTCTGCTCGAACGAGCGGATGAACGCCTCGCGGCAGTCGGGGTAGCCGGAGTAATCGACGGCGTTGACGCCGATGTACACGGACACGGCGTGCACGGTCTCGGCCAGACCGGCGGCGCACGAAAGAAAAATCAGGTTCCGGGCGGGGACGTAGGTGACCGGGATGTTCCCCGCGCCCCCTCCGTGCTTCTCGCCCTTCCCCCCCCCGGCGCGAACGAGGGCCTCGGCCGGTCGGTCCTTGGGGACGGCGATGGCCGCGTCGGTGAGCGCCGAGCCGCCGATGGTCCGCAGGTCGACGCGGAGGATGGTGTGGTGATCGACAGGGACCCCCAGTTGCATCGCGACGCGACGCGCGGCAAAGAGTTCGTGGCGGTGACGCTGCCCGTAGTCGAGGCTGAAGGCGAAGCACGACGCCGTACCGACCTCGTCGCGGGCGATGGCGAGTGTGACGGCGCTATCGAGCCCGCCGGAGAGGAGGACGACGGCGCGGGGAAAATGGGTCACGGGGGATGATAGATTCCGACTCCCCCTCCCAGAGGGAGGGCGCCGGGAGGGCAGGGGGGGGCGCAGAAAAACTCCCCAAACTCGCCCTCACCCGCACGAACGCATTGACGCCGGCATCATCACTCGACCGCGGCCCCGCACCGAGCGACGCACCACCAGCCGCCCCCGATCGCTCACGCCCATCAACGACTCCCCGCAATAAGTGCCCAATCCCCGCCGCCGCCACCGCAACTCCGCAATCTTCCGACCCTGAACTCGCGCTCAGGGCTCCCCGCGGCCGCACCTGATATACCATGCCCGGCTCATCAACAAACTCTTTTCGGAGGCTCCCCATGTCCCCCCGTCTCATCGCGTCCCTCGCCCTCGTCCCCGTCGCCGCGGCCATCCTCACCGCCCCGCTCTCCGGCTGCACCTCGCAGAAGGACAAGGCCCGCGAGACCATGATCAATCAGGCCGAGACCTTCCGTGCCAAGCTCCAGCGCATGCCCGCGCAGATCGACGACACCACCCAGAAGCTCATCGCCGCGACCGCGGGCCAGAACCCGCACCGCGCCGACGACTTCCGCTCGTTCACTTCTTCGCTCGCGAGCCTGCGAGAGAGCGCCATGGCCGTCGGACGCGAGGCCAACATCGCCGAGGTCGACTCCGCCAAGTACTTCACCGCCTGGGCCAAGGAGGCCCGACACGCCCAGTCCGCCGACCGCCCCGCCGTCCGCGAGGCCGCCAATCTCAGCCGCGCCCAGGTCAACCAGGCCCAGTCCTACCTCGACGCGGCCCGCACCAACTTCCTTGACCTGGTCCAGTCTTACGACAACGTCGCCAAGCGCCTCAGCGGCGACCTGTCCGAGAAGGCCATCCTCGCCGCCCAGACCGACGTGCAGAACGCCATCAGCAAGTCCCTCGACGTCCGCAACTCCATCGACCGCCTCGACGAGTCCATCGACGCCGCCGTCGCGGCCAAGTGATCAAACCTCCCCCTCCCAGAGGGAGGGGGCCGGGGGGAGGGCAAGCTTCTTGCTCGAACTCCCCGACCTCCCCTCACTACCCCAGCCCGTTGGATCCAAGCCCGATCACCGACCAGCGCCCCACCGCGCCTTCGCCCCGCGCGCACTGCGAGCCGCGCCCGCCCCCACCCCACCCAGACTCCCGCTCAGGGCTCCCCCGATTCCGCATCCGCTTCCGGTTCTCGGACTACCCGCCCGTCCAACATCCGAGAATCTCCCCCGCTGGTTCCGGTAACTCATTGCCACACCAGCAGATGCGCACCATCATCTGGGCGTGAACTTCTCGGAGTCCAAAGCGAACGCCTGTGGGCGGGGCGCGGCGGTAGTGCCTCCGTCGCCGCTGGCCGCGTTCGCGCTGCTCCTGGCGCTGCTCGCCTCGCCCCTCGCCGCCGCGCCGCCCCCAGCCGATCCGCCCCCGCCGCCGCCCGTCCCCCTCGCGCCCCCGGCCCTCGCGGTCGATCTTTACTACACCATCGCCACCGACGCCGCGCCCGGCCACGACCCGGCCACCACCTCGTTCAGCGAGCTCCGCTCGGTCCGCCTTCAAGGTCCAACGCTTGAGTCCGCGCAGTTCTACGCCCGTACTGCGCTCGCCGACCTCACGCCGCACCTTCCCGGCGGCGTCATGCGCGGACCCGACGGTTCGCTGCTCATCGCCGCCGGGAAGAACTCCGTCCTCTCGGTCTCGCCCGGAGACGGCCACGTCAGCGCGGCCGACGCGCTCGCCGACACCGGCCTCGCGCCCGACGCGCTCCCGACTCTGCGCGACCTCTGCCCCGATCCGTTCGCCGATCGCGCCTGGGCGATCTCGCCCAGCCCGCTGGCCGTTCCGTTCACGGTCGCGCCCGGCTACGCCCCAGGGCACGCGCTCGCCCTCAGCGGCGACGACACCGACCTCACCGCGCTCGCCTTCGGCGCCATCACCGCCAACAACCAGCCCTTCCAGCGCATCTTCTACGCCGCGCGCGGCGCGCCCTTCTCACCCGGGGGCGAGCCCGTCCGCTCCCTCGGCTTCCTCAGCATGCTCACGGGCGAGACCACGCGCACCATCGTCAACCTGCCCGCGGCCCGCGCCCTGGCGATGGACCGCTTCACCGCCGACCTCATCCTCGCCGGCGGCGCGTGGATCGCCCAGGCCGACGCCGACGCCACCACCCCCACACTCGTCGCCGCGATCGACCTGCGCACGCTCTTCGGCGACGCGGCCGCGACGATCGACCTCGTCGACGTGACGACCGACGGCATCGGGCGCATCTTCGCCGTCAGTTCCGACGGTCGGCTCGTCGTCCTCGACTGCTCCGCCCAGGAGGGGCGCGTCGACGGCGCACGCATCGACGACCCCTCCGTCCACGCCCGCCTCTTCCAACTCGAAGACCCGCCCTGGCCCGACGCCGACCCCTCCACCTACCCCTCCATCCGCGGCCTGGCGCCCCTCTCCGGGCCCGGTCACTCGGGCGACTCGGCCTGCCTCTGGGACAACGGCGCCGCCGACGGCGTCAACGGCCAACTCTCGCAGGTTAGCACCGAGCACGGCAACCCCGAGACCGCCGACGACGCCTACTTCCAGCCCGGGCGCGTCTACCGCCTCGACACGCTCACCGCCACGCTCGCCAGCAACACCGTCTTCCCCAAGGCCCGCCTGGAGGTCTACGACGACTGCAACGGCGCGCCGGGCGACATGATCGCCTCGTTCGATTCTTTCGACCTCATCGACACCGGCCAGCGCATCGACGACACCTACACCGTCTACACCGCACGCTTCATGCTCGGCGGCATTTTCGTCGACAGCGGGCAAGACGGACGCGCGATCTGGTTCGCCGTCCGCGGCGTCGGGCTCGGCACCGGCACCGAAGAGTGGTTCTGGCAGACCGCGGGCAACTCCGTCGTCAAGGGGCGCGCCGGCATGTTCCGCTCCGCGCCCGCCGGTTACCCCGACTGGACGCCCATCAACGGCTTCGGCTGCGGCTGCTCCGACTTCGCCTTCCAGCTCTACGGCTCCAGTTGCAAGGTCCTCTCCGACGGCGGCCCGCCCGACGTCTTCGCCGAGCCCGCGGGCGTTCTCTCGCAGATCGCCTCCGACGCCGACTCGGCACGCGTCGCCGACGATTTCGTCGTCCCGCCCTGCGCCGGCACGCAGACGATCTGCTACCTCAAGGCCTACGTCTTCAGCAACTGCACACCCGTGCGCGGGCGCTTCGAGCTCTACGACGACGCCTGCCACACACCCGCGACCGAGCCCGGCCTCCCCGTCCGCACCGCGGTGTTCGCGCGCGTCACCGACCTGAGCTACTCCGTCATGCTCGACGACCAACTCATGACGCTCTTCGCCGTCGAGGCCTACGACCTCGACTGGCCGCTCACCGCCGGGCGCAACTACTGGATCTCCCCCGTCGGCGACACGACGTTCTCACTCCGCAAGCAGACCTACGCCGCGTTCGGCCGCCGCTGTGATGCGCCGATCGGGCGTGACGGCCGCCCGTGCCTGAGCCGCTGGTCGCCCGCCCGCGCTGCCGGACCCGCGCTCAACCTCGCGAGCTGGACGCGGATCGCCGACTCGACCGGCACGCCGCGTGACCTGGCGATGATCGTCGGCATCGAGAACCACGAAGCCCCGCGCCTGCTCGCCCCCGGCGAGCTCTGCCCCGCCGACCTCAACCACAACGGTGAGGTCTCGCTGCAAGACCTGCTCGACTTCCTCGAGTCCTGGTTCGCCGGCTGCCCATAAACCGTGCCACCCGTGCCACACGTGCCACAGGCACGGCCGGCTCTGCGGCGTGCCTGTGGGAATCGCCCACGATTGCAAAGGCACCACAGGCATCGCTCAGAGCAGCGAACCCCGTGGCACGGATCGTGCCTGTGGTGAGCCGCACACACGTCTCCCGCGCGCGCCCACCGCGACCCACCACCCCGATCCGCCGCGCGTTTTCCCAAACAATCTACCCCCACCCCACCAACGACTTGCGCACCTCCCCCGCGCTCAAAGTCCGCCCGAGCGCGCACAACTACGTCCCATCGCCCCCGTTCGCGTCCGCCCCGCCGCGCACAGGAGCGACCCATGCCCGTCACCACCCTCGACGCGACCATCGACACGCTCATCCTCAAGGCCGCCAAGGCCCTGGAGCACACGCTCGACACCTCCGAGCGCGAAACCGCCCGCGTCGCGGCCGCGCTGGGCATCCTCCGGCTCGCCGAACGCGCCGCCCGCCGCGCCGAGGCCCGCGAAAGGCCGAGCAAGCGCCCCTCGTGCCCGCGCGAGCGCCCCCGCTCGGCCGCGAACCCCGCAACGACCGCACCCGTCGCCTCCCTCGCCAGCCCGTCCGCCGCCGACCCCGCGGAGCCCGCCGCGGCCGAACCGACCCCGTCGCCGGCCGGCCCCGTTCCCGACCCCGTGCCCTCCGCTCCCGACGCCGAGATCCTCACCCCGGACGAGATCGCCGACCTCACCCGCCACTTCAGCATCCTCGACCCCGCCCGCCTGCACGACCCCGACCTCACCGCCTACTGGCGCGGCAAGCTCAAGATGGCCCGACGCTGGTCGTGCCCGCCCGCTCAACCTCCGGACGGCCCGTGACGCCCGCGTCGTTCGGAGCCGCCGCCGCCGTCCGCCGCGCGCGCCAGCCGCACCCGCACACGCACCGCGTGATCCCGTCCTCGCCCGGCTCACGCCCTTCAAGGCTCTCGCCGCACGACGGGCACAGCCGCTGGTCGAGCATCGCCCGGATCACGTCGAGCGCGCGGCATCCGAGGTTGCCGCGGAACACCCAGAGCACCAGCGTCGCGCCAATCCACAAGTTCAACAGGAGGAAGAGCCCGGTCGCTCCACCGATCGACGCCCGGAACAGCCTCGGCCCGAGCAGCAGCAGCGGTAAGCCCAAGCTTATCAGGCCGATCACCAGCGCCGCCACGATCCGCATCACCCGCCCGCTCCGACGCATCTGCGCGCGCGCGGCGATCAACCGCGCGCGCGTCGCCTCCGTCGCCGCCCCGACGTGGTTCCGCAGCGCGGGCGACACCAGCACGCACGGGGCGCCGAGGTGGTCCTTGCCGTGCATCCCCCGCTCATACCCGCCCGCGAAGTGGGTGAGCGCTGCGCCGGTCAACCGCCCGGCCATCGCCCCGTCCGACTCCGATCCGCTCGCGAACCTGTCGAACTCCCTGATCCGCTCCCGCTTCCACGCCGCCCCACACTCCGGGCACGTCAGGCACCCGTCGGCCGCTCTCTCCAGCCCGCCCAGCGGGTACAGGCACGAGGCGCACAGCCCGCGCCGCAGCAGCACGTCCGCCGCGGCCTTCTCGGCGATCGTCACCCGCCCGCTGTTCACGAACATGAAAACAACCAGCACCGCGACCATCGGCACGACGACCGCCAGCACCGGCGGAACACCCGCGACCACCATCACGACCATCGCCGTGACGAGGATCACCGAGGCGAGCTTCCCGTTCGAGCTTAACACCGCCCGTCGCGCCGATGCCGATTGCTGCAGGAGCGCGCGGAACCGCGGATCGCCGAACCGCTCGTCTCCCCTGCCCGTCACCGCCTTCGCGATCACCCGCGCCCTGCCCCGATCGTCGTTCAACCGGATCACCGCCCGCTCGGGCGAGCGCTCGGCCGGCGCGCCCGCGCGGGCTCGCTCCAGCATCGCCGTCAGCCCGACCTCCCCCATCAGCCGCTCCTCCTCAGCCCGAACGCGCGCCGCGATCCGCTGCCGTCGCGGCCATATCCCCACCGATCCAAACTCAACCGCGCCGCGCCATGTGACCCGCAGCGACCCGTCGCGCCGCCGTTTCATCAGCCCCGCCGCGCAAAGGCGGTCCAGCTCGCCGGCGACTTCCCTCGCGACCTCGGCCCGCACGCGTTCCGCTTCGGTCGCGGGCGGTTCCGCCTCCACGCCCGGCCCGCGGCCGCACAACGCCCGGTGCGCCGTCCACAGGTCCGCCGGCGCACGCAGCGAGGGCAGGCGCATCGTGACGACGCCGGGCGTTGGCACGGGGCTGGGCGTGTCCTCCATCGTCGTGATGGTGCGCGCCCCCGAGACGGCGCGCGTGCCGAACCCCACGCTCGGCGCGACGATCGATCCCCCTTGGATCACGCAACCCACCGAGGCCGTCGCCCGCGCCGGCTCGTTGACCAAGACCCGCAGGATCGTCGTCGGCTGCCCCGGCCCGCGATCGAGGGCGAACAGGCCGCAATCCTCGAAGCCGAGCGACCGGACCCCGCCGGAGAGGTGGTCCATCGCGGCCCGGCACGCCTCCGTGATCCGTGGATCATCCCCGGCGATCGTCTCCGGCGCATACCCCGCCCGAATCCGCCATCGGAACCGAACGATCCACAGCGCGATCGGTACAAAGATCAGCCAGACCACCACCGGCCGCGTCCACGGCAGCAGGAACAGCACCACGGGCGCGACGATGGCGATGGTGAGCCACATGGGGAGGTAAGTGGTAAGAGGTAAGAGGTGAGCGGTAAGAGGTAAGCGGTAAGAGGTAAGCGGTAAGAGGTAAGCGGTAAGACGGTGAAGTCTACTGCAAGCCGCCCCCCTCGCCCCACACACCCACCTCCTCACTCCTCACTCCCCACTCCCCACTCCCCATCTCCCCCCGTCTTACCGCTTACCTCTTACCTATTACCTCTTACCACTTACCTCTTACCGCCCACCCCCGCATAGCGGGCCAACGCCATGACCGGGAAGTAGTGCCTGTACATGTTGTACCGCAAATAAAACACCTTGGGGAACCCCGTGCCCGTGAAGAAGTGCTCGCTCCACCCGCCCGCGCGGTCCGACACGAAGTCGGTCGCGCTCAGGTCGTCGGTCCCGGCGTCGAAGGTCTCCACGCCCGTGCAGCGCGAGGGCTCGAACGGCGGCTTGTCCTCGCACAGTTGGTGGTCGCACAGCCACGCCACGGCGCGCTCGACCGAGCCCATGAGCGCGGCGTCGGGCTCGTCGGGCTTGACGAAATACAGCAGGCACGTCAGCCCCCACGCCGTCTGGCTCGCGGTGCTCGGGCCTTGGCCCATGAGCGAGCGGTCGAGGTATGAGTCGGCGCTCTCGCCAAAGCCGCCGTCGGGGTTCTGCACCGAGCGCACCCACGCCAGCGCGCGTTGCATCGCCGGGTGCGACGTAGGCACGCCCGCGTGCGACATCCCGCCGAGCGCCTGCCAGGTGCCGTAGATGTAGTTGTTCCCCCAGCGCCCCCACCAGCACCCCTCGGGCTGCTGCGTACGCAGGAGATACGCCGTCGCGCGCCCGATGGCCGGATGATCCGGCGGCAGGCCGCAGGTCACCAGCGACTCGATCGTGCGCCCGGTGATGTCCGAGCACGAGGGGTCCTGCATCGCGTTGTGGTCGGCGAAGGGGATCGCCTCCATCCACGGCCGATCGCGCGTCCGGTCGAACGCGGCCCAGCCGCCGTCGTCGTTCTGCATCGCCAGCACCCACCGCGCCGCCTTCGCCGCCTCTTCGCGCCGGCCGGCGCGGTGCAGCGCCTTGGCCACCATCGCGGTGTCGTCGACGTCGGGGTACCAGTCGTTGCGGTACTCGAACGACCACGCGGCCGCGTCCACACCCAGGCGGATGCCGCGGTCCTCCGGGCGCAGGTTGCGGGCCCAGTCGCCGGTCATCCGCACCTGCTTGGCGATGAGCCAGTCGCACACGCGCGCGATCCGCTCGTCGTTTTCAGCCGTGCGCCCGGCCTCGGTCATGGCGTAGAGCGCGATGCCCGTGTCCCACACCGGGCTGAAGCACGGCTGCAGGCGCACGTGGTCGAGGCGCGGGTCGGCGTTCGGCTCGTCGAGCATGAAGTCGTCGAGGTCGCGCTCGGCCTTGACCAGCACCGGGTGCGAGCGCGGGTAGCCCAGGGCCTTGAAGGCGACCTGGAGGTAGACCATCGGCGGAAAGATCGCGCCCAGCCCCTCGGTGGTCTCGGGGCGCAGGCGGTCGAGGATCCACGCCTCGGCCGCGCGGATGCCGCGCCGCCGCCACGCCGGCAGGCCTTCGAGCGGGTCCGGGAAGGAACGCAGAGGAAGCGGAGATTCATCAGAGAACTCAGAGGAAGGCTTGGAAGGATTCGGTTGATCCTTCTCTGTGCCCTTTGTGAGACCTCCGTGCCCTCCGTGTACGTCTTCATCCCGGGCGTCGAACGCCGACGCGCGCGGCCGCGGCGAGACGAGCTTGAGGAGCCGGTCGGCCGCGAGGAAGAGGTTCTTCCAGCCCAGCGGTTCGTCGGCGCTCCAGGGTTGGTTGAGACGGGCCCGCTTGCTCGGGTCGATGAACAGCTCGTCGATGTGGTGCTCGGGCGGCAGCACGCGCACGGGTCGCAGGGCCGAGCAGATCGCCAGCGGCAGGATCATCGTGCGCGTCCACGCCGAGACCTTGTCCATGTGGAACGGGAACCATCGGGGCAGCAGCGCGATCTCGGGCGGGATCGCCGGGCAGGCGTCCCACGAGACCTGGCCGAGGCAGGCGAGGTAGAACGTGCTGAAGGTGTTGCAGCCCTCGGCCCCGCCGAGCGCGATGATCCGCTCGCGGGCGCGGCGCATGTGCGGGGCGTCGGGCGCGTCGCCGAAGCACTTGAGCGCGAGGTACGCCTTCACGCACGCCGAGAGGTCGGGCGGCGAGCCGGGGTACTGGCCCCATGTGCCGTCGTCGCGCTGCACCATGCGCAGGTGGTTGGCGATGCGGTCGAGCGTGCGCCGCGTGACGCGCCCCCTCCCCCCTCCCCCGGGATTGTCGCGCCCGAACTCCTCGTGCTCGGGACCGGAGTCGTTCTCCTGGCCGAGGATGAGCTTCATCAGAAGGTATTCAGACGAGAGGATCGAGTCGCCCTCGAGCTCGGCGCACCAGTGCAGGGCGTGCGGCGCACCCGCGGGGGCGCGGTCGGAGCGGAGCTTGGCGAAGAGGGCCTCGACAGCCAGATCGAGCGCGTGCGCGGCCCGGGCGCGAAGGTCGTCGCCGGGGTGGAAGCCGCGGGCCGGGGAAACGGGTTCGGGGGCAAGTGCGGTCATGCGGGGCCATTGTTGGACCGCGGGGGGAGGTGGGCCACGGATCACACGGATAGCCACGGATCCAGACGCCGCGGATGGCGTGGATTGGAAACTGTGTCTTGGCTCTGGTCGAGGGATCTCCGCGCCTCCGCGGTGAAACGATCCGCTGCGTCTGTCTGAACGCATCAGCGAGATCTGCGGCTGCTTGATCCGTGGCTATCCGTGTGATCCGTGGCCGTTCGGGCTCGGTCGATGGCGGACGTTCAGTGCGAGCAGGATGAAGAGCACGTTGGCGGTCTGCTGGTTGATGAGGATGGAGTCGAACAGGCCCGCGAGCGCGAGGCCGAGGATGGCGGGGGCGAGTGTCCAGGCGTCGCCGGGTCGAGAGGGGCGCATGGCCGCGACGAGCAGGGCGACGAGCAGGCCGAGGCCGACAACGCCGAGCGTCGCGGCGGTGTGGAAGTAGAGCGAGTGGGCGTGGGCGTGCGGGAGCGGGAGCGCAGGGTTGGCGGCGTGGTCGCGTGCGTAGGGGAGGAAGCCGCCAGCGCCGACGCCGCGGACGGGGCGGGCGGCGAACTCGGCCGCGGCCTCCTTCCACATCGCCAGGCGGCGGCCGGTGTCGGACTCATAGTTACCGGAGGCGAGCGCGGCGCGGACCTCTTGAACGCCGCGGTCGAGGCGGTGGCGTAGGGACGGTGTCGCGAGGACGGCGGCGGCGATGAGGATGATGGGCAGGAGGAGCAGGGCGATGATGCGCGTGCGTCGGGGCGCGCCCGCGTGGGTGCGTGGGTCCGGGACGTCGCACCGCTTGCCGGTCTGAGCAGCGGCGAGCGGTGGCGCCCTGAAAACCATCGTGAGGACGACGATGGCGATGAGTGCGGCGGCGGCGAGCCAGGCTCCGCGGGTGCCGGTCAGGATGAGTGAGAAGAGGGTGAGGAGGAGGAAGGCGAGGGCGAGGGCGAACCGACGGGTTAGGGGGAGACGTTGGCCCTCCCCCCGGCCCCCTCCCTCTGGGAGGGGGAGGAGGGCTCCGAGTGCCAGGCCGAGGGCGGCGCAGAGAAGGCTGCCGGCGACGACGGGGTCCCACCAGCCGGAGATGCGGTCGTTGAATCGGTGCCAGGTAAGAGCGGGGATGTGGAGCTGCACGCCGATGAAGTGGAGCCACTGGGAGAACTGGCCGCAGAGCAGGCCGAGGGCGAGCGCGAGGATGAGCGTGCGCCGTCGATCGAGCACGGGATATAAGAAGATGATCGCGGGTGCGAAGCGGAAACTCTGGAAGTCGCCGAGCCAGTCGGCGGTCGAGCCGGCGGTCCACAATCGCGAGAGCGCGGCCCAGGCGACGAGGGCGAGCGTGAGCCGCGCGACGGGGTCCCAGAAGAGCGGGCCGAGGACTCGGAAGTGGGTGATGAGGCGGATGAGGCAGCAGGCCGCGAGCGGGAGCATGGCCCACTCGACGAACGTCGTGGGGAACCCGGCGAGGACGAGCGCGATACAGGTGAGGGCGAGGTGGAGGCGGGTGCCGAACGGATCGGCGCGGCGCTGGAGGTCGAAGAGGGCGTCGACCTCGGCGGGGGTGG
>CAZVZG010000020.1:0-60787 GCA_964630785.1 uncultured Phycisphaeraceae bacterium | reverse complement strand
GATGGGGACGGAAGGGGGTCCCGGGCGGGGGGGGGTGGGGGGGGGGGGGGGGAGGGGGGGGGGGGGGGAGAGGGGGGGGGAGAGGGGGCCGAGGGGTGGAGACGGCGGGGGATGGGCGGCCATCGTAATGGGGTTGTGGGGTGGAGGTGGTTGGGTTATGATTGGGGTGGATGGAAGGTTGGGTGCGGTTTGTTGAACGGGATGCGGCGAATGGGCGAAGATGGGGGTAAGAAGGGGTGAGGGAAGGGGCGAGCTGCGCCCGCCCATTTCGCCCTCCCCCCGGCCCCCTCCCTCTGGGAGGAGGAGAAGGACAGCCATGACTGAGATCAATCGCGTGTTGAAGCGGGCGGCGTGGCGGCTGGGCGTGGTGAACTTTCTGCGCGGGTGGGTGTACGCGGCCGCGGTGATCCTCGCGGGGGCGATCGTGCTGCGCGTGGTGGAGCAGTTGTTGAGTTTCACGCAGACGGCGGCGACGCGCGTGCCTGCGGCGATGGCGGAGAAGGGAGCGGGCGCGGGGATCACCAGCGCGGAGATGTGGAACCAGGTGGCGTGGTGGGGCGCGGGTGCGAGCGTGGTGTTCGCGCTGGCGTGGGCGATCGCTCGCAGGCCCAGGCGAAACGCTGTGGCGCGCCGGGTGGACGAGGGCGCGAACCTGCGAGAGAGCCTGTCGACGGCGCTGTGTGTGTCGGGCAAGGACGACCCGTGGAGCCGGGCGACGGTGGAGAGCGCGACGCGCACGGCGCGGGGCGTGAACGTGTCGCAGGCGGTGCCGATCTCGCCGCCGCGGTTCTGGCCGGTGGTGGTGGCGCTCGGGCTGAGCCTGGCGGTGGTGTTCATCGCGGTGCCGCGGATGGACGTGTTCGGATGGTTCGCGCGGGCGGTGGCTCAGAAGGAGCAGCGGGTCGAGGTCATCAACGCGACGCGCGAGGTGAAGGAAGTCCAGAAGAAGATCGAGGAGATGACGGCGAAGATCCCCTCGCTGGAGAAGGAGAAGGCGCTGGAGTCGGCCGCGGCGGAGAAGCCCGAGCCGAAGACGGCCGAGGAGATCCGCAAGGCGGCGATCAACGACCTGACGAAGCTGAGCGACCGTCTGGAGCAGCTCAAGAGCGGGGCGCAGGCGCAGAAGCTCGACGCGGTGCAGCGACAGCTCAAGAACCTCAAGACTTCGCAGGACGACAACGAGCTGAGCAAGGCGCTGGCCAAGGGCGACTTCGGCCAGGCCAAGCAGGAACTGGAGAAAATGAAGGACCAGCTCGCCAGCGGGAGCATGAGCGAGGAGACCAAGGAGAAGGTCTCGGAGCAGATGGAGAAGATGGCCGAGCAGCTCGCAAACCTGGCCAAGAACCAGGACCAGATGAAGAAGGCGCTGGAGCAGGCGGGGATCAACCCGGACTCGATCAAGGACCCCAAGAGCGCCAAGGAGGCGATCAAGAACGCCTCGAACCTGACTCAGGAGCAGAAGAAGACGATGCAGGACATGGTGGACGCGGCGATGCAGTCGAGCGAGATGATGCAGCAGATGTCCAGCGCGATGCAGAAGATGTCCGAGTGCAACAAGCCCGGCGACGGGCAGTCGCAGTCGCAGCAGGGCGCCAAGCAACTGGGCGATCAACTGAGCGAGATGGAGCAGATCCAGCAGGAGATGGAGCTCGCGGACGCCTCGATGAGCGAGTGCCAGAACGCGATGAACAGCCTGGGCAAGGAGGGCGAGGGTGAGTGTCAGGGCATGGGCGAGTGCAAGGGCGGGCTGGGTGGCAGCAAGGACGGCGGACGCGAGGGGACCAAGCCCTGGAGTGCGGGTACGCAGATGAGCAACGGCATGGGGCGCGGCGGGCCGGGGTTGGGCCAGGGCGGACGGCCCGGCGAGGCCAAGGCCGACTTTGACCTGGACAGGAAGAAGGACATCGGGGCCAAGGGCAACGGGCCGATCGTGTCGAGCCGGCTGGTCGAGGGCGAGAGCATCAAGGGCGAGAGCAAGGCGGCGTTTGCCAAGGCGGTGGCCGCGGCGGACCAGGGCGCGACCGAGGCGATCGAGAAGAACACCATCCCGCGCGAGTATCAGGAAGCGATCAAGTCGTACTTCGGGCGGCTCAAGAGCAAGGTGAAGGCGGCGGAAGGAGACAAGGCCGACAACAAGGCCGATGAACCCGCGGCGGCGCCGGCGAAGGATGGAGGGAAGGAGTGATGAGGTGATGGGGTGATGAAGTGGGGGGGGTGAGGGGGTGAGAGGGGTGAGGAGGGTTGTGGATGCGGCGGATTGTGGGGTTGATGGGTGGGGTGGTGATGGTGGTGGTGGCCGCGATGGTGGTGTGGGGGTGCGGGAGGGACGGGGGTGGCGGCAGGGACGGCGGGCGGGAAGTGGTGGTGTATTGCTCCGCGGATGCGCCGGTGGCGCGGCCGGTGCTCGATGCGTTCACCAACAAGACGGGGATCAAGGTTCGCGCGGTGTACGACACCGAAGCGACCAAGACCACCGGGCTTGTGAACCGGCTGATCGCCGAGCACGAGCAGGGCAAGTCGGGGCCGGATGCGTGCGACGTGTGGTGGTCGAGCGA
This sequence comes from uncultured Phycisphaeraceae bacterium, assembly GCA_964630785.1. Classification (GTDB taxonomy): domain Bacteria; phylum Planctomycetota; class Phycisphaerae; order Phycisphaerales; family UBA1924; genus JADLCX01. Next base: position 58,232 of record CAZVZG010000020.1, on the reverse strand, counting down.
GCCGTTCGGGACCATCCGGCTCTCGCGGCTGGGGGTTCTGGCGGAATACACCAGCGCGAGCGCGGCGAAGGACTTCGAGTCGGTGGGCGGGTACCCGCGCGCGCTGCGCGGCAAAAACGGCGACTGGTACGCGATGGCGATGCGCCGGCGGGTGGTGATCTACAACACCAAGTACGTCACGGTTGCTGAGGCGCCGCGGCATCTGCGGGACCTGACGGAGGCGAAGTGGAAGGGGCGCGTGGGGATGGCGCGGCCGCAGTTCGGGACGACGCGCGGGCACATGGCGGAGCTGTACGGAGCGGGCGGTCAAGACGGGGCGGTGTTCCGCGGGTGGCTGCGGGCGCTGGCGGGCAACGACGTGCGGCTGATGGACGGCAACGCCACCGTGGCGCGGGCGGTGGGGAGCGGCACGCTGTACGTCGGGCTGGTGGACAACGACGACGCGGCCGAGGCGAAGAAGAACGGGTGGCCGGTGGCGATCGCGCCGGCGGATGAAGAGCTGGTTGAGAGCAAGTCAAGCGTGATCGCGGCGCGGGCGCCGATGCCGATGATGAAGACGCCGAACACGGTCGCGGTGGTTGCGGGCGGCGCGCACGCGGACGAGGCGCACGAACTGGTGGACTTCCTGCTCTCGGCGGATGGGCAGAAGATGCTGCGTGATGGGGAGATGGGGGCCGAGGTGCTGCACCCGGCGCTGACGCCCGATGCGTGGCGGAAGAAGTCGCCGTGGTTTGAGCAGACGAACTACGAGCGGATCGCGGATGATGTGGAGGCGGCGATGGGGGTGTGTGGGGAGGAGTTGGGGGGCGGGTAGAGAGGGGGGACTTGGGACTTGGGACTTGGGACTTGGGAGTGAGGAGTGAGGAGTGAGGGGGGGATCAAGTCGCCGCGGAGCGGCGGGTGGGTGTCGCCACGGGCCGAGGCTTGGCGAGGCCCGTGGTGGGCATGAGGTAGGCGGATGTGCGTCCCGGAGGGACGCTTGGAGGCTTTCGGCTCGCTTCAATCGTCCCTCCGGGACGAGCGCGTGCGCGCGTCGGCTTCCACGGGCGGCCGGGGCGGCCGCCCGTGGCCACAGCCAAGGGGCCGCTCCGCGGCCCGAAGATTAGCGGCCGGGGTGACGACAGGTATTGCTACCATCGGGCATGGAGCGCGTGCGGGCGTTGATCCGGGAGGAGTTGGCGGGAGTGGTGGCGATCCGGCGGGACCTGCACGCGCATCCTGAGTTGGCGTATGAGGAGCGGCGCACGAGCGGCGTGGTGGCCGCGGAGCTGTCGCGGCTGGGGGTTCGGCACAAGACGGGCATCGCGGGGACGGGCGTGATCGGGTACATCCCTCCCACTGTTGCCGATAGCCGCGGCGCGGTCGGCCTGCGGGCGGACATGGATGCGCTGCCGATCTTGGAGCAGACGGGAGCGGCGTACGCATCGACGACGCCGGGGGTGATGCACGCGTGCGGGCACGACGGGCACACGGCGAACCTGCTGGGCGTGGCGCGGGTGCTGGCGAGACTGGAGCGGCGGCCGCGGGGCGTGCTGCTGGTGTTCCAGCCGGCGGAGGAGGGCGGTGCGGGCGGCAAGAAGATGTGCGAGGAGGGCGTGCTCTTGGGCGAGGGGCGCGGCGGGTTGGGCGAGCCGGTGGAGGAGATGTTCGGGCTGCACGGATGGCCGCAGTATGAGCTGGGGGTGGTGGGGTCGCGGGCCGGGCCGCTGCTGGCGAGCACGGACAACTTCACGGTGCGCGTGGTGGGCGAGCAGTCGCACGCGGCGTACCCGCACCTGAGCGCGGACCCGATCGTGGCGGCGGCGCACGTGGTGACGGCGCTGCAGACGATCGCGAGCCGGAACATCTCGCCGCAGGACTCGATCGTGGTGACGGTGGCGCAGATCAACGCGGGGACGGCGAGCAACGTGATCCCGCGGGAGCTGACGTTCATCGGGACGATGAGGACGATCCGGGCGGAGACGCGCGAGCAGGGGCGGCGGCGGTTCTTCGAGATCGTGGAGCGGACGTGCGCGGCGATGGCCTGCCGCGCGGAGGTCGAGTGGGAGGAGGGGTACCCGGTGACGCGCAACGACGCGGGGATGACGGAGAAGTTCTTCCGCGTGGCGGAGCGGACGCTGGGGGCGTCACGCGTGAAGCCCGTGGAGCAGCCGACGATGGGCGGTGAGGATTTTTCCTATTACGGACAGCACGTGCCGGCGTGCTTCTTTGTGCTGGGCGTGTGCCCGCCGGGGCGGGAGAAGTACCCGAGCCTGCACCAGCCGGAGTACGACTTCAACGACGATGCGCTGACGACGGGGATGGAGGTGATGGTGGGGTTGGCGGCTGAGGGGTAGGGATGGGCGCGGGGTGTTGTGAATAGAGAAGGCATCAAGGCATGGGGCATCGAGGCATGAGGCCGGGTGCCGGAATGGCAGGTCGGGGGCGCTGCGATACCGACTGAATCCCGTCCCGGTTTGCAGCATTTGCCGCGTTGCCCCATTTGCCGCTTTCGGTGCGGCACACGAGTTGCCCGGCGAACCAACTATGGTGTCTGTGCTTCGACGGTACCGTCGAAAAGGCGTGGTGGATCGGCCGCTGGAGCCGGGGGAGTGGCGCGTGCTGGCGGCGAACGTCGGCGCGTTCTCGCGGCTGAGCGGTGAGCGGCGGGAACGGCTGGTGCGGCTGGCGCGGGTGATCGTGCGCGAGAAGTACTGGGAGGGGTGCGGGGGGCTCACGCTGAACGAGGAGATGAAGCTGGTGATCGCGGCGCAGGCCGCGTTGCTGCTGGTGGGGATGGATGTCGATCCGCTGAGGGACGCGGTGTTTCCGAACGTGCAGTCGATCCTGGTGTACCCGGCGGGGTTTGTGGCGCCGGCGGCGCGGCAGGAGGCGGGCGGGGTGGTCACCGAGGGGCACGCGAACCTGGGCGAGGCGCACTACATGGGCATCGGCGGCGGGCCGGTGATCGTGTCGTGGCGGGATGCGCTGGCGGGCGGGGCGGACGCGGGCGATGGACGGAACCTGGTGATCCACGAGTTCGCGCACAAGCTCGACTTTCTGGACGGCGTGATCGACGGGACGCCGCCCTTGAAGGGCGGGCCGGAGGCGTACGAACGGTGGAAGCGGGTGATGAGCGCGGCGTTCGACGACCTGTCGCGCCGCGCGCAACGGGGCGAGCCGAGCGTGCTGGACTACTACGGCGCGACCAACGCGGCGGAGTTTTTCGCCGTGGCGAGCGAGGCGTACTTCGAGCGTGGGGAGGCGATGCGGGAGGGGTTGCCCGAGGTGTATGGGGTGTTGCGGGAGTATTACGGATAGCGGATGGCGGATGGCGGATGGCGGATGGCGGATGGATTTTACTTGGGCGCTTCTATCCGCTAGCGATTGTGGGCTCGGGCGAGGAGGATTTTGCGTTCGCGGGCGTTTTGGGTGAGGGCGGCGGCGCGGGCGAACTCGGCGGCGGCTTCGGTGTGGCGGCCGAGTTTTTCGAGCAGGTCTGCGCGGACGGCGGGGAGCAGGTGGTAGGTCTTGAGGGCGGGGTCGCTGGCGAGAGCGTCGACGATCTTGAGCGCGGGTTTGGGGCCGCGGGCCATGGAAACGGCGACGGCGCGGTTGAGCGTGACAATCGGTGAGGGCGAGGCGGCTTCGAGCGCGGTGTAGAGATCGACAATGCGGGGCCAGTCGGTCTGGTCGGCGGTCAGCGCGCGGGCGTGGCAGGCGGCGATGGCGGCCTGGAGTTCGTACGGGCCGGCGGGGCGGTCGGGATCGCGGAGCGCGGCGGCCTCTTCGAGCGCGGCCAGGCCGCGACGAATGAGCAGGCGGTCCCATCGCGAGCGGTTCTGGTCGAGCAGGAGGACCGGGCGGCCGCCGAAGTCGGTGCGGGCGCCGAGGCGCGAGGCCTGGAGCTCCATGAGGGCGACCAGGCCGTGGACCTCGGGCTCGCGGGGCGTGAGGCCGGCGAGGATGCGGCCGATGCGGAGGGCCTCTTCGCAGAGAGCGGGGCGCATCCAGTCGTCGCCGCTGGTGGCGCTGTAGCCTTCGTTGAAGAGGAGGTAGATGACTTCGAGGGCGGAGGCGAGGCGGTCGGCGAGCTCGCGGCCGCGGGGAACGGCCAAGGGCGTGCCGGACTCGGCGAGCGTGCGCTTGGCGCGGACGATGCGCTGGGCGATGGTGGGCTCGGGGACGAGGAAGGCGCGGGCGATCTCGTCGGTGGTGAGGTTGGCGACGACGCGGAGGGTGAGGGCGGCGCGGGCCTCGCGGGAGAGCGCGGGGTGGCAGGCCATGAAGATGAGGCGGAGCAGGTCGTCGTCGGCGACGCCGTCGAGGCGGTCGTCGGAGGCGGCGTTGTCGGGGTCGGCGAGCTGGTCGCGGGCGAGGTCGCGGGCGATGGATTCGTTGGCCGCGTGGGCGAGGCGACGGCGGCGGAGGTGGTCGATGGCGCGCCGGCGGGCGGCGGTGGTGAGCCAGGCGCCGGGGTTGTCGGGCGTGCCGGACTTCGGCCATTGCTCAAGGGCGGCGGCGAAGGCCTCCTGTGCGAACTCCTCGGCGAGCGAGACATCGCGGACGGTGCGGAGGAGGCCGGCGATGATGCGTGGGGCCTCGATGCGCCACACGGCTTCGACGGCGCGGCGTGCCGCGGCGGACGGGTCCGGCATGGGGCGAGTTTACGCCGGGAGCGGTGGTGGTGGGTGATGCCGCGCCGGCCGCCCCGAGCGTCCGAACACTGCGCCTGCTACGCCCGCGGGCGGACGATCGGCGTGAGGATGCGAAGGCGGGGCTCGCGCAGGTACAGCCCGAGCCAGGCGGCGATGCCGAAGTAGACGGGGAAGAGCGTGTGCGTGAAGAGTGGGTTGCTGACGCGGAGGTGCGTGGCCACGGCTCCGCCGAGGTAGCCGGTGATGAGGATCGCGCCCAGGACGGCCGTGCGCGGGAGGGCGTAGAGGAGCGTTGAGACGAGGAGCACCACGCCAAGGGGGAGAATCGCGCCCTGCGGGTAGCCGAGTTTGACTGTGCCCTCGACGACGGGCTCGGGCCTGACGAACTTGGCAACGGCGTCGAGCAGGAGGAAGGCGGTGACGAGCGCGGAGAGCGTGCGCCCCGCCCAGAGGGCGGGTTTGGCGGGTGTGGTGTTCATGGTGTCCGGGGGTTGGGGGTGGGTGGGCGGGGTGCGTAACGCGGCCGTTGACTCAGGACGCGGTGAGGAAGTCGGTGACGACGGGCACGAGCGCGGCGGGTCGGACCATGTGGGTCTGGCCAGGAAGCTCGCGGTGCGCGGCGCCCGGGACGGCGGCGGCGAGGGCGGCCGCGCTGGTTGGACTCGACGATGGCGATGTCGTAGGGGAGCGTGTGTGCGACGGCCTTGAGCTTGCGCCAGGCGGGGGTGATCTGCATGAACATCACCATGACGGCGGGCGCGCCGACGAGGGACATGAACATGCGGACGGCCTCGGAGCGCCGATCGGCGGCGACGGCGGCCTGGAGACGGGAGAGGAAGTCGTCGGGGATCGGCGGACGTGCGGCGTCGATGATGAAGGGCGGTTCGTAGCTGACGACGCGGGAGGTGGGCAGGCCGCGGTTTGCGGCGTCGAGCGCGAGGGCCGCGCCTGAGGAGAAGCCCAGGAGCGCGGCGCGACCGCCGGCGGCTTTGATGATGGCGGCGAGGTCGTCGATCTCGCGGTCGGGATGGCATGGGGGCGTGTCGCCGCTCTCGCCGCGGCCGCGACGGTCGTAGGTGTAGACGGTGAATCGCGGGGCGAGGGCCTGGGCGAACGACTTGCTCGGGCCGAATCGGCGGTAGCAGCACGCGCCGTCAACGATGATGAGAGGCGGGCCGGTGCCGGTGTTTTCGTAGGCGATGGCGGTGCCGTCGGAGGAGGTGACTTGGGGCATGGGAGAATCCGGGTGGAGGTGTCTCGGACGAAGTGGGTTGGATGTGCGGCGTCTTGACGCTTGGAGAAAGCGAGTGAGCGGCGGGCGCGGGGGGTGTGAACGGGGCTTTGAGGTGGTTGGGTGCGTGCTCCTGAGCTTGCGCTCAGGGCTCCCTGACGTGAAGGTGGTCGGCTAGAGGCCGAAGTCAGACTCTTCGTAGAGCGGACGGATCTCGATGTGGGTGTCGAGGCCGGGGTGCGGGTGGGGGCAGCGCTTGACCCACTCGATGGCCTCGTCGATGGACTTGACCTGCCAGAGCCAGTAGCCGGCGATGAGTTCCTTGGTCTCGGTGAAGGGGCCGTCGATGACGGTGCGCTTGGCGCCGGCGGCCGCGGGGATGGTGACGCGGGCGGCCTTGGAGGTGGGCTTGAGCCCAGCGCCGTCGAGCATGACGCCGGCCTTGGTGAGCTCGTCGTTGAACTTGCCCATGGTTTCGAGCAGCTCCTGGCCGGGCATGAGGCCGGCTTCGCTGTCCTGGGTGGCTTTGACGATGACCATGACGCGCATAGGGGTGATCCTGTGAAGGGGTGAGGGGTCGGGTGGTCACCCAGTCGTCGGGCGGGGGCGGGGGGAATCGACAGGGAGGGAAAGTTTTTGATAGCGGATAGCGGATTTCGGATTGCGGATCGAACGGCAGCGCGTGCATCGGCCATCAAATCGCGATCCGCGATGGGTTCGTTCGGCCGCGGGGCGGCCGACATCGGCAGGAATGCCGATGCCACTTAGGCGTGCTTGCGGGCGGCGCGGGAGCGGAACCAGATGTTGAGGCCCTCGACGGCGAGGCTGAAGGCCATGGCGACGTAGATGTAGCCCTTGTTGATGTGCTGATGCAGACCCTCGGCGGTGAGCATGACGCCGATGAGGATGAGGAAACTCAGGGCGAGCATCTTGAGTGTCGGGTGCCGCTCGATGATGCGGGAGACGTGACCGGAGAAGATCAGCATCACGCCGACGGCGATGACGACGGCGATGACCATGATGGGGATGTGCTTGGCCATGCCGACGGCGGTGATGACGCTGTCGAGGCTGAAGACGATGTCGAGCAGGAGGATCTGGATGAGTGTGGGGAAGAAGGCGGCGGCTTTCTGTTTGGCGGGTATCCCCACCCCACCTCGCCCACCCCCACCCCCCCCGTCTCTGGCTGCGGAAGTCGCGGGTTCTGAGCTGGATGATCCGGGCGCGACGCGGGCCGTCCCCCCGGCCCCCTCCCTCTGGGAGGGGGAGTCGCGGTCGCCGGGGAGGTGGACGTCGCCCTCGGCCGCGCCCTCGATTTTGTGGTGGATCTCGAGCGTGGCTTTGGCCACGAGGAACAGGCCGCCGATGAGCAGGACGAGGTCCTTGCCGCTGAAGGTGTGCTCGAGCGGCCAGGAGAGGTCAAAGAGAGGCTTGGTCAGGCTCATGACCCAGGAGATGCTGAAGAGCAGGCCGATGCGGATGAACATCGCCAGGAAGAGGCCGACGAAGCGCGCCTTGGCGCGGGTCTTCTCGGGCAGGCGACCGACGAGGATCGCGATGAAGACGATGTTGTCGATGCCCAGGACAATCTCGAGCGCGGTGAGGGTGAGCAGCGCGGCGAGGTTCTCGGAGGTGAGGAGGTGCATGGGGGGAAGAGACTTGGGAATGGAGACTGGGGACTTGGGGGGAGGGGGGTGAGGGGGAGGCTACCAGCGCGCGGGGGTGCCGGGGTCGTGGGTGGGCCGTTATTCTTGGGGCATGGGTGGAAAGTCAACGCCGTCGGCGGGAACGTCCGGGTCGATCGCCTCCGCGGGGGGAGCGGGGAGCGGCGGGGGTTGGGCGTTGCCGGGGTGGGCCTCGGAGTTGATCACGCTGTACGAATCGGGGGCGAGCAACCAGTTCATTCTGCACGGGAACGTGTCGGACAGGCTGGTGTTGCCGGGGGAGTTGAGAGGGGCGGGGACGGAGGATGCGGCGTCACCGCTCGGGGACCTGTCGGACTTTGTGCTGCGGGTGCTCTTGCCGCGGTTTGACGTGGTGCTGAGTTATGACCTGGGGAACGGCATCCGCGTGGAGAAGGGCGGGGAGGAGTTCGGCAAGTGGCCCGGGGTGCAGGCGAGCGGGGGGAACTCGCCGCAGAACCCGCGGGGCGCGGTGGAGTTTCTGACGAGGTTCTTCCGCTACGCGGCGAACCTGCGGCGGGTGGGTGGGGGGGAAGCGGGAAGAAGGGCGAACCTTCAGGTAGGGCTGCTGATGCGCGGGGCGCACCTGATCGCGCCCGCGTTGCGGGGCGGGTTCAGTTACGACCTGTCGGCGCTGAGCTCGCTGATCCGCGACTGGGGGAGCGAGAGCCTGCTGACGGAGTCCAGCCTGGCGACGTTCCTGGTGGCGGACAACCTGTCGGACCTTCACCCGATCATCACGACCAACCCGCGTGCGGCCCGGGTGCAGGTGCCGCTGCCATCGGCGGCGGAGTTGGGGGGCGCGCTGCGGCTGCTGGCGCCGAGCTATCCCAAGGCCATGGCGCGGTACGCGGGCAATGCGGGGGCGCCCGGCGAGCAACTGGCGGGGGCGACGCTCGCGGCGGTGGAGACGATGCTCAAGACGATGCACCACCGCGGGCGAGCGATCGAGGCGAAGGACCTGGCGGAGATGAAGAAGGAGCTGGTGGAGCGAGACGCGCAGGGGCTGATCGAGTTCATCGAGCCGGAACGCACGATGGACGCGCTGTACGGTCAGGAGAAGGTCAAGGCGTGGCTGCGGCAGGACATCGCGCTGTGGGACAGGGGAGACACGGACGCGATGCCGATGGGGTACCTGATCTGCGGGCCCGTGGGTACCGGCAAGACGTACATGGTGGAGTGCTTCGCGGGCGAGGCGGGCGTGCCGGTGGTGAAGCTCAAGAACTTCCGCGATAAATGGGTTGGCTCGACGGAGGGCAACCTGGAGAAGATCTTCAGGCTGCTGCACGCGCTGGGGCGGTGTGTGGTGTTCGTGGACGAGGCGGACCAGGCGCTGGGTTCACGCGACTCGGGGGCGCAGGGGGGCGGGGGCGACAGCGGCGTGGGCGGGCGGGTGTACGGGATGATGGCGCAGGAGATGGCCGACACGCGCAACCGCGGGAAGATCCTTTGGATACTTGCGTCGAGCCGGCCGGACCTGATCGAGGTGGACCTGAAGCGGCCGGGGCGCGTGGACGTGAAGATCCCGCTGTTTCCCACGATGGAGGCGGAGGAGAGTTTCCGGCTCATCGGCGCGCTGTGCGCGCGTCGCGGGATGAAGATCGAGGAGTCGGCGCTGGAAGATCTGCGGGGGAAGATGCCGCTGTGGCTCACGCCGGGCGCGGCCGAGGCGCTGGCGGTGAAGGTGTACCGCGCGGTCAAGACGAGCGAGCGATCCCTGACGCCGACCGGGGCGCTGGGCGCGGCGTTGAGCGACTATCAGAACCCCGTGCCGCCGGAAGTGATGAAGTTCCAGATCGAGCTGGCGGTGCGTGAGGCGAGCGACCTGGACTTTGTGCCCGCGAGATTGAGGCCGGGGGCGGTGGGGTGAGGAGAGGGGAAGGCATCGAGGCACGGGGCATCGGGGCATCGAGGGGGGGTTACGTTCTGGTTCTGGGGGGCGGGAGTTTGTCGGCGCGGGCTTTGAGGGTGGTGAGCAGGTCGGTCCAGACCTCGTCGGGCGAGCGGGAGGCGTCGAGGACGGCGTAGCGGGCGGGGTCGGCGCGGGCCTGGTCGAGGTAGCCCTGTCGGACCTTGCGGTGGAAGGCGGCGCCTTTGGCTTCCATGCGGTCCATGAGGGGGCTGAGGCGGCGGGCCGCGGCGGTCTCGTCGATGTCGAAGAGCAGGACCAGGTCGGGCTGGAGGTTGCGGGTGGCGGCGCGGGCGACGGCGGCGATGTCGGCGGTGGGGACGCCGCCGGCCGCGCCCTGGTAGGCGAGGGTGCTGGCGACGTAGCGGTCGGCGAGGACGAGTTGGCCGCGGGCGAGGGCGGGGATGATCTTCTTTTCAACCAGTTCGGCGCGGCTGGCCATGTAGAGGAGCATCTCGCAGCGGACACCCATCTCCAGGCCCTCCTCGGCGCGGGCGAGGACGATGTGCTGGCGGATGCGTTCGCCGACGGGGGTGCCGCCGGGCTCGCGGACCTCGCAGAGGGCGATGCCGAGTTTTTGACCGAGTTCGCTGAGGCGGCGGAACTGGGTGCTCTTGCCCGAGCCGTCGGGGCCCTCGAAGACGAGGAAGCGGCCGGCGTAGTTTCGCAGGAATGAGGGGTCGGGTGGGGGCATGAGGGGTGGGCGAGTGTACTCCGGGGGAAGGCACGCACACCCCCTCCGATTCTCGCTGCGCTCGAATCTGCCTCCCCCGCCGGGGGCGGGGGAGGCGGGGCTTGGCTTGGCCCTACGCTTGGGCCCTTATGGCGGACGACACTGGAGCACAGCCGGCGCGGAAGCGGCTCGCGACCGACACGGACGACGGGTTGCTGTTGATCATCTCCGGGCCGTCCGGCGTGGGCAAGACGACGATCACGCGGGCGGTGGAGCGGTCGATCCCGGGGAGCGTGTTCAGCGTGTCGGCGACGACGCGCCCGAAGACCGCGGCCGACGTGGAGGGCGTCGACTACCACTTCGTGGACGACGCGGCGTTTGACCGGATGGTGCGGGAGGGCGTGTTCCTGGAGTGGGTGAACCTGTTCGGAAAGAAGTACGGCACGCCGCGGCCGTGGGTGGACGAGCAGTTGGCGCGGGGGCGGCTGGTGATCCTCGAGATCGACGTGGTGGGGGCGGTGAAGGTGAAGGAGCAGGTGCCGGGTGCGTTTGGGTTGTTCATCGTGCCGCCGAGCGACGAGGCGCTGCTGGGGCGGCTGCGCGGGCGGAAGCGCGAGAGCGAAGAGGCGATCCAGCGGCGGTTCGCCGAGGCGCAGCGGGAGATGAAGCAGGCGAGGACGACCCTCGTGCACGGGCGGCCGCTGTACGACCGGTTCATCGTGAACGAGCGGCTGGAGGCGGCGGTTGCGGAGGCGGTGGGCGCGGTGACGCAGAGGCGGGGGGGCGGATAGCCGATCGCGGATGGTTCGATGGGCCTGTGTCGGACCCGACGTTCGACGGTCTTGGGTGGTGGGGGCGCGTTTGCGGGCGGGGCTTGGAGAGGCCCGGTCAGCCGCGTCCGGCGAACCAGAGCGTCATCCAGGCGAGCAGGTCCTCGACGGAGACGCCGTCGACGCCGTTGAAGTCGGCGCGGGCGCGGCCGGCGAGGAACTCGGTGAGGAAGTCGAGCACGTCCTGGGCGCTGACGGAGCCGTCGTTGTTGAAGTCGGCGGGGCGGAGGTCGATCATCCAGAGGCCGTCGGGAGAAGTACCGTCGGAAGCGGCGAAGTAGAGACGGCTGGTGACGATCGCGGCGTCGTGCGGGTTGGCGGAGGCGGGGCCGGGAGCGATGTCGGTGAGGCGCGAGGTGCCGGCGGTCCGGCCGTCGGTGCTCCAGAGTTCCGCGCCGGCGGGCGCGTCATGTGCGGTGAAATAGGCGTGCGCGCCGTCGGAGCACCAGATCGTCGGGTTGGCGAGCGTGTCGCCCGCGGGTGTGAGCAGGGGGCCGGTGCCGGGGAGCGTGCCGTCGCTGGTCCAGAGCGTTCGCGGGGGCGGCGTAGATCCGACCTGGATGGGCGTCGCGGAGAAGACCAGCCCCGTGCTGGTGGCGGCCCAATCGGAGATCGAGTCGAACGACCCGGAGAGGCGCGTGGGCCCCGCCTGGGGCGTGAGCGACCAGAGCTCCTCGCGGGCGCCGGCGGTGTAGACGCTCAGGAAGCGGGGGGCGGATTCGTCGTCGCTCGCGGCGAGGAGACTCGCCATGCCGGGCGCCCAGCCGATGCCCCACGTGCCCGCGGGCGAGCCGTCGGAGCGCCAGACGATGGTGCCGTAGAGGGGCGTGGCGAGGGCGAGTTCAACCCTCGCGCCTGCGGCGACCATCGAGCGCGGGAACTGGTCCTGGGCGGAGATGAGGGTGGTGGTGGTGGCCGGCTCGAAAGGGTCGTCGTTGTCGAAGCGCAAGAGGACGGCCTCGGAGGTGTCGAGCAGGTAAGCGGAGACCATCATGGAATCGCCCAGGGGGACGAGCGACCACGCCGCGCCGGCGGCGGTGAGGGCGCGCGAGCCTTCGGACGTGCCGTCGGTGCGGTAGAGGCGTTCGCGGAGCGAGTCGTCGTGGGCGACGAAGTAGACGTAGCGGCCGGCGCGGGTGAGCAGGCGGGGCTCGCCGCCGATGGGGCCGGTGACGGTCTGGGCGACGGACGACCAGGCGCCGGTCGCCGGATCGAGGGACCAGAGCTCAGCGCCGCCGGCGTCACCGACGTGCTGGGCGAGGATGCGTCCGTCGTCGAGCGCGATGCGGAGGCGGCGTGCGCGGGGCGAGCGGTCGATGCCGCGGGGCCAGAACTCGGAGAAGGAGACGGGGCGGAGGGAGGCGGCGCGGTCGTCGGCCAACCCGACGCGGGAGATCGAGGCCCAGGGAAGGTCGGTGTGCTGGTCGTACCAGACGACGGCGTTGGGCCCTGAGGGGATGATCTCAAACGGGCCGAGCGTGGGCGCGGGGATGGCGGGGTCGATGAGGACGCGGCGGGCGCTGGGGCCGTCGGTCTGCGCGTAGGACCACGAAGCGGTGGCGGCCGCGCAGAGGACACTCGCTATGAGCCCCGGAGAAAAAAGGCGCGATGGTCCCGACATGCTCTCTCAGCCCGACCGACGGACCCGGTGAAGGCCCGGTTGATTCGCCCGTGCGGCGAAAGGGGTTTCATACCAGCTTTGAGATCGGAAAGAAACGGCATTTGGGCCAAAAAGCGGGGGATAGCGGGGAATGCGGCGGGTGGATGAGGGGTTGCGGATGGGGCAAGTTCAGGAGAGACAGGGTGTTATGTGGAGCGGACACGGGGCCGCACGGACGCGGGGGTTCGTGGCGCCAATACTCCGGCATGAGCACGCCGTCCGCGTACGACACGTACACCAGCCCGCTGGCGACACGCAACGCGAGTCCGGAGATGCTGCGGCTGTGGTCGGCGCGGCACAAGTTCAACACCTGGCGGCGGATCTGGCTGGCGGTGGCGGAGGCACAGCATGAGTTGACTGCCCGTGCTCCCGATTCCGAGAGAGCCCCGAGCGCAAGCTCGGGAGGGGCCGGCTCAGCCCCATCCACCCTCCGCGCAGAGCAGGCGGCCGCCGAGCAACCCGAACCGTCGTGCGCACCCGCTCCCCGAGCTTGCGCTCGGGGCTCCCTGCTGGTGTCGAAGGAGCAGGTGGGGGAACTGCGGGCGGTGGTCGAGCGCGGCATCACCGACGACGAGATCCGGGCGGCGGAGAGGTACGAGCGCGAGTTGCGCCATGACGTGATGGCGCATGTGCACGCATTGGGGGATTCGTGTCCGACGGCGAAGGGGATCATCCATCTGGGGATGACGAGCCAGGATGTGGTGTGCAACGCGGATTTGGATATTTTGGACGATGCGGTAAGACTCATCCAAAAGAAAATCTCTAGGGTGGTTGTTTCGCTTGCGGATGGCGCGGCTCGCACTTGCTCGATTCCCACGCTGGGATTCACGCACTATCAACCGGCGCAACCGGTCACGGTCGGACGCCGCCTCGCCGGTTGGTCCGCAGATCTGGAGATGTGTCACGATCGATTTGAGACCGGCTATCCGCTGGCGCACCTGCGCGGGCTTCGCGGCGCGACCGGAACACAGGCTTCGTTTCTCGCGCTGGTCAACGGCGAAGCTGGCAAGGTCGACACGCTGGAGTACTTGTGGTATAGGCGATTCTACGGCTCGCTCGTCGGCGAAGGGGAATCGAGCTCACTCGCTACGCGGTGCAACGAGATCGATCCCGGGTATTCGGATGAACCGCTGGCATCGGTCATGCGCCAACGGTTGTTTCGGATCACGGGCCAAACCTATCCGCGGGTGTTCGACACGTTCATCCTCGCCGACCTCGCCTCCACCGCCTCCGTCCTGCACAAGATCGCCACCGACATCCGCCTGCTCTGCAACCGCAAGGAGCTCGACGAGCCGTTCGAGGACAAGCAGATCGGGTCTTCGGCGATGCCGTACAAACGCAACCCGATGCGGTGCGAGCGCATCTGCGGCCTCTCGCGGTTTGTGATGAACCTGGTCGGCAACGCGTACGACACGGCCGCGACGCAGTGGCTGGAGCGGACGCTGGACGACTCTTCCAACCGTCGCCTCTCGCTGCCCGAGGCGTTTCTCGCGCTCGACGGCGCGCTCGACCTCATGCACAACGTCGCCTCCGGGCTGATCGTGCACGAGGCCACGATCCGCAAGAACCTCATGGCCGAGCTGCCCTTCATGGCTACCGAGAACATCCTCATGGCGTGCGTGAAGCTCGGCGGCGACCGGCAGGAATACCACGAGGTCATCCGGCGGCACGCGCAGGCCGCGGGGATGCGAGTGAAGCAGGAGGGGCTCGACAACGACCTGCTCCACCGGCTCCGCGCCGACCCCGCTTTCCATCCGCCCGCGCTGCGGGCTGAGTTGGATTGGGATGGGCTGATGGACCCGATGAAGTACGTCGGGCGCAGCGTCGAGCAGACCGAGCGGTTCATCGAGGAGGTCGTCACGCCGCTGCGCGAGCGGTACGCGGAGGCGATCGCCGGGCTGGGAAGCACGGGGCCGAAGGTCTGACGGACGGCGCGGCGTGTGCGGCGGAGGTGCGTCAACAACCGTTGAAGTAGGCGTCGAGGAAACCGTACAGGTCGGACGCGGTGGTCTGACCGTCGCCGTCGAAGTCGGCGGTGCGCCGGAAGACGTCGCCGAGGAACATCAATATGTCCTGGGAGGTGAGGCCGCTCAGGCCGTCCCAGTCGGCGGTGCAGGCGCGGCGGGCGCCGAGGATGGCGGCCTCGCCGGTGAGGTTGTTGTCGCCGTCGGAGACTGCGCGCACGATGATGCTGTCGGTGGCCGGTCCGGCCAGGCCCGGGGCGCGGAGGTACATGGTGAGCATGGTCGAGCCGCCCGGGGTGAGCTCGGCGGTCTGGGCCTTGGTGGACGCCCAGGCCAGGACGCCCTCGGCGGTGACGGTGATGGTGGTCGGCAGCGTGCCGCCGTTGGTGACGGTGACGCTGATGGGGTCGCCGATGCCGCCGGGCGCGGCCTCGATGCGGGCGGGTGAGACGGCGACGTCGAGGTGGGGCTTGGACGCCTGCTGAGAGAGGTCCACGGCGACCTGGGCACTGGCGCCGGTGGCGGCGAGGCTGAGCATCACTCCCAACGTACAAATCCGGGCTGATGTGAGACTGTTCATCGGGGGGCAGTCTACGGCGCGCGATGGGGGTGAGGTTGCGGGCTGACGGTGATCGGCTCGGCCCTTTGGGCCGACATGGGGCTGGAAGCCCATGCCACGCGCTTGCTCGAAGTCTCGGCGCGATGGCGACAGGCTCGCGAAACCGGCCAATGCGACGGGGAGAGCACAATCGACTATCTTGACTTATGGACAGCCCGCGATCCACGCCCCGAGAAAGTCCAGCACGTCCTGAATCGAGACCGCACCGCTGCGGTTGAAGTCTGCAAAGCCGTCGTCCTTGAAGTAGGCATCAAGAAACGCCAGCAGGCCGGTCACCCCCGGTAGGCACCTGGGGGTATGGTCACCATTGGCGGGAAGTGAGCAGGCGTCGAAAACGGCCGCGCCGCCGCCACCCGGCAGGCCTATGCCCGACCCGATGATCTCGTCACCGGAAAGAGCAACATTCCAGCCGATGTTTGCGCCGTCGGAGTTTTTGATCGCGTACGACGCGACCGGCCGCCAAGTTTGCCCGTCACGCTGGAAGACCTGCACGGCCCCGCTACCCGGTCCGCCGGTATCGGCGAGCGGCATTCCGACAACAAGCCGATCGCCGGATAGGGCCAAGCTCTGTCCGAATGATGCCGCGCCTGCGCCCGCCGAGGGGCAGTTGAGGTCGGCCTCGAGATTCCAGACACCTTCGCTCGATCGTCGGAAGACCCGCACGTAATGAGGGGTTTGGTCCGGTCCGGGAAATCCGGTGCCCACCGCGACGGTATCCCCGTCCACGGCCACGGAGGTTCCCCAAGCGTAACTGGCGTTGACCGGGTTCCGATCTGGGAGCGTGGCGTCGAGCGTCCACACGGTTCCGTTTCGTCGGTAGACCTTTACCGAGCCCGGCGTGCCGCCATTTCCCCAAGACAGGCCGCAAACACCGTCCACGATTAGATCGCCATCGACGTCGAAGTTGCTGTTGGCGGCCCCGTCGAGGGCACTCACCCCGTCCCAAACAACGGTGTTCCATCCCCACCGTCCGTCCCATGTCGTTCGCCACTCGAATATCCCCAACAGACTTCGAGAGTACAGCCTTCCTTGATCGACGCGGATACGTGCCGGCCCTACCGCGCCCGTGAGGGACTCCACCGACCAAGTCGCACGGCCGTCCTCGCCCACCACGCGCCGAAAAATCATCAGAGCTCCATACCGATGGCCGCCGCGAGGTCTCCATCCACCCCGACACAGATGCCCACGCCGTGAAACTGGGTCGTGGACGGGCCCATGATCGACGCCTCACGAACCCAATCCGAGCCCTCGCGCCGATAGATCTCGACGGCGCCCTCTGGGAAGTTCGTCGCCGCGCCGTCAAAGTAGGGATCACCCATGATGACAGTCTGGCCGTCGGCAGCCATCGACCACCCCATGGCTGAAGTGAAGGACGAGTTGGCACCCGTCGCGGCGTCATCGAGCAGCCGGGGCGGTTGCGGATGATCGCACCCCTGTGCCCACGCCGGGGGTTGAGCAGTTGTTGCGCCCGCGATGAGGAGCAAGCACATGCACAAGGTTGATCGGGCGACCATAAATGCACACCTCCAGACTGTTCACCCCGCTACATGTGTTCAACTCTACTCGAACACTGCGGCGTGTGCCAGTCGATGGCAATACGTTCTCCCATGTTCTATGGAGGTGTGCGATGAGCAGCTTTGCGAACGGACACCGGCGCACACACGTCCGGGTTCGTAGCTCTAAGTCTCTGCGTCCGCGCGATTTGATGCGGCACGCGATTGCACCACCGATACGTCCCGAGTCGGGTCGTGTGCGCCTCGCATGACGAGCCCCCCAACTCTCGCACGTCCGGATTCCTCGGAGCGGCGTCTGCTCGCCGCATTCTGCACCCGGCTCGGCCCTTTGGGCCGACATGGGCTGGAAGTCCATGCCACCGCATACCCTAGCCGCACATGCCCGTTCCCCGTATTGCCATCGTCGGACGCCCCAACGTGGGCAAGAGCTCGCTGCTCAACCTGCTGGCGCGGGACAAGGTATCGATCGTCGATTCCACGGCGGGCACCACGCGGGACCGGGTGAGCATCGTGGTCGATCTGCAGCCGCCGGCGCACGTCGAGGGCGAGCGGGCCGGGCGGCCGCTGACGGTGGAGATTACCGACACGGGCGGGTTCGGGGCGTATTTCGACGAGGTGCAGGGGGCCGGGCGGTTCGACGACGTGGGCAACGACCTGACGCGGTTGACCGACGACATCGAGTTCCAGATCTCCGAGGCGGTGCGTGCGGCGGACCTGGTGCTGTTCGTGATCGACACGCAGGCGGGCGTCACGGGGCGCGACGAGGAGATCGCGCGGCTGCTGCGCGAGCGGGTGCTGGGCGGACGGGACGGGTCGGGGCGTCTGAACATCGTGGTGGTGGCCAACAAGTGCGACGGGCCGCGGTGGGAGGCGCACGCGGTGGAAGCGGCGAACCTGGGGTTCGGCGAGCCGATCGCGGTGAGCGCGAAGAACAACTACTTCCGGCGCGACTTTCTGGACACGCTGTACCGGATGGCGGCAGACTTGCCACGGGAGGGTGGGGGGGGCGGAGGGGGCGGGGGGGGGAGAGGTGAGGACCTTCCGCACACGGACCTGAAGATCGCGGTGATCGGCAAGCGGAACGCGGGGAAGAGCTCGCTGGTGAACGCGCTGGCGGGTCAGAAGCGCGTGATCGTGAGCGAGATCGCGGGGACGACGCGGGACGCGGTGGACGTGCGCTTCGAGCTCGACGGGAGGAGCTTCGTCGCCATCGATACGGCGGGGCTGCGCAAGAAGAAGAGCTTCGCGGACCGGATCGAGCATTTCGCGTTCGACCGGGCCCAGCGGGCGATCGAGCGGGCCGATGTGGTGTTCATGCTGATCGACGCGACCGAGCCGGTGTCGCAGGTGGACCACCAGTTGATGTGGCTCGTGCAGCGGGCGTACAAGCCGTGCGTGATCGTGGTGAACAAATGGGACCTGGTCGAGGGACAGGTCAAGCAGGGCCGGCCCGTGACCACGCGCACCTACGAGGAATACCT
This sequence comes from uncultured Phycisphaeraceae bacterium, assembly GCA_964630785.1. Classification (GTDB taxonomy): domain Bacteria; phylum Planctomycetota; class Phycisphaerae; order Phycisphaerales; family UBA1924; genus JADLCX01. The sequence goes on along the minus strand of CAZVZG010000020.1, from coordinate 40,035 downwards.
GCAGCGCGAGACCAAGGGGCTGGACTTCGCGCCGGTCTGCTTCATCTCGGCGGAGAAGGGGACGAACATCCGCGAGGCGGTGCGGCTGGGGTTCGAGCTGGACCAGCAGGCGCGGCAGCGCGTGGGGACGGGGCTGCTCAACCGCACGCTGCGCCAGGTACTCTCCACACGCGGGCCCAGCAGCAAGCTCGGCACGTTCGCCAAGATCTTTTTCTGTGCGCAGGTCTCGACGCGCCCGCCGACGATCGTGATGGTGGTCAACAACGAGCACCTGTTCACGAACAACTACAACCGGTTCCTGCTCAACTCGCTGCGGGCCGAGGCGCCGTTCCCCGAGGTGCCGATCAAGATGGTGATCAAGGGGCGCAAGCGGGCCCGGCACGAGGACCTGGCGCGGGGCGAGCGGATCGAGAAGAAGTTGGCGGCGGCGGCGGCCGCGGGGTGGGAGGGGGACGAGGCGCTCGGCGCCGACCTGGAGCGCGAGTTCGACGAGGAACTCTCCGAGGCGCGGTCGCAGACGGCGGACCGGAGCGGGGAGGACATCGACGCGATTTTGGCGGACATGCCCGACGACCCGGCCGCCTATTTCGACGCCGACGACGCGGGGGATGGCGGGGGGAGTGACGCGGGGGATGGCGGGGGGGATTGACCGCTCGCGCCGATGTAGGCCAGCCTCGCGCCGACCACGAGCAGGGCCGCGGCGAGAGCGATCACGATCCAGCGGTCGTGCAGTTTGCGCGAGAGCCTCGCGCCCAGCGGGGCGCCGGCGACCACGCCGATGCACAGCACGACCGTGCGGTGCATCCCGCCGGCGTCGAAGTTGCCGTTGACGATGTGCACGATGGTGCCGACGGCGGCCGAGATGGCCAGGACGAAGTGCGAGGTGGCGGTGGCGAAGTGGACGGGGAATTGGAGCAGGTAGACCAGCGCGGGGACGTGCATGATGCCGCCGCCGATGCCCAGCACGCCCGAGACAAACCCCACGCCCGCGCTGACGGCCAGGCCGAGCGGGAGGTTGTAGGTGCCCAGGCGCGAGGGGCTGTGGGCCTCGCGGTGGGCGTTGCGCCCGACGGTGCGCGCGGAGCGTCGCATGAGCACGACGGCCATGACGATGAGGAGCACGCCGAAGACTGCGTCGAAGGTGTCGCGGTCCATCCACTGCGTCGCCATCGCGCCGAGCGACACGCCGGGGATGCTGGCCGCGGCGAAGAGGAGGCCGGACTTGTAGTCGATGCGGCGCATCCGCGCATAGGACACCGACCCCGAGGTGGCGTTGGCGCAGGCCGCGGCGAGGGAGATGCTGGTGATGGTCTCGGGCGTGTGGGTGGGGAAAAGCAGCAGGAGCAGGGGCACGAGGATGAACCCGCCGCCGGCGCCGACGAGCGTGCCCAGGACGCCGACGGCGAACCCGAGGGGGAGCATCCACCAGTAGTGCAGGAAGGGCCCGAGCATGGAGGGCCAGCGTAGCGGAACACTCGCGCTGACCACAGGCGGGCCGCTCGGAGCCGCGGCCAGCCTGTGGCCGTTGCTAGATCCCCTTGCCGTTCTCGTCGACCATCGGCGGCGGGCCGCTCTCCTGGATCTTGCCCAATGCCTGCGGCAGTTCGATGCCGGCCTGCTGGGCCAGCTCGTGCAGGCGGGGGAGCGCGCCGACCATGCCGCTGAGCCAGTCGGCGGTGGTGTTGCGGCCGGAACCGCTGATCCCGGGCACCCCCCCCCCCCCCCCGCCGCCGCCCGTGCCGGTGTCCCAGACGGTGATCTTGTCGATCTTGAGGTTCTGGATGGCCTTGACCTGCTCGGCCACGAGCTTGGGCAGTTGCTCGATGAGCAGCAGGGTGGGGCCGACCTGCGGGTTGCTGCCGCAGGCGGCGATGAGCTGGCGGTAGCCCTCGGCCTTGGCCTCCAGCACCTTCTGCGTGCCGGTGGCCTCGGCCTCGAACTTGGCGAGGATCGCGTCCGCGTCGCCCTGGGCCTCGATGCGCCGCTTTTCGGCCTCGGCCGCGGCGGCGAGCTCGATCCGCTTCTTCTCGACCTCCTGCGGGGCGAGCTGCTCCTTGGCGAGGCGGGCGAGCTCCTGCTCGCGCTGGGCGGTGAGGATGGCTTCGAGGGCCTTGGCCGCGGCGACGTCGGCGCGTCGCTTGGCGTCGGCGCGGATCTCGGCGAGCTCGGCCTCGCTCTTGGCCACGAGCGCGGCGGAGGTGTTCTCGCCGGTGCGGGCCTTGGCCTCGGAATCGGCGACGCGGATGCGCTGGTCCTGCTCGGCGAGCTTTTTGGCGGCGGTGATCTCGGCCTCGCGCTCGGCGACGGCGATCTCGCGGACGCGGCGGGACTCGACCTCGCCCTTGACGGCCTCGGCTTCGAGCGCGGCGACGCGGATGCGCTGCTCCTGCTCGAGTTCCTTCTGGCCCTGGACGGCGGTGGTCTGCTCGCGGGCGACGTTGATGGTTTTCTCGCGCAGGGCCATGGCCTCGCCGGTGGCGCCGCTCTGCTCCTGCTGGGCGACCTCGACCTTGGCGCGGTTGATGGCCTCGGCGGCGGCTCGCTTGCCGGTGGCCTGGATGTAGCCGGACTCGTCGGTGATGTCGCGGACGTTGACGTTGATGAGGTCGAGGCCGACCTTGTTGATCTCCTGGGCGACGTTGGCGTTGATGAGGGTCATGAACTTCTCACGGTCGCGGTTGATCTCCTCGATCGTGAGGGTGGCGATGACCAGTCGGAGCTGGCCGAGGATGATGTCCTGCACAAGCTCGCGGATCTGCTGGAGGTTGAGCCCGAGCAGGCGCTCGGCGGCGTTGTTCATGAGCACGGGGTCGGTGCTGACGCCGACGGTGAAGGTGCTGGGGACGTTGACGCGGATGTTGTTCTGCGAGAGCGCGCCCTCGAGGGGGATGTCGATGACGAAGGGCTCGAGCGAGATGTAGGCGTAGTCCTGGATCAACGGCCAGACGAGCACGCCGCCGCCGTGGATGCACTTGCTGGCCTTCTGGCCGCCGACGCGCCCGTAGACGACGAGGATCTGGTTGGACGGGCATCGGCGGTAGCGTTTGACGAGCCAGAGGGCCGTGACGACGATGACCAGGCCCAGGGCCAGGATGCCGCCCCAGAGTGCGACGTCGAAGAGCGTCAGGTCGCTGGGGGTTGTTCTGACGATGCTGTTGCCTTGTGCGAGCATCCGGATCATGCTGAGCCTCCCCTTCTGCCGCGTGCGCGGCGGTTGGCCCGCGGCGCGTGCGCCGGGGGCGTCCAGACTACCAAAGTCGGCGTCGCGGCCCTGCTCAGGCCGGTTCCACCATGAGTGTGTTCTGGCCCTGAACCCCGATGACTCGCACCCTGGTGTCGCGGGAGAGGCCGTCGCCGGCGGTGACGGCGTTGTAGGTCCGCTGCTTCTGGTCGATCACGACGGTGACTTGGCCGGAGCCCTTGCCGTCGCCGGGCACGCCCACGTAGACGGTGCCGATCGTCCCCACCGCTTGTTTGGCGGTGACGTTGCCGCTGGCCTGGAGGTTCCGCATGGCGGCCATGACGCGGGCCATGAGGTACATGCAGACGGAGCCGGCGGCGGCGGCCGCGGCGAGGGCGATGACCAGTTGCGTGCGCGTGGAGGAGACGACCAGCAGGCCGGTCCAGCCGAAGCCCATGAGGAAGGCGAGCACGCCCTGGACCGAGATGAGTTTCAGGTCGGCGGCGTCGTGGGCGGAGTTGGCGGCATCGTGCGCGTCGAAGCCGTCGTGGACGTCGAGCGCGTCGTGGGCGCCCGCGGCGTCGTGGGCGTCGCCGCCGGCGAGCATGAGCACGAACTTGAGCAGGAACAGCCCGGTGCCCACCAGAGCGGGGATCGAGAACCAGACGGCGTGACCTGTGAAGAGCAAGTCCCACATCGTGCTGCTCCCTCCGCGACCGGGCCGGGATGGAAACCGCCTTCGCCGGGCGCCGCCCGGCGCGGGCCCGCGGGCGCGGATGGGCCGCGATGCCCGCGCCGACATGGCGTTCTTAGGAGCGATTGAGGGGCATTTCCATTCGGCACGGGTAAGCCTAACGGGGTTGGTTACCCACGTGCTCGCGTGGGTGGCGAACGCTGAACGCTCTGTTGATAACGCCGGAACCGATGGGTTCCTGGCGCGGATGGCGATGCGTGAATGATCCGCACGTCGATCGGGTGTCGATTAGGAGGGGGGTGGGAGCGGCGGCGGGGGCGGGCTCGCCGTCGAGACCGCTCCCATGAGCAGGGCGTGGGCGAGCTCGAGGCGGCCGCGCACGGGCCAGAGCCACAGGTCCAGCGAGGTCTCGGGCGAGGGGCCGGTGACGTGGGCCCGCCACTTGCGGAGGTCCACGAGCACGCGCGAGGTGCGCAGCGTGTACACCCTCCGCTCGGGCCGCTCGGGATGGAACACCAGCGACCGCTCGACCTCGACGCGGCCGGGCACGACGCGGATTTTCGTCGGCCAAAGCAGCGCGACCATGACCCCGCCCGCGGCGAACGCCCCGTAGAAAACGAAGACCGACATCGAGGGCAGCGCCCGCGTGAGATTGGCCAGGAGGGCCGCCGCGCCGATGAGGACGGAGGTCGCGATCCACACCGCGACCATCCGCGCCGCGGGCGGCAGCACGAGGTAGCCGGTGAACTCCTGCGGCTCGAAGGGCGTGTCTTCGATGGGCCCGATCCTGTGCAGGGCCGCGAGCCGCTCCTCGCCCCCCGCGCAGCGGACGCGGTAGCGCTCGTCGCTGGAGACGTAGTTGGGCGGGAGCGTGCGCGTCGCCCGCACCCAGCGCACGAACAACCACAGCCCCCACGCGACCGACGCCGCGGCGACGACCACCCAGGCCGCGCTCATCGCCGAAGCGGGCAGGTGCAGGGCCCGGGCGACCATGCGGAGGAAGAGGATGGCCGCGTAGATCGCCCCCGCGATCCCCCAGCCGATGACCAACCCCGCGGCCGATCGGGGCCGGCGCATCTGGGCCGCGGTGTGCGCAAACTGCACGTCGCGGTCGAAGTCCGGGTCGGTCCGGATGGCGTGTTCGGGGGCGGTTTTCAAGCCGCCACAGCCTATCCGCGCGGCCTGAATCGGGGCCGTGTTTGCATATACTTTGCGGCATGGGCTGGAAGCCCCATGCCACACCCCAAGAGGCCCGCCTTGCCCGATTCCAACCCCTCAGAATCCAGCCCCAATCCACCCACCCCCACCCCCCCCGGCGGGAACTACGGCGAGGACCAGATCAAGGTGCTCGAAGGGCTGGAGGCCGTGCGCCTCCGCCCGGGCATGTACATCGGCGGCACCGACCTGCGGGCGCTGCACCACATGGTGTGGGAGGTGGTCGACAACTCCATCGACGAGGCGATGGCCGGGTTCGCCGACACCGTCGCGGTGACGATCCAGGCCGACGGCTCGTGCAGCGTGATCGACAACGGGCGCGGCATCCCGCTGGGGCCCAAGAAGCACGAGAACCCCGCCTACGACGGCAAGCCCGCGGTCGAGATCGTGCTCACGGTGCTGCACGCCGGCGGCAAGTTCGGCGACGAGGGCAGCGCGTACAAAGTCTCGGGCGGCCTGCACGGCGTGGGCGTGTCGTGCGTCAACGCGCTCTCGGAGTGGATGGAGTGCGAGGTCTACCGCGATGGCAAGATCCACAAGATCGCCTTCGAGCAGGGGCGCACCAGCGAGCCGCTGCACGTGGTGGGCAACCTGGGCGCGACCGGCGTCATCGCGGGCGCCAAGACGGGCACGAAGGTCACCTTCATGCCCGACCCGGAGATCTTCCCGGACACCACGTTCGACTACTCGGTCCTTCAACAGCGCCTGCGCGAGTTGTCGTACCTCAACCCCGGCGTGACCATCCGCCTGCGCGACGAGCGGGTCGGGCCCGACGGCAAGATCCGCCAGGACACGTTCCGCTGCACGAACGGGCTTGTGGAGTACGTCGAGCACCTGATGACCGGCAAGAGCGCGGTCTCGGCGCCCGTGCACGTGCGCAAGCGCGATGAGGAGGCGAACCTCGGCATCGAGGTCGCGATGCAGTACCACGACGGGTACAACGAGACGCTGCTCACGTTCGCCAACAACATCAACAACCGCGACGGCGGCACGCACGGCCAGGGCTTCAAGGTCGCGCTCACGCGCACGCTCAACGCCTACGCCAAGCGGGCCGGCATCCTCAAGGACAAGGACCCCGTCCCCACCGGCGAGGACCTGCGCGAGGGGCTGGTCGCGATCGTCAGCGTCAAGCTGCCCAACCCGACCTTCAACAACCAGCCCAAGGAGCGGCTGCTCAACCCCGAGGTCGAAGGCGTGGTGGCCGCGGCCGTGAGCGAGGCGCTGGACGCGTGGCTGGAGGAGAACCCCTCCGAGGCCAAGCGGCTGGTGCTCAAGGGCATCAACGCGGCGCAGGCGCGCGAGGCGGCACGCAAGGCCCGCGAGCTCACCCGGCGCAAGAGCGCCCTCGAATCGGGCTCGATGCCCGTCAAGCTCAAGGACTGCAAGACCAAGGACGTGGAGAGCTCGGAGATTTTCATCGTCGAGGGCGATTCGGCCGGCGGCTCGGCCGGTCAGGGGCGCAACGTCGAGAACCAGGCCATCCTGCCGCTCAAGGGCAAGATCCTCAACGTCGAGAAGGCCCGCATCGACCGGATGCTCGCGTTCGAGGAGATCCGCACGCTCATCAGCGCCCTCAAGTGCGGCATCGGCGAGGATTTCGACGCGAGCCGCCTGCGCTACGGGCGCGTTATCATCATGACCGACGCCGACGTCGACGGCAGCCACATCCGCACGCTGCTGCTCACGTTCTTCTTCCGCCAGATGCCCGAGCTCATCCGGCGCGGGCGGCTGTTCATCGCCCAGCCCCCGCTCTACCAGCTCGCCTGGGGCGGCGGCAAGAACAAACGCATCCAGTACGTGCTCAACAACGGCAAGCTCGACGAGATGCTCACCGAGGTCGGCCTGCAGCGGGCCTCGTTGGTCGTCCGGAAGACCGACCCCGCCGACGGCGTGAGCGTCGCGATCGACGACAAGACCCGCCAGCCGCTGGCCGCGAGCCGCCTTGAGGGCGAGGAGCTCGCGCGCCTGGTCCGCGTGCTGCGCCGGCTGGGCGAACTCGTCGAGATCGCCGAGCGTCGCGGCGTGCGCTTCGCCGACCTGCTGGCCGCACGCGACCGTGACCCCGGCGGCCGGCGCAAGCTCCCCTCCCACCGCCTGGTCTGGACCGGCGGCGAGGCCTGGGCCTGGAGCGAGATCGAGGCCCGCGAGATCGCTCGCAAGCACAAGCTCGAGATCGCCGAGAGCGAAGTCGCGGGCGTTGGCGAGGCCGACGAGCCCGCGGCCGCGCTCCCGGCCAACTCAGCCCACCTCGCCCACCTGCGCGAGCTGCACGAGAACCGCGAACTGGAGCGTCTCTTCGAGCTCGTCGCCCGCTACGGGCTCAACATCAACGACTACACGCTCGTGCAGGAAGAGTCCGTCACTGGCGAGAAACTGCCGACCAAGTACGCGTGGGAACTCAGGACCGACGCCGCCGACCGCCGGGCCGGGGAATCGTCCGAAGGTGAGGTCGGCGAGGAGGAGAGCCCCGCGGACGGTGAGGCGACCGGGTCCGCCAGCGCGAAGGTGCAGCGCCCCCTGGGCAGGGTCGTCGAGGTCGCCAACATCCCCGGCATCCTCGAATCGCTCTACGACGTCGGCCGGCGCGGGCTGGAGATCAAGCGGTTCAAGGGCCTGGGCGAGATGGACGCCGAGCAGCTCTGGGAGACCACCATGGACCCGAGCAAGCGCACCATCCTTCGGGTCACGTGGGACGGCGCGGCCGAGGCCGACACGCTCTTCACCATCCTCATGGGCGAGGGCGTCGAGGACCGCCGCCGCTTCATCGAAGAGCACGCGCTGGAAGTCAAGAATCTCGACGTCTGACCCGCCCTCCCCAAGGGACGGGGAGGTATGCTGTGGTGATGGGTACGACACCGGGCGAGCGGTTGTTGTGTTCGGGGTGCTTTTACGAACTGCGGGCGATGCGCGAAGATGAGGGGGTGTGTCCGGAGTGCGGACTGGGGTACCGCAAGCCCTTGATGCGGGCGCGGCGGCGGGCGGTGGTGTCGGTGGGGTTGACGATGGTTGCGTGGGGGATGGTCGGCGCGGTGTTGCTGGACATGGGACTCTCGTCCGCGGTGGCCGCGGGAGAGTCCACCCCCATGGTGAGGTTCAGCGCGGTCTTGAGTTTCAACGCCGCGGCCGTTCTTGCGGCGTGCGGCGTGGTGTTGCTGGCCCGGGCGAGCGCGCATTCACGGTGGATGTGCCGGTGGCCGGCGGTGATCGCGGCCGCGTACTTGCTGGCCGCGCTGTTGAACATGGATTACTGGAGGGTGTTCAACGGCAGATGGCCCATCGGGTGGTTGGGGGGAACTTGGATCCTGTGGATTCTTCAGCGTGCGAACGCGGTGGGGACGTGGCTGCTGATCGGCACGGCGATGCTGGTGGTGGCCCGGATGGTGCGCGAGGTCGGCGGGCCGGGGTGTCGGTGGTTTGCACGCACGGTGGGCGTGCTGGTGCTCCTGGGGCTGGCGGCGCAGTGGGTGAGGTGGGGGTACGAAGGAGACGACTACACGGGGATGCCGGGGATTTGGCTGAGGCCCCGGCTTGCACCGGGCAGGGTTGTCCCGCCCGGCTTCTCCAACCAGCAGGCGACCGTTGATGCGCTCGACATCGCGTTGGGCACGCTTCGGGGCTTGGCGATGGTGGCGGTCGGAGTCGCAGCGGTGGTGGTGAGGGCGCTGTGGCGGGCGGAGGGGGCGGGGCGGGTCGGCGCGGGTTGATGGCGGTGGGGCGGTCGGTCGCTCATCTTGCCCTCCCCCCGGCCCCCTCCCTCTGGGAGGGGGAGGTATGCTGTGGTCATGGGTACGACACCGGGCGAGAGGTTGCTGTGTTCCAAGTGCTTCTATGATCTGGGGGCGATGCGAGAAGATGAGGGGGTGTGCCCGGAGTGCGGGGTGGGGTATTGCAAGCCGGCGATGCGAGCGCGGCTCGCGGCGGTATTGTCGCTGGGGCTGGCGATGATCGGGTGGGGGATGGGTGGGGCGGCGCTGATCGACTTGAGCCTCACGCGCGCGAAGTTCACTGGGGGGTCCGACGGTGACAGGACGGTCCATGCGCCGTTCTGCATCGTCGCGTTGGTGTTGGTTGCCGCGATTGGTGTGATGACGCTGGCCCGGCCCACCGCCCGGACACGTTGGGAGGCGCGGTGGCCGCTGGTCGTCGCCGTGGGGGTTGCGATCTTTGAGCTGCTCAACGCATCCTATTGGAGAGTCTTCAACGGCATTTCGATCGGGGCATGGTTGAGTCAGGTCCGGATTCCCTGGTACTTTGAACTGGGAAACACCGTGGGTCCAGGGCTGCTCCTGGGCGCGGCGGCGCTTGTGGTGGTTCGTGTCGCGGGAATCGCCCATGCGGCCGGGAATCGTTGGTTCGGGCGCGCGGCGTGCGTCCTGGTGGCGCTTGGGTTCGTGCTGGTGGTCGCGGGATGGTGGTGCCGTTCGATGTTGAACGCGGCGGCGCCGCGGGGCAAGGGCATCTTGATGCCTGACCAATACTACTGGAACTTGCAGACGACCGGTGAGGTGCTCGACCTCCTGATGGGCGCCGTCTGGCACGCCGCCATGCTGGCGGTGGCGGCGGCGGCGATCGTGCCCAGGAGCGTGTGGCGAGCGGAGGCGGCGCGGCGGGAGCGGGCGGGTTGAGGGCGGTGGGGCGCGGCGGGTGGTCGATTGGTTTCTTGGCCCTCCCCCCGGCCCCCTCCCGCTGGGAGGGGGAGGTTTGCAGGGTGTTGTTGTCGTCGGCGGGGCGGCGGGTCAGCCGAGTGACCGATGGATGCGTGTGAGCGCGTCGAGGAGGCATTGGCGGGCCGCGCGGGCGTGGGGGTTGTCGCGCTGGATGGTGTCGAAGAGGTGGCCGGCGTCGGCGCGGACGGTCTCGACGGTCTGGGCCAGGGCCTTGAAGGAAGGCGGGACGAAGGCGGCGCCGCGCCCGGCGTCGGTGTCGATGAGGGCGCGGGCGATGAAGAAGGCCAGCGCGTGGGTCTGGGCCATGAGGCGGTCGTGCTCGTCGGGGGTTTGTTCGATCACCTCGCAGCCGAGGCGCTCGTAGAGCGCGCGAGCGCGGGCGTGTGCGCCGGGGTGCTGGTCGTTGGGACAGACGACGGCGCGCAGAGGTCGCTCGGAGCGAGCCAGCGCGGCGGGCCCGAAGAGCGGGTGCGTGGCGCACCAGGGGACGTCGCGACCGAGGAGGTTCGACATCGACCGCGCGGGCCGGACCTTGACGCTGCTTACGTCGAGGACGAGGTGCTCGGACGTGAGGTGCGGGCGCATGGCTGCGAGCGCGGGTTCGAGGGCTTCGACGGGGATGCAGAGGATGAGCGTGCGCGCGGCGCGGGCGAGCTCGGGCGCGGAGTCGGCGAGCGCGAGGCCGGGCGGGGGGGCGGTGAGCGCGGGGTCGTGAACGAGCGCGGGGGCCTTGGCAGCGCAGGTCAGGGAGTGCAGCGCGCGACCGAAGTGGCCGAAGCCGAGGATGCCGATGGGCGGGTCGGCGTGGGCGGGCATGGGGGCAGGGTAATGGAACCGGTGGTGGGGGTGTGAGCGACGGCGGTCGGGCGTCGGCTGCCGCCCGGCTCTCTGGAAGGGCGTCTTCATACGCCCTCAACAGGGGATCAAGAGTACGAACGACGGCGGGTGCTTCGGCGTACAAACATGGAGCACGAGGGGCGTCCGCGCGTCCGCCCCGCGACGTGGCGTAGGCCTGCGGCGTTGGCCGTAGGCGTGCGCTGTGTGAGGACACGGGTGGAGCGCGGCGCGAGCAAGGAAGCCAAACGCAAGCGTGTGCCCGTGTGGGCGCTGGTGCTGCTGCCGGTGGCGGCGGCGGTGGTGTCGAACGCGGACGTGGTGCTGCTGGGGTGGGCGAGAAGGCGGCCGCAACAGATCGGGGAGGTGACGGCGACGCTGACGACGACCATCGCGCTGAGCGTGCTGGCGTGCGTGCTGACGCTGTGGGTGCTGTTGCGGCTGAGGCGCGAGGTGGACCGTCGGGCGGCGGCGCAGGCGGAGTTACGCGGGGCGATGGCGGACCTGGAGAGCGCGCTGGATCGCGAGCGGATGCTGCGTGCGGAACTGGACCACCGGGTGCGGAACAACCTGTCGGCGCTGTTGGGGCTGATCGGCATGTACGAGGGCGGCGCGGCGCGTCCGGGAGACATCGCGAGCTCGCTGCGGGGGAAGATCGCGTCGCTGCGCGAGGCGTACAACCTGATCGCGAGCACGCACGGGTCGGGGATCGAGCTGCGGGAGTTGGTGGAACGGATCGTGGCGGTGGACGAGCGGGCGGCGGGCGTCGTGCGGCTGACCGGGCCGTCGGTGCTGCTCAACAGCCGCGAGGCCAACGCGATGGCGATGATCGTTCATGAACTGTTGACCAACGCGGCCAAGCACGGCGCGCTGCGGGCGCCGGCGGTTCCGGGCGCGCCCTGCGGGCGGATCGCGCTGGAGTGGATGCCGGTGGTGCGGGGCGATGGGGTGAGCGTGGAGATGAAGTGGCGCGAACGGCCGGTCGAAGCGCCCGCGCGCCCCGGCGAGGGGCGCGGCGGGGGGTTGGGCCTGACGCTGATCGAGGGCCTTGCGGGGAGCGACCTGCGTGGCCGGGTTTCGTTCTCGGCCCGGGGTGATGAATGGGATGTGGACATTGTCGCGAACTTGAGATTGCCGGTCGGGGCGACGGAGGAGAAGCCCGCCCGGCGGGAGGTGTGCCCGTGAACTCGCAAGGCGAACGATCGTGGCGTCCGTCGCTGGAGCACCCGCGTCGCGTGTTGGTGGCCGACGACGAGAGCCTTTCGGCGGCGTCGATCATGTTGGCGCTGCGCCGGCTGGGGTACCAGGCGATCGGGCCCGCGCACGACGGGGAGCACGCGATCGAGATGGCGTTCTCGACGCTGCCGGACCTGGCGCTGCTGGACGCGCGGATGGACTCCGAGCAAGACGGTCTTCAGGCGGCGCGAGCGATGTTCGGCGAGATGCTGATCCCGGTGGTGATCGTCTCGGCGTACTCGAACCCCCGGCAGATCAACGAGGCGGCGGACGCGGGGGTGTTCGGGTACCTGGTCAAGCCGGTGACGAACGATCAACTGGGGCCGGCGATCGAGGTGGCGTGGTCGCGGTTCAATCAGTACATGTCGAGCCGGTTGGAGGCGGGCGACCTGCGCCGACGGCTGGAAGACCGGGAGGACATCGACCGGGCCCGCTGGGCGCTGGTGGAACGGGAGAGCCTGGATGAGGGCGAGGCGATGCGCGAGTTGCGCCGGCGGGCCAAGGCGGCGGGGCGGTCGGTGGGGGAGGTGGCGAGGAAGATTTTGGGTGAGGGGAGGTAGGGGGTGGACGTTGGCTGGGCGCTCGGCGCTGTGGGCCGACATGGGCTGGCTGGAAGCCCATGCCACGGGGGCGTCAACCTGCGCTGCCTACGAGGGCTGAGTTGGTGGGGAAGCGCTGGAGGGCGGCGAGGAGCTGCTCGATCTGCTGGTGCGGCGGCATGACCATGAGGCGGCGGCGGAGGGCGGTGATGGTCTTGAGCTCCTGCTCTTCCATGAGCAGGTGCTCCTTGCGTGTGCCGCTGGCGGCGAGGTTGATGGCCGGGAAGAGGCGGCGCTCGCTGATCTTGCGGTCGAGGACGAGCTCCATGTTGCCGGTGCCCTTGAACTCCTCGAAGATGACCTGATCGCCCTGGCTGCCGGTGTCGACCAGGCAGGAGGCGATCATGGTGAGGCTGCCCGCTTCCTCGGTGTTGCGTGCGGAGCCGAAGATCTGCTTGGGGACTTCCAGTGCGCGGGAGTCGATGCCGCCGCTCATGGTGCGTCCGGAGCCCGCGTACTTGCGGCTGCGGTTGAAGGCGCGTCCGAGGCGCGTGAGCGAGTCGAGCATGACGACGACGTGCTTGCCGGATTCGACCATGCGCTTGCAGCGGTCCATGGTGAGCATGCCGACGGCGATGTGCTTCTCGGCGTCGTGGTCGTTGCTGGAGGCGATGACGCGGGCGCGGTCGGCGCCGTCGACGCCGGCGAAGTGGCGGCGGAAATCGGTGACCTCTTCCGGGCGCTCGTCGACAAGCAGGATGATGACCTCGACGTCGGCGTGGTTGCGGAGGATGGCGGTGCCGATGTCCTTGAGGAGGGTGGTCTTGCCGGCCTTGGGGGGCGAGACGATCAGGCCGCGCTGGCCGCGACCGATGGGGCAGAACAGATCGACGAGCCTGCACGAGGCCGGACATCCCGGGTATTCGAGCGTGAGGCGCGGCTGGGGGTCGATCGAGGTGAGGTCCTCAAAGGGCTTGGACTGTGCGAAGCGGTCGGGGTCCTGGCCCTCGATGGAGAGGATGTTCTCGACGACGGGGCGGGCGTTGCGCGCGCCCTGCAGTGGGAAGCCGGGGGTGAGGTTGGGCCCGTCGGGTGTCCCGTTGAGCGGACCGTCGGGGCCGAAATCACCCCCGCGCCCACCGCCGCCACGCCCGCGCCTGCGTCGGCGGGACTTTCGGAGGCCGATCTCGACGGTGACTTCGAGGGCGTTGCGGAGGCGGAACCGCTCGCCGAGGGCGATGGGGACGAACGGGTCGTCGTCGCGGGCGATGAGCGTGCTGCCGTTGAGTTGGCGGACGCGCCCTTCGGCGCGCTGGGGCCATTCGAGGATGCCGGTCACGGTCGTCATGGGTTGTGTGAGGGCCTTTGTGTGGGTGGGTCGGGCGCGGCGCTTGTGGCCGCGCGCGGCGTTCACCGGGCGGAAACTGGGCGAAGCGGGGTCGGGGAACCGGGCGGTTTCGATGCCGCGCCGCCGGCGGCGCGAGGGGATCGAGGCATCGACAGACCCGGCTTGTTCACCCGCGGATCACGGAAGTTCGGTCGATCAACGCCGTCGCATCAAGCCCCGAATAGGGGGTCAAAGCGGTTGAGGCGTGTCGTTCGATCTCACTCCGCGGCCGCGGGGTCCACGGACGGACCAGCGCGGCGGAAGAAACAGACTCAAAGCCGTCCCCACTCCCTCTGAATCGGCCGAAGGAGCCGCGAACGCACGTCAGGCGCGAAGCCCGCCGCGAACGCGCCCGTTGGCTCTCGACAAACCCCCGCGGGAACCATCCGCGAAACAGATGGCCCCGACCCGTACATGAGAGCAGGAAAGGCCGGAGAAGTCAAGGGGCGGGAGCGTGGTGGACGGCGTGGCCGATGGTCCGCCTCGCATCCTCCCCTTCGCCAGATATCGGTTCGCGGGCGGGGGCGGTTGAGTTCGGACGGGGTGAGTGAAACGGTGCAGATGCTATGATGGAGCGGGGTTTTAGAGATTTTGTTTGTATTGTGATTGGCATCAGTAAGGAAGGCCGGATGGGCTTTGGCGCGATAGTCGTGGTGCGGGGTGGGCGGGCGGGATGGCGCGGGATGGGGCTGCGCGCGGGTGGGCTGGGCTTCCGGCGGGGCGGAGCGGGGCCGATGGTGGGGGAGGTGGGCTGAATGCAGACGTTCAAGGGCATCGCGGTGTCGCCCGGGATTGTGATCGGGCGCGTGTTCGTGCTGGACGACCAGAAGCGGCGGATCCCCCGGCGGACGGTGAAGCCGGAGCTGGTGGCGCACGAGCACGAGCGGTTGTGGAAGGCGCTGGGCGCATCGATCGCGGAGTTGACGGAGTTGCGAGAGCGGACGCGTGCGCAGTTGGGGGAAGAGGCGGCCAAAATCTTCGGGTTCCACGTAGGGATGCTGAGCGACGCGTCGCTGACGCGCCCGATGCACGAGCGGATGGACCGGGAGTCGGTGACGGCGGAGTTCGCGGTGTACACGGGCTTCGAGGAGCTGCTCAAGCGGTTCGAGGCGATGCCGGACGCGGGGTTTCAGACGAAGGTGGACGACATCCGGGATCTGTCGGCGCGGGTGCTCAAGCACCTGATCGGCGAGCACGGGACGCGCCTGCACGCGTTGAACCAGCACGCGGTGGTGGTGGCACGGGACCTGACGCCGAGCCAGACGGTGGCGTTCAACCGCAAACATGTGGAGGGGTTCGCGACCGACCTGGGTGGGAAGACCAGCCACACGGCGATCGTGGCGCGGGCGCTGGGGATCCCCGCGGTGGTGGGGCTGGGGCACCTGACCGAGGCGGTGTTTGACGACTCGGCGATCATCGTGGACGGCGATCGCGGGGTGGTGGTGCTGGAGCCGGATCAGGAGACGATCGACGAGTACGAGGACTACATCGAGGTCCGCAAGACGCTGGCGGTCTCGCTGAGCGAGCTGGTGAAGCTGCCGAGCGTGACGACCGACGGCACTCCCGTCACGCTGTTGGGCAACATCGAGAGCCCCGACGAGATCAAGCAGGTGTTCCTGGGCGGGGGCGAGGGCGTGGGGCTGTACCGGACCGAGTTCCTCTATTTGATGAACGAGAAGGAGCCGACAGAGGAGGAGCACTACGAGGCGTACCGGCAGGCGGTGGAGCTCTCGGCGGGGCGGGTGCTCACGATCAGGACGATGGACCTGGGGGCGGACAAGTACACGCAGGAGCAGGCCGAGACGCCGGAGCGGAACCCGTTCCTGGGGTTGCGCTCGATCCGGTACTGCCTGCAGAACCTGCCGATGTTCAAGAGGCAGTTGCGGGCGATCCTGAGGGCCAGTGCGCTGGGGCCGATCAAGATCATGTTCCCGCTCATCGGCAACACCACCGAGTTGCGGCAGGGGCGGTACCTGATCAACGACGTGATGGAGGACCTGGAGGACGACGGGCTGCCGTTCGACCGGGGCGTCGAGGTGGGGATGATGGTCGAGGTGCCCAGCGCGGCGCTGATGGCCAGCACGTTCGCGCGCGAGGCGGCGTTCTTCTCGATCGGGACCAACGATCTGGTGCAGTACACGCTGGCGGTGGACCGGACCAACGAACGGGTTGCGAACCTGTATAACGCCTCGCACCCGGCGGTTTTGCGGCTTATCAGGGATGTGGTGCGGGCGGGACGCCGATACAACATCCCGGTGTCGTGCTGCGGCGAGTCCGCGGGCGATCCGGAGTTCACGCTGTTGCTGATCGGGCTCGGATTGCGTACGCTCTCGGCGACGGCGTCTTCCATACCCCACCTGAAGAGGCTGGTTCGGAAGGTTTCGATACCCCAATGTGAGCGGATCGCCAAACGGGCGCTTTCGCTTGATTCCGATGCCGCGGTCACGGCGTTTGTGCGTGACCAGGCGAGAAAGATCATTCCCGAGGCGTTCGACGGGCGTTCCGGCGAGCACTGAGGGAGCAGGACAGGGCGGGGCCGGGCGGACGACGCCGGGTCACGCGGGAAAACGGCGCTTGGCCGCGAACGGTTGATGCGGGTGACTCGCATGGCGAGTGACCGGTGCACCCGAAAGCGGCGGGCGGGGCGCGGGTGGGCGTTTCTCGGGAGTTGCGCGTGCGGCACGGCCGCGCGGGGCAAACCGGGGGGCGCGGGGCGGGTCGGGGTGGAGCGCTTGGGCGCTCGGACGCGGGTTTGCCCGCGTGCCGCGGCGCGGGATTCCCGGAGTGATCGCAGCGTTGGTCGGACGGCGCCGCCCCTGAGCGGGCGTGTTTCGTGCGCGGAATGCTGCTGCTTGCCAATGTGAAGACGGAGCGCGGAGAGCGCGTGCGGCCGGGCCGCCTTGTGCGGCGGCCGAGCGCGGTTTCTGAGGCACGTTCGAGTTGGATTGAGAAAGGATGATGAACATGGCCAAGGGCCAGATGGTGATCAACTACGTCCCGGGCGAAGAGTGCCGGGTGGCGGTGGTGTACGACGGGAAGCTCAACGAGCTGCACGGCGAGCGGATGGACAACGTGAGCCACGTGGGCAACATCTACGTGGGCAAGGTGGTGAACGTCGAGGCGGCGATCCAGGCGGCGTTCGTGGACTTCGGGCTGGAGCACAACGGCTTCCTGCACCTGAGCGATCTGCACCCGCAGTACTTCCCGGACGCGGACGAGGAGACGACCGAACGGGTGGGAAAGAAGACGCCGCGGCGTGACAGGCCGCCGATCCAGGAGTGTCTGCGTCGCGGGCAGGAGGTCGCGGTGCAGGTGCTCAAGGAGGGCGTGGGGACCAAGGGCCCGACGGTCACGAGCTACCTGAGCATCCCGGGGCGGTTCCTGGTGATGATGCCGCAGATGGACCGGGTGGGCGTGAGCCGCAAGGTGGAGGACGAGGAGACGCGCCGGAAGATGCGCGAGATCCTCGATCAGCTCGACCTGCCGGAGGGGTTCGGGTTCATCCTGCGGACGGCGGGGATGGACCGGGGCAAGCTGGAGCTCAAGCGGGACCTGGCGTACCTGTCGCGGCTGTGGAAGGACATGGAGAAGCGCTGGAAGAGCGGGAACAAGCCGCGGCTGCTGTACAGCGAGAGCGACCTGCTGGTGCGGGCGCTGCGCGACATCCTCTCGGGCGACATCGACGAGGTGGTGGTGGACAACGAGGCGGCGATGACGCGCGCGGGGCGGTTCCTGAAGATCGTGGCGCCGCGCTCGACGTCGAAGCTGATCCACTACACAGGGCGGACGCCGATCTTCCACGCGCTGGGCCTGGAAGAGCAGATCCAGATGATCCACGCGCGCGAGGTGCCGCTGCCCAGCGGCGGGCGGCTGGTGATCGACGAGACCGAGGCGCTGGTGGCGATCGACGTGAACAGCGGCAAGAGCCGCGGGGCGCGGGACGCGGAGACCAACGCGTACAGGACGAACATGGAGGCGGCGGACGAGATCTGCCGGCAGTTGCGCCTGCGCGACCTGGGCGGGGTGATCATCAACGACCTGATCGACATGCGTTTCAGCAAGCACCGGCGCGAGGTGGAGGGCAAGTTCAAGGAGCTGCTGAAGAAGGACCGGGCGCGCTGGACGACGGCGCCGATCAGCGAGTTCGGCATCCTGGAGATGACCCGGCAGCGGATGCGCGGGAGCCACGAGAGCCAGCACTTCGGCGATTGTCCGACGTGCCGCGGGCGCGGGCTGGTGCAGAAGCCCGACAGCGTGGCGGCGGACGGGCTGCGCGAGCTGGCGGCGATCCTGGACCACGAGCGTGTGCACCGGGTGGAGATGGTGGTGAGCCCGCGGATCGCGGGCGAGCTGCTGAGCACCAAGCGCAAGTCACTGACGCGGATCGAGCGGGGCAGCGGCAAGCACGTGGACGTGCGCGTGAGCGAGGCGATCCCGGTGGACCGGGTGACGTTCTACGCGTACGACGACCGGGGCGCGGATATCGACGTGACGATGCTCGGGCGGCGCAAGCTGCGCGAGAACGAGATGGTCGAGTTCGAGCTTCCCAAGGCCGCGCCCGCGGAGGATTGGGCCGAGCCGGTGGAGAAGCCCGAGCCGGAGCCCGCGGACGAGCCGGTGGCGGGGTCGGAGGTCGAGCCGCACCCGATCGAGATCGAGGGCGACGAGGTCGAGGAACCGATGCGGCCGATGCGGGCCGGCGGCCGGCGCGGCGGCGGTGGGGGAGGCGGAGGTCAGCACGGCGAGGAAGGCGAGGGCGGCGGCCGGCGCGGGCGTCGTCGCCGGCGGCGCGGGCGCGGCGCGGGCCGTGACGGGGCGGCGAGCGGCGCTGAGGCGGAGCCGGGCGCAGCGAGCGAGGGTGGGGACGGGCCTTCCTCGGGATCGGCCGGGGATGAGGGTGCGCACGCGGGCGAGCACGCGATGAACAACGGGTTCGCCGGCGGTCAAGAAGCGCACGGCGGCCCGGGCGAGAGCGCTGAGGCGGATGAGGGCGGCGGGCGTCGTCGTCGTCGTCGCCGTCGCCGTCGGGGACGCGGCGGGGCGGGCGCTGGGGCGGCGGGCGCGCCCGAGGGTTCGGGCGCGGCGGACGGGTCGTCGGAGCATCACCACGCGGAGAGCTCGCACGCGGGCGACGAGCAGGACGATCGGGGCGGCGAGTTTGCTTCGAGCGATGGCGGCCGGTTGGAGGTGGGCGCCGGGGGGGATCGGGGCGAAAGCGCCGGGGGTGGTGAAGGCGGCGAGGGTGGGGAGGGTGGCGGGCGTCGCCGTCGGCGCCGCCGGCGTCGTCGCGGTCGCGGCGGACGTGGCGGCGCGACTGAGGGGACGGGCGCGCCCGAAGGCGGCGCGGGCGAGCACGGGTCGTTCGACTCGCACGCGGAGAGTGCGGGGGCGGAGTCATCGGGCGACCGCGATGACGGGCCGCGGCATGACGACGGTGCGGACGGTCCTTCGGATGGCGGTTCCGGGGGCGGGGGTGCGGAGGGGTCGGAGCGTGACACGGCCGACGGTGGTGGCGAGGGCGGCGGGCATCGTCGCCGTCGCCGTCGGCGACGCGGCGGTCGCGGCGGATCGGGTGGTGGGGGCGGGGGGGGCGGCGAGGGTGGTGGTGGTGGGGGTGGCGGCGGACAAGCGTCGGCACGCGGGTCCGATGCGCCGGCGGGTGCGGGTGGCGGGGGTGGAGGTGGTGGCGGCGCGACGCCTCCGGGCGCCAAGCCGAGTGCGACGGGAACGGGCCGGCCGCGAACGCTGTATTCGAGCCGGCGGAAGTTGGGGCCTGGCGATCGACGCGGGGGTTCGGCGGAAGAGTGAGCGAGGGTGAGCGGCGTCGGCGCGAGGAGAGACCGGGTGTAGTCCAAGTTTCTGGCGGCGGGTACTCCGCGTCTCCGGCGCGGCCGGATCACGGGGCGTCCAAGGCGCGCCGCCCGCCTCGGAGAGGCGGGGTACCCAGCCTGCACGTCTCCGCCGCCAGAAACTTGGACTCCACCCGGGGCAGACCCCGCGCCCTGCGGGTCTCTATCCTCAGAGCGAGTGTGGCCGCTCCCCTCTCGGTCGAGAAGGGGAGGTGGAGATCGCGTGGACGAGAAGCGGATCATCATCCTGGGCAGCACCGGCTCGATCGGGACGCAGACGGTGGAGGTGATCGAGCATCTCAACCGTCTGCGCGACCGGGGCGAGCACGGAACCCGGTACCGCGTGGTGGGGCTGGCGGCGGGCCGGAACGGGCGGCTTCTTCTGGATCAGGCGGCGCGGCTGGGGGTGCGGGAGTTGGCGCTGTCGTCGCCGGGCGATGTCGGTACGTCGCGCGAGGCGTCGCTTCGTGTGGGGGTGGATGCGCCCGAGCGGCTGGTGCGCGAGGTCGGGTGCGACGTGGTGCTCGCGGCGATGGTCGGCAGCGCGGGGCTGCCCGCGACGCTCGCGGCTGTCGAGCTCGGGCGCGACGTGGCGCTGGCGAACAAGGAGACCCTGGTCGCGGCGGGCGAGCTGGTCGTGCCCGCGGCGGTGAAGAGCGGGTCGCGGTTGCTGCCGGTGGACTCGGAGCATTGCGGGGTGTGGCAGTGTCTGCCGCGCTGCTGTCCGCCGCTGTCGGCGGGCCCCGAGATCGAGCGCGTGGTGCTGACGGCCAGCGGCGGGCCGTTCCGGACGTGGGATCGGGAGCGGATCCGGCGAGCGTCGCCGCGGGAGGCGCTGAACCACCCGACGTGGAGCATGGGGCCGAAGGTGACGATCGACTCGGCGAGCCTGACGAACAAAGCGCTGGAGGTGATCGAGGCGCATTGGCTGTTCGGGCTGGGGGCCGAGCGGATCGGCGTGGTGGTCCACCCGCAGTCGATCGTGCACGCGATGGTGGAGTATTCGGACGGGAACGTGCTGGCGCAGCTCGCGCCGCCGGACATGCGGACGCCGATCCAGTGTGCGCTGACGTGGCCCGGGCGCGCGGGCGGGATGTCGAGGAAACTCGACTGGCGGACGCTGGCCGGGCTGGAGTTTGCGGAGCCGGACCTGGAGCGCTTCCCCGCGCTGGGGCTGGGGTTCGAGGTGGTCCGCCGGGGCGGGACGGCGGGGGCGGTGTTCAACGCGGCCAACGAGGCGGCGGTGGAGGCGTTCCTGATGGGGCACGACGTTGGGGCGGGCGGGGTGGGGGGAGTGGCGGGGCGTGCGCGCATGTGTCCGCCGATGCGGCCGATCGAGTTCGGGCGGATCGCGGAGTTGTCTTCGCGGGCGCTGGAAGAGGTCGGCGTGTCCGCGCTGAACTCGCTCGACGATGCTGTGCAGGCGGACGGCGAGGCGAGGCGGTTTGTCGAGCGGATGCTGGCGGTGTAGACGGGCGGACCGGCGCGTCGGCCCGCCCCCGTTCTTCTTGGATCGGCGGCCGGACACGGCAATCTACGAGGGCGCACCCATGAGCGAGATCGTGCACAAACTTCGGCAGGCGCAGGCGCTGCTGGACCAGGGCAAGTTTTCCCAGGCCAAAGAGGTGTTGCAGCGGGTGGTCCGGCACTCGCCGACGGACCGGCAGGCCAACGTGCTGATGCGGCACGCGATGGCGCGGCTGGGGCAGGCGCAGCAGGCGCTGTATTACGCGGAGCAGGCCCTGCGGAGCTCGCCCGAGGATCCGGAGCTGGTCACGCTGCGGGCGATGAGCCTGGCCGACTGCGGGCGGCTGGACGAGGCGATGGGCGTGATGGAGCCGTGCGTCGAGAAGAATCCGCACCACGCTCTGGCGCGGGCGACCCTGGCGCGGATGTACGGCGTGCAGGAGCGGCTGGGCGACTGCATCCGCACGTGCACGCCGGGGCTGAACGGGAAAGATGCGCAGGGGCGGCCGGTGCGGCCGGACGCGCGGCTGCTTTCGATGTACGCCTCGGCGCTCTTGAAGATCGGGCGGGCGGACGAGGCGGTGCCGATCATGAAGCACGTCGCGATGGCCGCGGCGGGCGCGGGCGCGGGGGGCGGGGGTGGAGGTGGGGGTGGGCCGGACCCGGTGCAAGTGTCGAACCTGGCCAACGCGATGCTGTACGACCCGGGCGCGACGCCGGCGGACGTGTACGCCGCGCACTACACGTACGGGCGGGTGCTGATGAACATGCTGCCGCCGGCGGAGGTCAAGTTCGCGCAGACGTTTGATCCGGAGCGGAGGCTGCGGGTGGGGGTGGTGAGCCCGGACTTCCGGAACCATCCGTCGCACAGTTTTTTGCCGCAGACGCTGGAGCGGCTGGACCGGGAGCGGATCGAGCTGTTCCTGTACTCGACGGCGGATCGGGAGGACGAGAGCACGGGGGTGTACAAGGCGATCGTGGGGCGGGGCGGGAGCGGGGGGGCGTGGCGTGCGTGCGCGCGGATGTCGGTGCGGGAGATGGCCGAGCGCATCCACGACGATCGCATCGACGTGCTGATCGACATGGCGGGGCACACGGCGGGCGGGCGATTGCTGGTGTTCCAGCTGCGCCCGGCGCCGGTGCAGGCAACGTGGATGGGTTACCCGTGCACGACGGGTTTGCAGACGATGGACTACCGGATCACCGACAGCCTGATCGACCCGCCGGGGTTCGAGAGCCAGTCGGTGGAGAAGCTGGTGCGGATCGACCCGTGCTTCACGTCGTACCGCCCGCCGGAGGGCCTGCCGGAGGTGGACCCGACGCCGCCGTCGGAGCGTGCGGCGGGGTCGCCGATGCTCGGCGCGGGCGGGGTGACGTTTGTGAGTTTCAACGCGATCCAGAAGGTGAACGCGCGCGTGGTGCGGACGTGGGCGCGGGTGCTGAAGGAGTCGCGGGACGCGCGGCTGGTGATCCGGCACCGCGGCACGCTTCAGGCGGACGTGCGGCAGCACCTCAAGGAGCGGCTGACGCAGGCGGGCGCATCGCCGGACATGGTGGTGGTGGAGCCGCCGGCCGCGGGCACGCACGAGGCGATGGCGGCGTACAACCACGCCGACATCGCGCTGGACACGTTCCCGTATCCGGGCGTGACGACGACGTGCGAGGCGCTGTGGATGGGCGTGCCGGTGGTGAGCATGGAGGGGCGCACGCCGCACGCGCGGAACGGATTGCCGATGATGCACGCCGCCGGGCTGGGCGACCTGGTGGCCAAAGACGAGGACGCGTACGTCTCGATCGCGGTGAAGCTCGCGGCGGACGCGGGGCGGCGCGCGGAGTTGAGGAAGTCGCTGCGCGGGGCGCTGGAGGCGTCGGCGCTTCGGGACGAGGCGGGCTTTGCGCGGAAGTTTGAGAACGCGGTGCGGGGGATGTGGCGGGAGAGGTGTGGGGGAGCGAGGCAATAGGGAATGGGGAATGGGGACTAGGGGGTGGGGGTTTCGGGGCCGAGGTAGATGATGGCGTCGGCTTGGCCGCGGTCGTCGTTGTTGAGCGGCTGTGCCTCGCCAAACTCCATGCTCAAGGTGAAGGTGCGCGTGCCGGGGCGGATCGCACGCAGGGCCTGCGGCAGGCCGCCGTCGTGGTCGGTGTGGAACTTGCCGACGATGAGCACGACGGGGCGAGAGGGGAGGTCGGGGTTGTCGATGGCGCGGGCGATGGAGTCGGCCATGGTCCAATCCCAGAGCGAGTGGGCGCGGAACATGCCGTCGATGCGGGCTTGCTCGGCGGGGTCGGGGGGGGTGGGCGCGGCGTCGGCGGGCTCGTCTTCGTGGGCGCCGGACATGATCTGGTTGAAGTCGTCGCGGTAGCGGCTCCCGGGTTGGGGCAGGCGATCGGGGATGCGGAAGAGGCGGCGCTGCTCGGGTCCGAGCGCGGCGAGGCGGTCGTAGCCGTTGGTGCGGGCGAGCGTGACGTAGCGGCGGGGGGCGTTGGCCGCGAGTGCGGGGCGGTGGTGCTGCTTGCAGGCGTTGATCATCGCGCGGTGACCGGGGCAGTCGTCGCCCTTGTCGTGCCCTGTGCGGCGGCGAACCTCGGTCCAGGTCGCGACGCTGGTGAGGTAGTCGTCGAGGGCTACCTGGTGGTCGCGTTCGTAGAACTCGAGGGCGGCCGCGGCGGTGGGGGAAGCGGCGAGGACGTCGTCGAAGAACGCAGCCTCGAAGGCCTGGCCTGCGGGCTGGTTGTGCAGTTCGCCGACGAGGACGGCGTCGGCGCCGGCCGCGGAGGCGATGAGGGTGTCCCACGCGAGCGGCTCGCCGGTGCGGCCGTCGGCGACGGTGAGGCGGCGGGCGTCGATGTCGGCGAGGGGCTCGGGCGCGGTTGGCCTTTGCGTTGCGGCGTGCGGGGATGCGCAGGCGGTGAGCGTGAGGATGATGAGGCCGAGGGTGAGGTGGCGGGTGTTCACGGCGGGAGTTTATGGGATTGCAAGTGTTGAGGGAGTGGGGGAGCGGCACAGGTAAACCGTTCAGAGCAGCGGTCTACCCGCGGCACTACCCTGTTGCGGGCGCGGGTGGGTGTGGGCGGTGTATGAACGGAGTGTGTGCATATGAACGACACGGAGCTCCGCCGGTTGGCGGAAGGCGTGGTGGAGTTGTTGCGGCCGCGGATGGAGGGGTCGGAACCACTCCGGCGGACGGTTGGGCTGATAGGGAAATGGCTTTGCGAGATATCGGAGAATGCGGCGAATGGCGAGTGTGTTTCGGGCGGGCAGGAAGCGGCGGCGGCGATGCCGAGCGAGCAGGGTGCATCGGTTGTGCCTCCCTCCGGCCCACCGGTCCGCGAGTCCGAGGTTGTGGTGAGGGCGCGGGTCGGCGACACGGTGCGCGGGCTGCCGGTGGCCCAGGCGTTGGTGCCGCTGAAGATTGGCGACGCGAAGGCGCATGTGCCGCTCATGGGGACGACAGAGGAACTCGGGCGGGCGCGTGCGGCGGCGTTCGAGTTTGAGCAGGGGGGAGACTCGAAGACGCCGGGAGTCGCGGGGGAACTTGACCTGAAGTTGATCGAAGAGCGGTGCCGGCTGAAGGCGGCGTCGTGCCGGCTGTTCATCGAGCGGCGGGCGGCGGAAGCGGGGTCGGAGGCGGAGCGGGGCGTGGTGTCGCGGATGAACGAGATGCTCACCCGGGCGAAGGCGATGCCCGGGTGCTTCCTGTGGGTGTTCTGGCGGCACGAGCGGCAGCCGGACGACGCCGCGCTATCACGGATCGCCGCGTGCTATGACGCGCAGGCGGAGGGCGCCGCGCTGGTGCGCCGGATGGACGAGGCGCCGAAGGGGCGTCGGCCGGACGGTGAGGAGGCCGTCGCGATGGGACTGCTGGCGGAGGCCAACTCGGCCCTTCGAGTGGCGCTCCTCGGGACGTGGCTGACGGAAGACGACAAGGACCAGCTCGAGACGCACCTGTGGCTGCGGCGCGAGACCGCGTCTCGGCGCGTGTTCATCCCGCGGTTCATGAGCATGAGCGATCCGGCGGACCCGGCGGGCGTGGACGGCGTGCGTGCGCGGATCGCGGATGAGAGGAAGCGGTTCGACGATCGCACGGCGACGGCCAAGGGCGTCAAGAACGCGCTCGGGCACATCAGGTATCACGCGGGGCAGATCGTGAAGAACCGGGGAGAGGAGTCGGCGCGCGACTGGTCGCGGATCGAAGACGCCGCAAGGGAGCTGGAGGGCATGGGGGTCGCGCTCACGGACACACGGATCGCGGGGGCGGTCGGGCCCGCGGCCGCGGCGTTGTGGCGGGGTGAGCCGGCGGACGGCGGGGTGGTTTCGGGGATCGTGTCGCGTGCTCTGGCGATCGGGGCCGGCGCGGGCGGTGAAGCGGACGACCCGGCCGCGGGCGAGGTGCGCGAGTGGAGCGGGCGGGTGATGGAGGTGAGGGAACTGCTTCGGGGCAAGCGGATGGTGATCATCGGGGGCGAGCCGAACGTGCAGGCGATCGAGCGGCTGACGAGGGCGTTTGAGTTGGAGGAGGCCGAGTGGGTGGAGTTGACCGAGCACGGCTCGGGCGAGCCGATGCGGGCGCCGATCAACCGGCCCGACACGGCGGTGGTGGTGGTGATCGTCAAACTGACCGGGCACCTGCACGCCGACGAGGCGCGGGGTTACGCGAGCGCGGCGGGCAAACCGTGCGTGCTGCTCTCGGGCGGGTACAACCCCGAGCGGGTCGCGGCGGAGGTGCTGGAGCAGGCGAGCGCGCGGCTGGGGGAGCGCGGGGCGCCGGTGTGAAGGCGGCGCGGATGAGTTGGGGGGGTCAGCACAGGCAGACCGTTCAGAGCAACGGTCTGCCTGTGGCACGTTGGCGGTAGAATCGTGGGCGAAACTGCGGGGTGAAGATGGGCCGTTTGCCTTATGAGCATTGCGAAGCGACTGATCATCCTGCTGGCGGTGCCGCTGATCCTGATGGTCGCGATGGGTGTGTTCGGCGTTCTGCGGTTGCAGAACCTTGAGCAGCGGACGCAGGTAGCCGCGATTTTGCAGTCCAAGAGCCTGGCGGTGCTGGGCAATATCTCGCGGTCGCAGGCGGAGATGCGGATCAACGTCCGGGCCTGCCTGCTGGCGGAGAACGAAGCTCGCCGGACCGAGGCGTTGGAGATGTTCAACGCGGACCGGGTCGAGGTGGCGCGGCTGCTGTCGGAGTACGCCGATCACCTGATCAGTTCGGAGCAGGAACGGAGCTTGTGCGAGGCGTACCGCGATCTGGCGCACCGGTGGGAGGAGTCGGCGGCGGAAGTGTGTGCGCTGGCCTCGGCGGGGCGGCAGAGCGAGGGGGCCGCGCTGCTGCACGACAAAACCTTGAAGCTCGGGGTGCAGTTGAGCGGTGTGTCGCGCGAGTGGATCGACCTCAACGAACAGATCGCCGTCGATGTGGGTGACGAGGCGATGTCGGAGATAGCGCGGGCCAAGCGGATGGCGATGTTCGTGGCGATCGGCGGCGTTGTGCTCTCGGCGCTGATCGGCGGGCTGATCCTGCGGAGCATCATCGTTCCGATCGCGCGGCTCCGCGATTCGGTCGAGAGCATCGCCAAGGGCGATTACTCGCGGGCGGTCCCGTTCACGGGCGCGCACGACGAGACGGGGGAGTTGGCGAGGTCGGTGGACGTGCTCAAAGCGGGGGCCGCGGCGATGGAGCGGCAGCGGTGGATCAAGTCGAGCGCGGCGGAGTTGATCGCGTTGCTGCAGGACGCGGCGTCGGTGGAGGAGTTCGGGCGCAGGCTGAGTTCGACGCTGGTGCCGCTGCTGGGCGGCGGGGTGGGCGCGTGCTACCTCGTGGAGGCCGAGAGGCTCGCGCTGCGCCAGATCGGGGAGTTTGGGCTGTCGGGTTCGGGCGCGAGCGAGCCGATCGCGGTCGGGCGCGGGATGGTCGGTCAGTGCGCGCTCGAGGGGGCGGCGGTGCGGCTGAGCGGGCTGCCGCCCGATTACCTGCGGGTCTCGTCCGGGCTCGGGAGCGCGGCGCCGTCGCACGCGGGGGCGTGGCCGCTGCGCGTGGGGGACAAGGTGCTGGGCGTGTTCGAGCACGCGGGGTTTGAGGCGGTGACGGCGGACCGGGCGGCGCTGCTCGATGAACTGCTGCCCGCGGCGGCGATGAACCTGGAGGTGCTGCTGCGGAACATCCGGACGCGGGAGCTGCTGGAGGTGACGTCGCGTCAGGCGGAGGAGTTGAAAGTCTCCAAGGAGAAGGCGGAGGAGGCGACCAAGGCCAAGAGCGCGTTCCTGGCGAACATGAGCCACGAGATCCGCACGCCGATGAACGGCGTGATCGGGATGACCGAGCTCGCGCTGGACACCGATCTGACGGCCGAGCAGCGCGATTACCTCAACACGGTGAAGTCGTCGGCGGATGCGCTGTTGTCGATCATCAACGACATCCTGGATTTTTCCAAGATCGAGGCGGGGCGGATCGAGCTAGACCCGGTGGATTTTCTGCTGCGCGACTCGATCGGCGACACGCTCAACCCGCTCTCGCTGCGGGCCGGGAGCAAGGGTGTGGAGCTGGCGTACGAGGTCGCGCCGGACGTGCCCGACGCGCTGGTCGGCGACGTGCACCGTCTGCGGCAGGTGCTGGTCAACCTCGTGGGCAACGCGATCAAGTTCACGGCCAGGGGCGAGGTGGTGGTGTCGATCACCGCGGACGCTCGCTCGGGCGACGACATCACGCTGAGGCTCGCCGTTCGCGACACGGGCATCGGCGTGTCGCCCGAGGCGGCGGCGCGGCTGTTCAAGCCCTTTGAGCAGGCGGAGGTCTCGACGACGCGCAAGTTCGGGGGCACGGGCCTGGGGCTGGCGATCTCGCGGCAACTGGTGGAGCTCATGGGCGGGACGATCCGGCTGGAGAGCCAGCCGGGCGTGGGGAGCACGTTCTGGTTCACGGTGAAGATGCGGGTGGGCACGGACCGCGCGCCCGCGAGCGCACGGGACGCCGCGAGGGTG
Organism: uncultured Phycisphaeraceae bacterium; assembly: GCA_964630785.1. GTDB lineage: Bacteria > Planctomycetota > Phycisphaerae > Phycisphaerales > UBA1924 > JADLCX01. The sequence continues at coordinate 11,990 of CAZVZG010000020.1, read as the reverse complement.
CTGGAGGGCAAGGTCGTGCTGGTGGTCGACGACAACCAGACCAACCGGCGGATCCTGGAGGCGATGCTGAGCAACTGGGGGTTGCGGCCGATCCTGGCCGAGGGCGGGAGCGCGGCGCTGGCCGCGCTGGACAGGTCGGACGCCGCGGGCGCGCCGGTGGCGTTGCTGGTCACCGACCTGCACATGCCGGAGATGGACGGGTTTGAGCTGGTTCGGGCGGTGCGCGGGCGAGCGGCATCGGCGGCGTTGCCGGTGGTCATGCTGACCTCGTCGGCCAGCCCGGGCGACCAGGCCCAGAGCACGGAACTGAACGTGGCGGCGCGGCTGATCAAGCCGGTGAAGCAGTCGCTGCTGCTGGACAACATCGTCCGTGTGCTGGCGGGGCCGATGGCGGGGCCGATGGGTGGGGCGCAGCGCGGGGCGATCGTTGGCGCGGCGGGCGCGCCGGACGCCAAGCCGGGCGTCAACGGCCGGTCGCTGCGCGTGCTGCTGGCGGAGGACAACGCGATCAACCAGAAGTTCGCGGTGCGCCTGCTGACGGGCGCGGGGCACAAGGTGGAGGTGGCGGACACGGGGCGCGTGGCCGTGGACAGGTGGGCCGCGGAGCCGTTCGACGTGGTGCTCATGGACGTGCAGATGCCCGAGATGGACGGGCTGGACGCGACGCGGGAGATCCGGTCGCGCGAGGGCGGTTCGGGCCGGCGCACGCCGATCATCGCGCTCACGGCCAACGCGATGTCGGGCGACCGGGAGATGTGCCTGAGCGCGGGGATGGACGGGTACGTGGCCAAGCCGATCAAGAAGGAGTCGCTGTTCGCGGAGATCGGCCGCCTGGTCGGTGCGGCCTCCATCCCTAGTCCCTAGTCCCTGCTCCCTAGTTTCCATCCCTCATTCCCTTCCTCACCATGCCCAATACATTCAACGAGACCGAACTCCTGGAGCGCGTCGACAACGACGTCGGGTTTCTCGCCGAGACGGTGGAGATGCTCGGGACCGACGGGCGGGCCCTGCTGGGCGAGATCGAACGGGCGATCGGCGCGGGCGATGCGCCGAGCGTGGGGCGTGCCGCGCACGCGCTCAAGGGCATGATCTCGAACTTCTGCGCGCCGCAGACGCAGGAGTGTGCGCTCGCGCTGGAGCGGGCGGGGAAGGCGGGTGATCTGGCGGGCGCGCCCGCGGCGTTGCAGACGGCGCGCGCACGTGTCGAGGCCCTGATCGAGGAGCTGGGCGCGTTTGTCCGGGCGAGGTCGTAACCGATGCGGATACTCATCGCCGAGGACGAGCGGATCACCCGGGCGTCGCTCACGCGCCAACTGGAGGCGTGGGGCCACAGCGTGGTCGCGGCCGAAGACGGCTCGCGGGCCTGGCAGGCGTTTGCGACGGACAGGTTTGACGTGGTGCTGACCGACTGGGAGATGCCGGGGCTCTCGGGGTTGGAGCTGATCGAGCGTGTGCGCTCGGCCCGCGAGGCGAGGGGCGGGGGGAGGGCGGAGGGGACGGGCGGGGAAGCGCCGTTCGTGTACGTCATCATGCTCACGGGGCGGACCGACAAGGCGGACCTGGTGCGGGGGATCGAGGCGGGAGCGGACGACTTTGTCTCCAAGCCGTTCGACAAGGAGGAGCTGCGCGTGCGGCTGCTGGCGGGCGAGCGGACCGTGCGGCTGGAGCGCCGGCTGAGCGAGCAGAACAACAAGATGCGAGCGGACCTGCTGGCCGCGTCGCGCGTGCAGCGGGCCATGCTGCCGCGGGGCAACCTCTCGACGGCGCGGGCGAGCGCGGCGTGGACGTACGTGCCGACCGACGAGCTGGCGGGCGACGCGATCGGCCTGAGCATGGTCGGCGAGCACTACCTGGCGGCGTACGTGATCGACGTGAGCGGGCACGGCGTGCCGGCGGCGCTGCTGTCGGTGACGGCGATGCACTCGCTGCCGCTGGACGTGCTGGAGAGTGGGTTGCTGGAAGATGGGAAGGAGGAGCCGCGACCGGAGCGGGTCTTGGCCGATCTCAACCGGCGGTTCTGCGCCAGCGAGAACAGCGGGCTGTTTTTGACGATGGTGCTGTGCGTGCTCGACACGCGGAACGGGGCCGTGTACATCGCCCGTGCCGGCCACCCGCTGCCGATCGTGATCCGGGCCGGCGGCGCGGCCGAGACCGTGCCCGAGGACGGCGGCCTGCCGATCGGGCTGACGCCCGATGCGGACTATCCGCCGGCGCGGGTGACGCTGGACCCGGGCGATCGGCTGTGTCTGTTTTCAGACGGTTTCCCGGAGCAGCCGCGCGCGGGCGAGGGCAAGGACGTGCAGTACGGCGAGGAACGGCTGCGGGCGTCGTTGTCGGCGCTGGCGAAGGAGCCGGGCGACCGGGTGGTGGAGCGGGCGGTGGACGACCTGGCCGCGTGGGCGGGGGGGCGGCGGTTTGTGGATGATGTGTCGATGGTGGCGATTGACTATCGGGGGGAGGGGGTGGAGTAGAAGTGCTTGCCGTGCGGTTGGGCGATTGCTCGCTCACGCCCAGCACCCCGCCGACTCGCCGCGCAGCGGCGAAACAACCGCAGCCCCGGGCCTCGGCCCGGGGACAGGTCGCGCCACGCACCGAGCCCCGAGGGGGCGGCACAACAACGCTCCACCATGACGCCCATGATGCCGGCTGAGCTCACAGCAAAAACGAACCGACCCGCCGGGCGGGCGGGTCGGTTGTTCGCGTGATTGATTGGCCGCGGGTGTGCGGCCGCCCCCCCTCCCTCCCTCCGGGGTCAGTGTTCCTCGTTGAAGATCGAGGTGGGGGTGAGGGTGGGGGTGCGGGCGGGTTCGGCAGGAAGGGGCTGGCCTCCGACCTCGGGGAGGGGGCGGGCCAGGAGGAAGTTGATCGCGCCGCCGCCGCCGATCTTGTCGGCGTTGTAGATGTAGGTGGCGTCGAGGACCTGCTCGATGCGGAGCGCGGCCTCGGAGAGGTGGGCGTAGGAGTAGTCGTCCAGTCCGCTCTTGGCGGCGGTGGAGTCCTTGGGGACGGCCTTGCGGATCTTGCCGTCGAGCTCGCGGAGCTTGGCGACGGCGAGGTTGCTGACGGCCTTGCCGCTGGCGCCCTGGATGGCGCCGGGGTCGGTGAGGTCGATGAGGCGTTCGAGGTGCTCGCGCTGCAGGCCGCGGCGTGTGCTGGAGATCATCGGCTGGCGGTTGGTGAAGGTTCCGCTGGGGGCCGAGTCGAGCTCGGACCAGATGGAGTCGGAGATTTTGTTGAGGACCTCGGGGAGGGTGATCATGTCCTGGTCGGGGGCGACGCGCGACTCGTTGTCGTAGACCCGCTTGAGGACGGTGGGGTTCATGAGCATCGTGAGGACGCTGGACTGGATGCCCAGGATGCGGTCGTGGATGGGGAAGGCCGATTCCTGCGTGAGGTCGGGCGCGCCGCCCTGGTCGGACCACTTGTCGACGGTCATCTTGCTGAGCAGGTCGGGCGTCATGCCGAAGGCGTCGTCCTTGAAGGCGTTGTTGACGCAGAAGTCGAGCGCGGCGCGCTGCTCGCCGACGGGAACGACGGTGACGGGCGGGCCGGCGTTGGGATCGCCCTTGCGTGTGCGCTGGACGTGGTCGCCGCCGACCCAGGGGGCCATGACGCTGAGGGCCTGGAGCTGGGCGTTGAGGGTGACGTTGTACCCGCGCCGCGCCTTGGACCAGCTCTCGCCGTTCTTGACCCACTTGTCGAGCAGGCCGGAGCGGTAGTAGGAGACCAGGCGCATCTGGTTCTGGGCGTAGTCGAGGGGGTTGGCGGCGAAGTCGTAGGGGCGGGCGAGCGGGTCGGAGCCGCCGACGTCTTCGTCGGAGAGGAAGGCCAGGTCGGGCTCGCCGGCGCGCTCGAGGACCTTCTTGGCGTCGTCGAAGGTGTAGCCGTACTCGATGGCCCAGTAGTCGTAGGGGCCGATGCCCAGTGGGCAGTAGTCGCCCTGCACGGGGCCGCCGCCCTTGTTGATGTTGACGGGGTTGTAGTCCATCACTGAGCCGGAGTTGGTCTTCTTGCCCTTGAACTCGTCGGAGTTGATCTTGTCGAAGGCGTAGACGCTGGAGGCCTTGAAGTTGTGGCGGAGGCCGAGGGTGTGTCCGACCTCGTGGGCGACCAGGTCGGCGAGCATGGGGCCGACGAACCACTCGGGAATGCCGTCGAGGCGGTCGTCGTCATCCTTCTTGGGTTCGTCCTTCTTGGGCTCGCCGGGCTTGTCGCCGGCCTTGGGGTCGTCGGCGTTCTCGTTGGCGAGAGCCTCGGCGAGCTCGAGGTTCATGCGCATCATGGCCATGCCCATGGCCTTGCCGTGCGCGGCGTAGCAGAGGCCGTTGACCTGGCTGGCGCGCCCGAGCAGGCCCGGGGGCAGCGCGGCCGCGCCGGGGGGCGGCGGGGTCTCATCGAACGCGCTGACGGCGTGTCCGCCGTAGCGTGAGAGCCCGCGTCCGGAGAGGGTCTCGGCCGCGTGCAGGGCGCGGTCGATGAGGACCTGCTCGCGCTGGGCAGGGTCGACCAGGCGGAGGCGCGGGTCCCAGTCGGGGTGGCGCTCCAGCCAGGAGAGGGTATCGGGGCTCATGGCCTGGGTGGCGATGTCGGGGAGGAGGTTGTTGGCCTGGAACCAGAAGTAGCGGATCCAGCCGTCGGTGAGGACGACGTCGCCGTCGAGGATCTGGCCTGTGCGGGGGTCTGTGCGGCTGGGGCCGATCGCGGTTCCCTGGTCGTTGCTGAGCCAGCGGATGAAGTTGTAGCGGACGTCCTCGGCGTCCTTGTCCATGTTGGCGTTGGTGGCCTTGTCCTGGTAGTAGACCTCGATGGCGTCGAGGATGCCGACCTTCTCGAAGGCCTTGTTCCATTCGAGGATGCCCTGGCGGACCCAGCGGCGGTAGCGGACGGGGACGGTGTAGTCGATGTAGAAGACGATGGGTTCCTTGGGCGGGCTGAGCTTGAGGCTCGGGTCTCGCTTCTGGAGGTTCCAGCGGTTGATGTAGCGGACCCACTTCTGGTCGTCGCGGAACTTGCCCAGGTCGCGGTAGACGGTGGTGAAGTAGCCGACGCGCTCGTCGGCGGTGCGCGGCTTGTAGTCGGTGTGCTCGGGGAGGAGCGAGATGGAGTAGTGGAAGCTGCGGAGCACGCCGCCGGCCGCGGGCATTTCGAGGGTGACCTCGATGTTTTCGGGGAAGGCCTTGGCCTCCTTGATGGAGACGAGCTTGGGGTTGGCGCCGCTGGCGGAGCCGCCGAAGAAGCGGCTGGCCTGGCCGGCAAGGAGCGCATCGAGGTCGATGACCGGCTGGCCGGAGGGGCCCATGCAGACGATGGGGACGTCGAGGAGGACGCGGTCGGTGAAGGTCTGCGCGACGCCGGAGGTGGACTCGGCGTCGCCGGTGGAGCGCGTGTCGAGGTTGGGCTGGATGAGCGCGAGGCTCTTGTCGTAGCGCTTCCAGTAGACCAGCACGTCGTTGCCCTGGAGGCCGGCCCAGGTGTCGCCGGCGGCGATGGTCATGGCGAAGAAGTGCTTCTGGCCGGTGTAACCGCGGGGGAGCTCGGCCAGGAGCTGGCCGTCCTTGTCGCGCTTCCAGAGGGTGTAGAGCGAGGGCTTGCCGTCAACGGTGGAGACGACCTGCTCGTAGTCCTTGGCGACGTCCTTGAAGGGCGGGAACTCGGGCTTCTCCTTTTCCTTCTGCTCGGGGCCGTCGTTGCCGGGGCCCTGGGCGAGGGTGAACTGCACGGGCAGGCCGACGGCAAGCAGCACGGCGAGAACGCCGGCGGAGCGGAGGCGGGACAACGGACTGGACATGGTGAGACTCTCCGGGTGGGAGTGGGGTGGATACAACGGGGATGAAGCCTATTGAGATCGGCTGGGCGCGGCGATGGGGGCCAGAGGCGGGGATTGAAGCGCGGCCAAGCGCGGCCGCGGCGCGGGAGTGCGCGCGGGCGCGGGATGGGTCTTACCGGCCTGAGCGCCCAGGGTGGCGGGGCCGGCTCGGGGAGGTGCCGAGGGAGCAAGAGGATGGAGGTTGGGCGTAAGTGCGGTGGTGGTGAGGGGTTATGGCTGGGGATGGGGTGGGGCTGCGCGAAGTGGGGTCGTTGGGGTGCGCGGCTGGGCGGGCTCCGCAGACACCGCAACGATGCTATCAATTTTGGAGAAATGACCATGCCTGACAAACCCGGGTTTGGATGGGGCGCTTTGGTCCTGTCGGAATCGAGATTCGTCGGTCCTCAATAAAAAGTCAGCTTTCGGAATATTGACTTTGATTGATCGAGGTGTATTGTCAATCCGATACTTTTGACTGCAAAAATCCGATGGACCGTGCACTCCCGCCATACCGCTTTGGAAACCTCCCAAAGGAGCTCTTGCAGGAGCGATACGCCCTCGCCGAACGCGAGCGAACCCTCCTGCTCGGCAAGTACCGCCCCTGGCGAAAGATCCGGCCGATCGCTCGCGCTCTCAAGCGAGACGCGGCGCAAGCGTGGGCCATCGTCAAATGGGCGCGCATCTCCGGAAATCAACCGCTCCCCCTTCACCAGGTAAGCGGTTTGCCGTTCTCTGTTTCCATCTGCCCGCAGATCCACCAATCGCTGCACCACATCGACCGCGCGACCGGCGGCGGCGGGCCCGCCGCCTTCGCACCCGACACGGGCGACCTGGGCGACCCGGGCGCCCGCGAACGGCTGCGCATCAAGACGCTGATGGACGAGGCCGCGGAGTCTTCCATCATCGAGGGCGCGGCCACCACCCGCAAGGTCGCGGTCGATCTGCTCAAGTCCGGGCGCGAGCCGGCGACCAAGGGCGAACGCATGGTCGCTAACAACTACGCCGCCATGCAGCGCATCAAGGGACTGCTCGACAAGCCCCTATCCATTGATCTCATCCGCGAGCTCCAGACCATCCTGACCCGCGGCACCCTCGACAACCCCGACGAGGCCGGACGCCTCCGCCGCCCCGACGAGAACGTTCGCGTGGTGGACGACATCTCCGGAGATGAAATCTTCGTCCCGCCCCCCGCGCCCGACCTTCCGCGGCGCCTGGACGAACTCTGCAAGTTCGCCAACACCTCGCACGACCGGGGCCCCTCGTTTATCCACCCGATCGTCAAGGCCTGCATCCTCCACTTCATGATCGGGTACGAGCACCCGTTCGTGGACGGCAACGGGCGCACCGCCCGCGCTCTGTTCTATTGGTTCGCGCTCCGCAGCGGTTACGGCATCTTCGAGTACGCCGCGATCTCCGAGGTCATCGGCAGGGCCGTCGCCCGTTACCCGCAGGCCTACGTGGACAGCGAGCTCGACGACGGCGACCTGACCTATTTCGTACTCTATAAGCTCGATGTCATCGAGCGGTCACTCGATCGGCTCGGCGAACATATCCGCCACGAGCAGGAGAAGATCGAGCGCAGCCGCGCGTTCCTCCGCATCGCCAAGGGCCTCAACCTCCGCCAACGCCTCCTCCTCGAGCACGCCCTCCGCCACCCGCTCACCCAGTACACCGTCAAGAGCCACGCCAACTCCAACGGCATTGTCCTGGCCACCTCCCGAGCCGATCTCGAAGAGTTGGTCCGGCTCCGCCTGATGACCACGGCCAAGAGGGGCAAGCAAGTACTCTACATCGCCTCGCCCGACCTGGAGAAGAAGCTCACCCGAGCGCGGGACCGTGCCGCACGATGACCGACCTCCCGGCCGGCCCCCGATCGGGTACGCTATCGCCCATGAAGCTCCGAACCCTTCCCATCGCCGTTCTCGCCGCGTCCGTCCTGCTCGCCGCGGGGTGTTCGTCCCCCATCGTCGGCACTTGGAAGGCCGCCGACGCGGGCGCCAATACCGTGCTCAAGGTCGGTTCCGACAAGTCCTATTCTGCCTCCGTCACCACCGCCGACGGCCCCCGCAAGGGCAGTTCGGGGTCTTGGGAAGATGAGGGGGGCAACAAGTTCCGACTGATCCAGGAGGCGGGGGATTGGCCGCGGGTGGTCCGGGCCGAACTGACCGGGAAGAAGACCCTCGACCTGTTCGGCGAGGGCGTCACCGCGCACCTCAAGAAGGAATGACCGCCATGAAGACCATCACCCGCGTTCTCGCGATCACGTTGCTGGCCGCGGCCGGGGCGGCCACGCTCTCGGCCTGCTCCGGCAAGTCGGTGAAGGTGGAGAACAACAACACGGCCACCATGGGCCAGGAACTGCAGGACCTCGACAAGGCATACCAAGACGGCATCATCACGAAGGCCGAATACGACAAGTCGAAGAAGCGGATCCTGGAAGGGAAGCGGTAAGCGGGGAGTGGTCAGAGGTAAAACGTGGGGAGTGGGAGAACGCCGCGGGGGGTTGCCGTCTTCCCCAGCTTACCGCATACCCCCGCTTTCCCCCTTGCACCCTCCGCGAACTTGGCGCATCATTGAGCCGGACGGCGCGTGGAAACCCCACCTCTTGCCCCCTCCGGAGCCCCGATGCCCGAGCCTACCCCCCCCTCCCCCCCCATCCCCCCTGCTCCAACGAATCCCTTCCGCGCACCGCAACCCGGCCGTCCATCCCGACGCCAGTTCATCGCCTCGGCGGGCTTTGCCGCATTGAGCATGGGTCTGTTGGCGCAGCGCAGGGGCGCGGCGGCCTCGATGCTTTTCGGCGGTCCGCCTCACCCTCCCGGCGGCCCGTTTCCGCATCCGCACCCGCATCATCCGAACTGCGTGGACACGGGGGCGCGGCCGCTGTGGGCCACGCACCCGATCTTTGATCTCTCGCCGCCGGCGACGACGTTCGACGTGGATGGCGTGGCGTTCGCCGACCGCTGGTATGGGGACCCGTGGTCGTACGCGGACATCCCGTTCCACAGCGCGCAGAACCTGTACCCCGGGGGCGAGCCGCCCGAGCCGAGCGAAGAGGTGGACATCGCGATTGTCGGCGGCGGGCTCTCCGGGCTGGCGACGGCGTACCTGCTTCGCCGCCACAAGCCGGTGGTGTTCGAGCTGCACGATCGCTTCGGCGGGACGAGCATCGGTGAGTTCTGGCGCGGAAACTCGTACAGCCTGGGCGGGGCGTACTTCATCACGCCCGACGAGGGCTCGTTCCTCGAGCACCTGTACCGGCGGCTGGGGCTCAACGGCGAGGTGCGGGTCAGCCCGGCGACCGACGATCCGTTCGAGCTCAACGGCGCGATCGCGGCCAACTTCTGGGACGATCCCGCGCTCACGCCCGACGAGCGGCTGGCGTTCCAGCAGTACCGCGACCTGGTGAACTATTACGTCGAGAACTACCCCGACATCCCGCTCGACGAGTCGGCGGACAACCAGTGGATCCTCGATCTCGACAGCATCACGCTCAGGCAGCACATCCTGTCGACGCTCACAGTGCCGGTGCCGCCGACGCTGCAGGCCGCGATCCAGGGGTATTGCTATTCGTCGTTCGACGCCGGGTGGGACGAGATCTCCGCCGCGTCGGGCTGGAACTTCATCGCGGCCGAGGAGTACGGGCGCTGGGTGCTGCCGGGCGGGAACGCGGGGCTGATCCGGGCGTTGTGGGACCGGCTGGTTCCGCTGGAGGCGCACACGCCGCCGCGGTGCCCGCCGCGGTACCTGCGGGCGGGCGTGCGCGTGGTCGAGGTGAAGAAGCTGGGGCCGGAGCGCATCCGTGTGGTGTGGAAGGACGCGAACAACGCGTACCGCACGCTGATCGCGAAGCGGGTGGTGATGAGCATCCCCAAGCACATCGCCCGGCACGTGCTCACCGACCTGCAGACGGTGGACCCGTCGCGGTACGGCGACTTCGCCAACATCCAGACCGCGGGCTACGTGGTGGCCAACGTGCGGCTGAGGGCGCCGATCGACCTGAGTTTCTACGACATGTTCCTGCTGCACAACGGGGTCTTCCCCGATCCGCAGGGCGTGGAGGCGTTCTCACGCATAACGGACGTGGTGAAGGGGGATTTCTCGCGGCGGGCCCGGCACCGCACGAGCGTGCTGACGTGCTACTGGCCGCTTCCGTATCCCACGGGGCGGTTCGAGCTCATCGCGGACGATTCGCTGGCGCGGTTTGCGCCGCGCTCGCTGCCGGAGATCGATTCGGTGCTGTCGATCGTCGGGCGCACGCGTGCGGACATCGAGAGCGTGCGCCTGGCCCGCTGGGGCCACGCGATGCCGCTGGCCCGGCCGAACATGATCGCGTCGGGCGCGTGCCAGCGCCTGCGTGCTCCGTGGCAGGACCACATCTTCTTTGTGGCCGCGGACAACTGGGCCTTGCCCGCGGTGGAGACGTGCCTGCTGGAAGCCGAGGCCATGCGCCCGCTGATCGAGGCGGGGTTGTGATCGGCTGATCGAAAGCCGTTCACCACAGAGCAGTTCATCACAGAGGCACAGCAGACACAGAGAGCGGCATCGGATTTGGCCCCGAAGGGGCCGCGGGATGAAGCCACGGGTGGAGCAACGGCCGCCGCAAGGCGGCCGGAGCGGAACCCGTGGGGCGAGCGTTCAAACGCGCGCCCGCCCCGGAGGGGGCGGGGGAGGCGGGCGTCCCCGGCGGTCACGCGCCGGGCAGCCCCTCGACACCGTAGAGGGCGAAGACCGCCTCGTTGATGCGCTTCTCGTGGGCCTCGACGGCGGCGTCGAGCCGGCCTTTCTCCCCGTCGGAGAGTCTGGGCTGCCGGAGGGCGGCCTTGGCGTCCATGACGGCGCGGACGGTCTCGGTGATCCGGTCGGCGAGCCGCTTGTCGGCGGCGGTGGTTGGGAACTTGATGTGGAGGCGAGCGAGGCACGGGCCGGTGCCAACAGGATCATTCAGCACGCACCGGATCCAGAAAAGCCCGTAAGCGGGCCGCGAGTTTGTCAACGTCTCGCAACTGGCACTCCCACACGACGAGGACGCGCCACCCGTCGCGGCTCAGCCGCGCGCGGGTTCGCGTGTCGCGCGCCGCGTTGTCTTCGAGTTTGGCACGCCAGAAGGCCACGCGGGACTTGGGCAGGCGTCGCCCGTTGCGGCAGCCGTGCCGGTGCCAGAAGCAGCCGTGGACGAAGATGACCGCGCGGCGGGAACGCAGCACGATGTCCGGGCGACCGGGAATCCCAGCATCGTGCAAACGAAAGCGATACCCCAGTGAAAAGAGTACACTTCGCACGGTGCGTTCGGGGCCGGTGTTCCGGCCACGCACTCGGGCCATGCGCTCGCTGCGTCCCCCCCCACGGTTTGCTCAGCGTGCCCGCTTCTTCGCCCCAACGGGGCGCCGGAATGTAGCCACGGGTGGAGCGCAGCCCGGCGAGAGCCGGGCGGAGCGCAACCCGTGGAAGCCGGTTCGTTTTCTCTCTCCTGCCTCGGAGGGGCAGAGGAAGCAACCGACGGCACCGTGGCTCAGTCAAACACGTACTGCTCGTCGAACTCAATCTCGTGCAAGCGGAGCATCCGCAACAACTCCGACTTGAAATCCTCCTTCTTGTGATGCTCGTGCTGCCCGGCGATGTACCTCTTCACGATCTCCTCCTGCGACTTGCTGACGGAGAAGGCGCTGTACCCCTCCTGCCAAGCGAACGCGCCGAGTTTCGGGAACGTGTCGTGGACCCACTTCGACGATCGCGCCTTGACGGTGCGCATCAAGTCCGAAATGCTCGCGTCGGGCCGCCACCGAACGTACATGTGGGCGTGGTCCTCGACGCCGCCGATGTCGTAGAGCACACCCTTCTCGGCCCGGATGATGCCGCCCATGTACGGATAGAGGCGATCCGCGATGTCGGGCGTGATCCACGGCTCGCGGTGCTTGGTCGAGAAGACGATGTGAAGCAGAATCTGGGAGTAGGTGCCGGGCATGTCGGGCCTTTCTGTGGAACGTGCGATTCCTCTGCCCCTCCGGGGCAGGAAGAGAGTAGAAGGGGGACACGCCTTCCACGGGTTCCGCGAGTCCCAAAGCGGCCTCGCTCCACCCGTGGCTACAGCCCGACGCCCCGTTGGGGCGTTCAAGGCCGTGAATAACTAAGACGCTATCCCAAAACGGTGGTTGAAGCCGATACAGAGTCGCGACAACCTGAG
>CAZVZG010000019.1:0-86642 GCA_964630785.1 uncultured Phycisphaeraceae bacterium | reverse complement strand
GGGGTTGGCGGGCTTGGACATTCGGGTGAGAGGATAGGCGCGGGGGTTTCCGGGATCGTCGCGGTTTCGCAGTCTCCCACGCCGTTCCGGGCCTTTTTCCCGGTTTCCCTATGATGGAGTGGGGAGGGGGGGCGACCACCCGGGACGCGCGTGCAGCCGGAGATCGACGTCGTCATCCCCACGTTCAACGCACCCCCGGCGCGGCTCACCCGGGCCGTGCGGAGCGCGTTGTCCTGCCCGGACGTGGCCTCGGTCGTGGTGGTCGATGACGGGTCTCGCGTGCCGGTCGACGCCGACGCGCTCAGAGGGCTCGATCCGTGCGTGCGCGTCGTGCGGCAAGCCAACAGCGGGCCGTCCGCGGCTCGGAATCGCGGCCTCGATTCGGCGACCGCTCCGTGGGTTCTGTTCCTCGACGACGATGACGAACTGATCGCCGAGGGTGTGCGTGCTCTCCCGAAGTTGGCCCGGCGATTCCGCGCCGTGCTGGTGCAAGGACAGCGGGAGGAGGTCCGCGAGGACGGCCGGCGCAGGATGTTTGACACACCACCCGAACTCGCCGATCGTCCGTTACCCGATCCGAACGATGCCTTCATGCCGATTGCGCTCTTCGGCACGCCCGGCCTGATGGCCGACCGCGAGCGGCTCGGCACGATCCGATTTGACCAGTCCATCCGGATCGGTGAGGACCGTGACTTCATCCGGCATGCCGCCGACGCGGGGCCGGTCTGCGTCAGCAGCGTGCCCGCGGTGCTTGTCCATCGTGTGGACACGGGCGACAACCTGACCTCGGTCAGGAACATCGACCGACGCATCGCCGATCACCTGACGCTGCTCGATCGGCACCTACCGATCGGCGTCACGGCGACCGTCCGCGCAGAGCAGCACTGGCGGGCCTCCACCGTGTGGCTGGTCAATCAGGCCGCCAAGGCCGGCGCGGATCGGGTGATGGTGTCGCGGCTCCTCGACGCCGCCCGGGCCCGCGGCTGGGCCGTGCCGTTCAAGGCGCGGGTGCGGTCGGCCCTGCGTTCGCTGCTGACGCGCCCGCCCACCGCACCGGGAGCGGTCCATGGGCGGTGATCGGCTCGCCATCGGCGTGTGCACGTTCAACCGCGGGCCGAAGCTGCTCGACACGCTCGCCACGCTCGCGGCCCTTGACACCGCCGGCGGGCGAGTCACCCGCGTGGTGGTTGTGGACAACAACTGCACCGACGGCACGGCCCAGCGCGTGCGGGAGTTCGCGCGGACTGCGGCCGGTATCCCCGTGCAGGTTGTCGCCGAGCCGGAGCAGGGTCTCTCGGCCGCACGCCGGCGGGTCCTGATCGAGACCGACGAGCCGCTGGTCGCGTTCGTGGACGATGACTGCCTGGTGGATACCGCTTGGGCGAGCGCGTGCCTGGCGTGCTTCGACAGAGCTCCTCGTGTGGGAGCCGCCGGCGGGCGGGTCACGTTGCGATGGGAGCAGCGGCCGAGCCGTCTGGCCTGCGCCTGCGCCACGCAACTGGCCCAGCAGGATCACGGGCTTGCGGCGCGCCGGCTCGACGGCGATCGCGAGTTTCTTGTCGGCGCGGCGATCGTGCTCCGCCGGAGCGCCGTCGAACAGACCGGCTGGCTCGCTCGGGCCGTGATGAGCGATCGCACCGGCGCTTCGCTCGTGTCCGGCGGCGATACCGAGCTGTGCGTACGTCTGAGGGCCGCGGGCTGGGACCTCTGGTACGAGCCCGCGGCACGGGTTGAGCACCTCATCCCGCCGAGTCGTCAGCGGCGCGAGTACCTCGCCCGCCTGCTTCGCGGCATCGGACGTTCCGAACCCTTCGTCGAGTGGATGCGGGCCGGGCGTCCGGGCCCCGAATGGCTGGAGGCCCGGACGTTGCGGGCGGTGACGGCGTTCCGCCGGACTTGCCTGTTCGAGTGGCGGCCGCGCCGGCGATTCCTGCGGCTGCACCAGCGGGCGGGCCGGCTTGATGGGTGGCGCGAGTTGGCGGGGCTCCTTCGATCGGGCGAAGCGCCCCGATTCGCGGCTCAACCGGGCGAGCCCGTCTCCGGTCCTGTGGTCGGGGGGGAGGGGGGCGGCATGGATTCGCCTCGGGGCTGACGATCGCGGCTTTCCTCGGGCTGCGGCTTGATGAGCAGCGCTTCGCCGGGCCGGTCGGGCTCGGCCCGAACGCGCAGTTCCGCGCCGCACTCGCGGGCCAGTCGCGCCAGCGCGGCGCCCAGCCTCGCGTCCTCCGTCCCGCTCAGGCCCACGAGCATCACGCCGCCCGCGCCCGTGAGCCGCCAGAGCTCCGCGAGCAACGTTTCCCGCATGGCCTGGTCCGGCGGTGGCGCGAGAACGACCACGCCGTCGAACGCGCCGTCGGTCTCTCCCGCCAGCGCGAACCCATCGGCCTGCTCGAACGCGATGTTGGCACGTGTGTACCGGCGCTGCGCGAACGCCACGTCTTCGGGGTTTTCAGAGAGTGCCACGACGCCGCCCGACGGGCCGACGACGAAGCTCAGCCAGTGGGCGCGGTACCCGGTGCCCGACCCGAACTCCAGCACCCTCGCGCCGGGGCGTACCAGCGGCAGGAGTTGCTCGAGACGGTCCACACCGACCGGCCCCATCAGGTCGGCGAAGACACGCTCGCGCGAGCAGCGGACGACCTGCTTGCTCCGATCGGGAAACGTGACCCGGTAGTCCTTGTGGCCCGGGCCGCGCTTGGAGAGCGCCCGCTGGAGCGATTCGGGCGAAAGCTCTTTGTAATACACGCCGTCGACGGCGAACCCGCGCCGCACGCCCAGCCAGCGGCGCAATCGGTGGGCCCAGCGGCGGGCCAGCCGGCCCAGCGACGCGCGGCGCGGGCGTGGGGGGCGCCGGGCCTCGGCCTTGCGTCTGGGCGTGGGCGGGCTCTGGGACGCGACGGAGCGCACCGATCAGGTTCCCGGCCCGGAGGAACCAAAGAGCGTGAGCGGGCGGGCCGGTCGCGGCCTGCCGACGACCTCCGGGCGCTCACGGCGCGGGCGGGGCTCGGGCGAACCGATCCGCACCCAGCGGCTGGGCTCTTCCTGCGAGGTGATTGTCAGCGCGTAGTCGGCCCCGGCGTGCAGCGGCGCGACCACGGACGGGTCGTTGCACTCGCGCGAGAGGTGCAGCAGCACCAAATGCTCCCGCGGCTCGATCTGCAGCGCCGCGCTGAGGGCCTCCTGGTTGCTCAGGTGCCCGCGGCCGCCCATGATCCGTTGCTTGAGCTGCTCCGGGCGGTTGCTGGCCCGCTGCATGGCGGGGCAGTAGTTGGATTCGATCGCCAAGACGTCCACCGGCTCGTCGTTTGCTCCCGCCCCGCCGCGGAAGTGGTCCACCAGCCCGGCGTCCACGCGCCCCAGGTCGGTGGCGAAGCCCAGCGACGCGCGCCCGCGCCCCGGCGCGAGCGATCCGGTGAACTCGATGCGGAACGTGGCCACGCCCGCCTCATCGTGCGACATCATCCAGGGGAGCACACGAACCTCGGGGTCGATCCGGAACGGCCCGTCGAAGCCCTCGACCGGCCACCGGCCGCCGCGCACGCGCTCGGCGTGGCCGTGGTGCATGTACACGCGGGCGTGCGGGGGCATCTGCGTGCGCCAGGTCTCCCGCGCGTGGTCCGAATCCAGGTGCGTCACGAGCGCGCCGTCCACCTGGTGCGGCCCGATCCCCATCTCCGCGAGTAAGCGCCACGTTCGGCGGGGCGAGAGGCCCAGGTCCAGCAGCACGGCCCGCGTCCGCCCCTCACGCCGCATCACCAGCACCGAGCAGTTGCCCGCCGAGCCGCTGGCCAGCACGCGCAGGTGGGCGCCGTCCTCCGCAGGCACGGCGCAGCACCCTTCCTCGCGGCCAACCCTGATCGGCATGGCCTGAGCATACCGCGTTCACTCGGCCGCGTCGCCCTCAACCTCCGCCCCGCCGCCCTTCGCCGAGCCGCGCGGGGGCTTGCCCATGCCCGGGCAGATGCCCCGCTTGCTCTGGGCGATGAATCGGGCCATCTCGGCGATCGGCGGGCAGTCGCGCCCGCGCGCCTCCAGCCCCGCGATCACCTCCGACCGCGGCAGGGGGTTCCTGAGCAGGTCGCGGAACGCCCGCCGCAGTTCAGTAATGTGCTCACGCGGCATCCCGCTCCGCCGCAGGCCCACGGTGTTGAGCCCGCCCAGGCGGTTCCGCTCGTTCACCATGCAAAAGGGCGGCACGTCCAGGCTCACGGCGCAGTCCCCCGACATCATCACCAGCCGCCCGAGCCGGCAGAACTGGTGGATGACCGCGTTCCCGCCCAAAGTCACGTTGTCCTCGATCACCCCGTGCCCGGCCAGGCCCGCCCCGTTGACCATGACGACGTTGTCGCCGACCCATCCGTCGTGCGCGACGTGGGTGTTCACCATCATGAACACCTTGTTGCCGATCCGCGTGGGCGTGTGGTTGTTGCTCGCGGCGTGGATGGTCGCGTGCTCGCGGATCAGGCAGTCTTCGCCGACCACGACGCCCGCGGTGGGGCTGCCGGGGGCGAACTTGTAGTCCTGGGGCTCAAACCCGATGCACGCGAAGGGATAAACGACGGTGCGGGCCCCGATCGCCACGGGCCCGCCCCCGGCCTGCACGTAGTTGTTCCCCAACAGCCGCACGCCCGGCCCCAGCGTGACCCGCCCGCGCAGCACGCAGTAGGGCCCGACCTCCACCCCCTCGCCCAGCTCGCACTCGGGCGAGACCTCGGCGGTGGGATGGACGCGGGGGCGGGTGGACGTGTCCGTGGGCATGGGCCCGAAGGGTAGGTTGGGCGGGGGGCTGGGGAGTGAGGAGTGAGGAGTGATGAGTGAGGAGTGAGAGACCGGGGGGCTTTTTCGGCTTACCGCTTACCTCTTACCGCTTACCCCTTCCCTGCATCCCCGCCGGTGGTTCAAAGGCCGTACACAGAGGTCACGGAGGCAAACACAGAGGGCTCAGAGAGAAGCCTTGTGCCGCCTGTCTCCGCGTCCTCCGCGCTCTCGGCGCTCTCCGCGTTCCTTCTTGGGGATGACCGCTTGTCGGAGCCCTTCGCGTCGAGCCAAAGGCCGCACACAGCGTTCACGGCGAACAACAAGGAGGGCCCGGAGAGCGGCGTTGTGCCGCCTCTCTCCGTGCCCTCCGCGCTCTGGGCGTCCTGTGCGTTCCTTCCTCACGCCGCGATCTTGACGCCCTCGCTCGGGGCGGTGCCGGTGCCGGCGATGGCGAGGCCGCCTCCGCCGCCGCCCACGCTGCCGAACTGCACGGCGTAGACGGCGCTCATCGCGCCCAGCACCTCGCCGCGCTTGGGCTGGACGATGTAGTCCACGCGGTCGACGCCGAAGGGGAGGGTCTGGTCGGTGAAGGACTTGTTGGCCCCCTCGCTGGAAACGATCGTGAAGGTGGTCTGCCCGGCCAGCCGGCGGCTCACGAGGTACTGCACGCCGGTGACGCCCGCGGGCTGCGCCACCTTCCACCGGACGGTGAGCGAGCCGTCGGCGTTGACGGTGGCGGAGAACTGCTGGGGCGGGACGGGCGGGGGCAGGGTGCTGGGCCCGTCGTTCGGGCTCACGCCCGCGAGCGTGTACACCGCGGGGTTCTCGGTGCTCTGGGCGAAGCCCTTGATGACGTTGATGTACGCGCCCGCGAGGGTGCGGACGGCCGCGACCGAGCCGCCGAGGTTCATGGTCGCGTCCTTGGACGCCTGGCGGGCCATGTCGGCCGCGGAGTTGTTGGCGACGAGCGTCCCGACCAGCGTCTTGAACGCCGAGGCCTGCGCGGGCGAGAGCCCGATCGCGGCCGCGTTGGTCATCCACAGGTCCGAGTGCGTGTTGGACCAGTTGATGAGCTCGGGGATCGTGGTGGGGAGGTTGGTGGGCATGGGTTGGTTCCTTATAAGGGACTGGGGACTGGGGAATGGGGACTCGGGTGGGGAGTGATGAGTGAGTGGTGATGAGTGAGGAGTGGGGGGCATCGGCGGGGCGGGGCTCGGGCTTGAGCCCGATGTGATGAAATGAGCGCGGACCTATGGAAAGATGCGGGCGGTCGATGGGCGGGAAACCTTCTATGCAGGAGGATTCCCCGGCCCCGGCCCGCGACGCAATCGGGTGTCGGTTGCGTCACGCCGCCGCCGGGTCGGCCTATCGTGCGATCCCATGGCCAAACTCACGCTCTCCAACTACCGCTGCTTCGCCGAGTCCGACCCGGCCACGATCGAGATCGCCGATGGGTTTACGGCGATTGTGGGCCCGAACAACGCGGGGAAGAGCGCCCTGCTGCGGTTCTTGGTTGAGGGCCGCAGCGTGCTGGATGTCATACGCCAGAATATTGGGCCGTTCATCCTTGGGAATCCCCTCAACGCTGGCTGGAGCTCTGTGCGCGATCCGTTTGAGGTGATCTGGAACGGCGGGCGGGGCGAAATACGGGTTTCGATTGAGGTGCCGGGGAAATCTGAGGTCTGGAAAGAATGGCAAAGGCTGACCTTCGCCGTTGCGAGAGACACGCAGGCGATGCGATTGGTCGAGTTCAACGGGCTTGAGCTTGGGAAACTGGGCAGGCCAAGCACCGTTGTGCACCGCGGGCTCAATGGCGAGCTGGGGAGGGCTGGAACCCACATCAACGTGAACTACCACGGGGGGTACAGACCGAGCAGCGAAGTGGTCGGGGACATCCAGCCCTTCGTGGATGAACTTTCTTCCCTGATTCGCGCGCTGTACGTCCCGGCCTCGCGCAACGCGCTGGTCAGTGGCGGGACGGGCATGGACTACGACATCCAGGTCGGCCAGGGGTTCGTTGAATCGTGGAGCAGAATACAGGCTGGGCCCACCAAGGCCACCCAATACAAAGCGAGGGACATCACGGAGGACATCCGTCGGCTCCTGGGCTTCGGCACTCTTCACATCCAGGCCGACACCGACAAGAAGCGGCTCTTGCTGGAGATCGATGGTCATCCGTTTGGGCTAGAGGAGGTCGGCTCGGGCATCGCGCACCTGATCGTGACGCTGATCAATGTCGCGATCAGGGAGCAGGACTTCATCCTTATTGACGAGCCCGAGATGGGCCTACATCCCTCTCTGCAGGTGGAGTTCCTTCTGGCCCTCGCGCGCCACGCCAAGCGCGGCGTGGTCTTCGCCACGCACAGCATGGGGCTGGCCCGGGCCGTCGCGGATCGCATCTACTCCGTCCAGCGGCTCCCCGGGGGCAACTCGGTTGTTCAATGCATGAAGGGCGACCCGGGGCTGATGGAGCGGTTGGGGGAAACCCAGTACCGGCTGTGCCGCGAGATGGGCTACAGCACGGTGCTGCTCGTCGAGGGGTCCACCGACCTCACGGTGTTCAAGGAATTTTTGAGGCTGCTCGGGCTCGACCGGCGGGTTGTGCTCCTTTCGCTCGGCGGCTCCGACGTCATCAAGGCCGCTGCCGAGGGTCCGCTCAGCGAGATCAAGTCGGCGTGCGAGCACGTGATCGCCGTGATCGACAGCGACAAGCAGAGCGCCGAGGCGGCGCCAGCCGCAAAGGCTGTGGGTTTCCGATCGGTGTGCGAGAAGGTCGGCATCCGCTGCCACATCACCAAACTCCGGGCTACGGAAAACTACCTGACCGACGCCGCGATCAAGGAAGCGTTGGGAACGCACAGAAGCCAGTTGGGCCCGTTCGAGGACATCAAGAAGGCCCCGTCCGCGTGGCCCAAGTCGTTGAGTTGCAAAGCGGCCGCACGGATGACCGTCGACGACGTCAAGAACACGGACATCGGAGAGTTCCTCCTCGAACAATGCGGCCACGGGAAGGCGGCCCAATAACGCCGCACACGCCGCGCCGGGCCCCGCCTCGGCGTGCGTTTGTTCCATCCCGGCCCGTCCCCTCAAAGACCGTACACAGAGGTCACGGAGGGGGGCACGGAGGGCGCAGAGAGCGACGAAGAGTTATTTCCCCCTCCGTGCCCTCCGTGCTCCCCGTGCCCTCTGTGTACCGCATTTGTTCTTTGTTTGTCGCAATAACCCGGGCTTTGGAAGAATAACCCCTTATAACCGCGATGCGGACGCCCGAAGGAGCTCTAAAAGGCCTTCATTGTGCTCCATCGTGAAGGCCTTATGCTCCATCTTGAAGGCCTGATGGAGCATCGTGAAGGCCCTTTGCTCCATCGTGAAGGCCTGATGGAGAATCGTGAAGGCCTTTTGCTCCATCGTGAAGGCCTGATAGAGCATCATCAAGCCCCTTTGCTCCATCCTGAAGGCCTGATGGAGCATCCCGCGGACCCGGAGAAGCGTCCGCCCCCGGTCGCCGGAAGAAAAGGCCGTACACAGAGGTCACGGAGGGAGGCACGGAGGGCACGGAGAGGGCCAGGGAGTTATTCACCCCTCCGCGCCCTCCGCTTGCTCCGCTCACTCCGCGTTCGGCCTTGGGTCTTTGAGGGAGAGGGATGGCGGGAGCGGGGGATCGAGGGACCGGGGAATCAAGGGATCGAGGGATCGCGGGATCGCGCGGCCCCGCCCCTCACTCCTCACTCTTCACGCCTCACTCCCCACCCCCATCCAAGTCCCCAGCCCCCATTCCCAAGCCCCTCCCCCTACCTTTCCCCCGTGACCCCGCCCCCACCGCCCGTCATCGACCTCGGCCGCATGGGTTATCAAGAGGCGTACGCGGTGCAGAACGAGCACCACGCGGCGGTGCTCGCGGCGCGGGAGCGTGGGGAGCCGGAGATCGGCCGCGTCCTGCTCGTCGAGCACGACCCGCCCGTCATCACGATCAGCCGGCGCGCGGGCGCGGGGGCGCACCTCTTGGCGAACGAGCAGACGCTCGCGGCCGCGGGCGTGACGGTGGCCCAGACCGACCGCGGCGGCGACATCACGTACCACGGGCCGGGGCAACTGGTCGTGTACCCGATCATTGACCTGAACTTAGTGGGGCTCGGGCTGCACGGGTACATGCGTTTGCTGGAAGACGCGGTGATTGAGTGCTGCGCGGCCTTCGGCGTGCGCGGCGGGCGCGATGCGGCGGCGACGGGGGTGTGGGTGGGGGAATCGAAGATCTGCGCGATGGGCGTGCGCGTGCGGCGCTGGGTGAGCATGCACGGGCTGGCCCTCAACGTCGCCACCAACCTCGACCACTTCGGCCTGATCGTGCCGTGCGGCCTGGCGGGAAGATCGGTGACAAGCCTCGAACACGAGCTCGGCCCCGCGTGCCCGAGCATGGGCCGGGTGAAGGCGGCCCTGAGCGCGACGCTGGCCGAGCACCTGACGCGGGCGTGGTCGGGCGCGAGAGCGCGGAGGGAATAGGGGCCGGGGACCGGGGACTTGGGCCCCGATCCCTCATCCCTCATCCCTCATCCCTTCCCCCTCTACCCTCACGCCATGCCCGACCCACGACACGAAAAACTCGCCGACGTCCTGGTCCGCTACTCCACGTCGGTGAAGAAGGGAGACCTGGTCTGCATCACGGGCGAGGCGGTCGCGATGCCGCTGATTTTGGAGCTGTACAAGGCCGCGATCAGGGCCGGGGCGCACCCCTTCTGGGCCCCGCGATCGGAGGAGCTGCAGGAGGCGAGTCTGGAGCTGGCCGGCGAGGAGCAACTGCAATACGTCTCGCCGATCGAGGTGCACCGGTTCCAGACCATCGACGTGTACATCGCGCTGTGGTCGGACCTGAACACCAAGTTCCTCGGCCGGGTGGACCCCAAGCGCGTCGCGATGCAGCAGGCGGCCCGCAAGCCGACGATGAAGGTGTTCATGGAACGCGCCGCCAGGGCGACAAACGGGGAGCCGGGCGGGCTGCGGTGGTGCGGCACGCTCTTCCCGACCAACGCGGCCGCGCAGGACGCGGAGATGAGCCTGAGCCAGTACGAGAGGTTCGTCTTCGAGGCGGGCCTGCTGCACACCGCCGACCCCGTGGCCGCGTGGCGGAGCGTCCACCAGAGGCAGGAGCGCGTGCGGGAGTACCTGCAGAAGAAAAAGGCCGTGCGGTTCAGCGTCCCGCCGCACGACGGGCACGACGGGACCGACCTCACGGTCAGCGTGGACGGCTCGACGTGGATCAACTGCGCGGGCAAGGAGAACTTCCCCGACGGCGAGGTGTTCGCCGGGCCCAAGGGGGCCGACGGGCACGTCAACTACTCATTCCCCGCGGTGTACCAGGGGCGCGAGGTCGAGGGGGTGCGGCTGGAGTTCAAGGCCGGGCGCGTGGTGGGCGCGACGGCCCGCAAGAACGAGCGGTTCCTGATCGAGATGCTCGAGCAGGACGCGGGCGCCCGCAACATGGGCGAGATCGCCATCGGCACAAACTATTCGATCAAGGACTTCTCGCGCAACACGCTCTTTGACGAGAAGATCGGGGGCACGTTCCACGCCGCGGTGGGCGCGGGATACCCCGAGAGCGGCAACAACAACGAGTCGGGCCTGCACTGGGACATGGTCTGCGAGATGCGGCCGGGGCGCTCGGGCGGGGCCAACCGGCCCGGGGGCGTCATCTCGGCCGACGGCGAGGTCTTCCACCGCGACGGGCGGTTCGTTCTTGGGGACGATTGGCCGGGGAACGGCTGATCGGCCGCGGGCGAGGTGTCGGGCGCGGCTTCGGGCGCGCGGTAGACTCATCAAAGACCATCGGAGCACCACCCCATGCGCACCGACCGAATGCGTGAGAGCGGAAACGTTGAGGACCGGCGCGGCGAGAGCGGCGGCTTTGGCGGGAGCGGGGGGGGATTTGGAGGCGGCGGCTTGGGCGGGGGCTTTGGGAGGGGAAAGGGCGGCGCGGCCGTCGGCGGCGTGGGCGCCGTCATCCTGGTCGTGCTCTACCTGCTCATGGGCGGCAACCCGCAGGCCCTGCTCCAGGGCGGCGGGGGGGCTGGAGGAGGAGCCGGTGGAAGCGGCGCGATGAGCGGCCCGGCCGCCGCGCCCCCCGCGGACGACGCGCAGGCGAGGTTCGTCGCCAAGGTGCTCGGCGACACCGAGGACGTGTGGCGCGAGCTGCTCCGGCAGCGCGGCGAGGTCTACCGCGAGCCGCGCCTGGTGCTCTTCAGCGATTCGGTGGACTCGGCGTGCGGGTACGCGGACGCGGCGGTCGGGCCCTTCTATTGCCCCGCCGACAGCAAGGTCTACCTCGACATGGCGTTCTTCAGGGAGCTCGCGACGCGGTTCAAGGCGCCGGGCGACTTCGCCCAGGCGTACGTCATCGCGCACGAGGTGGGGCACCATGTGCAGAACCTGATGGGGATTTCCGACAAGGTTCACGCCATGCAGGGCCGCGTGAGCGAGCGCGAATACAACGATCTGTCGGTGCGGCTGGAGCTGCAGGCCGACTACTTCGCGGGCGTGTGGGCCCACCATGCGCAGCAGGAGCGGCAGGTCCTCGAACCGGGCGACATCGACGAGGGGCTCGCCGCCGCCGCGGCCGTGGGGGACGACCGCCTGCAACGCCAGGCCCGCGGCTACGTCGTCCCGGATTCATTCACCCACGGGACCAGCGCCCAGCGCGTCAAGTGGTTCCGGCTCGGCTTCGAGAGCGGCGACCCGAACGCGCACGACCCGTTCAAGGTCGATCAGCCGTAGGCCCGGCTAGCGCGTTTGCGGCCTGATCTCGACGATCGAACCTCCCGCGCCGTCCGGCCACGCGACGAGGTCGTAGCCGTCGAGCCTGAGCACCTGCGTGGCGCGTCCGGGGTCTTGGCTCTGAAGAAAAAAGCGCCACGAGGCGAGCTGGCGGTTCTGCCCCGGTTCGACCACGAGGGTTTCTTCCGCGCCCGCCGAGGGGCGGGCCGTCAGAGGAAGACGATCCGGCGACGGTGGGTTGACGAGCGAGACGCGCGAGCCCCGTCGGATGACCCGGGCGTGGATGTTCCGGCGGGTGAGCCCGTCGCGCTGCAGCGAACCTACGTCCACCAGCAGGGCGTCGGCCACGCTCAGGCCGATCGCATCGCCGGTGGCGAGGTCGATTTCGACCGCGGCGTCCTCACCGATGCCCAGGCCCAGGCGCTTTCCGCTGGCCTCAAGCGCGGCGACAAGGCGGCCGAACCGGTTGCGCTCGAAGAAGTGCGAGTCGGTGACGGCCCAGGGGAGGAACCCCATGCCCGGCCCGATCCGCGGCCCGAGCGAAGGCTCCGGGCCCTTGTTGTCTGGATCGTCGTCGGGATCGGTCGCCGATTGCTTGGGACGGATGCCCAGGGCCGCGGCGCTGCGACCGCCGAAGAACATCGGATCGGACATCATCGCGTCGCCGGCGCTGGTTCCGGCGATGACGCCCCCGCGATCGAGCAGCCGGCGCATGGCCGCGGCCTCGGGCGTGTCGATCCCGCCCGGGCGATAACGGTCGGTGATGCGCTTTTGATCGCCCCCGGTGAAGAACATCGCGCCGGCTCGATCAACGATCGCGATCGTCTCCGCGGCCGGCGTGCCCCGTCGGATGACCTCGATCTGGGCGTCCGGCGCGTAGGCTCGGATGGACTGGGTCTTGCCGACGGCGTTGGCCTCTTCATCGCCGCTCGCGGCCGTGGCGATGACGATCCGCATCGGTTGCCCGGGCGGCGTCGCGGCGCGGGCGAGCGCGATGAAGCGCTCGTAGACGGGCTTGTTGTCGTCGTCGAGCCCGCCCCCGATCGCGATGAGATGGCCGGAGTAGCCGGTGTCGGCCGCGGCCGGAGCGGGGCCGGCGCGACAGCCCGCGAGCAAGGCGGCAACGAACGCGGTGACGAACGTGAGGGTAATGGATCGCACGGGGCCAGCCTACCCGATCGCCGGGTCTCCGGGTGGGAGGCGGGCGCCGGCGCGGATTCGGCGGTTGTTCGCACACTCGGACAGATGGATCGGCGGACACCCGCCGATGACGGCTTATCCGAATCGGCGCGAGGAGGGAACGATCGACGCCAAGCCCGTTGACGGCGGCGGGCGAAATCGGGACGCTAGAGTCGCCTGACCTCCTCCATGATCCCCAAACTGATCCATCAAACAGCCCCGACCGCGGACCTGCCCAGCGACCTGCGCAGGTACGTGGGCACGGTGCAATCGCACCATCCCGGCTGGGAATACCGCCTCTGGACCGACAACGACAACGCGGAGTTCGTCCGGCGCGAGTTCCCCGATGTTCTGGGCCTGTACCTGGCATTGCCGCGGAACATCATGCGCGCGGACGTGTTCCGCTACCTGCTCCTGGCGCGGCTCGGCGGGCTCTATCTGGACACCGACTACGAGATGCTCAGGCCGTTCGACCTGCTGGAGCACGGCATCGTGCTCCCGTGGGAGATGGACCCGAAGACAGGCTCGGACCGCGGGCGCATCGCCAACGCGGTGATGGCCTCGGCGCCCGGCCATCCGTTCTGGTCGATGGTAATCGACGGGCTTAGGGCCAACCCTCCGCTGCGGGCGGACGCGAACGTGCTGGAGACGACGGGGCCGGGGTTCATCACGCGGCTGCATGCGCGGGCCCTGGACGCGGGGACGGTGGTGCATTCTCCCCCGGGCGAGGTGTTCTGCCCCATTCGGCCGCGGAATGCGCGGCAGTACCGGGCCATCGTGGACCGCGGCGTGTCGTACGGGATTCACCACTGCGTTGGGTCGTGGCGGGAGAACACACCGCTGGTGCGGATCCGGCGCGCGGTCGCGTCGATCACGAACCCATTTCGGTGAAGCGGGGTCGGAGGGTACGGAGCGATTTTGCTTGCGTGGAGGCTGCGATTGATCAGCGTGAGTGCACCCGAGCTTGCGCTCGGAGCTCACGGCTTTACGGTCAGTTTCGTGAACTCACGCACGTCGCCGATCTTCTCCATCGAGAGGATCGCCGCGGCCAGCTTGTCGCACGCAGGCTTGCCGAGCACCGAGTCGCCGAGCGCGTGAAACTTCACGCCGATCTCCTCGGCGGTCATCGGGTCGCGCGGATCACCCTTGGGCACGTCGACCCGCTTCGAGAATGATTTGCCGGAAGTGGTGGTGATGGTCACTTGGCTCGGCTGGAACTTGGGGAACAGGGCTTCGAACTCCTGGTTGGCGACGACCTTGACCTTGTCCATCACGGGGATGAGCGACTTGTCCAGCACCCGCTCCTCCTTGAACTGCAGCGGTGTGACCATGCCGTCCACCAGCCCCACGGCCATGCAGTAGGGCAGCGAGTGGTCGGCGGTTTCCTTGCTGTCCGGGCGGTACTTGTGCGGATCGCCGAGGATGTCGGCCGCGCGGGCGATGACCTCCACCTTGATCTCCGCGACCTCCGCCGCCTTGATGCCGTTCTCCTTCACGCACTTCATCATCGCCGTGAGCGGCGCGTGGCTGAGCGCCTCGATCGGAAACGACTTCATGCCGCAATCGATGATCTTGTAGTGGTCCGACGCGGCCCTGGGCAGGCCGCCGACGAGCAGCTCGCTGTTGAACCGCGCGGCCTCGCCCTTTGACGCGGGCGGGTGGACGT
This sequence comes from uncultured Phycisphaeraceae bacterium, assembly GCA_964630785.1. Taxonomy (GTDB): domain Bacteria; phylum Planctomycetota; class Phycisphaerae; order Phycisphaerales; family UBA1924; genus JADLCX01. Next base: position 72,274 of record CAZVZG010000019.1, on the reverse strand, counting down.
GCGAGAAGACCGCGTAGAGCCCCTCCTTGCCGTCGATGATGTGCTCGGGCCCGGAGAAGCCCCGCCGGGCCAGCAGCGCGCTCTCGACGCCCATCCGCGTGGCCCAGGGGTCCACCGTATTCTTCATGTTCGTCAGCTTGCCCGCCGTGACCGCCCCCGGCGTGAACGTCCGGCTCGCGCAGATGCCGATGGCCTGCACCATCTGCTCGACGCTGAGGTTGAGCACGCGCCCCGCCGCGATCGGGGCGGCGAAGGCGGTCAGCGTCGCGTGGTGCCAGCCGTACTCGCGGACGCCGGGCACGCCGAACTCGCACAGGCGCATCTCGACCTCGTAGGCAATGATCGTCGCGAGGATCAAGTCCTTCCCGCCCAGACCCCCGAGCTCGCACAGCGCCAGCGGCCCCGCGATGATGTCGCTGGGGTGGCACGGGTCCGACTTCCAGTAGATGTCGTTGTAGTCCATGGCCCGCACCATGTGGTTGTTGATGAACGCCGCGTCCACGGGGTTGGTCTTGAAGCCCGACACGAAGCACGTACACGGCCCGGTCGATGTCGGATGGGGGATGTCGGATGTCGGATGGGGGGGGAGGCCGGCCATCTCGCGGTAGTGGGCGAGCAGGATGTGGGCGTCCTCCTGCCGGCTGCCGCCCAGGGCGCAGCCCATCGAGTCGTACCAGAAGAGCTTGGCGGTCTGGACCGCCTTCTCGCTCAGGTGCTCGTAGCGAAGGCCGCAGGCCCATTCGGCCAGCGTGTGCGAGAGGTACTTCTTGTTCGGGTCCGTGGGTGACTTGGCGGCCATTGCGGTTGTTCCTGATTTGCGGCGTTGGATCAGCGTGCAGGCGGGGTGCCGCAACGGTAGACCTCGACCACGGGAGGCTCCGAGAGCAGGCCGCGCCACTCCGCGAGGAGCCGCCGCATCTCGGGGTCGGTTTCGACGCGGTGCTGGTCGCGCTCGTACGCGGCTTGATCGTCGTAGCGGACCACCTCGATGAATCGGTGGTCGTCGGTCAGATCTTCCAGCAGGCCGATGGCGATGCCGCCGGGAGATTCGTAATAAGGAATCGCCCCGCGCAGGAACCCGAGAAAGTCGGCTCGACGGCCGGGCTGAACCCGGATGCGCAGGTGCAGGTCGATGCGTTCGGGCTCAGGCATCTGCGGCCTCCTCCGAGGTCGGCTTCCCCGCCCGTTTCAACCGCCACCGGCGAATCAGCTCGTCCGCGGCCGGGCGCCACTGTGGAAAATCGAACCCGAACCCCGACTTCAGCAAACGACCCGGCACGACCCGCCTGCTCTTGAGGAGCAGCTCGGTCTCGGTCCGCAGCAGGACCGCGCCGGCCGCGAGCATCCAGCGAGTCGCGGGGAGCCCGATCGGAACGCCCGCTGCAAGCCGCAGCTCACGCATGAACTCCGCGTTGGGGAGCGGGTTGGGTGAAGCGATGTTGACCGGCCCTTCGAGTTCGGCGTGCTCGATGAGCCAGCCAACCGCACGCACGAAGTCGCGTTCGTGAACCCACGACACGAACTGCCGGCCGTGGCCGTTGCGCCCGCCGAGCCCCTTGCGCACCAGCCCCATGATGGTGTCGAAGATGCCGCCCCGGTCCGGGCTCATCACCATCGCCAAGCGCATGAGCACCCGGCGGGTGCGGGGCGTGTCGGCCGCGAGGCATTCCCGCTCCCAGGCCTCGGCGACGTCGATGCTGATCCGCCACGACGGCGGCGCGTCGGGCTCGCGCCCGCCGATGACGCCGTTGGCTTCATCGTTGGGCTGACCAAAGGTGTGCGCGTAGATCGTCGCGGTGCTGGCCTGGAGCCACACCGGCGGCGGGTCGGCCGCGCCGGCGATCGCGAGGCCCACGGCCCGCGTGGACCGCACCCTCGAGTCCATGATGTCGCGCCGGTTGGCCGCGTTGTAGCGGCAGTTGACGCTGCGCCCGGCGAGGTTGATGACCACCGCCGCGCCGTCGATCTCTCGGGCCCAGTGCTCTTCGGGCGTACGCCCGTCCCATGGCAATGTCCGCCACGGGGCCGGTCGCGGCGTGCGGCTGAGGACCACCACGTCGTCGCCGCCGGCGACAAAGTGGCGGGCGAGGATGGTCCCGACCTGTCCCGCCCCTCCCGGGATGACGATGCGCATGGTTGGACTCCGGGGATCGCGCGGCGGCGACCGTTTCCGTCACATCGGCACGCGCCCCAGCCCCATCGCCCGCCGCCAGGCCGAGAGCTGGCCGAGGTGGCCGGACTCGTGCTTGACCATGAGCGTGACGAGCATGTCGCCGGTGCGCGGGTGCAGGTTCCGCCAGCGTTCCAGCGGCGTGGGGGACATGAGCAGCGCTTCGCCCGCGCCCGCCAGTGCGGCCGCGGCCCGCGCGTGCAGGCGATCGAACTCGTCCGCCAGCGCGCGCGGTTCGGGATAGGCGTGAGGGTCTGCCGAAACCTCGGACTTGGCTCCATATCGGTGGCTCGCCGGGTCGTCGAACGGCTCGCCCGCGGCCAGAGCGGCCGCAACGCCGGCGTAAAGATTGAGGTGCGCCAAGACCCACGCGGGGTGGTTGAGCGTCCGCCCGGGCACGGGCTGGGCCGTCCACTGCGCGGGCGAGAGATCGCCGACCAGCCGCAGGGCGTACGCGCCGTTGCGGTTCCAACTCACGAGGATCGCGGACGCGAGGGGGTGGATCGGTGCGGGCGGGGCGTTGCTCACGGCGGCAGAGTAGCCGGACCCGGGCGATCACGGGCGCGGCCGGGCCGGTCGCCGGGCCGCGGGGCCCGGCGGCGTCCCGCGCCTTCGCGTCCGTGGTAGGATGAACGCATGAAGACGGTCGCTCTGCTGTCGCTGTGCGTCGTGTTCCTGCCCGGGTGCGTCGCGTGGGAGATCCGCGACGGCGTGCGGGAGGCCAACCGGCAGCTGTGCGACGCCAACCCCACGCTGGTGCACGCGGTTCACGGGATGGAATCGGTGAACCAGGACATCGCCCAGACCAACGCCCAGCTCGCGCAGGTGCAGGTGCAGCTGGCGCAGGTCGGCGGCCAGCTCACGGACCTGCACGCGTTGCTCAAGCAGACCGACGAGCACCTGGTCGCCGTCGGCGCGACGCTCGGGCAGACCCAGCCCAAGATGGCGAGCCTGGACGACCACCTCGAACAGATGAAGGTCATCAACAATGTGCACGAGGAGCTCAAGGACGTGAACGCGGCCCTGGGGCCGCTCGGCAAGTCGCTGGGCTCGCTCGGCGGGGCGATGTCGTTCCTGGGAATGGGCAGTAGCGGGGACTTGCTCGACAACGAGCAGGCCCCTGCGGCCGGCGCCGGTGAAGCCGCCGATCAGGGCGCGGCGACGAAGGCCGACGGCGCCGGCGGAGAGAAAGGGACGGCGGCTCCAGACGCGACCGCGTCGATGCGGCGGGAGTTGCTTGAAGGAACGTGGGTCCAGGCCTACCCGTCGTCGGCTCCGGGCGCATCGCCGGGACAGGCCGGGGCGGGGGAGAAGGGCGGGCGTGTGCTGGTGCTGATGGGGGACGGCCGTTACCTCCAGGCCGAGCAGGGCAAGCCGCTGGTGTCGGGCAGGTGGAAGCGTGAAGGACGCACGGCAATCTTCACACCCGAGGGCGCGGGAGCGAGCGGGAACGCCAGCGCGGCCAACGGGGCGAGCGTGGAGACCTTCGACCTGGTCACGCTCAGCGCCCGGACGCTGACGCTGCGCCGGGGCGATTCACTCCTGGTCTTTGCGCGGCCGTAGGCTGACCGATCGGGCCCCGCCCCATTCCTACGCCTGCGAATCATCGCCCCCAGGGTGCTTCGCTTCCAGAATGCGCTCGATGCGGCGATCGGGGACCAGCCAGATCAAGGCGACGAGCACGTAGATGGCCGCGGCCGTCCACGGGTTCACGAACGCGCCGGCGATCGCCGCGGCGTAGAGCACCACCGAAAGCTTCCCCTTCAAGTCGGCACCGACGGCACGGGCGAGTGTCGAATCGGGTCCGTGCTGCGCTGGAGAATGAAATAGGCGATCGCGGCCATGAGCGGAATCGTCTTGCGGAGGGCCATGAACAACGTGTCGGAATCTCGATACAAGTTGCCCAATACTGGGGGGGGGGGGGGTGGCACTGCATGGCGAGCAAGGTTTAATCAAAACTAGCTGAAAAATTGTGCCAAAAACGTTGACATGCCACTCAGTGCCTTGACGCCGCGAGGACGGCGAGGTAAGTTGCGGTTGTTCGATTGAGGTGCCCTCGGCCTAGGGCTCAAGCGAGGTCGACCCATGTCGGCGCGAAATCGTGCATTCACACTCGTGGAGTTGATGGTGGTGATCGGCGTGATCGCCGTGCTTGTATCGCTCGTATTGCCGAGCCTCGGCAGCGCGATGGCGGCGGCCAAGCTGGAGCGCATCAGCGCCGTGGTGCGTCAAGACGCGGCGATCATCGCGATGTACGCCGACGATTCGAGGGATGCGTATCCCTTGGCTGGGAATACGCCAGGGCTCGCCGCGCGGTTCTGGTACACCATCTTGGAGAGTTCTGGACACATCGACTCGGCGGCGCGAGTGGACCCAGAGGGTTTCCGGAAGTACGGAGGGGTTCGGGTCTTCATCTCGATGGCCATGACTTGCGATCCAGCGTACATGCGCAAAGGATTCACGCATCCGGTGGAAGACACGCCCAGTCGTTGCGTCTACCAACACGAAGTGACGTATCCCAGTCTCAAAGGGCTGGTCTTGGAGATGTGGCGTGATCCGACCGACCCCGGCGCGATCGCCTTTTGTTGTGCGGGCCCGCAAGTCACAGTTCCGGTGGCCATGTCGGACGGATCGATGTTCGTGGGGAGTCGTCGGATGTTCATCGGCGGCGATCCGCCGGTGGTGGTTGATGGCATGGGCATTCCTGTGTTTTCGACATGGGGAGGGTGCCTCGCCCGGGATCGTTGATCCCATGATATGAAAGGAACAGCGATGTTTCAGGACCGTGTTGTTCGGGTTTGGAGTGCCGCAAGCGCGGTCATCGCGATCTTGCTGCTGGGATACCAGGCGGTCGCGACAATCGGTCTCGTGTGCTGCAATAACACGTACAAGTGGAATCCGGGCGGTCTTGTGATCTGTTCCCCGCCGTCGATGAGCGTGTGCGACTCGGGCGCGCCCGATGCCCCGACGGGCAAGGTCGGGAAGTGGAGTTCCTCCACGCGGAACCAGGTTTGTACGACTTACGCGCAGCCGGCCAGTGCGAGCTGGTTTACAGGATCCTGTACCGTTCCACCGGCCGGTGCCGGGTGGTTCCGCCTTCCGGGCGATGACGGGAAGAACCCCCCGAGTTGTTGTTGGGTCCAGAGCCCTGTGCCGACTACCGGCCCTCCATATGGAACCACCGAAGACTGCAAAGGAGACTCATGCGTCGGGCAGTGAGATGTATCAACCAAATTGAAGGTGTGAGCGTCGTGATCACGCTGTTGTTTCCAGTCGCCGTGACTCTGATCGTACCATTCGCGTTTGGGCAATCGGCGAGGAGAGACGAATACAGCGTCAGCAAGGAGCGAGCGATCGCATCGTTGGCGGCTTCGCTCCCCCATAACGGCGCGGTGGAAGCTGTGTACACCGCCACAGAAGGATTCGGCGAGGTGCTGATCGGCTTCGACGTGCCCTCCGGCGCGTGGTACTTCATCACGGGCGCCATCGCACAGGGGCGAGACGCCGCGGGCAACGGCTTCGCCGGCCCGCCGGGACGGTACACGCTGAAGCCGGAAGATCAGTCCATGCCCGGCGCCGACCACCCGTTGGACACCTTTCTGCCTACCGCGTTGGCGCGCGACCTGGTCGCCCGCCCGCAGACAATCCAAGAAGTCCGCCCCCTGCCCGACGGCGGCTACCGGATAGTCACGGTCTATCCGGGCGGCCTGCGCGACGGGCGCGTGCCCAGCCCTGATCGGGCCGGGCCGCGCAACTGGTGGGTCGATGTCGATGCCTCGGGTGTCATCAGCGCCATCGCCTACAACGACGAAATGGAACTGCGGGACGACGCTCGTCGGTTCCATTATAAGGACGCAGGGCTACCCGGCTTTCAACTTGTGGAAATGCCTCCGGGGTATCCTTTCCGCTTGGCATCGTACAAGTATTCCGAAATCGGCGATCCAAGCGCGTTTGCGATGGACCGCGTCGCGTCGTTGGCCGCTCAGAGCGTGGTGACCGTTGCCGGGCGTGTCTCGGCCGCGGGACAAGATATGCAAGACCGGAGTGACGGGATTGTCGGCGGGGGAGTTGGTGGGGCCGGTCCGGGTGATGCGTATAACCCGCTCTCCCGATACCAACTCCCGCTGCTCGGCGCCGGGGTCATTGTCGTTGTCATCGGTGGATTTGCTATTTGGAGAGCGAAGCGCCAGCCATGAATATTCTGTCGCCATTGAGGCTGGCGCCGGGATTTCTCGCGCTCTTGGGTGCGTTTGCGGGCGGCGTGCTGATCTTCACCGGCCTGATGAAGGTCTCGGCCTTCGAGGTGTTCGTGGAAGCGGTGACCAAACAAGGAGTTATGCCCGCCGCTTGGATCAGACTCGCGTCCGTCGCGTTTGTTGTCCTTGAGTTGCTCGTAGGTCTTGCGGCCGTGTGGCTCTGCGTTTCCTCGAACTCTCGCCGGCGCTGGGCGATGTGGCTGCTGGCCACCTTCTTTGGTGGGCTCACAGTGTATTGCTCGTGGCTTTGGATGCACCCGCCGATAATCGCCGGGTCGTGCGGATGCGGCCTGTCGAGTCGGATCATCGAGGATTGGGCGCCAATGGTCCGTCGCGACGGCGGCGTGGCGCTCGCCTTTGCGCTCGGAGCGCTGGTCTTTCCTGGGCGACGCGGGTCGGAGCGTTTCTAACCCGCGTGCCGGGCAACCTCCTGGGCCACCTCGATCGTTGTGTGCTTCCCGCCCATGTCGTACGTCCGCACCTTGCCTTCCTTGATGACGCGGGCGACGGCGGACTCCAGCCTTGCGGCCTTGTCGCTTTCCTTCAGCCAGTCCAGCATCATCTTGGCGGTCAGCAGCATGGCGATGGGGTTGACCTTGTACTGCCCGGCGTACTTGGGCGCGCTGCCGTGCGTGGGCTCGAAGACCGCGTACTTGTCCCCGATGTTGCCGCTGGGCGCAAAGCCCAGGCCGCCGACCAGCCCGGCGCACAGGTCGGAGATGATGTCGCCGAACATGTTCTCCGCCACGAGCACGGAGTAGTCCTGGGGGTTCTTGAACATCCACATGCAGATGGCGTCGATGTTGGCCTCGTCCGCCCAGATGCCCGCCGCCTTGTATTCCTCGCCCATCTTGCGGAAGATGCGGGTCATCAGGCCGCCGGTCTCGCGCAGCACGTTGGGCTTCTCGACCAGCGTGACGCGCTTGCGCCCGGTCTTCTTGGCGAACTCGAACGCCTGGCGGCAGATATTGGTGCAGCCCTGTACCGAGACGATACGGGTGGAGAGGGCCACGTTGTCGAGCCCCTTGTCCTTCCACGGCTTCATCTTCGGGTTGGCGCAGAGGGCGGTGTACACGCCCTCGGGCAGCGGGAAGAACTCCACGCCGCCGTAGGAGCCCTCGGTGTTCTCGCGGAAGACCACCTGGTCGATCATCACGTCCCTGCCGTCGGGGTTGTTCAGGCGCTGCCCGCGGTAGTTGAGCGGGTTCCCCTCGTAGCTCTTGCACGGGCGCATGTTGGTGTGCAGGTTGAAGAGCTGGCGGAGTTTGACGATGGGGGAGAAATAGACCAGGCCCTTGCCCTTGAGCCCGGGGTCGAGCTCCTGTTTGGCCTCGTCCTGCGGCTTGCTGGTGATGGCCCCGAACAGGCCGCAGGTGGTGGACTGGAGCACCTTGACGCTCCGCTCCGGCAGCGGGTTGCCCTCCTTGCACCAGAACTCCCAGCCGATATCGCACGGGACGTACTCGGCGTCGAGCTTCATCGCGTCGAGGACCAGTCGGGTGGCTTCCATCACGTCGTTGCCGATGCCGTCGCCGGGCATCCAGGCGATGTTGTACTTGGCCATTCCGGGAGACTCCTTCGGGGTTGGGTGGGTGGCTGGGTGGGAAGCATACCGGGTCGGGCGTGCGAGGGGTGGGGGGCGATGTGCGGGAAGGGCGTGTACACTCGCCGCCCCATGGCCCTCAAGCACCTCACCCAAGAGCAGGTCCGCACCTGGTCCCGCGAGCAGAAGGACCGGTGGTGGTTCGAGAACGTCTTCCGCGGCGACATGCCTCAGTTGACGCTCCGGGCCGCCGTCACCGGATTCATCCTCGGCGGCCTGCTCTCGGCGACGAACCTGTACATCGGGGCCAAGACCGGATGGTCGCTCGGCGTGGGGCTCACGAGCGTGATCCTGGCGTTCGCCGCGTTCCGGGCCCTCTCGGCCCTTCGCCTGGCCAAGGACTTCACGATCCTCGAAAACAACTGCATGCAGTCGATCGCGACGGCCGCGGGCTACATGACCGGACCGTTGATCTCCGGTATCGCCGCGTACATGATGGTGAGCAACAAGATCATGCCCTGGTGGCAGATGATGCTCATCAACGTGGTGCTGGCGACGATGGGAGTGCTGGTGGCGTTCCCGATGAAGCGACGCTTCATCAACGACGAACAGCACCCCTTCCCCGAGGGTGCGGCGTGCGGCGTCGTGCTCGACACGCTCTACACATCGGACGCGAAGGTCGGCGTCTTCAAGGCGTGGGTGCTGCTGCTGGCCGCGGGGTTCGCGGGGCTGGTCAAGTTTCTTTCGGGCGAAGGATACCAGACGTTTGTCCAGGCCCGCCTCTTGGGTATGTCGAAGGTGCGCTGGCTCTCCGAACACATCGACCACATCTACTACCACCACCTCAAGGGCCCAGCGCTGCGGATTTTCGGGTCCGATGTCCGCAACCTCGGCCTCTCACCCACGCTCGACCTGGCGATGTTCGGAGCGGGCGGGCTGATGAACATCCGCTACGCCACGAGCCTGCTCATCGGCGCGGCCGTCATGTGGGGGTACCTCGCGCCGATGGCCGTGAGCTGGGGCGACGTGTCGCGCCCGCTGCGTGAGAAGATCGACGGGCAGTGGGTCGTCAAGGGCATCGAGACCATCACCCCCGCAATGGAGTTCACCTACCGGGACGTGCTCACGTCCTGGGCGCTGTGGTCGGGGATCGCGATGCTCGTGGTGGCGAGCCTGGTTTCCCTCTTCGCCAAGCCCAAGATCATCATCTCGTCGTTCACGGGCCTCTTCGGCGGTCGCCGGAACAACGGCGAGGACGTCCTCAGGCACATCGAGCTGCCGGTGTGGATCTCGTTCGTCGGCGTGCCGATCATCGGCGCCGTGGGCGTGTGGATGATGCACGACTGGTTCGGAGTGAAGTGGGTGTGGGGGGCGCTGGCCATCCCGCTCATCCTGGTGTTGACGCTCATCGCGGCCAACTCGACCGCGCTCACGAGCATCACGCCGACGGGCTCGCTCTCCAAGATCCCGCAGTTCATCTTCGGCGCACTCGACAGACAGGTGCCCGCGACCAACCTCATGACCGCGCTCATGACCACCGAGGTCGCCAGCAACGCCAGCAACCTGCTCATGGACATCAAGCCGGGGTACATGCTCGGCGCCAAGCCGAGGCAGCAGGCGATCGGCCACTGCATCGGCATCGTCGCGGGCGCGGCCGCGAGCACGCCGCTGTTCTACGTGCTGTTCCTCTCCCAGCACCCCTACGACGGTTCGGTGCTCGACTCGCTCACCGCCCAGTTCGGCTTTCCCGGCGCGCTCCAGTGGAAGGGCGTGAGCGACCTGATCAGCAAGGGCATCAAGGGGCTGCCGCACTCGGCGCAGATGTCGATGCTCATCGCCGTCGTGCTCGGCCTGGCGCTCGAACTGGTCCGAATCCTTACGAAGAACAGGTTCCCGCTCTCGCCCCTGGCGATGGGGCTGGGTGTCGTGCTTCCGCCCGATTCGACCCTGGCCATGTTCTGCGGCTCGGCGTTCTTCTACGCGATGGGGAGGGTCTACGGGCGGCGCCAGGAGAGTTTCGGGCGAAAACTCTGGGTGGACACCCACGAGCCGATCTGCGCGGGCATCATCGCCGGCGCGGCCCTGGTGGGCATCGGCGACGTTCTTGTGCAGGTATTCGCGCTGTAACGGTTCGGTTGATGCGCCGCGTCGCTACCCGCCCACGGGGGCGTGCGACGCGCCTGAGTTGTTTTTGTGGCCGTTGCGATTCGCGCCGTTCCCGACCCAGGGGCTCGGCCCGGTGTGGGCGGTTGGTGTGATGGTGAGCGTGATCTCCGCGCCCTCCGGCGAGACCGTGTATTCGAGCCCGCCGCGGAGGTCGGACGACGCGATGCCGGTCGCCATCGCCAGCCCGAAGCCCTCGCGGGCCGGAGAGACGGGCGCGGGCCCGCCGCGCTCGGTCCAAACGAGCACAATCCGCGTGCCTTCCGGCCCCTCCTGCGTTCGCCATCGGACTTCCAACCGACCGGACGGCGAATGCAATGAGCCGTGGTCCCTCGCGTTGGAGAACAGCTCGTGCAGGACGAGCATGAGCGGGACAACCTGATCGACCGGAATCTGAGCAGGCGGCCCGCTCGCGCTGCGGCATTCCTCGGCAAGCGCGGTAACCACGGTGACCAGGCGAGCCAGCGGAACCGGTTGCCAGTGAGACTCAGACAAGAGCGCATAGGCGGACGCCATCACGCGGACGCGCCCGATGACTTTGGTGGCGAAGCGTTCGACGTCCGGGTGACCGCGCGCGGCGATCTCGATGATGGCCACCAACGAGGCCAGATTATTGCGCACGCGATGATCCAGCTCGGAAATGAGCACCTGCTGAAGGTTCAGCAGGCGGCCCATCTCATCGGCCGCCCGGCGCCGGGAGGTGTTGTCCGTGAGCACGCGGAGACGGCCGGGGGCCGCGCCGCCCGGCGTGCCGAGCGGCGTCTCGGAGAGGATCGCCCAGCGAACGTCCCCGTCCGGTCGCGCGATGCGTACCTCGTCGGCCGGGTAGACGTCGTTCTCGGCGCAGGTCGGCGGCTTCGCGCCGAGGATGTCGTCGATCCCTTCACGCAGCGCCCGCTCGCGGCTGACGCCGAGCATCTCGCACAGGCGGTCGTTCACGAAGACCACCCGCCCCGTCGGGTCGCTCACGCACACACCGTCGGTGATGGTCTCGACAAGCCGTCGGTAGTCGAGGCGGACCGCGGCCAGAGATTTCTCCGCGCGGACAACGGAGCGGGCGAAGCGGCGCACGACTAGAAAGAGCAGCACGGCCGTGACCGTGACGAAGGCCCAGCCCTTGAACGATTGGATCTGAGTTAGGCGTTCCGGATCGTGCACGACCAGTTCGAGCAGGCGATCAGAGACCCGGATGTAAACGGCAGAAACAGTGAAATAGGCAAGCGCCAACCAGATCGGGAAGTTTGCCAGACGATCGCGTTGCTTGTGACGCGATGGGTCCATCGCGGCTCCGATGGGCGAACGCTCGCTCGCTCCCCCCCAACCCCATCAATCTATCGTCAATCGGTCGACGTCACAAGGGCGAGTAAGGCCCTCGCAATACATCAGCGTTTGCGTTCCGTCAGTCTTCGCCGAACGACTTCCTCCGCGCCCCCCGCCACCACCAGGTCCTGCGCGACCGACGACAGCGCGGCAAACGCGAACATCCGCCCGCCCAGGGTGAGTTTGGATCGCTGAAAATCGATGTCTATGTCGCCGCATTGTCGGGACTTATCGTCAGAGCGGGTCTCCCGCAGGTGCGACACGAGTTCGGGGCATTCGAAGCAAACAAACCCGTTGTTGAACGCGTTGCGCTTGTACGTCTCGCTGAAACTGGCGGCGATGACGCACGGGATGCCGAAGTACTTGAGCGCGGTGGCCGCCTGTTCACGGGAGGAGCCGGTCCCGAAGTTGAGCCCGCCGATGATGACGTCCCCGGGCCTCGCCTTGGAGCGGAAGTCGGGGTCGTAGTTCTCGAAGATCACCCCGGCCATCTGGTCCGGGGTCATCGCGTCGTTGTACGTGTGCTTTCCCGCGTAGATGCCATCGGTGTTGAGGTTGTCGCGGTCCATGAACCACGCACGCCCGCGAACCGAAGCCGGGAAACCGGGCAGCACGGGGGCGGACGGTTGATCTCGGCCCGCGGGTTGTGCTTCGGATGCCGTGGGCGCGCTCGTTGGATGAGAAGCATTCCCCCGGATGCGCGTATCCTGAAAGTGTGACGGTGCACAGATGTAACCGGCGACGGCGCTCGCGGCCACGACGGCGGGTGAGCCGAGGTAGACCAAGCCCTTGCGATCGCCCATGCGCCCCTCGAAGTTGCGGTTGGTTGCACTGATCCCGACCTCACCGGCCTTGATCGTGCCCGCGCCCAGGCCGATGCATGTTCCACATCCGGGCGGGAGCTCGATCGCCCCCGCGTCCAGCAGGGCCTGCCAGTGGCCCTCCTGCTGAGCACGGGCCTGCGTTTCCGCGCTCGCGGCCGCGAGGTAAAACTCGACGCCGGGGGCGACCCGCTTCCCCTTGACGATCGCGGCGGCCGCGGCGAGGTCTTCGTAGCGGGCGTTGACGCACGACATGAGCCACGCCTTGTTGATCGCGACCTGCCTGGCTTCAATCTCCGGGAGCGACGTCATGGTCTTGACGTCGTTGGGTCCGGAGACGTGGGGGACGACCGTGTCCAGATCGACCTCCAGCTCGACGGCGTACCGCGCGTTCTGGTCAGGCCGAAGGTTCTCCCGAGATGCCCACCAGCCATCGACATCGGCGCGGGTGTATGAGCCCAGAGAGTCCGCACGGCGCGTGCCGGGGCGGTGTTTGCCGCCGCCTCTGGCGAAGTAATCGGCCCGTGAGTACAGGTAATCCCGCGTCACCTCGTCGAAGGGGAAGAGCCCCACCAGTGCGCCCCACTCGGTCGTCATGTTGGCGATTGACATCCGCTGGTCGATCGAGATCGCGCCGATCCCGTCGCCGTGGAACTCGACAGCGTGGTTGAGCACCTCGTCGTGGTTGAACAGGCCGCAGAGAGCGACGATCACGTCCTTGCCGACCACGCCGGGCCGGAGCCGGCCCCTGAGCGTGACCTTCGCGACCGGCGGCACCTGCCACCAGGTGACGCCCGTGGCCCAGATGCTCGCGGCGTCGGTGCGCACGACCGGCGTGCCCAGGCAGCACAGAGCGCCGTACAGGTTGGAGTGCGAGTCGCTGCCGACCACCATCGCGCCCGGCACCACGTAGCCCTGCTCAACCATCACCTGGTGCGAGATGCCGGTTCCCGCGGGGTAGAAGTCGATCCCCTGCTCGCGCGCGAAGGCCTCGATCTTGGCGTACTTGCCCAGGTTCTCGGGGGTCTTGTTCTGGATGTCGTGGTCGATCGCAAAGACCGGCTGCCGCGGGTCGTGGACCCTCGCCGGCACGCCCGCCGCGGCGATGATCTGCTTGAACTTGGGCATCACCGCGCCCGTGTTGTCGTGCGTCATCACGTGCTTGGGGCGGATGGTGATGAACTCGCCCGAGCGGACGGCCGCGCCGGGAGCGAGCCCGACGGCGTGGCGGGAGGCGAGTTTTTCGACAAGGGTGAGGGGAATGGGAGGGGGGGGGAATGAGGGCATGTCGGAATGGTACAGGCTCACCACCGATCCGGGCGTCGCCATTCACCGCCGCGCGGAGCGGTCGGCCACGCGGCGACAAGCGAGCGAGCGGATGACTCAGACCTCCTCAAACCGCGCCGTGAAGTGCCGAAGCGCCTCGGGCTGCTCGACGATTTTCAGACCTCGCAGCTCTCGCCGGCGGGCAAAGAGTTCGCCCGCGGCCTCCGCGACGTAATCGACGTGGCTCTGCGTGTACACGCGGCGCGGGATTGCGAGCCGCACGAGTTCCATCGGCGGGTCGGGCCGTCCGTCGCCGCCGAACATGACGCTGCCGATCTCGCACGAGCGGATACCGCCCACGCGGTACAGGCCGCAGGCGACCGCCTGGCCGGGGTACTCCGTGGGGCGGATGTGCGGGCAGAACGATTTGGCGTCGATGTAGATGGCGTGCCCGCCGGGCGGCTCGACGATCTGGATGCCGGCCGCCAGCAGACGCTCTCCCAGGTACTCGGTGCTGCGCAGGCGGTAGACGAGGTAGTCCTCCTCGATGACCTCCTTGAAGCCCTGAGCCATGGCTTCGAGGTCGCGTCCGGCGAGCCCGCCGTAAGTGACGTACCCCTCGGTGAGGATGAGCAGGTTGCAGGCTCGCCTGAAGAGCTGCGGATCGCGCATCAGCAGCACGCCGCCGATGTTGACCATGCCGTCCTTCTTGGCCGAGATGGTCGCGCCGTCGGCCAGGTCGAACATGTCCCGCACGATCTCGGCTACGGAGCGGTGCTGCTGTCCGGGTTCGCGCCGCTTGATGAAGCAGGCGTTCTCGGCGAAGCGGCAGGCGTCCAGGAAAAATGGGATCCGATGGTGGTCGCACACGTGCCGGACGTCGCGGAGGTTTTGGAGGCTCACCGGCTGCCCGCCGCCGGAGTTGTTTGTCACCGTGCACATGACCACGGGGATACGCTCGGCCCCGACCTCATCGATCAACGCTTCGAGCGCGCCGATGTTGATGTTGCCCTTGAACGGATGGCGGCTCTTCGGGTCCGCGGCCTCCGGGATCGGCAGGTTGCGGGCCTCCGCGCCGGAGTGCTCGATATTGGCGCGGGTTGTGTCGAAGTGCGCGTTGTTGGGTACGACCAGACCCTCGCCGCCGATGAGCTCGAAAAGGATTCGCTCGCTGGCCCTCCCCTGGTGGGTGGGGAGGACCTGGTCAAAGCCGGTGATGGCGTGGAGCGTGTCGCGGAAACGGAAGAACGACTCGGCGCCGGCGTACGACTCGTCGCCGCGCATGACGCCCGCCCACTGCTCGGCGCTCATCGCGCCGGTGCCGGAGTCGGTGAGCAGGTCGATGATGACGTCGCGGGCTTTGAGGAGGAAAAGGTTGAACGAGGCCTCGCGCAGGCGCGCCTCCCGCTCCGCGGCGGTGGTCATTCGGATCGGCTCAACGCTCTTGATTCGGAACGGCTCGATGATGGTCTTCACGGGAGGTCCTTGTTGTGGACAAGCGTATCCCGTATGTGGACCCTACCGCGCCGCGAGCACCGCGCTCTCGAGCCTGTCGGGCGCCTCGTAGGCCAGGCCGAAGGCCGTCTGGTTGAACGCCGCGAGGCTGCAATCCTCCTGCTTCACCAGCCCTTTGTCGCGGAGCTTGCCCAGGCGGTGCATGTCCACCATGGCGCAGACGCCCGCGGCCGTCGTGAGCTCGATGGCGGGCCAGACACGCCCGAACATCGAGGTCGCGTGGATGGTCCGCTTGAAGTTCACCTGCTCCCGCTGGCCGTTGCGGATGCCCACGCAGTTGATGAACACGACCACCACGTCCTGCACGGTCCGGGCGATCGCGTGCTCCAGCAGGTCGACGGCCAGGGCCCGATCGAACACCCGGCCGCTGGCGGTGGGCTTGGCGTGCTCCACGCCCAGGCGCAGGTCCTCCAGAAGGAACTTCATCAGATCGCGGTGGCCGGGGTAGCGAATGGTCTTGTACGCGACGCTCGTCTCGTTGATCGTCTTGCCGGCCTCCGTGAGCGTGTCGATGAGCGAGCCGACGCCGCCGGAGGTGTAGAACGCCTCGTAATCGACGCCCTCGAACGAGAAGTGCTCCAGCCCTTCCAGCGCGGGCACCTTGACCTGGCGTCCGCCGAGCATCACGTTGCACGGCTCGCAATACTCGTTGACCACGCCCGAGGCGGACCACGTGACGTTGTACTTCAGCGGTTTGGTGGTGTATTGCGGAAGCGCTCCGACGCGCAGCGTCAGGTCGTGGATCTCCGAGAACTCACGGGCCAGTTCGTGGGCCGCGATCGCGATGTACCCAGGCGCCAATCCGCACTGCGGCACGAGCGCGACGCGGGGGCTCCCGCCGCGGGCGATCTTCTTCACGCCCTCGGTTGCCTCCACGTCTTCGGTCACGTCGAAGTAGTGCACGCCGAGTTCATTGGCCAGCTCCGCCACCCCCGACACCAGATTGAACGGCAACATGCAGATGACGTAGTCCTGGCCCGTGAGCGCCGCCCGCACCTGCGCACGATCGCCCGCATCGATCTGCCTGGTCGCGAGCTCGACCGCGTGCGGGACCAGCCCCTTGAGCTTGCCGATGTTCTCGGCCGCGATCTTGAGGTTCGCCGCGTCGCGGTCCGCCAGCGTGACCTTGTACGCCCCCTTGCCGCAGGCCAGCAGCAGTTCCGCGACCGACTTGCCGACCTTGCCGCCACCGAGCACGAGCACGTTCTTCATCGCCAGACTCCTCACCGTAAGGGGCGGATGCTAGCCCGCCAGACGGTGGGGTGGCCATGCTCGCCGCTTCACGCTTGACGCCGCGGGAGCGGGCGCTTATCGGCCCAGCCGCTCGCGCCACGTGCGAGCCTCGCCTTCGCGGTTGGCCGCACGCAGCATCCCCTCACCCCATGAGATCGCAGTGTCCTTCAACCGCGGGTCGCGCGCGGCAACGGCCACCTCGGCGAGCGCATCGTCCACCCGCCCGGCCTGAAAGAGAGATCCGGCGTACTCCAGCCGCAGCCCGCAGACCCCGGGCTCGATCTTCGTCGCTCTTTGCAGCAGCTCCACAGCCCGATCGCTCCTCCCCATCGCCTGTTCGAGCCGCGCCAGCGACGCCAGCGCCCCGACGTCGTTCGGCGTGGTTTCCAGGCGTGATTGGTGCAGGCGCATCGCCTCTTCCACGCGCCCACTCCCGGCGAGAATCTGCCCGAGCAGTTCTCGCGCCGATGCCGCGCTGGCCCGACGCCGCAGATACTCCGTCAACCCTTCCTCAGCCCGGCGCACGTCGCCGCGCGCCAGCCGCATACCCGCGAGCTGCACGGCGATGGGTTCGACCGTCGGGTCTTGCTCGACAATCGAGACGAGTTCCTTCTCGGCTTCGTCGGGCCGGCCCAGAACCATGAGCAGGTACGCGATCCGCACGTTGACCGCCGGTGTATCGGCCAGCGCCACACCGCCGCGGTGCGGTCCCGACGCCAATCGGTACAGCCGCAGCGCCCGCTCCGCGTCGGCTCGCATCGCTCCTGGGATCGGTGGGGCGTTCGCCGAGAGCGCGGCATCGACCGGCACCGTCACGCGATCGTCGAGTCTGCCCGCGGCCAAGATCATCACCCGGACGGCCGTCGAGTGGACCAGCACGACCGCGCCCAGGGCGACCAACGCGGCAAACGTTCGCCCGCCCCACGTCCACCGGCCGAGCCGCTTGAGTTGCATTCCGCCGAGCCGCCCATCACGCTCTCGCAAGGCCCGCCCGAACCGCCACGCCGCGAATCCCGTGAGCACGGCGATCGTCGCGGCCATCAGCATGGGGATCGCACCATAAAGGCCGCGAACGACCAGGAACGTCCACAGCCCGACGGCCAGGAGGCCCAACTCGCCCCACAGCGATGGCTGCCAGCCCCCGACGGAAGCCCCCGTCGGGCCCGGTCGCGTGAAGGCGGGGCGCGTCCACGCCAGGCGAAGAGCGTCCTCGGGGCACGCCGCGATGCAGTCGAGCGATCGCACGCAGTCGCGGCTGACGACGCGCCCGTAATCTCGGACCTCTTCATGCACGCGCACTTGCGCCGTGCAAGCGGCGGTGCAGAGGCCGCACTGTGTGCAACGGTCCATGTCGACCACCACGCGCACGGGCGCGAGCCGTTCCAACGGCTGCATCAGCCCGCCGTACGGGCAGGCGTACCGGCACAGACCGCGTGCCCCCAGGAAGTAGACGGTCCCGAACCCGCACAGCAGCAGGAAGGGGATCGCCACAACCAAGGGAGGCAGCCCGTCCCAGAGATGCTCCGAACGCAGGTCCAGCCTCCACCCGGTAATCGGCGGCACGGGCGTGAAGTGCGCGGCGGCCGTTTCCGGCCACTGGCCGCGCACCAGCGGCTCCACCGCCTCGCGAGACAGCGTCGGCCACACGAACATCATCAACGCCATCGCTACCGGGACATAGCCCAGCACGCGGGAGCGGAACATCCGCGGGCGGATACCCACCTTTTTCAGGAGCCAGGCGCAAAGTTCCTGCAACGCGCCCATATGGCAAAGCCAGCCGCAGAGAAACCGACCGGCCACCATCGACACGCCGATCGCCACAGCAAAGAGGAGGAACCCCGGGTTGACCCGGCCGTTTGCGAGGGTCTCCATCGAGTCGGACATCACAAACCGCCGGAGCGAACGGCCGGTGATTGCCCAATGCAGGATGTGGGCCGTCATCAGGATGTACACGCCGATCATGATGCCGGCGCGCAGACGCGCCAACCGGCGCGACCTCGTCTCGGCCCGGTCGCGCTTCTGATCGAGGCTCAGCACGGGCAGCGAAAGCACGGGCGGGCGGTCTCGGCCCGTCGAACTCCCGCCATCCCGTGACCGATCCCGGGCGATTGATGCCACGAAAACTCCCGCGGCGGCGATATTCCGCCTATTTGTATCCGTAAATATACTACACGCCTTCCCGGCCGCCAAGGCAGCCACCGGGAGCTGGATGAAGTGGGTTGGGCGGGAGGCTGGGAGGTGGAGGGGGAGGGGCGGGGGGCGGGGGGGCGCGTGTCCGATAGCCTCTCGTGCGACTGCCGGATGCGTCACGCCAGATTCGGGCTCAGTTGCGGGGCTCGAGCACGATCGCTGTTCGCTTCCATTTCGCGAGGAACTCGGGCATGAGCATTTCGCGGGCGCCCGTGAGCGGGTCTCCCACGACCACGCGCTCGGCGGTGGCCTCCATCACCGGCACCATGTGGGAGGTGAAGTAGCCCCAGTCGAGTTGCACCAGGCACGGCTTGGGTGCCCTGACAAGTTGCGCGGCGTCGAGCCTGGCGTAGCGGGGGTGCAGGGGCGTGCCCGCGAGTTTGGTTTCAAGCGCCCACACGGCCCGTGAATCGGTCGCGCCGCCGCCGGTCTGGGTGTGGGCAAGGCGGGCCATCTCGGCCTCGCCGGCGGGGATGCCGCGTGCGCGGAGCATGGTGACCATCGACGCCGCGACGCACGTGTAGCCGGTGGTCTGGCGACAGATTCCCCCGCGGTCGATGTTGGTGCCGCCGAAGCTGTCCGAAGCGGGCACGATCATCCACCACCCGGCCCGCACGAAATAGATCGCCGCGAACACCACGAGCAGCCGGATGGCTCTCCCGTCGGCGGCCCTGGGCACCAATCGCGAGGCAACGCCGAAGAACAGCGCGGCGGGGATCGCCAAGCCTGTCAACTCGATGCACGCGACCACCGGCGCGCCCAGCCAGTCGATCGGCTGCACAGGGAACACGCGCATGAGCGGCCAGAGCAGCATAGCCCCCAGAGCCGCCGCGAGCGCGGCCGCGCGGACACGTTTGGATGCCCGGGCCACGCGCGACGAAACCCGGAAGGCGCCGACCCCCAGCGCGAGTTGGATCAGGAAGGGCACGAGCAGCGACGACATGGGAAGAACGCCGACAAAGAAGCCCGCCCCCGACAGATGTACGGCGGGGGCGGGCGTGGAGTTGCGTCGATGATCGCATCGCGGCGGGCCGCGGCGCGGCGTTCAACCTGCGCAGGCGCACACGTGCTGACCGAAGTGCGCTGCGCGCCCGTCCGTGCCGGTTTCGAGCACGCTGGCGAGATTCCCGACGTAGAAGTTCCAGCCGCCCCGGTGGCTTTCGACCTCCTTCCTGGCGAGCTCGGTGTTGTTCCACCCGGTGTGGGTCAGGCACAGCCGGGTGCCCGCGCCCTCGGGCTTGAGCGTGATGGTGACGATGGTGTTGCCAACGTTTTGCAGACCCCTCGGGCAGTCGGCGTCGCCGCGCCACTCGAACGAGAGCCGCGTGAACGGGTCGAACTCGATGTACTTGCCGAAGCGGCGGTGGTCGCGGCCGGGCTCCTTCTCCGATCGCCACCACATGTCGTAGCCGCCGCCGCGGCGCGGGTCGGTCTTGACCTCCGAGAAGAACCACCTGCGCAGCTCTTCCTCTCGGGTCAGGGCGTTCCAGAGACGCTCGGGCGTGGCCTTGATGAAGCGTTCAACGACGATGGCGTTTTCGGTCGCGCTGGTCATGTTCGGGGTTCCTTGTTGATGTTGTGCGCGGGGCACGGTTGCGAGAAACGGACGGCTTGGATGATGCGGCGGGGCCGAGGGGCGAGGGCGGCGCTTCCACGTACGCCGCGAGGGCGTCGAGCTTGTCCTCCCAGAACACGCGGTAGAACGCGACCCACTCGGCGAGATCGCGCAGCGGCCGGGCGTCGAGCGACACGTGGCGTTCCCGCCCGCGTTTGTGGATCTGAACCAGCCCCGCCTCCTCGAGCACGCGCAGGTGCTTGCTCACGGCCTGGAGCGACATCGGCTCGGGCTCGGCGAGCTCGGAGATGGTCGCGCCCGAGCGTGCCAATCGGCGGAGGAAGCCCCGCCGGGTCGGGTCGCCCAGGGCGGTAAAGAGCGCGTCAACCCGGGTTTCGGCTTGGTCAACCATTGAGTTGAGTATACCGCGGCGTCGATGTCTGTCAACTAAATGGTTGAGTATTTTTGGAAGCGTGCGAATTCGCGGTCAAGCGGCGACGAACCGGCCACTCGAGGCAGAGGATCGACCGGTCTCCCCGCGCGGCCAATGAGCCCGGCTCACAGAGCACGGTCGATGCGACGTCGGAATCTCACGTTCGCTCAGGCCTGCTTGGCCGCCTGCTTCCCCAGCACCTTGGCGATATCAAAGTCGATGAAGTCCGCATGGTGGAAGATCCAGCTCTCGATGGTGCGCTCCACCTTGTCCCCCTCGTGGCTGTGGGTCGCGACGACGTGCATGACCTCGGGCGGGACGCCGTGCTTGTAGCACAGGGCCACGCCGCTGAAGGGGTGGCGGAGCATCTCGCCGTAGTAGCCCTTGACCACCTTTCCGCCCGCGTCCTTGTCGAACTCCAGCATCTTTCCGACGTCCGCCAGGAGCGAGCCGGCGATGAGCACGTCCAGGTTGACCGGCACGCGGGCGCCGAAGACTTCCCCGAGCACGCCCGCGATGGCGATGCACTGCTTGCAGCAACTGTTGAGGTGCTCGACGAAGCGGAGGTCGATCTTGCCCGCCAGCAGCGTGAACGGGATCGCGCGGATCTCGTCGAACGTCCAACCCTTGCCGTCGCAACCGGTGGTGAGGGCCTCGTTCCACACGGCGGCGACCTTGTCGCGCAGGCCCGCGTTCTTGATGTCCATCAGGTTCGGGAAGAGCTTGGCGATATCGGCGGTGGTGTGCTGGGCGGGCATGGTTTGCTCTCGGGCGGTGCGGCGGGTTGGCTCGGAGTTCGGTGGACACGATGGGGTTCGCCGAGGACGAAACGCGGCCTACGCCGACGGCCCGTCGTACGCGTGGTTCACCGGGTCGATCCGGCGCATCGGCTTCTCGCGGGTCTGTTCCTCGGTGACGTGGGCGACCAGGCCCGGCGTGCGGGCGATCATGAAAATACCGTTGAACACTCGCGGGTCCATGCCCAAATCGGCGAGAATGGCCCCGATTGCGCCGTCCACGTTGATCGGCAGCGGCTTGCCGATGGCGGCGAAGGCCCGCTCGACCGCCCGGGCGGCGGCGATGTGGGTGAGGGCGGGTGGCGGGTTCGTCGAGTCACTCGCCCTCCCCCCGGTCCCTTCTCTCTGGGAGGGGGAGTTGTCGAGGCCGGCGTCGGCCGCGAGCTCAAAGAGTTTGACCGTGCGAGGATCCTGGGTGTGGATGCGATGCCCGAAGCCGCTGATGCGATCGCCGGTGGACTTGATCCGCGTCACTTCTTCCGTGGCGACATCGTCGAGCGTGCGCCCGGACTGGTGAGCCTTGGCGATCAGCGAAGCGAGGTAGCGGGCGCAGTCCTCGATCGCCCCGCCGTGGTGGCGGTTGATCGACATGATGCCCGCCGCGACGCTCTGGCCGAGGCCCGCCCCCGTGCTCGCGACCGTCCTCGCGGCCAGGCACGAGGGCGGCGTCGCGCCGTGGTCGATGCTGGAGACCAGGATCGCGTCCATCAGGCGACCGACGCGATCGTCGGGCAGGCGGCCGGTCAGGATGAGGTACACCGCGGCCCCGAAACCGACCTTGCCCATGAGCGAGGCGATGTCGTGCCCGCGGACGGCGACCCTGTTGGGTTCAATCTTCGTGATCGCGGTCGTCCAGACGGCCTTGCGCTCGGTCTCGGTCATCAGGCTGCGGCTTCCCTTGGTGCGAAGCACGCCGACGACGGCCGCGGGCAGATCGCCGAAGGCGTCGGCGACGGTCGCGCCCGCCTGCCTGAGCGCGGCGACCTTTCCCGCGTGCGTGCCGCGGGTTCCTTCGATGATCGCGCCCGCGTGGCTGAAGCGTGTGCCCGCGGTGGCGGCCTTTCCACCGATGTAGGCCGCGACAGGCTTGGTGATCCGGCCGCTCGCGATCAACTCCGCGAGTTCCTCCTCCTGCGAGCCGCCGATCTCGCCGAAGACAACGATGGCGTCGGTCTCCCGGTCTCCCTCGAACATGAGCGCGACGTCGGGGATGCGCAGCCCCAGCACCGCGTCGCCGCCGATGTGGACGATGGAACTGATCCGCACGCCCGCTCGCCCAAGGTAATACGCCGTGCTCGACGACATGCCGCCCGAGCGAGAGACGATCCCCACGCCCGTTCCCCCGGGCAGCGGCGGCTTGAACCACTCGCGGGCGCTCTCGGCCCGGCCGCCGATCATCCCGACGACCGCGCGCCCGGGGCTCGCGATGCCGAGCGTGTTGGGACCGACGAACCTCGCTCCCCGGACCTTCGCCTCGCTGGCGATCTCCATCGCGTCCCACACCGGCACGCGGTCGGCGACGAGCACCACGAGCTTCACGCCTGCGCGGATCGCGTCCAGGGCCGCGTCCTTCACGCCGGCGGCCGGAACGAAGAGCACGGAGACGTCGATCGGCCCGAGCGTGTCCACCGCCGCGGCGCACGTGTCGAACACCGGAACGTCCAGCACCTCGGAGCCGCCTTTGCCGGGCGTCACGCCACCGACCACTCGCGTGCCGTAGTCGAGCATGAGGCGCGTGCGGGCCTGCCCCTCGCGCCCGGTGATGCCCTGGACGATCACCGTCTTGGTTTCGTCGATGAGGATCGCCATCAGTGTGTTCCCCCCGCCACAGCCGCCGCCCCCGGGCCAGCCCCGACGAGGCCGGGGATGTCGAGTTCGACGAACAGCCCTTCGATCCCGTCACGCCGACACTCGACCTCGCAGGCGATCAAGTCGCTGTCCTTGGACACGAACTCGCCCGGCGTGACGGTGATCGCGGGCGAGCCGCGCTCGTCCCTGAGTAGACCATTGGCTCTGGCGATGATCGCGGCGGAGTTCTTTCTCCACAGCCCCGCGTCGATCCACACGCGCCCGCCCTTGACGTCGAACCCGACCGCCGACGCCGAGCCCACAAAGCCCGGTCGGCGTGCGCGGTGAGGGGTCCACGCGCCCGTGCCCTTGTCGATCGATTCTCGCACCAGTTCGGCGAATCGTCCCGCGACCTTCGCCGGTGTATCGGTTTTCTTGTATCCCTCAACCGCCGCCCGGAGCCCCGCCGCCCGGCACGCGCCCTCCAGGATCTCCACCGCGCGGTCCTCAGTGTTCCCGCCCAGGCGCACGACGACGGGGATGTCCACGTTCAACTCCCAGAACGCCTTGGCCAGTCCGTACGCGCTCCAGTGTTGTTCCTGATTCGCCACCCCCGAGCCCGAGCCGAAGTAACCCACCAGCCCCGGCTGACTCAGGATGATCCTCGCGGCCCGGTACACTTTCGCGGGCGAGGGGTTGCCGCTGGTGTCGGTGAAGTTCGCGATCGTGAACCCCTCGTTCGTGATCGCGTCCATCGACATCATGCTCCCGCCCCCGCCCGCGCCGTGAAAGCCGACGAGCCCCTTCGAGCTCGCCGTCGCGGCTGTGTTCATCTGAGCGAAGAAGAATGTTCCCCGGTGGTCGGCCTGCTCGACGGCGTAGGCGACACGCTCCAGCTCGGTGGGAGGGTGATCGAGTTCGCGGGCAAAGTCGATGCCCAGCTCGGGGTGGCGGAATACTGCGTAATCGTCGATCGTGATCCGGCAGTCGGCCGCGACGAGCCGTCCATCCTGGGTGATCGCCAGCGGGTTGATCTCCAGCGATCGGGCCTCGCTCTTGCGGGCGATCTCGAACACGCGCCTCGCGGCGGCTTCGACCTCCGTGCGCATCTTCTCGGCGATGGGCAGGGACGCAACCGCCTCCCGCAAAGCCCTCTCTTCAGGACCGGTAGCGACCGAGCACGGTACCCGTTTCACGCCGGCGGCCCGATCCTCCACCCCCGAACCGCCCGCGGCCGCCAGCAGCAGCACCGGCCCGCGGGTCCGCTCATCGATCGAGAGCGAGAGGAACAACTCGGTCGCGAGCTCTAATCGTTCTTCCACGAGCACGCGAGTCACCGGGAACTGCCCGACCTTCATTCCCAGCATCCGCTGCGCCGCCGCCGCGGCCTGGTCGGGATCCTCGGCGAAAGCGATTCCGCCGATCGCGGCCCGGCCAGTGGTCCACGCCTGAGCCTTCACCACGCAGGGCCCGCCCAGTGCCGCCGCGGCCTGCCGGGCCTCGCTGGGCGTGCTCGCCACACCTCCAGTTCCCCTGCCGACCGTTCCCTCCCCGCCGCGCGGCACGGCCAAACCCCCCTTGGCCAGCAACGCCTTGCCCTCGAACTCGTGCAGTCTCGCCATGGAAGGGAACGTACCGCCTTTCGAGCCGCCGTGCCGCACCCACTTCCCATCCCCGACACGGGGGCCGGATTATTGGCGAGCAACCGGTCGAGATTGTCGCAGCGGTGGAGGGGAGGGCGGACCCAGAGCAAACCACGCCACTCAGAAATCGATCGGAAGTGGCTTCCTTGGGCGGGCGGGTCGAGTCACTTGTCGACCGCATCGAGGGTTGCGGGAGCATGTCCGCCGCACGGCGCGGTGCGGGTGGGCCGTACACTGGGGCATGAGCACGCCTTCGTCCTCGTTGAGGCCCGGTTACTCCGTCGGTTCGCCCACCCGCGTGTGCGCCGCAACGGGAAGGGAGCTCGCGACCGGTGAGGCGTACGTCGCCGCGCTCGTTCAGCCGCCGGATTCGGAAGAGTACCGGCGGGTGGATGTTTCGCTGGACTCCTGGACGGCCGGGGCTCGACCGCGAACAGAGGATGGTCGGCGTCTGCCCGTCCTGGGTTCGTGGCGTGCCGTCGTGCCCGATCCGGGCGCGAGAAAAAAGCTGCTCGTGGACGACGAATCGCTGCTGGACATGTTCGTGGAGTCGGACGGGGACGGTGAGGTCCCGGGGACGGAGGAGGGAGCGGAGGGCGGAGAGGGCCGGGACGTTTTCCGGTTCATGCTCGCGCTGATCCTGATGCGGAAGCGGCTGCTGGTGTGCGAACGGACCGACGCGAAAGGGACCATGCTCGTCCGACCGCGAGGGTCGCCGAAGTCCTCCGAGGGCGGCGCAATCATCGAGGTGCGCGACCCGGGACTGAGCGAGGCGTGCGTCGCCCGCGTGGTCGGGCAACTGGCCGCGTTGCTCGACGGCGGAGCGGCGGAGCCCGTCGCCTCCTCGCCTCCCGGAGGCGGCGCGTGAGCATCGACAACGCCCGACAGGCGATCCCGGGTTGGGGATTGAGAGTCTGCGGGTGCGCGGCAGTGGCCGCGTTGCTGTTGAACGGTTGCCAGAGCACGCCCTCGCCCAAAGGTGAGCCGACAATCACGACCGTTGTTGCCCAGCCGCTGCCGAGTTTCCAGGACGCCGTGGCGCGATACAACGAGGGCGTCTTGCCTCTGGACCGGCTGATCGCGCGGGCCACGATCCGGCTTACCTACACCGATCGCGACGGCGAACGCCACACCGAGCAGCCCGACGGCACGCTCCAGATCGTCCGTCCGAACAAACTCGCGATCGACCTGGGCAAGGCGGGAAAGAAGCTCTTCTGGCTCGGGTCCGACGAAGAGCGCTATTGGTGGATCGATCTGAGCAACCCCGACGACCGCTTCGCGGCGGTCGGGCGCCACGATCATTGGGATGCGAACCAGAGCGCCGCCGGGCGGAGGCTCGGCATCGGCGTCCGGCCGCTCGACCTGATCGCGGCTATCGGCATCACCCCACTCGACCCCAAACTCAAGGGCGCCACGCAATGGTCGCGTGACGGGCGCAGGCTCGGGATTGTCTCGCCGCTCCCCGGCCGCAACGGTCTGCAACGCGTGTGGGTGGACCCCAAAACCATGCGGCCGAGCTCGATCGAACTCTTCAACGCTGACCACAAACTGGTGCTGCGGGCGGACATGGAGGGCGAGGAGCGCGTCACGATCAATCGGACGGGCGTTCCCGGCAGTGTGGGCGAGCGCCCAGTGATCCCGGCGAGGATCACCTGCGACGACATCGAGAGCGACGCCGAACTGCGGATCACGCTCAGCGACGCCAAAGATGGACCCATCAGCGACAAGGCGTTCAGGCTCGATGAGCTGGTTCGGCGGCTCGGCGTCGGGCGCGTGGTCGATCTCGACCGGCCGATCGCGGACGATGAGGGCGGCGCCGGCGCGAAGTAACGGCGCGACCGGGGTCTACGATCGCTCATGGAGACCAGCGGCCGCGCGGGGCCGACATTCCCGGTGGTGATCCTCGCGTGGATCGCGTGCGTGCTCGTCGGCGCGGGCGTAGCGATGGCGCAGAGCAGCAGGGCAAAGGCCGAGCAAACGGCCCCGACCGCCCCTCCCGCCGCCCCATCCCCCAAGCCCGCCCCCCCCCTTCCCACAGCCGCGCACGCGGATGCTCCGCCGGCGCACGCCACCCGCCCGCACCCGGACGAGGTCCCCAAGATCGAGCCCGCCGGGCACGGGTGGTTCGCCCTTCCCGCGGGACCCAACCGCGGCACGGCGCTGCTGCACCTGCCGCCGCGGCCGGCCGCCACCGGTGCGGAACCGGGCATGAACGCCGAGCGCAGCCGCAGCGCCCAGGGGGTTGTCCGATTCGCGCCCGGTTTCCCACAATCCGCGGAGTATGTGGCTTGGTGGCAGAACCGTGTGTATGTCGCGCTCCAGGCCGACCGAACCGCACCGATCGGCAAGGGCGACTTCCGCCAGCGCATCCTGACGCTCTCGGCGGTTCAATCGGCCGGCGGGGGTTGGGAATACCCGCCGGGCCGGCCCGCGCTGGACGCCACACTTCCCGCCAGGTCGGTGGAGATGGTCGCTTTCGGAGCTTGCCGCTTTGGGCCGGTCGCATTGATCCGGCATTCGCCCCGCTCCGGGACCTCGGGTCAGTGGGTGGTTCCATTCCCCCCGTCCACGCCCGGTAGCAAGCCCGCCGTCGAGAGCACACCCAAGACCGGTGATTTGGAGTTGCTGCTCTACGCGTACTCCCAATGGCACAGGCTGGCGCTCCCGTGGGCCGAAGGCGAAACGGGCGAGAGAAAGTTCTCCCAGTTCTGGCTCGTGGGTGAGGCCGACGCGATCATCCTCGACGCCCTCGACACCGCTGGGCCCGAAGTCCGCGAGTTCACCACGCGGCTGCCCCTGTCGTTCGCGCCCGGCGATCCCGATCCGGTCCTTGTGTGGAAGGAGACGACCTACCCGCTGAAGGTGCACACCGCCAACATCGACCTTGCGATCCCGAAGCCCGACCTGGTCTGCCGCGTGGAGGGGGCGTCGGTCGCGGTCGCGTGGACGCCGGAGAACCGGGGCGAAGTACGGCTGTTCTGGCTGCGTGCCGACCGCGCGGCCGAAGAAGGGCCGGCCGTCGAAGACGTGCCGAAGCAGCACGTCGTCGTACCGATGGACGGTTCCGGGCGGATCGCGGTGATCTGGGCCGACGCGAGCGAGGCGGGCGCGCCCTCGGGATCGACCGGCGGCGGACCCGAATCTCAGGAGCCCGCGCTGGCCGCACCGGGGTCGAACCGCACCGGGCTGGAAATCTGCGAGGTCTCGGCGACCACCGGTAAGCCGCTGTATCGCGGCCCGCTCAAGAGCAACTACTGGATCACAACCCGGGAGTACCAGGCGCTGGTGGCCATGCTGGTGGTGGTGATGGGGGCGGTGTTGGTGTTTGTGCTTCGCACCGAGCCGACGCAGACCGCGACCCTACCCAAGGGCGTGGTGCTGGCCGAGCCGGGCCGCCGGTTCCTTGCCGCGGTGCTCGATTACCTGCCCGCCGCGATGCTGGTCGAGTCGCTTTTCTCGCTTCCCACCGGCACGCTGCTCCTGCCCTCGCAGATGATGGGCCAGCCGTTCACGATCTGGGCGTTGCTGACGGCGTTCGGCCTCTCCGCGGCCCACGCCACACTCGGCGAGTGGCTCTTCGGTCGCTCGCTGGGCAAGTTGCTCACGGGGTGCGTGGTGGCCTCGGTCCGTCCCCACGCCGCCAGAACGGAGCCCTCGGCCGCGGGTGCCGCGCAGGGCGAGCAATCGCTGTCGAGGCCGGTGTTCTGGCAGTGCCTGGTGAGGAACCTGGTCAAGTGGTTCGCGCCGGTACTCGGCCTGTTCATGCTGGTGGACATCAACCGCCGTCACCCGGGCGACCTGCTCGCCAAGACGCTGGTGCTGATGACCGCATCCGAGCAGGGTGAACAGGGCTGATCTCGTCGAGCGCTTCTTCTGAAGTGCGGATGCGGTGGAGGCGGTCCTGACCTTTGTGGGCAGTTTGGTGGAGGAGGGGGGGACACGGGGACGAGGAACGGGGGGGCGGAGGCGGGGGGCGCAGTTCCTGCTCCACAAACAGAAGGATCGTGCCCTTGTCGCCCGATATGAGGCCCGGCGATCGGCAAACTCTGCCGATCGCCCGCGTCGTCGCGGGTTCCGGAGGATCCGGGAGCGTCGCCGCGTCAGTCAAGGGGAATGTATCAGTGGCGGAGGCCAGGCCCAGGCAGGGTTCGGAAGCGTCCGGGACCGGCGGCGAAACGAAGCCGTTCGGAGGGGGAGCGGTCTCGACTTCCTGGCGCAACTTGTGGCAGATCCCCACGCTTGTGCTGGCCGTCGTGCTGCTGATCGGCGGGCTGGTCGTTTGGTTCCGATCACAGCCCGAGGCCGACCTGTCCTCGCCGCTGCAAGAGGCCGAACGCCTCGTGGAGGCGGGCAAGTTCGACGAGGCCATCGCCGAGCTCAACGGGGGAGCTCGGGGTTTCATCGACTCGGGCAAGGCGACGACCGACCAGATCATCCGGTTCAGGCTCGCCAGGGCCCGGGCATTCTCGGGCGCCCAACAGGCTATGGCGATCAGCCTGGAGCCGAACTACCGCACGATCATCGACGACTACCTGGCGGCCGAGCACGAGGGGGCGAAACTTCAGCCCGACGACGTTGTGCGTTTGGCCCGATCGCTGATCGGTGTTGGCGACATCGACAAGGCCCTGACCCGGATCGGATCGCTGCCCGCCGACCAGAACGCCCAGCGCACGAAACTGACCCGCGAGGTCATCGAGCACAACCTCGCCGCCAAGGACCGTCGCGAACCGCTCACGCTTGACCTGCTCGCCAACATCGCGACCGATCCGGACGCTTTGCCCGAGGACCGCTCGTGGGTGTTGGTCAAGCAGACGGAGTTGCTTCTGAGCCTGCACCGCGTGGAGGAGGCGATCACCAAGCTGCTCCGCGAGATCCAGCGGCTGCGCGACGTGACGCCCGGGCGCACCGGCGAGTTGTACGTGCTCCTCGGAGAGGCCTATTTCGAGGCCGGGCAGCCCGACAACGCCGAAAAGCAGCTCGACGCCGCCGACGGCCTGCTCGACGCGGGCAGCCTGCTGCGGGCACGGGCCACGCTGCTGCTCGGGCGAATCGCCCAAAACCGTGGTGAGCGCGGCCTGGCGCAAGCCCGCGAGCGGTTCACCAAGGTGGTCAACGAGTACCGCAGTTCACCCTCGTACCTGCCCGCGGTGCTTGGGCTGGCCGAGGTTGATGCCGTCGACCGGGATTTCGATCAGAGCCTTGAGCGTTACGCGGAGGTTGTGGACGCGGTGCGAAAGGGTGAGGCCCCCCGCGATGTTGGACGTGACGCCGTTTCCGAAAGCCTGTTGAACCGCTACCGCGAGCGTGACGACGACCATGACCGCTTGACCGCGCTGCGCTACGCGCAGATGGCCGAGTCGCTCTACCGTGAGAACGACACGCCGGCGACGATCGTGCTGGCGCTGGCTCGGACGAACCGCGAGCTCGCCGACGAGCGGATGGAGCAGGCCAAGGCCTCGCACGCGGCGGATTTCACCGTGATGGACCTCGACCCCGCGACGCGGGCCGAGGTCAAACGCTACTACCTGGCCGCGGGCGACTACTTCCGCCGCCACGCCGAGAAAGTTGCCGCGGCCGACGTCGACCGTTCCTCCGAGTCCCTCTGGACCGCGGCCGATTCGTACGACCGCGCGGGCGACCTGGACCTGGCTCGCAAGGCGTTCGCGGCCTACGCGGACGGGGCCTCGGACACCGACCCCAACCGCCCCGCGGCCAAGTTCCGCCTGGCCCAGATCTTTCAGGCCGATTCAGACTTCACCCCGGCGATTGCCCTCTACGAGGAACTCCGTGCGGCCACCTCGGACCCCGGGCAGCCCGAGGCCGCCGGCACGTGGGCCGACCGTTCGATCGTGCCCCTGGCCATGTGCTACCTGGGCGACAAAGACCCGCAGAACGACGTGCGAGCGGAGACGCTCCTCAAGTCGGTCGTGGACGGCAGCCTGCTCTCGCCCGACGCAAAGGACTACCGCGAGGCGCTGATCCAGCTCGGCAACATGTACTACGCCGCAGGCCGCTACCCGGACGCGATCGTGCGGTTCGAGGAGGTGGTCGAGCGTTACGGCGACTCCGGCGACACCGAGGCGATCCGGTTCAAGCTCGCCGACAGCCACCGTTTGGAGGCGGACCGCATCGAGACAACACTGACGGCGACACTCCCTCAATCGGTCGAGGGCGAGCTCAAGGCCAAGCGGCTAGAGCACTTGCGCACCGCGATGAAGCTCTACGACCGGGTGCGCCAAGGGCTGGAGGCCGCCGACGCTGCCCGCATGACCGAGCTCGACAAGACCTATCTCCGCAACGCGTCGTTCTATGTTGGCGACTGCGCGTTCGACCTGGGCGAGTACGACAAGGCGGTCGCGGCCTATGACGCCGCGGCGCTCAAGTACGCCGATGACCCATCGTCGCTGGTGGCGATGGCACAGATCGTCAGCGCCTACCTCGCCGAGGGCCGCCTGGCCCAGGCCCGCACGGCCAACGAGCGGGCGCGGCGGCAGCTCGCGCGGTTTCCCGACGAGGTCTGGAACCGGCCCGACCTGCCGATGCAGAAGAAGCACTGGGAGCGATGGCTGGACGCCCGCACCGTCCTGGAGCGCGCGGAGGCGGCGGCGCCGACGCCGTGAGGGACGACAAGCACGGGAGCCTTCTGAATGAATGCGAGCACGACAACTTCACGGCCGCCCGTCCTGAGTGAGAACTCTTTCGATTCTCCGGGATCAAGATGGCTTGCCGCGGTCGCGGGCCTGCTCGACGAGCAGTACGACCTCTGCGTGAGGCTTGAAGGGCTAAGCGAGACGCAGTCCTCGCACGTGCAGGCCGGCCGGACCGAGGGCCTGCTGAGCGTGCTCAACGAGCGTCAGGCGGTGCTCGACCGCGTCGTCGAGATCAACGGGACGCTCGAACCATTCCGCAACCGGCGCGACATCGCGATGTCTCGTCTTCAGGCCGCCGATCGGGAGTCGCTCCAGAACCGCATCGACCGTATCGCGGAGTCCGTCGAGCGGGTCCGCCGGCGTGACGACGAGGACCGCCGGGCCCTCGAATCTCAACGCCGCGGGGTGGCGGACGAACTCGCGAACCTCTCTCGGCTTCGTGGCGCCGCGGCCGCATACGCGGGAAGCGGAGCGACCGGGCCGAGATTCCACGATCGTCAGGGCTGATATCGGTCAATTGCCCACGCACCAACCGCTTTGAACATGTCAACCGCGACAACTCCGAGCATGGCGACCACCGGCGCATCCGCCGCGACGGCGATGTCACCCGCGGACCTCGCCGAACTACTCGGGGCCTTCAACGATGCCACGTCGCGCCTGCATTCGGCGCACGAGCGGTTGCAGGCGGAGGTGGCCCGACTTCAGGACGAACTCCGTCAGGCCAACGAGCAGTTGGAGCGTTCGCGCCGACTCGCGGCCCTGGGCGAGATGGCGGCGGGAATCGCCCACGAAATCCGCAACCCGCTGGGGTCGATCCGCCTCTACGCTCGAATGCTCGACGACGACCTGAAAGACCATCCGGCGGAGCGCGAAGTGGCGCAGCGGATAACTTCGGCCGTTCGGTCCGCCGACGCCGTGGTGCACGACGTGCTCGCATTCGCCAGGGAGTTCAGCGTCCGTCCGTCGGCGGCCGGCGTCGCCGATCTGTTCACGCGGGCCATCGAGGAAGCAACGGGGAACGGCGCCGCGGCCGTGGCCGTCGATCGCCGCGACCAGCGCTCGGCCGTGCGCGAGATCGAGTGCGACCCTTTCCTGATCCAGCGGGCCATCGTCAACATCATCTCCAACGCGGTGCAGGCCATGGCCGAGCGCCCGGGCGGAAACGTGGAGTTGCGGCTGACCACCGACGTGGCCTGCCGCAAGGTCGTCGATCCGGACGGTGTCGAGCGCACGTTCGCCGTGCTCTCGGTGACCGACACCGGGCCGGGCGTCCCGGACCATGTGATGGAGCGGATGTTCAACCCGTTCTTCACCACGCGGGCGACGGGCACGGGGCTCGGGCTGGCGATCGTGCACCGCATCGTCGATGCGCACGGCGGCCGGGTCTCGGTGAGAAACATCACCGATGGGGGGCGCGTCACCGGCGCGACGGTGGAGGTCCAGGTCCCATTCACGAACAAGCGGAACGAGGAGCCGATCGGCGGCCAGGCGCTGGCCCAGGCTCGGAGCAGAGGCAGGCGGCGTGCCGCCGCGGATCGAGAACGCGTACGCGTCACGGAGGGCGCTGAATGAACACCGTGCTGGTGGTGGACGACAAGGAAATGCTGCGCGACAGCGTGGGCCAGACGCTCACGCGGGCCGGTTACAACGTGGTGACCGCGCCCGACGCCGCGGCCGCCGTCGAGATCATCGCCCGGCGCAGGCCCGACGCGGTGGTCACCGACCTGAAGATGCCCGGCCCCGGCGGAGGCGGGCTGGAGCTCATCGAGCAGGCCCGCCAGATCGACGACGCGGTGCCGCTGGTCGTGATGACCGCGTTCGGCACGGTCGAAACCGCCGTGAAGGCGATCAAGCTCGGCGCGTTCGATTACATCACTAAACCCTTCGAGGGCGACGAGCTGATTATCTCGGTAAAGCGGGCGATCGAGCACGCCAGGCTCGTGCGTGAGAACACGCTTCTCCGAACGGCCGCGGAGGAACCCGTCGCGGGAACGAACGGTGGCGGAGGTGCAAGTCTCGGCTGCGGCGGGGGGCTTGATCGGATCATCGGCGATTCGCCGGTCATGCGCCGCGTGAAGCAGCAGGTCCTCGCCGTCGCCGAAAGTCAGGGCACGGTGCTCATCTGCGGCGAAAGCGGCACCGGCAAGGAGATCGTCGCACGCGCCATCCACGATCTCAGCCCGCGCGGGGCGGAGGGCGAGCCGTTCCTGGCCTTCAACTGCGCCGCGCTGAGCGAGTCGCTGCTTGAGTCAGAGCTCTTCGGCCACGAGAAGGGAGCCTTCACAGGCGCGGAACGGCTGCGCAAAGGCCGCTTTGAACTGGCCGATCGGGGCACCCTGCTGCTCGACGAGATCAGCGAGATCAGCCAGGGGATCCAGGCCAAGCTCCTGCGCGTCTTGCAGGAGCGCAACTTCGAGCGCGTCGGGTCGAGCCTCTCGATCGGCATCGACGTGCGCGTCGTCGCCACGAGCAACCGCGACCTGCCGCGGGCGGTCGCGCGGGGCGAGTTCCGGCAGGACCTGTTCTTCCGGCTCAACGTTCTGCCGATCCACCTGCCCCCGCTCCGAGACCGGGCAGAGGACATCCCGGCACTGGCCGAGAGTTTCTTGAAGCAAACGGCCCATCGCGAGGGGCGGCCGGTGCGCACCATTGCGCCCGACGCCCTGCTGGCCATGCAGCACTACACGTGGCCGGGGAACGTGCGTGAGCTGCAGAACGTCTGCGAGCGGGCGGCCGTGCTCTGCCGCGCGGAGGTCATCGCGAGAGAGTTGGTCGAGCCATGGTTGACGGCGGGAACCGAGCGAGAGGGAGGGGCAGGGAACGCGAGCGTGACCCCCGCCGCCCTGTCAAACCACACCGCCAACGGGACTTTGGGCAACGGGCACGCGGTGGCTCTGCCGGGCTCGTCGTTCGTCGAACGCAAGCCCGGCCATGAAAAGGGGCTCGTGCCGATCGACGGGCGTCCGCTCGACGACATCGAGCGTGACGCGATCGTGCAGACGCTCGTCCGCTTCGGCGGCCACCGCCAACGCACCGCCCAGGCCCTGGGCATCGGAGTCCGGACGCTCGGTCTCAAGCTCAAGAAGTGGAAGGAACTGCAACTGGTGGAGCAGAGCCTGTAGGGCGGAGCTGTTCTCCGCCGCGACGGGGGAGGTTGGCAGGGACTGGTATACGGATTGCGAGTCGGGCCTGAATCGCCATGCTGATTTCCGAGATCACCAACTCCGGCGCCATCCCGTCACTCGAACTGACCATGCGCTTCGCCGGCGCACGCCAGCAGATCATCGCGGGCAACATCGCGAACATCTCAACGCCCGACTACAAACAACAGGACGCCGATCCGGCGCGTTTCGCGCAAACGTTGCGCCAAGCGATCGACGAGCGGCGGGAGCGAACGGGCAACCAGCGAGGGGAGCTGCACCTCCCCGACACCGAGGAAGTGTCGCTCGGGGCGGACGGTCGCTTGCAGGTCACGCCGTCCGGCGGCTCGGGCAACATCTTGTTTCACGACCGGAACAACCGCGATCTGGAACGGCTCATGCAGGACAACGCCGAAAACGTCGCCGTGTACAGGCTCTCGGCCGAACTCCTGCGTTCCCGCTTCGAGTTGCTCCGGTCCGCCATCGCGGAGCGGGCGTGAGCCGAGCCGATCGGCTCGTTGACGCACTGAACTACCGGGACAAGACCCATCATGTACGGCGCACTTGACATCCCCGCCAGCGGCCTGATCGCCCAGCGAACCCGGCTGGAGGCCATCACGGCGAACATCGCCAACCAGCACACCATCGCCGACGCCCAAGGACGCAATGTGCCGTTTGCACGCCGAATGGTGTTCTTTTCCCCCGGCGACCCGACGGCCACGGACCCGGGCGCCAAGTCGCTGGGTGTGCATGTTCAGTCGATCCAGAAGGACCCCTCGTTCACGCTGCGTTACGAGCCGGGGAACGCCCTGGCGGATGCGGACGGGTACGTCAAATACCCGGACATCAACCCTGTCTTTGAGATGATGAACATGTACGAGGCCCAGCGGGCCTACGAGGCCAACCTCGCGACTGCGGAGGCGACCAAGACGATGCTGGCACAGGCCTTGCGATTAATCGCCTAGTGTGTTTCTTTCTCACCGGGGGATATCCCGCCGGTGACCGAACCCGAAGACTCTCCCGGGCACCCGTGTTGACGTTGACGCGGCACGGGGCCCGATCAGGACTCACCGATGTCGGACCCTCTCGGACTCATGGGCAGCTCGCTCGGACGCGTGGGCGGTGCGCCGATCCAGCGTCCAACACCCGCCGGCGGCACACCCGCGGACCCCTCCCAGCCGACGTTCAAGGACGTGCTGATGGAGAACATCCAGCAGGTGAACAAGTTGCAACAGGAAGCCACGACCGCCATCGAGGACCTCCAGACCGGCCGGCGCAACGACGTCGAGGGCGTAATGGTCGCGACGCAAAAGGCCGACACCGCGTTCCGGATGCTCGTGGCCGTGCGCAACAAGGTCGCGCAGGCGTACGAAGAGATCAAGCAGATGCGCACGTAGGCCGCGGCGGGCGTCGGGCTCGGTGTTTGCGGCAAACTTTGCGCGACGGGGCGCAAGTCCGACATTCAAGCGCAGGCATCGACCGATCCGAATAACTGCACGTGCGGAATCCGCCGTGGGCGGCAAGTTCGCGCCGGCGCGGGGATCGCGCCGAACCGTCCCGCCGCGGCGGGAACGTCGGCACGGAGGCCGGCCGCATGGATCAGCTTCGGCGCATCCTGGACACCATCGGCAAATCGCTCGGCAAGCTCGGGCCGAGCCAGAAGCTGCTGATCGGGGCGCTGGTGGTCATCGTGCTCATGTCGCTGTTCGTGGTGTCGCAGTATGCGGGCTCGCCGAAGATGGTCTCGGTGCTCACGGGCGGCACGTCCGAAGAGCGCCAGCGGGTGGCGGGATACCTCGAAACCCAGGGCATCACCTACAAGACCGAGGGCGACAAGGTCCTGGTGCCGGTCGAGAAGCAGTACGCCGTGCTGGCTCAACTACAGCGGGCCAGCGCCCTGCCCGCCGACAAGAAGCTGAGCTTCGCGTCGCTGATGGACAGCCAGGACTGGATGCGTTCTCGCTCCCAGCTCGACCAGCGGTTCACCATCGCGCTGTCCAACGAGCTCTCGCAGGTCATCAAGAACTTCCCCGGCATCACCGACGCCTCGGTGTTCATCTCCGTCCCGCCCACCACCGGGCTCGGTGCGGCCACTCGGAGGCCCACGGCTCAGGTCACCGTCTTCACGCACCAGGGCAGTGGGCTGGACCAGGGATCGGTCGATGCGCTGGCGGACCTTGTCGCGGGTTCCGTAGCGGGTCTGTCGGTCGGCGACGTCAAGATCATCAACGGCACAACGCGCCGCCGTTACCGCGCCAATCAGGCGGGGGATTTCGCCGCGACGACCTACCTGGAGCAGGCGGCCAAGGTTGAGGAGCGCGTCCAGAACAAGATCGTCGAGCACCTCTCGCCCTTCATCCCCAACGTGATCGTGTCCGTGAACGCGATCGTGGACGCGTCACGCAAGGAATCGCGCACCGACAGCGTGCTTCCCAAGGGCGAGGGCACGCAGGCGCTGGTCAAGAGCGAATCGACCGACACGCGGACCAGCACGGAGAGCGCCGGCGGCGCCGAGCCGGGCGTGGGCGCCAACATCGGGCTGGACATCAATCGCGCCGGCGGCGCGGGAAGCGGCGGCCGGAGCAACACGAGCGACGAGACCTCCAAGACCGAATATGAAAATCTCGCGGGGCACAAAGTCGAAACCCGCGTGGATGCGCAGGGCCGTCCGCTGAAGATCAACGTCGCCGTGAGCGTGCCCAAGGACTACGTCGCCGAGATCCTCGCGGCCAAAGCGAGCGCCGGTGCGGGCGCTGGAGGAGCGGGGGGGGCGGGCGGCACGGCGCCGAAACCTCCAACCGACGCGGAGATTGATCAGGCGTGGGAGGCCGAGCGTCCGAAGCTGGAAGAAATGCTCCGCCCGCTCATCGAGACCGAGGTCGGGCAGGCCGCAGGGGGGCCGACGGCTGCACCGGGCAGTCTGGTCGTGTCGCTCATCCCGGTGGCGATGGCCAGTGCGACGCCGACGGGCGGCGGCAACACCGCGGGGCTTGGCGGCATCTTGGGCGGGAGTTCGGGCGGCGGACTGCTGGGCAACTCGCTCGTCAAGCAGGTCGCGTTGGGCGGGCTGGCCGCGGTGTCGATTGGCCTGATGCTGCTGATGGTGCGCAAGGCGGGCCGGAGTCAGCCGATGCCGACGGCGGAAGAACTTGTAGGCATCCCGCCCGCGCTCGCGCCGGGGAGCGACCTGGTCGGCGAGGCGGAAGAGAGCGACACCGCGATGTCGGGGATCGAAGTGGACGACGAGGAACTCCGAGTAAGCAAGATGCTCGAGCAGGTGTCGGACCTAGTCAAGAGCAACCCCTCGTCGGCCGCAACCGTGTTCAACCGCTGGATGACGCCGGAAGCCTGATGCGCGACGGAACAACGAGCCATGCCGCGTAAGCCCGGGGAGAAACTCCCCAACAGCCCGGAGGAGCTCGACGGCCTGACCAAGGCCGCGATCCTGCTCATGACGCTCGAGACCGCGATCGCGAGCCAGTTGCTCAAGCAACTCGCGCCGGAGGCGGTGGAGGAAGTCACGCGCGAACTGGCGGGGCTGGGTCGGGTGCCCGGCACGCTGCGGAGCGCGGTGGTGCAGGAGTTCTACAGCCTGTCGGTCGCGAGTCAGTACGTGAACGAGGGCGGGCTCGATTACGCCCGCGTCCTGCTCAAGGAATCGCTGGACAGCCAGTCGGCGGACAGGGTGTTGCAGCAGATCCAGACGCAGGTTCAGAAGACACCGTTCTCGTTCCTGCAGAAGGCCGAGAGCGAAAACCTGCTGACGTTCATCCAGGACGAACACCCGCAGACGATCGCGCTGATCGTCAGCCACCTGCCGCACCACAAGGCGGCGGAGATCCTGGCGGGCTTGCCGATGCAGAAGCAGATCGAGGTGGTCAAGCGCATCGCGAACATGGAGCAGACCAACCCGGAGGTCATCCGCGAGGTGGAGCGCGGGCTGGAGAGCCGGTTGTCCAACATGCTCACGCAGAGCATGGAGAAGGCCGGGGGAATCCCGACGGTGGCGGAGATCCTCAACCTGGCCGATCGCGCGACCGAGAAGGCGATCATGGAGGGGCTGGAGGCCGAGGACCCGGAGCTGGTCGAGGAGATCCGGCGCCTGATGTTCGTCTTCGAGGACGTGTTGAAGGTGGACGACAAGGGCATCCAGATGATTCTCAAGGAGATCGACAACGACGAGCTGGGGCTGGCGCTCAAGACCGCGAGCAGCGAGCTGCAGCAGAAGATCTTCAAGAACATGTCCGAGCGGGCCGCCACCCTTATCAAGGAGGACATGCAGTACATGGGGCCGGTGCGGGTGAGCGACGTCGAGGCCGCGCAGCAACGCATCGTCGACATCGTGCGCAGGCTGGAGGATAGCGGCGAGATCATCATCGCCGGACGCGGAGGGGAAAGCGATCTGATTGTGTGAAGAAGAGGGCCGAGGGTAGAGGGCCGAGGAGAAGGCGGGAGTGGGAGGCCGATGAGTATCAAATCTGACATTTGAAATTGCTAATAACAAATAGAAGGCGCAGTAAATAGCGCACGTTATATATCATAAAAGCACCACATAACTCGCCACCCGCTCATGGCACTTATCAAGCAATCCAACGCCCGCGAAATCGCCCGCGACGCCATCGTGCTCGATCTGGGCGATCTGCAACGCCAGGCCTCCGCAATCGTCGCCGAGGCCCGTGTCCAGGGCGCGACGATCACGAGCCAGGCCCGGGTCGAGCGCGAGCGGATCTTGGCCGGTGCGGCGGAAGTCGGGCGCGCCAGCGGAATGGAGCAAGGGCGGGCCGAGGGCCACAAATCCGGCCTCGCCGAAGGCCGCGCCGCGGCCATCGCCGAGTTCAAGGAGCGCCTGGACAAGATCGAATCGAGCTGGAGCGCGTCGCTGGCGAAGTTCGCCGCTGATCGCGACGAGATGCTCATGCTCTGTCAACGAGACGTCCTGCGCCTGGCGCTGGGCATCGCCGAGCGAGTGACCAAGCGGGCGATCCGGGCCGACCCCGCCGTGGCGGCCGCGCAGTTGGAGGCGGTGATGAAGGTGATCGTCCGGCCCACCGAGCTGGTCGTCCGCATCCATCCCGACGATCGGCCCGTCATTACCGACGCGCTGCCGCGGCTGATGTCCGAGTTTTCGCAGGCCCGGCACGTCGAACTCTTAGACGATCCCGCGGTCGGGCGCGGGTCATGCGTAGCGAGCATGCGCGGGCAGGCGGCGGCGGGCGCGTTCGCGCCGGGTGAGATCGACGCCTCGGTCCGCACGCAGCTCGATCGCATCGTCGAAGCACTCTTGCCCGGAGATGCCGGTGCACCGTCAGACCTGGGAGGAGCGGGAGGGGAGGGGACGTCCGGGGAATGAACGCGATGCTCGGGCTCGGGTCGCACATCAACACGCTCGGGCACCTCCAGCCCATGCGGCTCTCGGGCCGGGTGTCGGCGCTGCGCGGCCTGACCTTGCTCGTGCAAGACCTGCCCATGCCCGTCGGCTCGCTGGTGGCCGTGGATCGCCACGCTCGGCACTCCGCGACCGTGCCGGGCCGAGACGCAGCGCCGGCCGCGCGGTCGGAGACACTCGGCGAGATCGTGGGGTTCGATGGCCCGAGCGCGATCGTCATGATGCTCTCCGGCGCGACGGGCATCCGCGCGGGCGACCGGGTGGTCGGCCTGCACGCCACGCAGACGATCGGTGTTTCATCGGCGATGCTCGGGCGTGTGGTGGACGGCCTCGGACGACCGATCGATGGTCGCGGCCCGATCCACGGGCCCTGGCCGCGACCGCTCGACCCCGAGCCGATGTCGCCCCTGTCGCGGGCCCGGATCAACGAGCCGATGCACACGGGCGTGCGGGCGATCGACCTGTTCACCACGCTGGGCCGCGGCCAGCGCATGGGTGTGTTCGCCGGGCCGGGTGTGGGCAAGTCAACCCTCCTGGGCGCGATCGCGCGGGGCGCAACGGCCGATGTCTCGGTTGTCGCGCTCATCGGCGAGCGGGGACGTGAAGTGAGGGACTTCATCGAGAACAACCTCGGTCAGGAAGGGATGAAGCGGTGTGTCGTGGTGGCCGCGACGAGCGACGAGTCGCCGTTGCTGCGTGTCCGGGCCGCGCTCGCGGCGTGCTCGATCGCCGAACACTTCCGCGACCACGGCAAGGCCGTGATGCTGATCATGGACTCGGTCACGCGGTTCGCCCACGCGCAGCGGCAGATCGGGCTCTCGGTGGGCGAGCCGCCGGCGACGCGGGGGTACACGCCCAGTGTGTTCGCCGCGCTCGCGAGGCTGCTGGAGCGGGCCGGGGTGATCGCTTCGGCGCCCGGCGAGCAATCCGCGCCGGGCGGCTCGATCACGGGCCTGTATTCAGTTCTCGTCGAGGGCGACGACATGACCGAGCCGATCGCCGATGCGGCCCGGGGCATCCTCGATGGACACATCATCCTCTCTCGGGCGCTTGCTCAGCGGGCGCACTACCCGGCGGTGGACGTGCTCGACTCGGTCTCCCGCGTCGCCGACGACGTGACAGACCAGGCGCATGTCGCGGCACGCCGACAACTGGTCAGGATGCTGGCGACGTACCGGCAGGTCGAGGATCTGGTCCAGATCGGCGCCTACGCCAAGGGCTCCAACCCCGAGGCCGACGTGGCGATAGCGTACTACCCGCAGATCGTGGACCTGCTCCAGCAGCAACTGCGCACACCCGAGCCGGGCGGGTACTCAGGCGCGCGCGACCGGATGGTCAAGCTCGCCGTGGAGATCGGTGCGGCGTTGCATCGTGCGGCCGTCAACAGCCAGGGCAGAGCGGCCGCGGGCGCGGGGAGGGCTTGATCCATGGCGCGGGGCTTCGTATTCCGATTGCAGCCGGTGCTGGAGCAACGCGAGCGACTCGAAGAGCACGCGCAGTTGCGCGTCGCGGCTCTGGAACGCGAGCGACTCGTGGGCGAGTCGGTGCTGCGATCCATTCAGGAAGAGCTGCTCGACACGCGTCGGTGCCTCCGGGCCGGGCTCCATCCATCCGCGCAACCCGCGGAGGTGCGGGGTTCGGATGGGGCGATGGGGACAGGGCTCAACGGGGTGCGCGCGGCCGCGAGCGCGTCGCTGCACCTGGCTGTGCGGGCACAGCGGGCCGCGATGGAGCTCGCCGGCGCGCTCAAGCGGCTGGACCTGGCGCGGGCCGAACTGCTGAAAGCCACGGCCGAGCGCAAGGCGGTGCAACTGCTCAAGGATCGGGCCCTGGAGGCCCACAGGCGAGAAGGACTGCGACGCGAAGCGGCGGCGCTCGACGAACTGGCGGTGATGCGCCACCGGTGGACGGAGTCGGTGTTGGTCTTACCCCGATCAGACGGGAGCGATGAACCATGAAGCGGATTTGGATGATCGTTTCGACGTTGGCCATCGCGAACGTCATCGCCATCGGCGGGCTGCTGGTCTGGCTGCAGACCACGGACCGTCTGAGCAAGCACCGCATCCAGACCATCCGCGCGATGCTTTCGGTCACGCAGGCGCAGGAGGAACAGACCCGCATCTCGGCCGAGGCCGAGGTGACCGAGGCGAAGAAGAAGGCCGCGGACGAGGCCCGCCGGGCTATTCCGCCCGAGACGGCCGCTGAGCGGATCTCGGAGAAGCAACTGGAATCGGAGAAGCAGTTGCAGTTCGTGCTCCGCCAGCGGCAGGAGCTCGAGAACCTGCGTGACGGACTGTTCCGGCAGTTGACCGACCTGGAGCGCCGGGAGAAGGCGCTGGCAGATGCGCGGACGGCGTTCGCCTCCGAGCGACAGCGCATCGCCGAAATGGAAGGAACGAAGCAGTTCAAGATCGCCCTTTCGGCCCTCGAGAACCAGCGGCCCAAAGACGCCAAGGCCGTGCTGCAGGCGATGCTCGAGTCGCGGAACGTGGACCAGGTAGTGGCATACCTGGCCCAAATGGATGAATCCAAGCGGAGCAAGGTGCTGGCCGAGTTCGTCAAGGGCGAGCCCGCTGTGGCAGCGGATTTGCTCGAACGCCTACGGACGCGGGGGCTGTCCCCACAGAACGAGGCCGCATCCCTGGGCCGCGCAGCCGGCCCGCCCCTCTCCGCCGCCGATGAATCCGGTCTTCGCCCCAACCCGTGACACCATCGGACCGCTCTCTGAGCGGCGAACATCGCTTTTGCTCGCGGCACAATCGAGCACCCGGTGCGCAGACTTCGCCGACGACCTGCGCAAATTGCGCGAGGACCGTCCGGGTGGAGTGGAATCGGATGGTGACGGGAACAGTGGGTGGGCAGGGGTTGAGCGGGGTGCGCTGACGACGCCCGCAGAAAAAGAAAGTGTGGGAGACAAGCCGGCCGCGGAGGCCGACGGAGGAGACGACCCCGCGACCGCGGCCTCCGATGCCTCGGGCACCGACGGTCCGTCGCGACAGACGAAATCCGAACCTGGAAAGACGGACGCTGGAGAGGTCGCGGATCAAACTGCGGGTGGGGCGGGAGCAACCGGGACGGCCGATCGACCCGTGCCCGCGGCAGCGCCCGAGCGCCCGGTGACGATCCGGCTCCTGAACAACCAGATTCTGCAAGGAACGTTCCAGTTTCGTCCGGAATCACCCGACTCGTTCGCCAGGTCCGCGACGAAACAGCCGGACGAATCGCACGGTTCAGGCGGGCGTGCAGGAGCCGAGCGAACATCGCGCCCCAGCGGGGCCCGCCAGTCGGTGGTTGTCGATCAGAGCCCCGGGTCTCAGACGCAAGCGGCCGATGGCGGCGAGCGCGGTTCGAGCGTTGGTAGAGAGACCGCGATGCGCGACGAGCAGCCTTCGCCGCACGGGGCCGGGACGCGATCCGAGCAGGAGGCGGGCCCGGGGTCCGGCGGTGATCGACGGCAGATTGAAGGGCGAACTGATGCGGCGGGTTCGGCTTCGCGCGAATCGCCCGCGGCGCAGGCCAAGGCCGCAACAAGTTTGGTGGGTGCTCCGGGGGCCGTCCAGGCGTCTCAGACTGGTCCGGGGAGTAGGGCGCGAACGGACTCGACCGGGGCCGCGCCGACGGACGCGGGGGGAGGGGGGGAAGGAGGACGGGGAGGTCAACCGGTTGTGATCGCACATGGCGAGGTCGGCGGGCGGGGCACGGATTCGACAAACGGCGGCAAGGCCGGGCGGACGGCAAGCGCGGCCCGCCAATCCGGCGAAACGGCTGATGGCCGGAACGAGTTCAAGACGCAACTCGTGCGCGGTCTGAGCGCGGCCATTGCGCAAGCACGAGGCTCACGCGCGGAGAGCACCAGCGAGGTGGTGCTGCGCCTGCAGCCCGCCGCGCTCGGTCAACTCAGGATCCGCGTGGCGTTCGATCGCGAACGTTCGGGGGTTTCGGCCCGCTTCGAGGTGACCAGCGCCGAGGCTCGCAAGGCGGTTGATGGCTCGCTGGGGCACCTGCGGGCGTCGTTGGAGGCCCGCGGGATGGCGATCGACGGGCTTGAGGTCGTGCGCCTGCCGCGCGAGCGCCCGCTCGGCGATCCGCTGGGTTTGGCGACTGGCACGCCGTATGCGAGGGCTGATTTCAATCACCAGCCCGGGCACGCGCCCGGATCGGTGGATCCCGACGGGGGGGGAGGGGGACGACACCCGGGGGTTGGCGGAAATGGGAGCGGGGGAGCGTCGGAGCAACCGGGCGGCGGAACTCAACAGCACTCGTTCGATCTTCATCGCAACGGACATCACGGGCCGGAGGCCCGACCGGATCGGGGACAGGGGAGCACGGACGCTCCCCGACCCCCTTCGTTCTTCGACGATGCGGCCGCGGAGCGGCCCATCTACCTGGACAGCACGAGACTTCCGTTCCAGATCGGGCAGAACGAGGGCGGAGCCCTGCGTCTGACGATCGACGCCCTCGCGTAGCGGCGCACGGCGGCACGTGTGATCGCGGCGGCATCGCGGCGGTGGCTCCGCGCCTGATCGAAAGGGCACTCGTATGGCCGGCATCTCTGCACTCGACGCGACCAGCACGGTGGGCTCGGTCACGCCCAACGCCTTTAACGACCTGACCAGCGAGCAGTTCGTGAAGATCATGTTCACGGAGCTCTCGAACCAGGACCCGCTCAAGCCCAACGACAGC
This sequence comes from uncultured Phycisphaeraceae bacterium, assembly GCA_964630785.1. Lineage (GTDB taxonomy): Bacteria > Planctomycetota > Phycisphaerae > Phycisphaerales > UBA1924 > JADLCX01. The sequence goes on along the minus strand of CAZVZG010000019.1, from coordinate 27,722 downwards.
AACCAGATGCTCCAGCAGTTGTCGAGCCTGCGGAGCATCCAGTCGGACATCAACCTCACCGACAAGCTCGAGGCGATCCTGACGCAGAACCAGCTCTCGACCGCCGGCTCGCTCATCGGCAAGTACGTCTCGGGCCTGACCGAGGGCGGACAGCGGGTCGTCGGCGAGGTCGTCGCGGTCGCGCGCAACGAGAAGGGGCCGCTCTTGCGGTTGTCCAACAACTTCCTGGTGCCCTTCGCCAACGTCGACATCATGCAGGGTGTGCCCCAGGCCGGTTGAGCGGAACTGGGCCGGCTTGTTCGCCCGATCCGTCGCGACTCGATTGCCGCAGCGAAGGCTTGACACATGAGCACGATCGCCTCTTACCTGCTCCAACAGCTCGCCTCGGGTGTCCGCCGGGCCGCCGTGCCCGGTTCGACGCCGCCAGCGGGTGTGACCGGGTCCGTCGCGGCCGGGCAGTTCGCCGACCTGCTCAGGAGAGCCCAGGCCGGAGAGCTCGCCTCGAACCGCCCGGTCTCGATCGGCCCGAACGCGAAGGTGAAGCTCACGGAGGACCAGCTCGCGCAGATCTCGCTCGCCGCCGACAAAGCCGAGGTCGCGGGTGTCCGCAACGCGCTGGTGCTCATCGGCGGTCAGGCCGTGAAGCTCGATGTGGCCAACCGTGAGATCACCGGCGCCGCCGACCTGTCGGCCGGCGTGCTGGCCGGTATCGACGGGGTGATCAATCTCGATACCGAACGACTGTCCGCGTCTCAGGCATCCGCGACGATCCCCGTGCCCGCGGCCCAGGTCTCGTCGCCATCGCTGGCAACCCTGCTCGCGGCCGTGGGTGGTGGGAGGCCTTCGGAGAAGGCGGCCTGATTCGACCCCGACCGGACATCGCGACGACGCGTTTCGGGCAGCACCCGAAACCATTTCCCGATCAACTTCTCTTTCCCTCCCTCTTCGCCGTCATCGGAACCTCATCATGGCTTCCACCACCGCGCTGTTCACCGGGCTCTCCGGCCTCACCGCCAACGCCCGCAACCTCGACGTCATCGGCAACAACATCGCCAACTCGAACACCACCGCGTTCAAGTCGAACCGGATGCTCTTCGCTTCGCAGTTCTCGCGGACGTTCTCTATCGGCACGGTTCCGTCCACCAACACCGGCGGCACCAACCCGGGCCAGATCGGGCTCGGCGTGGCGATCGCCGGGACACAGCGGGACTTCTCCGGCGGTGCGCTCTCCGCCACGGGTGACGCTCGGGATCTTGCGATCGAGGGCGACGGGTTCTTCATCGTGAACCGCGGTTCAACGCCATACTACACGCGTGCGGGCGCGTTCCGCCAGAACTCGACCAACGACCTGGTCACGATCTCGGGCGAGCGCGTGCAGGGATACACGGTCGACAGCAACTTCAACATCGTGTCCGGCTCGCTCGTGGATCTGAACATCCCCGTCGGCACACTCACGCTGGCCGAGGCCACGCGCAGCGTACACTTCGCGGGCAACCTCGACGCCGACGGCGACCTGCCCACTCAGGGCTCCCGGCACACACTCAACGCGCTGGCGCTGCTCGGCGGGCCGGTCGGGCCGGATGCGCTCCCACCAACCAGCCTGGTCACCGACGTCGAAAACCCGAACGATCCCGGGCAGCCGCTCTTCACGGTCGGGCAACGGTTTGAGATCGCCGGCGCTCAACGGGGAACCAAGACGGTGCCCACGGCGACGCTGGACATCACCTCAACCACCACCGTGCAGAACCTGATGGATTTCATGTCGCAGGCCCTGGGCATCAACACCGACGCTCCGGCCAACCCAGACGGCAGGACGCCGGGCGTCAGCCTGGACGCGGGGTCGGGTGTGATCACCGTCGTTGGCAATGGCGGCACCGCCAACGATTTCGAGTTCCGCTCCAGCGACTTCCTGATCCGCAACAGCGACGGCACGGTCGCTTCCACGCCATTCACGTTCAACAAGGATGCGGACGCCGACGGGGAGTCGGTGCGCAACACCTTTGTCGTCTACGACTCGCTGGGCGCGCCGCTGAGCGTGGACCTCACGATGGTGCTCGAATCCAAACAGGGCGGGAACGGCACGACCTGGCGTTACTACGCGGACTCGGCCGACGACACCGGCGTCGCGACCGCGCTGGGCACGGGCACCGTCGATTTCGATTCCAACGGCCGGCTCGTGGGCCCGTCTGGGTTCAGCGTCCGTCTCGACCGCACCGGCACGGGCGCGGCCAGTCCGCTCGACTTCGAGGTCCAGTTCGCCTCCGACTCCGACTCTGTCACCGCGCTGGGCTCGGATGGCTCCGTGCTGGCCGCCACGTACCAGGACGGCGCGCCCATCGGCACGCTCGCGTCGTATGCGGTCGGGGCCAACGGGATCATCACCGGCGCGTTCACGAACGGACTGACCCGCACGGTCGGTCAGATCGCACTGGCGACGTTCGCCAATCCCGAGGGCCTCGTGGACATCGGGTCGAACTTGTTTACGCCCGGGCCGAACAGCGGCACGCCCGTGGTCGGCGAACCGCTTTCTCTGGGAGCAGGCAAGATCGTCGGAGGAGCGCTCGAACTGTCCAACGTCGATCTCTCGCAGGAGTTCATCAACCTGATCCTCGCGTCGACGGGCTATTCAGCCTCGTCGCGGGTCATCACCACGACCGATCAGTTGATGCAACAGCTCCTGGTTCTGGGCCGATAACTTCGGTTGCGGCGGGCGGGGGTGGGTGACTCCCAGTCCGCACTGCGGAAACTCAATCCCGCGCGCCAGAGTCCCGATAAACAGGGGTCGGGCTTTCGTGCTCGTACTCAACACCGGGGACCTCTCCGCCGTGATCCGCACGTTGATCGTCATCATCGGGGTGCTCATTGCGGCCGCGGCGGCGCCCGCGCTCGCGGCGACTCTCGGCCGGCCCTTGACCGTTCCCGCGGACACGCCCGCGTGGATCATCGTCGTGGTCGCGGGCGCGGCCGCTTTGCTCGCGATCGTGCTGGCGAGGGCGCTTAGCCTGCCCGACGCGGCGCGACGCCTGTTGGCGCCCCGGCGGCCGCTGGAACAGGTATTCGCCGATCTCGCGGACATCGCGCAGATCGCCAGGGACGATGGGCTCCTGCCCGCGGCGACGGACCCGCGGGCGGCGGCGCACCCCATGCTTGTGTCCGGCCTGCATCTGCTGATCCGCGACCCGGACGAGCGTCTGGTTCGCTCGGCGATCGAGGCGGAAGAGGATCGCACAACGCACCAAGCGGGCGACACGCGGGCCCTCGCGGCGGCGGCGTGCCGGTGGGGCTCGCTCGCGGCTCTGCTCGCGGGCGGCAGCGCTGCGGTGCTGATGACCCTGCGTCTGAGCTCACCGTGGTCGGTCGCGTCACCGGCGGCGGTGCAGTTGCTGGGCCTCGTCGCGGGCTCGATCGTCTGGCTGTGCATCGGCGGGCGGCTGGCGGAGGCGCTGCTGCGTCGGAACGCCGAAAGCGAGGTCCTCGCCCACGCGGCCAAGGTCGCCGTGCTCGCCGTGCACGCACGGTTCGACCGGGACCAGACACTCGCTCGGCTGTCCCGCCTGCTGCCGACGGACCCGGCGGAAGTCGCCCGTGGCACCTCAGCAGCTCGCAAGGCCGCCTAATCCGGGGGACCAAAATACCCGAAGGAGAGCCGGGACACGCTGCACGCGCGGGAGGTCCGCGCCCGGATCGTGACCGTCAGGGGCTTTGTCATGGCCGATAAGAAAGCCGAAGCCGCGCCGGCCGCGGAGAAGGGGACCGAGGCCGCGCCACCGAAGAAGAAGCTCCCGATCAAGACGATCGGGATCGTGGCGGGCCTGATGGTGGCGGAGGCCGCGGGCGTGTTCGTGATCCTCGGCGCGGGCGGGCCCAAGGCCAGCCACGGCGAGACGCCCGAGGCCGTGCTGCACGACGACGAGTCGGAGAAAACCACCGAGATCGAGCTGGTCAACGACAAGTTCCAGAACATGACCACCGGCCAGGCCTGGGTCTGGCAGGTCTCCATCTACCTTCAGGTGAAGAACAAGCACGCCGAGCGGGTGGAGGCGGTGCTCGAGCAGCGCAAGGCGGAGATCCGCGAGGGCATCTCTCAGATCATCGCCCGCGCGCGGCACACGCAGCTCACCGAGCCCGAGAAGCAGACATTGACGCGGCAGGTCGCCTCGTACCTCGAAAAACTCGAGGGCATGACCGAGGACAACAAGTCGGTGATCGAGCGGGTGATCTTCGCGGATTGCCGCGGGTTCCCGACGGCGTACTGATCGCTGGTCCGGAGATCGAACGAAAGAGAATGAAAGGGGCGTGATCCAGCAGGATCACGCCTCTTGTGCTGCGCTCGGTATGGGCCGTCAGATGATGGTCGAGACCGGGACGGTCAGGCCGATCGGAGCGCCGAGCGTGCTCCAGCCGCCGTTGAGGAAGAGGTCGTAGTGCGTAAGCGAGGCGACGATCGGCGTCTGCGAGGTGATGTCCAGCGAGAACGCAGTCGGCGTGCCGCGGCTGAGGATCTGCGTCGCCTGGTCGATCTGGACGAACCCGAAGTCGCGGGCGCCCACGTTGACCACGAGGTCGGAGGTGGTGCCGTCGACGAAGAGGAACTTGACGGTCACGTCGATCGCTGTGGCCGAGGGGTTGAACAGACCGAGTTTCTCGATGTAGGTGACGCCGGCGTAGGCGGGGTTGACGAAGAGGTCGCCGAAGACGTACTCGCGGGCGGCGACGGTTGCCGCGGCGGTGGCGTCGCCGTCGCCGTTCTGATACTCGAACACCGAGCCGGTGACCGGCACGTTGGAGGTGAACTTGATTCCCGCGGCCTGGCTGTTGATCAGTCCCAGCGTGGCGAGCGATATGGTGAACTGGCGGTTGGGCTGGACGGTGATGACCCGCACAAGATCGGGCAGATCGACCCGGGCGTACGAGGCCGTCACGGTGATCGTCGCGGGCGTCGAGTTGGTGTTGAGGAAAGACAGAGAGGAGGACACGCCGCCGCCGCTGGAGATGTTGGGGATGATGGCGGCCGTCGTGCCGCCGTCGGCGTCGCCGAGCAGGCCGTCGCCGCCGTTGTTGGCGAGGTTGTAGCTCGAGAGCGCCGCGACGATTCCGACGGTCGAGGTGATGCGGACGCCGAATCGCCCGTTCTGGGCGACGCGCCCGTCTGCATCGATGTTGATACCGCCGCGCCGGAGGGCCTTGACCGACTGCTGGAAGGAAGAGACCGTGCCGTTGTCGTAGATCAGGTCGATCGTGAGCGTCGCGTCGGTGGCCGAAGGGTTGTAGAAAACGAGGAAGTCGCGGTAGGTGGTGGGGTCTTTGTCGACCTGAGAGAAGGTCCAGGTCGTCGAGATACGATCGGTGAAGGCCTCGCCCACGCTGACGTTGAAGTCGTAGTGGCTGAGTGTGGCGCCAAGCTGGCCCGTGGACTGGATCTCCAGTGCGTAGGCGCGGCCGCGATCGACCAGAGACGTGCCGCTCTTGCTGCTGATGGTGATCCCGCCGCGGCTCTTGGGGTTGACCGTGCCGACGGCGATGGGGCTGTTGTTCTGCGGCCCGGTCTCGTATCGGACGAAGACCTGGTACGAGACGGCGAAGGTGTTGGTGTTGACGATGGGGACGAACTCGTCGATGGTCGCGCCGGCGAAGCCCTCGGGGTAGTAGAGGAAGTGCGTGATCGGCTGGGTGCTGACCTCGACGGTGTATGAGCCCTGCGCGGTGCCGATCGGTTCGACAAGGATGTAGTAGATGTCCGCGCTCGACGTGACCGTGGTGTCGAAGTTGACCGCGGCGGTCGCGCCGGGGATGCCCGCCGCGTCCTGCGCGATAAGGACGAAGTTCTTGTTGTAGATCTTGACGCGCCCGTCGACCAGGCCGCCCGAGGGCGTCTTGATCTGCACGCCCGCCTTGCCGCCGGCGGCCGGGACGAACTTGAACAGGTCGGTGTCTCCGCCGTAGTCGATCACGCCGGTGTCGGAGCCGAAGCCGGTGCGGGCGTCGAGCGGGATCAGCGTGGCGTCGCCGAACTCGCCGGCGTTGGCGTGGTCGTCGGGCCCGGTGCCGCCGCCGCCGCTGGAGGTGCGTCCGGTGACCTCGACGGAGTAGGTGCCGACGGCCGTGGTGCCGGTTGCATCGGAGTCGGGCAGGACTAGGACGTAATAGACCTCACCGGCCGCGAGCGCGGGGAACGTGAGCGAGGCGGTGTCGCCGTTGCTCGTCGATCCGGGGATCTCGACGAAGGCGGAGTTGTAGATCCGCACGAACGGATCGAGGTTGCTGCCCACGGTCTTGACGCGCACCTGCACGTTGCCTCCGGAGAGCGTGGTGAACTTGAACAGGTCCGTGTCGGTGCTCGGGACGATGAGGCCCGAGAGCACGCCCACGCCGGTCGTGGGCGAGAGCGTGATGTTGCCGACATTGGGCGAGGCCCACTCGCCCGCGTTGGCGTAGTCGTCGATCGGGGCGGTGGAGACGGTCAGTGTGTATGCGCCGGTCAGGTCGGGCTGGCCCGCGCCGACGGTGCCCGGACGGACCCGCACGAAGTACTGGGTGTTGGCCGTCACGTTGAGCATGACGGAAGCCGAACCGTTGGTCCCCACGCCCGTCGCCAAGAGCGTCTGGGCCGAGTCGTAGACCTCGATATCGGCCGCGAGGTTGCTCGTGGGCGTGGTGAGGGCGACGGTCGCCGTGCCCGTGGCGGGCGCGATGAACCGGAACATGTCGTCGTCGGTCGCCACCTCGATGTTGCCGTTCAGAGAAGCGGTGCTGGTGAAGGTTAGCGGATCGAACGTCGCGGCCAGGTCGAACTGCGTGGCCAACGGGAAGTCGGTCAGGTTGGGATGATCGTCGGTGGGGGCGACGTCGACTGTGACGGTGTAGTGACCCCAGTTGAGGTTGACGTCGGCGCCGACCACCACGACGTAGTAGTCCTTGCCGGCTGTCACGCTGAAAGAGGCCTGCGAGTTGGTGCCCGTGCCGGGCCCGTCGTCGTTCGCCGCGACGAGCCGGTACTCACGGTGCCCGTCCGCCGGATCGACGGTGTTGGCGTTCTCTTCCCACACGAAGACGAAGGGGTTCATCGTCGTGTCGGTCGAGGTGACGTTCACCGTGGCGATCTCGTACTGTTCGGCGTGGAACTTGAACAGGTCGGAATCGCCCGTGTTCTCAATGAACCCGGTGGCGGTGTACTGGCCCAGGAACGCGTTGAGGCTGATTGGACTCGCGTCTGCCCAGTCGCCGTCCTTGACGTGGTCGTCGGTGATGCCGGGGCCGTTGACGGTGAGGTTGTAACTGCCCTCGGTCACGCCATCGCCGTCGACGGAGATGTAGAAGCGGGCACCCTGTTGGGCGGTGACGTTGAGCGTGACCGGCGTTCCCGGCGCGGCGGCAGTCGCCGTGCCGAGCGATAGGCCGCCGCCGTCGAAGACCCTCAGGACCGGCTTGAGCGTCGGGTTGGTGGGCGTGAGCGTGACGGTCATCGTGCCGCGGTTGAGCCCGACGTAGCTGAACAGGTCGGTGTCGTCGGGGTTGACGAACGCGCCGGCCTGGACATTGTCGATGACACCGGAAATAGAACCATCGCCCGTGGTGCGATCGAACGGGATCGCGGTCGAGATGCTCAGGCTGTTGGCGGGATCAAAGTTCTCGTAGTCGTCGATGCCGTTGCTCGACTGCGTGTTGTTGATGAGCAGCTCGTAGGCGCCCAGCGCGTGCCGCCAATCGACGATGTCGGGCTGGTCGTCCATCGCATCGTTGGGATCGGCGCCCAGGAAGGCGTCGCGGTACGCGCTCTCGACCTGGATGAAGTAGGTCTCGCCCGCGACCACGGGGATCACCAGCCGCGGGTCCCGCTGCAGGAACGCGTGGGCGCCGTCGGGAGACTGATCGGTGAACACGCCGGCTTGGAACCGCTGGCCGAAGCCGCCCACCGCGAGGCTGTCGTCGTTGGTGCCGATTTCCTCGAAGTCGTTGTTGAAGACCCGCAGCAGGCCGTCGAGCGACGAGTTGTAGGTGCGGATCTGCTCCGGAGAGTCCATCTGCTGGAACGTGAAGATCAGCGGGTTGGAGGGCGCGGTGTTGTCCACCCCGTCCACGAGCGGCGTGTGGTTGGTGAGGAACGTCTCCGTGGCGCGGTCGGTGATGCCGAACGTGGAGAGACGGACCTCCACCGTGCCCGTCGCCGAAGCGCGGAACTGGTACAGGTCGGTATCGGTGATCGATTCGATGCCCGCCAGGTAGTCGCTGGAGTTGCGTCGAACACCGCTGGGCGTGATCTTGGTCGAGGTGTTCTGGAAGGCGGTCGGCGTGGGCGTGATGAAGTCGTAGTTGCGCCCGTCGCCGTTGGCGTTGAGCGTCAACTCAGGAGCGATGTCGAAGCGGCCCGCGTCGGGGACTTCTGTGTAGCCGGTGAACTCGCTGGCGTACTGCCCGTCGCCGTTGTCGGGGACCTCCGGCGGGAGCGTGTCCACGCTCACGCTGATGTCGTAGCGCCCCGTGCCCGCCCCGCCGCTACCGGAGACCTCGACGTAGTACGTCTCGCCGCCCCACAGGCCGGGCGTCACAAAGGCGTCGTTGAATCCCGGGCCCGCCGTGCGGGCCGGGTCGATCGACCCGGCCGGATCGGGGAACGGGCTGATCGTCTCGTTCTGATAGATGAGGTTGAAGTTCGAGTCGTAGATCCGGATGAACGCGTTGAGGAACGCATCGGTTGTGGGTGCCACGACGATCTGCACGCGGCTTCGCGGGCGGTCGTTGCGGTCCCAGACGCCGGCGACGTTGTCGTTGTAGTCCTCGATCGCGTACACGCTCGTGGGCGCGACCTCGCCGGGCGCCAGGTCGGCCAGCCCGCTCTTGAGCAGCAGCAGGCCTGGGGCGTCGTCGTCGTTCTGGTCGGTGATGCGGAAGATGTGCCCGACCTCGTCCATGCCGATCATGTCGAAGTCGCCGCCGACCACGAGCTGCTGGCCCATCGAGATGTCGAACTCATCGTCGACGAACGTGTCGAGAGCGCGGACCGGGGCGTTCATCCCGGTCACCACGTCCGCCCATTGGTTGTTCTGCGTGGCAGAAACAAACCCGCTGACGCCGTTGGCGCCGCCGCCGGCCACGATAAAGGTGGCGTCGGTGCCGCCGCCCTGGCCCGGGACCTCCCACAGCTTGAGCGCGTTGACCGGGTCGGCGATAGCGCCGACGTTGTCCCACTGGGGCGCGGTGCCCATCGGCGGACCGGCGTTGTTCCACGCCGCGATGTGGGTGCCGGGGGCCGTGAACTCGCCGCCAACGTACAGCCGGTTGGGAATGTCCTCGCCCATGGCGTCCATGAGCGGCGAGTCGTACTCGACCAGTGCGTTGACCGGCCCGTTGGCGCCGGTACCGAACGTGTGCACGGTGTTGGGCGTGCCGTCCATCGAATCCGCCGGCCCGAACCCGTAGACGTTGGCCGCGGGCGAGGTGAACTTCCCGCCGACGGCCAGCCAAAGCGGCGGGTCTTCGGGCTGCATCTGGGGACCCGCGCCGTCGGGGTCCGGGGCTTGCGGCGGGTCGTACGTGGTCAGGGCGCGCACTTCGGGCGTCACGCCGCCGGTAACTCCGGCACCGATCGGGGCGACGGAAAAGCCGAACCCGTTGAAGAACACCTCGGCGAGGTTGTTCACCGCGCCGCCCCCGAACTGCGTGAAACGGCCGCCGACGATCAGCGAGGGCGGGTTGGGCCCGGCGTCGCCGTCGAGGTCGTACACCGTGAGCGCGTTGACGCGGTTGTTCAGGTTGCCGAACTGCGGGAAGTTGCCGAAGGGGTCCTGCAGAGGCGTCCAGATGAACCGGTTCTCCTGCACCGAGAAGATGCGCATGGCCAGGTTGGTCGGGATGTTCGGCGTCATCGGGTCGAAGTCGTCGTCGAACGTGAACTGACCGCCGGCGATGAGCACGTCGTTGAAGGCGGTGCCGCTTCCGTCGGGGTCCCAGTGCACGAACGCCCGGATCGGCCCGTCGATGGCGCCGGCGGCGAGGCCGCCGTCCTCGATGCCCGGGCCGGCGTTCCACCAATCGTCCGAGTCCCAGATGGCGACGTTGGGGGCGCCGCGTCCGCCGGCCTCGATGTTGTCGGGATTGAGCCTGTCCGCCGAGCCGAAGTTGCCGCCGACGTACAGGGCCGTGCCCGTGTTGTTGTCGCCGCCGGCGTACGAGTTAAGCATGTTGATCGGCGGGACGAACTGGAAGACGTCCGTGTCGCCGTTGTTGTAGATGCGCCCGCGGCTGGTGCCGGTCTGGAACCAGTTGCCGTCCATCTGGCCGTTGCCGTCGGCGTCGGTCGGGAACTGCGCCGGTCCGAACACGATCGGCGTGGCGTTGGAGAAGTTCAGGATGTTGGTCGGCTGGGTGTTGATGTGGTCGTCGACCGAGGTCAGCGTGTAGTTGGCCTCGATGAACACCGTGAAGCCGCCGTCGTCCGCCCGGTCGAAGCCCTCGACCACGACGAAGTATCGCTGTCCGCCGGTGAGCGATACCGCCAGTTGCGGCGTGAATCCGTTCGCATCGTCGTTGAACGCGATCTCGGTTCCCGCCTCGTTGTAAAGGTGGACCGCGGGGTCGGTCAGCGCGGGATACGCGCCGGGAGGGCCGGGATTGCGGAAGGGTGTGAACGGGATGCCCGGAGCGCCCACAACGGTGATAAACGAGATGCCCGTGCCCTGCGCGACGAACTGGTACACGCGAGAGCTCGTCCCGCCCGGAGCGTTCGAGCCGATGAGCGGGGCCACCGCGTCCGAGCGATCGGGGTTCGAGAGCCGCGTGGTCTGATCGACCGCGATCGGCAGCGCCGACATGTCCACGGCGAGCGAGTACTGGCCCGTCGCCGGGCGGCCGGTGCCGAGCTCGTCGCTGCGAACACGGATGAAGTACGTCGTGTTCCCGTTGGCGCGGAACGTCGAGAACGCGTTGGTCAGCCGCCCGGCTTGGATGTCGCTGGCGATGGTCGAAACCACGCCGTTGCTGTTGCCGTCGGAGTAGACCTCCAGGTGCGTGTCGAGCAGGTTCGGGTCGTCGGCGATGGCGCCGACGGTCGCGAGGCTCTCGAACTTGGCGTCGTCCGGCGTCGTGATCCGGTAGACCAGGTCGTCCTGTCGGAACAAGACTTCGCCAGCCTGATCGCCCTCGCCGAAAACGTCCTCCGCGGGACCCGGGGGGTCGGGCATGGGCACGGTCGTGTCGATGGCGTAGTCGAGAGAGACCGTATCGACGCGGAGCGTGTAGTTGCCGGTGGCCGTGCGCCCGGCGGCGAGCGGCGTGGGGTTCGACCGGACGCGGATGAAGTACGTTGCGCCGGCCGTGCCGACAAAGCCGGCCCACCCGTCCGGGGTCGGCGTGTTGTTCGTGGAGGAGAGGATCCCGTTGTTTGCGCCCGAAGCGATGCGGAAGTAGCCGTTGACCACCTGACCGGCCGGGTCCGACCCGGTCGCCTCGCGGAAGACCTCGACGTAGGTGTCGAGCGTGCTGTTCAGGTCGGTGCCGCCGGGGTTGGTGAGCGTGTCGGCCAGGATGGTCACAAAGTCGGTGGCCCGACCCGGCGTGCTGGGCATGACGAACCGGAAGAAGTCGCCATCGTCGCCCGCACCGATCGTGCCCGAGACGCCCTGGTTGGCACCGGTCATCGCTCGCCCGCGCTGGGCGGCCACGAGCGGAGAAGCCAGGTCGATGGTGAGCGGATCGCCCGCGGCGGGATTGAACGATCCCGGGAGGCTCGGGTGGTCGCCCGCCAGCAACTGGCGAGCTTCGAGCTCTTCAACCAGGCAGGCGGGGAGCGCCCGTTGATCGCGAAGGCGCAACGCGCGACCACGCCCTGATGCCCGCGCAAGCTCGGCCGCGCCGACCCCGCCCGTTCCCGCCGCCTTGGCGCCGAACAGGTTGGCAAGAAAACCGCTCTTCCTCATCGTCATACGGGCTCCAGTCCACCCTTGCGACCGCGTTCTGTTGGATTGATCAGGCTCTCGCGTGTGCTTTCGCACGGCGCGAACCCCCGGGCTGTCACCCACCCCCGTCGGGCCGTTTCCGGCCCGGTCAGCCCAACCGCTCCGCTCGATTCAATCTACACTCTACAGGAACCGCCAGCCATTCGTCCAGCGGGCGGATTCGGTTCCCGCCCATCTCCCTACCAATGTGGACTGTGTGCCGCGGCTTTGCAACCGATCTGCCGCCATGAGGCAGGATTCCAGGGGAATCGAGAGGGCGACGTGGGCTTCGGAGATGGTCAGATCCCGCCGTGGAGGCCCGTGTCGCCCGCTCCAACGCTGGCGGCCCCGCGCAGCGTCCGCTCGCCCATGCAGCATCTGATCGCCCCTTCAGCCAACAGGGAGGTCGGATCGTAGAGCGGGACGGCGACGTTCTCTGTGGTGATCAGCAGGGGGGCCTCGCTGCACCCCAAGATGACACCCTCGCACCCCGCTTGGCAGAGGTGGTCGATGACCCCGACCAAACTCCGTTCAGATTCCTCCCGGACCACGCCAAAGATCAACTCCCTCAGGATGATCCGGTCTACGAGTTCCGCCTCGTCAGAGTCCGGGACGAGCACCTTGACGCCGCGGAGGCCCAGGTGGGTCTGATAGGTGGAGCCGTGCATCACCATCCTGGTACCGATGAGCCCGACCGCCCGTCGGCCGTCCTGAGCGATCCGCTCGGTCACCAGTTCGGTCATCGTGAGCCAGGGGATGGGGGAGCGGCCCTCGGCCAGGTGGACCCCGTGCTGCATCAGGTTGTCGGGCACGATGCAGAACTCGGCCCCTGCCGATGCAAGCACGCGGGCAGACCGGGTGAGCATCTCTCCGACGGTGTGCCAGTCGTCCTTCCGAACCGCCGCGAGGTAGTTCTCAAGCGGTTCGTTGTGGATGGTGACGGTCGGGTGGCCCGATTCCCCGAGTAGGCGCGAGGCGAAGCGAAAGATCTCGCGGTAGCAGAGGGCGGAGCCCTCCGGACTGACGGCGACGATGCCGATGTGCTTGGCCACCGCGGAGGCCTCCGGCCCGCGCGAGACGCTCGACATGAGGCCGGTCGCGCGGGTGCATCATCGTGGCCGGTGCCCGGCCCCGGGTCAATGCGCTCGCCGCCCTGAACCCAAGTTCGCGGTCGGGCCGATCGTACAGTCGGTCATGCCCTGGGACCCCTTCGACATGCTCGGTTTGCCACATCGGTTCGATCTGGCGCGGGCCGACATCGAGCGGGCCTACTTATCGCGTGCGCCCGAGGTCCATCCCGACCTGGCCACCGCGGGCGGTCCGGGGGCGCCGATCGAAGCGGGCGACCTCAACCGCGCTCGGCAGGACCTCGCCGATCCCGAGACCCGGGCGACGATCCTGCTGTCGCTGCTCGGGGGGCCGAGCAAGGAGCAGGACCGGGGCCTGCCGCCGGGGTTCCTGATGAAGATGATGGAGGTCCGCGATCAGATGGAGGGCGCGGCGGCGTCCGGCGAACGCTCCCAGATCGAGCGTTGGGAGAAGTGGGCCGATCAGGAGCGAGCCGGTCATGTGCGAGCGGTGGCCGACCTGTTCGCCCGGGTGGATGCGGCCGCGCCGGACGTGAAGATGCTCCGGTCCATCCGGGAACGGCTCAACGCGTGGAGGTACATCGAGCGCATGCTCGAGCAACTGGGATGAGGCCGGGAACTCAGCCCGGATCTCCGCTTTACGTTGGCTTTCCACCGATCGTGAGCGGAACCGCCCCGTACATCTCGGAGGTCAGGTCGTAACTGCCGACTTTGATCTTCCGGTTTTCGGAGTCCTCTTCGCGCCCCGCCTCGCGCAGCAGCCGCTTGAGCGAGGCCGGCAGACCGAACTCCTCATCCTCACGGAAGATGTCGCGCTGTTCGATCGTGGTGTCGGCATCGCCGAATCGCTTGGTGAGCGTGCGGCAAAGCCCGGCGACCAGGTCCTCGGGCGCGCTGGCGCCCGCGGTGATGAGGATTGTCGCGTTTTTCGCGCCCCCATCGACATGTCCGAACCATTCGTCGCGGAGCTCGCCGGCGTCGTCAAGGAGGAACGCCGGCGTGCCGACGTTGCGGCTGATCTCGGTCAGGCGCAGCGAGTTCGAGCTGTTCCGGCTGCCGACGACCAGCACGACGTCGACCTCCGGGGCGATCGCCCGGACCGCGTGCTGGCGGTTGGTCGTCGCGTAACAGATGTCGCTGCTTGGCGGCTCCTTGATATTCGGGAACGCGGCCCGCAGCGCGTCGATGATGACGGCCGCGTCGTCGGTGCTCAGCGTGGTCTGCGTGAGGTAGGCGATCCGATTGGGGTCGCGGATCTTCAGGCGCGGGATGTCCTCGGGCGACTCGACGACCTGGATCGACGCGGGCGCCTCGCCGCGTGTGCCGATGACCTCCTGGTGCGAAGTGTGCCCGACCAGCAGGATGTCGTATCCCTGGCGTGCATAGCGGATCGCCTCGTTGTGAACCTTGGTCACCAGCGGGCAGGTGGCGTCGACCATCTTGAGGTTGCGGGCGCTGGCCTCGGCTTTGACCGTGGGCGAGATGCCGTGCGCGCTGAAGACGATGATCGACCCCCCGGGGACCTCGCCCACATCCTCGACAAACTTGACGCCCCGCTGCTTGAACCGGTCGACCACGTGCTTGTTGTGCACGATCTCGTGATATACGTAGATGGGCTGATCGGGGTACAGGTCGAGCACCTGATCCACCACGTCGATCGCCATGTGCACACCCGCGCAGAAGCCCCGGGGGTTGGTCAGGATGATCCGCATGGGGGAGTGTAGATGGCCACGGGATCGGCAGGGCGACGGGCGCACGCTCAACACGGGCCTCCGCGGGCCGGGGATACGCTACGGACCGGCTCCACAAAGACATGTCTCCCGCCGCCGACATCCTCGACCCCCGCACCCCTCCGATCGGGCTTCTGCCCTTGATCGGACCGACCGACGAACGTCAAGCCTCTCCGCGTCCGGAGTTCGACGAGCCTTCGTGCGTGGCCTATTGCCGCGGTCTGGCCGACTCGCACTACGAGAACTTCAGCGTGCTCTCGCGCCTTGTCCCCGCGGAGTGGCGGGACGACTACGCCGCGGTGTACGCGTTCTGCCGGTGGGCCGACGACCTTGGCGACGAGACCGGACGCGACGCGCAGGCACGCGAACGGTCGCTGCGGTTGCTGGCGTGGTGGCGGGATGAACTGGAGCGGTGCGTCGTCGGCGAGGCCCAGCACCCGGTGTTCGTCGCTCTTCGGCGGACGTTCAGGCGATACCCGGACACGCTGACGGCCCGCCCGTTCCTCGACCTGATCGATGCATTCGAGCAGGACCAGCGTGTGACGGCCTACTCGACATGGGATCAACTCCTCGACTACTGCCGAAGGAGCGCCGACCCCGTGGGGCGCGTTGTGCTCGCGATCGGCGGCTACGGCGACACGCCCGAGAACGCCGAGCGGCTCCGGCTCAGCGATCGCACGTGCACGGCGTTGCAGCTGATCAACTTCTGGCAGGACGTCCGGCGCGACCTGATCGAGCGTGACCGGGTATACCTGCCGAGCGGGGAGACGGGCATCACGCCCGAGACGCTCCGCGATTGGGCCCACCGCGGTCGCGACCCGACCGTGCGGGTGCCGTACATCCGCGCCCTGCGTCCGCTGGTCGAACGCACGGCCTCGATGTTCGCCGAGGGCCGCGCGCTGCCCGGCACGTTGGATCGCCGGCTGAGCCCCATCATACGTCTGTTCGGTCTGGGCGGCGAGGCTATTCTCAGGGCCGTCGAGAAAGCCGGGTGCGCCACACTCTGGGAAAGGCCGCGCCTGTCTGGGGGGCAGAAGGCGGGGCTGGTGCTGCGGGTCATTGTCGCGAGATCGTTCGGGCGCGGGTAGGCTGTGGGGGGCGGGGGAGCGGAGGGGTTGTCTGGGAGGCGTTTCGTTGATGCAGGCGGCGTTGGGCAACTCGGTGGACCTGCGGGATCGGACCGCCTCGGTCGTTCCCGCGATCACGGGTGTCGGCCCGGAGGAACTCGCCGCCGCGTTTGCCCATTGCCGCGAGATCACCCGTCGGCGTGCCCGGAACTTCTACTACGGCCTTCGTCTGACGCCCGAGCCTCGTCGATCGGCGATCTATGCGATCTACGCATGGATGCGGGCCGCCGATGATGCGGTTGACGAGTCCGGAACGGTTGCCGAGCGAGAGGCCCGGCTGCGGCGGTTTTCCGTTTGGACCGAGCAGCTCCTCGGCGAAGCGGTTTCCGGTCGCCTCGGCTTGGGCATGGACCTGCCGACGGCGGGCCATCTGGGCATCGCCCTCGCGGCCACGGTCGCGTCGTACCCGATCGGCACCGCGATCTTCCGCGACATGCTCATAGGGCTGCGCCGGGACATCAAGGGTCACGATATCACCGACGACGCCGACCTCACCCGGTACTGCTACTGCGTTGCGGGCACGGCGGGGTTGGCGTGCGTAGCGATCTGGGGGCTGCGAGACGGCGCCGATCCCGCGGCCGCGCGCGATCTGGCGCTCCGCCGCGGCCAAGCGTTCCAGCGCACCAACATCCTTCGCGACTTCGCCGAAGACTTTGACGGGGCGGAGGGGCCGCGAAGGGTGTACATCCCGCAAGACGCGCTCGTTCGGCACAGGCTCACGGCCGAGCAGTTGCGAGCGTGGGCCCCGGTCGAGGAGTGCGAAGCATTGATCCGCGAGCAAGCGGGCCTTGCACGCGAGCACTACATCCTCTCCGCCGACCTCGAAACCATGATTGATCCCGGCTGTGCGCCCACGTTGTGGGCCATGACTCGGATTTACTCCGGGCTGCTCGAACACATCGAGGCCGATCCGTCTCGCGCGGTGGGGGGAGGGGGGGGGCGGGTCCGCCTCGCGCCCGCAGCCAAGGCGACAATCGCCCTCCGCGCCGCCCTTGGGGCCAGGATGCGCCGGTGGTGAGCGGTTCGCGCGGCAACGCGACCACCAGCGACGTGCTGATCGTCGGCGGCGGGTTGGCGGGCATCGCCGCGGCCGTGCGACTGGCCGAAGCGGGAGTCCGAGTCCGAGTCCTCGAAACCCGCAAGAAGCTCGGCGGTCGGGCCACGTCGTTCGTGGACGTGCGCAGCGGGCGCACGCTCGACAACTGCCAGCACGTTGTGCTCGGTTGCTGCTCCAACTATCGCGACCTGCTCGAACGGCTCGGCGCGGCCTCGAAAATCCGGTGGCACAGAGAGCAATACTGGATCGAGGAGGGCGGCCGCCGGTCCGTGATCCGGCCGGGCGTGCTCCCCGCGCCCGCGCATTTCACGGGCTCGATGCTCGGGGCGAAGTTCCTCACCGTCGGCGAGAAGGCCGCGATCGCGCGGGCGTGCGCTCGGCTGCTCAAGGAGCGGCGCGACGACTGGCGCGACCGGACCTTTGCCGATTTTCTCGACGCCTGCGGGCAGCCCGAGCGCGTGGTCCGGCGGTTCTGGGCGCCCGTAGTCGTGAGCGCGTGCAACCTCAATGTGGCCCGCGTCGCGGCCGACGCCGCGATGCACGTGTTTCAGGCGGGTTTTCTGGCCAGCGCCGCCGCCGCGGATATCGGCGTGCCGTCGGTGCCGCTGGTGGAGTTGTATGCCCAGGCGCCCGGCCTGATCTCCCGGGTCGGGGGAGGGATCGAGCTCGGGTGCGGGGTTGATCGTGTTGACGAATCGGGCGCCGAAACCGCCGATGGGCGGCGGTTCGAGGCCGGCCGTGTCGTCTGCGCCGTGCCGGTCGAGCGCGTGAACCGATTGGTTGATGAAAGCGTTCGGCGGTCCGACGAGCGCTTCTCGAAGCTTGATTCCTTCACGCACAGCCCGATCCTCGGCGTCCACCTGAGTTTCGACCGGCCGGTGCTCGACGACCTCCCGCACGCGGTGCTGGTCGATCGCCCGACGCAGTGGCTGTTCCGCAAGGACCAGGCCGGGACGGCCGTGCACGCCGTGATCAGCGCCGCCGACGAATGGCTGCCGCTGTCGGAGGAGGAGATCGGCCGGCGTGTGCTCGCCGATATCCATGCCTGCCTCCCCGCGACGGCCAGGGCGGAACTGCGAGAGGTCCGGGCGGTGAAGGAGAAACTCGCGACGTTCGCGCCCGTTCCGGGTTTGCAGGCGGCCCGGCCGCCGGTCGCGGGGGCATCGCGCCTGCTGCTTGCGGGCGACTACACGGACACCGGCTGGCCCGCGACCATGGAGGGGGCGACGCGCAGCGGCTACGCCGCGGCGGCCGCGGTGCTCGGAGAATCGCCCGCGGAGGTGGTCGTCCCGCCGCTCCCGATCGCGCGACTGGCGTCGATACTCGGATTGAGACCCGACTGAGCGAGATCATGCCACGGTCAGGCCGCTGCTCCGAGTGGCCTGGCTGTGCGACGGGGCACTGGCGCCTCCGCCTACGCGGAAGGCTCTCGCCCGTGCGTACCCTCGCACGCACCTGTCGATCCACGCAAGGAGTGTCCATGGCCACGTCAGCCTTTGTTCCGTTTGCTCGTCGTGTTGTCCAGAACCGCATCTCCATCTTCATCGCGGCGGTGGCGTTCGCCCCGCTGGCGATGGCTCAACAGCCGGCCTCAGCACCGACTCCCGACAAGGCGGGCCGTCCGCTTGATCAGTCCACGCCGCAGTCGGCTGCCCCCGCGAGCGGCTCGAACATCAGGTTCGGGACCGCCAAGCCGATCGCCAAGCCCGTCGGCGCTTTGCGTGTGGCCGAGTACAACATCGAGAACCTCTTCGACGACAAGGACGACCCCGCGCTCTCCGGCGAGCACGAGGACAAGGACATAACCAAACCGGAGTCGGAGCGCAGGGCCGCCGCGGCGGCGATCCACGCCATCGACGCGGACGTGCTCGCTCTGGCCGAGGTCGAATCGAAGGACGCGGTTGTCTGGTTCCGCGACCAGTTCCTGTCGGACATGGGCTATCAGTACGTCGCCTCGATCGACGCCGGCGACGAGCGCGGCATCGAGCAAGCGGTGCTCAGCCGCTACCCGATCGGCGACGTCAAGAACTGGGTGAAACTGCCGCTCGGCGGCAATCATCCCGAGAAATGGGGGCGAGGAGCCAACCGCGAGGCCGGAAAGCCGATCACGTTCCACCGTTCGCCGCTGGAGGTCACCGTCACCGTGCCCGTGGAGGCCGCGAGCCACTACGTCGCGCCGGATGGAGCCGCGGTGAAGGCGAGCAAGCCCTACACACTGACGCTGCTGGTCGTTCACCAGAAGGCCGGCGGCCCCGGCGGCTATTGGCGTGAGAAGGAGGCCGCCAAGACCGTGGAGCTGGTCAAGGAGCTGGAGACCGCCAGTCCCGATCGGAACGTGGTCATCTTGGGCGATTTCAACGCCCGCCCGGACGACAAGGTGATGAAGACCTACACCGACGCCGGGTTTGTCGACCTCTTCGCCCACCGCAAGAGGGGTGACTCGACGTACATCACTCACGAGTCCGGGCGTCCGATCGACTACATCCTGCTCAGCCCGACGGCCGCGAAGGAGCTGATCCCAGAGACCCGGTTCATTTTCGGTACGCCGGCCCGACCTAAGGACGCGGACTACCGCACCACCCCCGGGCCTCAGGGGTACGCCTCGGACCACTACCCGGTGGTAATGGACTTGGTGCCGGTGGACCGCTGAATGGGGGGAAGAGGATGGGAGGCGGAGGGTCGGACCGCGGCCCGTGGACAAACTGTCGGAAGTTGGGCAAACAGACGCGCCCGAGAGTAAACTTTCCGTCGCGGCATCGGTATTCAGTTTGGTTTACGATCGGATAGCGGCCTCAGGCCGTGCAAGGCCGGGGCGTCGAACCCTATGACGTCGGCCCCGGATCAAAAAGAACGCCACCGGGAGGTTGGATGAGGATCAAGCCGTGGCAGATCGCCGTGATCGTCATCGGACTTCTGGTCGGGCTGGGCTCGGCCGTCTATCAGATCGTGGCCGCCTCAGGGCCCGACCTTCCCGACTCCATGCTCCTGATCGACGTCGAAACAGGACAAGTGTACCGGGCCAGCACGCACGGAAACGGCATCATGCTGCCCGCCCGGCGGCCGGACACCGGGAAGATCGCGCTGATCCGGCTGCGAACCGGGGAACACGGCGAGTATGAGGTGGCCCCGCGGGACCTGGGGTTGTTAGACTATCTGGACAAAGACGTGCAGGTGAAGGCGATTGACGCCGAGAGCGGCAAGGTGCTCCACGCGTCAAAGGACATCAAGCCGTATGAAGAGCCGAAGTAACCGTTGTGTACCGACCGGCGGCGCTCGTGCGTTCACGCTTATCGAGTTGCTCGTCGTGATCGCGATCATCGCGCTGTTGGTTGGCCTGTTGCTGCCCGCGCTGGGCAAGGCCCGCGAGGCGGCCCGGTCGATCGTGTGCTCGTCGAGCCTTCGCCAGATTGGCTACGCCCAGCTCGCGTACGCCGGAGACTGGAAGGACGTGCTCGCCGGCCCCAACACCTCCGGCGCGGACGGGCAACTGACCAACGGAGCGATCTACACGGGCGACAGGACGCCGGCGACGCCGACCGAGACGCACGACTTCATCAGCCCCACGATGGGCGAGTCGGCGAGCCTCTCCATCCAGCGCGCTACGCGCATGAAGCAGATCTTCGAGCGGTTCGGGTGTGCCGCGACCCGGCAGTTCAACCAGTCGCTCTTCGGGGGCGCTACCGACCGCACCGACTTCGACACCCTGCGACAGAGCAGCGGCATCAAGCAGGTGAGCTACCTCGCGCCCGCCTCCTTCCATTACTTCCCCAGCGGGACGCCCGCCAGCGCCCGCCAGTACCAGTCACCGGCGGGGCCGTTCACGCTCTCGTACACGAGTTTCTCCACACCGGTGACCGTCCCGCTGTCCTACCGACCGCGGCTGGACCTCGTAGGCACGCAGCCGTCGAACAAAGTGATCGTCTCCGACGGCACGCGGTACCTGGACACGTTTCTGGACTTCGACATCACGCCCAAGCCGAGCATCTACGGCTCGTTCACGGACGCCGGCCCCATCTTCAACGGCTCGGCCGCGTTCGGCCGTGATCGTCCGGACAGCCCGAAAAACTGGCAGCTCTCGTTTCGGCATCCCGGCAACTCGATCAACGTGGCGTACTACGACGGGCACGTCGGGAGCATGAAAAACACCCAGGCCTGGAAGGACGCGACCCCGTGGTATCCCGGCGGCAGCGTCTACAACAGCGGCGGCGTCGGCACGCCCGAATCGCAGCAGTACCACGGCGTGCAGGGTCGCGAGGTCATTCCCTGAGCGGCTCAGCGCGACCGTACCGCCGGCGGCGCGGCCCAACGCATCTTCGTCAAGAGCGTTTGCCAGTACGACCGGCCCGGGTTGCGCACGAACCTCACCGGCCTTGCGTGCGGCCGGATCGTGACCTTGTCCCGGGTCCGCAGCCGCACGGGCACCTGTCCGTCGAGCACGAGCGCCGTGCCCGTGGCGACAGCGGACAGGTCCGCCATCGAACCCACCGGCGCCTCGCCGCCGTCGTTGGCCCGCAGCATGGTCAGTTCGATCGTTGAGGCCAGGTTCACGACCACCGGTCGGAAGCTGAGCGTGTGCGGCGCGATCGCGGTCAACGCCATGGCGGGAACTTCCGGCGAGATAATCGGCCCGCCGGCGGAGGCGTTGTATGCCGTCGACCCGATCGCGGTGCTGACGATCAGCCCGTCCCCCGTCACCGTCGGCCCGTCGTGCCCGTCGATGCGGATCGCGATCTCCACCATGCGGTAGGGAGGGCCGGCGGTCACGACCGCGTCGTTCAGCGCGAGCGACTGCGAGAGCATCAACTCGCCCTGGCTCGGCGGCGGCGGCTGGTTGCGAGCGCCGCCGTTGCCGTTGGCGGCGGGCCGCTCCACGCTCACGCGGAGCATCGGCCGGTCCTGGACCAGCAGCGGCGAGCCGTCAAACAGCCGCGGGGCGTAGGTCCGCAGCGACGGAAGGTCGAACTCGGCCATGAAGCCGAGCTTGCCGAGATTGACACCCAGCATCGGCAGGCCCAGCGCCACGCATCGGCGCGACTGGGCCATCAGCGTGCCGTCGCCGCCGAGCACGACGATGAGGTCGGCGCCGCGAGCCTGCTCGAGCGAGATCGGCACGGAGTCCGCGTCGAGCTCGGCCGCGATCCGACCGCGACCTGTGCCGGTGATCAACGTTCGGACCTCGTCCAGCGCGGCCACAACCTGAGGCTTTTGACGGTTGACCAGCAGCAGGACGGCGCGGGACATGGATGGTCGGATCGCTCGCGGATTTGAGCTTGTAGGTCGCCTTGGGCTCTGGGTCAGTTGCGGGTCACACCGGCCGCACCCCGGGCGATCTGAACGCTGGGGCCGTTGAGCATGGTGTCGGTCTCGCCCAGCTCGGCGGCGAGCCGGATGCCCCTGGCGATGCCCGCGGCGTCGATCCCCGCCTCCGCGAGCTGCTTGCTCCGCGAATCCTGCATGATCCACGAGTCCGGCAGCCCCAAGCGCACGACGCGCGAGGCATCGAGGCCCATCGACTGGGCCGCTTCCAGCACGGCCGCGCCGAACCCGCCGATGAGGCTGTGGTCCTCCACGGTGACGACCGGGATCTTGCGGCCCAGCAGGGCCCGGACGAGCTCGCGATCGACCGGTTTGGCGAAACGGGCGTCGTAGACGGCGACCTTGTAATCGGCGGCCACCGCGCCCGCGGCCTTGAGCGAGTCGATCGCGGGTGTGCCGAAGGCGAGCACCGCCACGTCGGGGCGGGCGGCCAGGTCGCCGCGCTGAACGTCGAGATCCGGGGTGAGCGAGCGGGCACGCCCGAGGACGAAAGGCGGGCACTCTCCGCCGAGCCGCGTCGCGACGGCGTCCGATACGTTGTCGCGCGGGTAGCGGACGCTGGAGAGCCCGTCGTCGTAGCCGCGCATGAACTCCATCGCGCCCAGCAGGCTCGGCTCGTCGATGGCGGCCATGATCGCGCTGGTCGGAAGTGTTCGCAGCAGGGCGACGTCGCAGAACCCGTGGTGCACGCTCCCGTCGCCGCCGACGAGCCCGGCGCGGTCCAGTAGCAGCCGCACGGGCAGCCCTTGCAGCGAGGCCTCCTGGAATGCCTGGTCGAACGCGCGCTGCAGGAACGTGGCGTACACCGCGAAGAAGGGCTTGAAACCGGTCTTGGCCAGCCCGGCCATCATGTCCAGCGCGTGGCTCTCGCAGATGCCCGTGTCGAAGGCGCGATCGGGGAACCTGGGCAGCACCTTGCTCACGCCGGTCCCGTCGGGCATCGCCGCGGTGGCGACGACCACGCGCGGATCACGCTCCATCATCGAGACCAGAGCGTCGCCGACCGCCGACGTGAACGAGCGGCCTTCCTGCTTGAGTTCGACGCGGCAGCCCTCGCGCACGAACGGGCTGGGCGAGTGGAACTTGCTGCTGTCGCCCTCGGCGAAGTCGTACCCCTTGCCTTTGACCGTCTTGACGTGCAGCACCATCGGGCGGTCCAGGTCGCGGGCCTCGGTCAGGAACTCGATGAGCGTGGGCAGGTCGTGCCCGTCGATCGGGCCCACGGTGACCAGCCCGAAATGCTCGAACCATCCGCCCGTGGGGCCCTGCGTGCCCTCGGGGGTCGGATCATGCATCACGGCCTTCGCGGCCTCGCCGGCCTTGTGGTAGGCCTCGCGCAGCACGCCGCCGATCCCGACGGGCATGCTCCTGAGCCAGCCCTTGGCCTGCTTCTTGAAGTCGGCGTACAGGTGCGAGACACGCACGCGATCGAAATACTGCGCCAGCGCGCCCTGCGGCTTGGAGATGCTCATCCCGTTGTCGTTGAGCACGACCAGGAACTGCCGCTTGAGCGTGCCCGCGCCATTGAGCCCTTCCATCGCGACGCCGTTGACGATCGACGCGTCGCCGATGATCGACACCACGCGCCGGCCGCCGGGGTTGCCCTCGGGATCAAACGCCTCGCCGTTGAGCACGTCGCCGCGGGCCATGCCCACGGCCGAGGAGATGGCCGTTCCCGCGTGCCCGACCCGGAACAGGTCGTACGGCGATTCGTTGGGCTCCGGGAATCCCGACATGCCCGCGCTGGTCCGCAGTCCGGACAGCATGTGCAGGCGGCCGGTCAGCAGCTTGTGCGGGTAGCACTGGTGCCCGACGTCAAACAGCAGGCGGTCGAAGGAGAAATCGAACACGTAGTGCAGGGCGATGGTCAGTTCGACGACGCCGAGGTTGGGCGCCAAGTGTCCGCCGCTGCGCGAAACCTGGTCGCAGATCGCCGTGCGGATCTCCTGTGCGAGGTCCGGCAAACGATCGACGGGCAGCTTGCGGAGATCGGCGGGCGATTTGATCGATTCGAGTAGACCCATGGCGTTCCTTTGCGCTCCGGGCTCCGGCGGAAGAGTTGTCGCCGGGTCGCGGTTGGGTGATTGATCCAGAGGGTACGCGACTTCCGTGGCCCTCGTTCGGGGTATGGGTTGGCCGGCGATGTTTCAGGGCAGAATACCGAGCGAACGCCGATCGGTGGGGAAGGTGGAGAGTTCGGACGTCCGTTATCGGGTGCGGGTGGCGAGGTAGTCGGCCAGCCTCCGCAGCGGCGTCGATGCGGACCCGAAGCGAGCCAGCACTTCCAGCGACTCGCGGTGCAACCGGCGAACCTCTTCGCGAGAGCGCTCGACGCCGAGCACGCTCGGGTAGGTGAGTTTGCCCGCGCCCGCGTCCTTGCCGGCTTTCTTGCCCAGATGCTCGGTGGTCTGGGTGACGTCGAGCAGGTCGTCCACGATCTGGAACACCAGCCCGAGGTCGTCGGCGTACCGCGTGATCGCGGCGAGCGCGTCGGCGTCGGCCCCCGCGCACATCGCGCCCATGCGGCATGACGCCCGGATCAACATGCCCGTCTTGTTGCGGTGGATCAGTTCGAGCTTGGTCTCGTCGGTGATGCCGGAAGGAAACCCGCCCAGCGTGTCGTACACCTGGCCGGCGATCATCCCGTTGGTGCCCAGGGCCAGTTCGCGGCAGAGCCCGGCCGCGAGCGGCGTCTCGCCGTAGCGCTCGGCGAGTAACTGAAACGCCAGCGTGAGCATGCAGTCGCCCGCGAGCACGGCCATGGCTTCGCTGGTCTTTCGATGGAGCGTGGGCCGGCCCCGGCGCAGGTCGTCGTTGTCGAGCCCCGGCAGGTCGTCGTGAACAAGGCTGAACGCGTGGATCAACTCGACCGCGCCCGCGGCCGGGAGGCACACCCCCGCATCCGCCCCTTCGCCCGCTACCGCCGTGAAGCTGTGCCACACCAGCAGCGGGCGCGCCCGCTTGCCCGGGCCCAGCAGCGAGTACCGCACCGCGTCAACCAGATTGGCGGGAAGCGAAACCGACTTGAGGTAGCCGTCGAGGAACTCGTCCACACGCGCGGCGGGCCGGGCCACCTCGGGCGGCAGGGCGTCGCCGAGCGGTGATGACGTGGTTTGCGCTTGCATCCGGACCGGGCCGTTGGTCGAGAGCAGCCCGCGAGCGCCCTCGCTCGATTCACCGCTGCTTCCCCCTGAAAACGACGACGCGCTGACGGGCTGAGCGGTCATTTACGCGCCGTTCTCCTGCTGCTTGAACAGGTCGTAAACCTCCTGCGCCGAGCCGGCCTGGTAGATCCGCTGTCTGAACTCTTCCATGCTCATGAGCTTGGAGATGCTCGCGAGCGCCTGGATGTGATCGGAGGTCTTGTCGGGGGGGCTGGCCAGCAGGATGATCAGCCGCACGGGCTTTCCGTCGATAGAGCCGAAGTCCATCGGGCTCGCGGGTTTGCCCATGGCGATGGCCAGGTTCTCGACACCGGGGCACTTGCCGTGTGGGATGGCCAAGCCGTTGCCGATACCCGTCGTCCGCGTCTGCTCGCGCGTCCACACGGCCTCTTTGAGCGCCGCGCCCGACTTGACGCGACCGTCGGCGGCCAGCAGATCGACCAGCTCCTCGATCGCGGACTGTTTGTTGGTGGCCGCCAGCGGCGCTTTGATGCTGCCGACGGTGAGGTGATCCAGGAGCTTCATCCGAATATCCCGCTGAGCCGGCGCGGGTCCCGCTCCGGCTTGACTAGGTTGGGCTTGAACTACCACCAATCGGGCGTCCTCTGGGGAGGGTGAGTGTACCCGGCTGGGAACGGGCGGGGTAGGCCGGTGTGCGGCCTCATCCGGGCTGGAACAGGACCGAGTACGCGCCGTCGCGGTAGCTCGCGTCCGGGCCGCCGGGTGCGCCCGCGGGCATGACCGAGCGTTCACGCGAGGCGGCGAACCTGTGCCACCGCCTGATCCACGCCGCCTGCTGCGAGTTCTCTTCGGCCTCCAGGGAGCAGGTCGCGTAGAGCACGCCCGGGCGCGACGCCGGTTCGCGGCTCAGCAGCGGGATGCTGTCGGCGATGAGTTGCCGCTGCACCGCGGCCAGCGAGTCGAGCGTCGCGGGGCCGAAGCGGTACCGCGCTTCGGGGCGCCTGGGCAGCACGCCGGTGTTCGAGCAGGGCACATCCAGCAGCACAAGGTCGCAACTCATCATCGCAAGCCCCTTCGCCTCGGCGAGCGGGAGCACGCGAACCTGATCGCTCGCGGCAAACGCGGCCTTGAGACGTGAAAAACGGGCGTTGTCGATGTCCGTGGCGATGATCTCCGCGTTTGGAAACGTGGCCGCGAGCTGCCCGGTCTTCGTGCCCTGACCCGCGCAAAGGTCGATGATCCGGCGTGGGCGCAGGTCGGCGATCAACCGGATCGCCCCGGCGGACGACGGATCCTGCACCCAGAGTCGCGGACTGGAGGCGAGCAACCCGGACAGCGACACGCCGCCCTCGCGGAAGAGGCGATTCAGTGGGTCCGTGTGCGACGCGAGCGAATCGGCGTGTGCGAGCAGTTCGTTGGCCACCGCGTGCTCGGTGTTGATGAGCACCGGCGGCTCGGACAGGCTGTGCAGCGCCAGTTCGGTGACCGCGGTCTCGGGCATCCGGGCCAGCCAATGTTCGAGCAGCACGCGGGGGTGGCTTGTCGCGATCGCGAGTCGATCGACCGGGTCTACGGGAAGGTCGAGCGTGCCGCCGCGAAGCACGCCCCCGGCCGAGAGCGGCAGCGCGTCGCGGTCCCCGTGCCACGCCGATGCCTCGATGTTGCAGCCCTCGCGGATCGAGGCGATGCGGCGCAACACCGCGTTGACCAGCCCACCGGCCCCCGGTCGGATGACCTGCTTGGCCCATTCGACGGCGTGGTTGATCGCCGCGTGCGCGGGTACCCGGTCCAGGAACAAGATCTGTGCGCCCGCCGCGAGGAGAACGGCCCGGGCGCGGGGTTCGAGGGCGTCGAAACCCTGTCGGATCTCGCGGTTGAGGAGGAAGGCCAGGGTGAGCCAGTGCTGAACGGCGGCGTGGTAGATCGCGTGCGCGAATGCCGCGTCCAGAGCCCGCATGGGGGGCGATCCCGCCGCGATCCTGGCGCCGAGCTCGTATTCGAGTGCATCGGGGGCGAGTTCGGGGTAGGCGCGGGCCTGACGGGCCAAGGCCCGAATGGCGGCGTCACGGGCCGCGTCGTTCAGTGGGCAGGCCTGCGATTCCGGGCCGCGCCCCGTGGTACGGCGGCTTGCCGCGCGGGGGGATGGCTTGAAGGATCGCTCCGGGTCCGGCACGCTTGGAGCGTAGGTGCGGGCCGCGCCTGGTTGATCGCTGGTATCTTCGGTGAGGGCCGAGGGGTGGAGGGTGGAGGGGTGAGGGGGGAGGGGGGGGGGGGGGGGGGGGGGGGGGGGGGCCCGGGGGGGACAGAGTTTCTGGGGGCGGGGCGGGCCAAGCGGGGTCCACGACGCCT
>CAZVZG010000018.1:0-90973 GCA_964630785.1 uncultured Phycisphaeraceae bacterium | reverse complement strand
GTCTCCTTCGTGTCGGTCACGCAGCAGTTCAACACGACATCGTCGATGGGGCGGCTCACGCTGAACATGCTCCTCTCCTTCGCGCAGTTCGAGCGGGAGGTGGCCGGGGAGCGGATCCGTGACAAGATTGCGGCCACCAAACGCAAGGGGGTCTGGGTGTGCGGGCAGCCCCCTTTGGGATACCGGCTCCCGCGGGACGGTGACCCGGAACTCGCACCCGCGGATGGCGCGAGCTGGGATCGTGGGCGAGGTGTGGGGGGGATGGGGGGTGGTGGGGGGGCTGCGGGGAGGGGGCGCACGCTCCGGGTGATCGATCCCGAGGCCGAACTGGTGCGGGCCATCTTTGATGGATACCTCGAACTCGGCTCGCTGGTCCAACTCGCCGAACGGCTCAACGCGGAGGGCCACACCACTAAGCGCTGGACCAGCACTCGAGGGAACGACCATGGCGGGCGCCCGCTGACCGCGGCGTTCCTGTACCGCATCCTCACCAACCCGGTCTACATCGGCAAGATCGTTCACACCCGGGGTGGCAAGGGCGCCACTGGTCCCAAGCAGACGGACATTCACGAAGGCCGTCATCAGCCGATCATCACTCAGGCCGTCTGGGATGGCGTGCACGCCAAGATGGCGACGCTGGAGCGAGAGTCGCGGCAGAAGTGGACGCATACGCACCTGCTCAAGGGCAAGCTCCGTACGTTCGAAGGGCACGCCATGAGCCCGAGTTCCGTCCAGCGCCGGATCTCGACGCGTGTCCGATCCGCCCTGGACCACGCGGCCCCGGCACGGCGGATTGTCCGGTACTACGTCAGCCAGAAGGCCGTCAAGCACGGATTTGCGAGTTGTCCGTTCAAGACCATCAACGCGGCCCACATCGACAATCTCGTCCGAGGGCTGGTGATCGAATACCTGCGGGGCCGGTGCGGCGCGGACCTTCGCGTGCACGAACCCGAGGAGCGAGACCGACGGATCCGCGAGGTTGTTCACCGGGTCGTGGTCGCGCCCGACCGGATGACGGTTGAACTCATTCGGAGTGGCCTGGCCACCTGTGCAGAGGGGGCACGCAGCCAGGACGCCAATCGACCGGCGCAGACCCGCGTGGCAGTGGAATCGGTGCCCGCCTGTGCGCTCGCGCCCGAGGTCGACGACCGCGGCCCGCACGTGACGCTGTCGCTTGGTCTGCAAATCAAGCGACACGATGGGCGGCGGCTCCTCCTGGACCCCGAGGGCCACGATCTCCTCACCACCACGACATCGGACGGCCAGCCGGTTGCCCGCGACCATCTGGTCCGGGCGGTCGGAATGGCGTTCGTCTGGCGCCGGGACCTTCTGCAGACTGATTGCACCGTCGAGTCGATGGCAAAGCAGATAGGGATCACGGCCGGTCGCGTACACTCGATGCTGACGCTGACGCGGCTCAGTCCGGCGATCCTCAAATCGGTCCTCACGGGCACGCTCGCGCCGAGCGTCACGCTCGCGGACCTTCTCCGCGCCGCCCAGCACCTGGACTGGTCACGCCAGGGCCAGGTCCTGGGCGCGTAGGCAGAATTGCCGGCCGGGCAGACCAGAACGTCGCGGAATGGTGTCGGCCGAAAGCGCGGAGTGGCGCATCCCCACCGTCGGCACATCCCGCGAGAAGGACTCCCCTGTCCAATTCTGGACTGCCGAAATCGCCACCCGGAGAACGCGTGGCGCAATTGCCCCGAATCACGCCCCCCAGGCGCGCCTCCGCGTCTCCGGAGTTCTAAAAACTCGCGGAATCTCGCGGAGAACCGCGGCAAAACAACAAAGCGGGAGACTCAATCCAATCGAGTCTCCCGCTTAAACGGAGAGGGAGGGATTCGAACCCTCGATACAGGGTTATACCCCGTATAACGGTTTAGCAAACCGTCGCCTTCAGCCGCTCGGCCACCTCTCCAGCGACGAGACCAAGCGTAGCCGAGTCTCACTTGGGGGTCGAGTTTCGGCCGCCTCCGGATGTAGTCCGAGTTTCTGGCCCCGGGTACCCGGCGTCTCCGACGCGGCCCGATCACGGGGCATCCTAAGGCGAGCCGCCCGCCTCGGAGAGGCGGGGTACCCAGCCCGCAAGTCTCCGCCGCCAGAAAATCGGATAACACCCACCGTCTGCGCCCTCGCCCGGCCCGCACCTCAAAACGGCGCGGCGGTCGGCGCAAGGCCGACCGCTCGCCGGTGTGTATGAAGATCGAGAGCGCGGTTCAATGGTGTGCCGTGCGGTGATCAGGGCCGGTCGGGGCTAGGGCCCTCGTCGTCGGCGTGGCTCCGATCGGGCCGGTCGTGCGACCGGGCGTCGAGCAGTTTGCGGAGATACTGGTTCTCCCGGCGCGTCGCTTCGAGGTCGAACACAAGGTACTTGATGCTCAGCCGGAGGTAATCCAGCGAGTCCTGGAGTTCGGAGACCGTCTTCTTCATCCGGTGGTGGCGGCTCTGCGTGTCGGCCGCGAGGGCCTGCAACTGCTCCTTGGCGGGTGAGGGGAGCGAATCGAGCTGCTGCATGAGGTCGGAGAGCTTGGCGTTGAAGTCCTGCTCGTTCATGGGAACACATGCTCCAGTTTGGGATTGTCTCACCGACCCGCGCCGGTGCCAGTGGAATCCCCCGACTTCGCACCGTGTTGGTGCGGGCTTTTTCGGTCGCAAGGCACCCCGGTGGTAACCTTGTGCCCGGAACGGGGGAACAACGACAGTGGAGCATGAACAACCGCCGTTCCTCGGCCCCGAGTTTCGCCGTGCCAACGCCCGCCGCGGCCGGATATCCGCGCGGGTCCGAGAAGGTCGCGTCCGCCAAAGTCACAAGCGGGCCGCGACCCGTCCGCGGCCAGAGATCCACGTGCGAGAGGCGTGCCGCCTTTGCGGGATGTTGTCGATGATCAACGCAGCGCGTCGAGCCGGCGAATCGCCTGTTGCGCAGAGGCGGGTGCCTGGGCCAGGGCCCGCGAGAGCCCGGCGGGGTCGATCCGCTTGAGTTCCTGGACCATCTTCTTGAGGTGGCCGTCGCGGACCACCACGAACGCCTCGAAGAACTTCTCGAGCTCGTGGCGATTGAACCGCGACATCGGGTCCGCAAGGCCGGACTGGATCGCGGCCCAGTCCAGTAACGACGAGCCCGTCGGCGTGAACTTATACACCGCCAGCGTCGCCTGGAGCCGGGCCATCGGCGTCGAGAACGGGTCGGTCGCCGCGTCGGGAAGGCGGGTCATGACCTGTCGCTGATCCCGCGGCGCAAACCCGGCCGCGAACGGGTCGGGTTCGGGCGTGGGGGAGGGCGAGGATCGGCCCGTGACGGCCCGCCCGAAGGGGCTCGCAGGTGCGGCCTCAGGCTCCGATGGGATCGCTGCGGCCGCCGCCGCGAGCAGGATGGGCGCCTCGCTCGCGGGCACCAGCTTGGCGAAGGCGGTGGAAATGGTCTTGACGCCGGCGCGGTCGAAACGGATGGTCAGTGATTGGCAGGCCCGGCCGTCGTGGGTCGCTCCCTGAGCGGCCGTAACCACGCCGGACCCCCACTCGGGCTTGCCCGCATGGATGACCTTGTCGCCAAACGACCACAGTTTCGTGGAGTTCATGGGCATCAAACGCTCAAAGCAGGCCGACGGAAGGCCCGCCCGGGGTGCCGATCGCTGATTCTCGCGTCAGGCTGGGGTTCTGCATCGGCCCGCGTGCCGCGTGGCCTCGAACCTTCGTGCGCAAGTCTAGGCACCGACGAACCCCGAGCGCCGGGAACCGCTCGAAAGAGGCCGGGCGTATCGGAGGTTGTGCCCGACAACAAACCGCCCCCCGAACCCTCAGCCGCTGTGGACGGTCACCGCAAGCGGCGTCGGGTTCGGTTGGTCGATCGGGCCGCGCTCCGGCGGATCGCGATCTTTCTGCTGTTGGTCGCGGGTCTTTTCATCTACGGATATCGATCGATGGTTGCGATGCCCGGGGATTCCTTCCGCGGGCCGTTGCCGTCGCCGACCGACGCCCAGCGATCTCTCGCGGAGGAACTGAAAAAGAGCGTCGCCGTTCTCGCGGACGCGGAGGGCGGCGTCGGTCGCGTGGGCAACCGCAGCACGTTCTATCCCCGGCGCTTCGCGGCCGCGGCGGCCTGGCTGCGCGAGCGGTTGCTCGCCGCGGGGTACGCGGAGGTTCACGAAACGTTCGTCGAGCGCGGGGCCCCGGTGCCGAATCTCGAAGTGGTGCTGCCGGGGACGAGCAAGGCGAGCCAGATCGTGGTGGTGGGGGCCCGCTACGACGCGTTCCAGGGCACGCCGGGCGCCGACGACAACGCCTCGGGCGTGGCCGCGACGCTCGCGCTCGCCGAGCGTTTCGCGGGCAGGCCCCAGGCCCGCACGCTGCGGTTCGTGTTGTTCGTGAACGAGGAGCCGCCCGCGTTCTGGACCGAGGACATGGGCTCGCGGGTGTACGCCAAGGCCTGTCGTCAGCGCGGCGACGACATTGTCGCCATGATCAGCCTGGAGAGCATCGGGTATTACTCCGACGCGCCGGGCTCGCAGAGGCTTCCCGCGCCGCTCAACTGGTTGGCGCTGTACCCCGACACCGGCGATTTCATCGCGTTTGTCTCGAACTGGTCGTCGCGTTCGCTCAACAAGCGGGCGATCGCCGTGTTCCGTGATCGAGCGTCGTTCCCATCCGAGGGCGGGTCACCGCCCGGGTGGCTCCCGGGAGTCGGCTGGAGCGATCATTGGTCGTTCTGGCAGGAGGGCTATCGGGCCGTAATGATCACGGACACCGCGACCTTCCGGAACCCCAACTACCACACACCGCAGGATCGGGCGGGCACGCTCGACTACGACCGGATGTCGCGCGTGGTGGAAGGGGTCGAGGCGGTGGTGACGGACCTTGCGAACAAGTAGCGGCCCGGGCGCTATCAGTCGTGCCGCAGGGCCACGATCGGGTCTTGTCTGGCCGCCTTCATCGCGGGGTAGATCCCGAAGACCAGCCCCGTGAGCGCGGCCACGGTGAAGGCGAGCACGATCGACCACGGCGTGATGCGCGTCGCCAGCTCGAAGTTGGACTTGAACTGCGTGGCGATCACCGGCCCGGCCCACCCGAGCGCGACCGAGAGCCCCACGCCCAACCCAACGCCCACGCCGCCGCCGATCAGGCTCAGCACGCCGGTCTCGACCAGGAACTGTTGGGTGATGTGCTTGCGGGTCGCGCCCAGGGCCCGACGGATGCCGATCTCGCGTGTCCGCTCGGTCACGCTGGCGAGCATGATGTTCATGATGCCGATGCCGCCCACGAGCAGGCTGATCGCCGCGATGCAGCTGAGCACCACCTGCCAGGTCAGCGCGTCGCGCTTGGCACTCTCGAGCAGTTCGTACGGCACGATCATCGTCACGTCGGGCTGGGTTTGGTGGCGCACGTCCATCAACCGCCGGGCCACCGCGGCGTAGGACATCACGTCGTCACGCGACGGCGCGGTCAGGTAGACCTCGCTGATCTGCACCTCAGTGGCCTGGAAGTTGCCGCTGGAGCGCCGGAACACCATGTCTCCGAACACGCTCACCGTGGTGGTGATGGGCAGGTGGATGTCGAAGTTGAGGTCGCGCCCGACCAGCGCGGCCCCCGCACCCCCGGAGAGCCCCACCGGCGCGAGGACCCCCACGACGCGGAACGCGTCCTCGTCGATGTGGAGTGTGTTGTCGAGCGGGTCGTCGAACGGAAAGAGTTCCTTGGCGATCTCGGCCCCGATGACGCACACCGCGGCCTTCTGGTCCAGGTCCGACTGCACGAGGTACCGCCCGCGGGCCACGCGCAGGTTGGCCACCTGCTGGAGCGCGGGCGTTGTTCCATAGGCCTGGCTCGTGACGCGGCGCGCGCCCTTGATGATCTGCCCGCCGACCTCCTTGAGCGGCACGACCGCCTCGGCCCTGGGGAACTCGGCCTCGAGGACCTTGAAGTCCGCGCGCGTGATCCCGTACTTGATTGAGCGCGTGCGCTGCTGGGCCCCGGCATTGGCCGACTCGGGCGGCTTGGTGGAGCGGATGATGATGTTCTTGGCGCCCAGCCGCTCGATCCGGGCCAGGGCCTGTCGCTTCGAGCCCTCGCCGATCGAGACCATCGTGATGACGGCCGCGACGCCGAAGATGATGCCCAGCGCCGTCAGGAGGGACCGCAACCTGTGCAACCAGAGGTTGCTCAGGCCCAGGCGGATCATGGCGAGGAGGAAGGACACGGGGGAAAGGCGGCAAACCGGGCGGATCGGCGAATGCGGCCGATCGGCCGCGTGGTAAACTGATGTCGATGGTACCGACCGGATCGCAGCCCGTCGCAGAGGTGGTCATCGGCCGCGAGGTCGAGGAGGCGGGCGCGTGGGTGTTCGACGTGACCGTCCGCCGCGCCGGCACAGAGACCCGCCACCACCTGCGGCTGGCCTGGGCCGATTACGAGTACTGGTCGCACGGCGCGGCCGCGCCCGAGCGCGTGGCCCGGGCGGTCGTTGAGAGCGTGCTGGACCTCGCGCCGGAGCGTGTCCTGCCCGAGAAGTTCGACGCCGCGGCCGGGCGGCGGTGGGCTGTGGGGATGGATGAGCGGGTGCGGGAGCGGTTGGGGTAGGAAGGGCCCGAGTGGGGGTGAACCGGAGATTACGGGCGCGACAGCGAGGCACAGGTCGCTGGGTGCGAGATGATCGTTGGGCCCTCCACCCAGCACTCTCCCTCTGAGAGGGAGAGTTCGGACCTTGGCCCCGCATGGCACTGCCCTCAAATCTGCCAGTGGAGCATCATTTTGTTTGTATACAAGTTGGGCGTACCGAGCGGCGGAGAGGCGGTCGGATCGCGACCAGAGCTCGGTTATCCACCGGTGGTCGTGTTGGCGTCTCGCAAGTGATGTGGTAGGTTTGACTCGGGAGGGGATTCCCCCGCGGTCATCGCTTCATTCGATGCGAGGTGACCCATGCCGTGCATCAGTGGTCCACGCGTGTTACCCATAGTTCGGGCGGTTGTTCTGTTATCGGCCGCGGTGATCGGGGTCGGCTGGGTGAGCGAGGTTGCTTTTGGGCAGACCGGGCCAACCCCGGAGCGCGCCGAGCCCATTGTGGCCGTGCCCATCGGTCCGCGAGCGCCTGTAATCGGTCCGGGCGAGCCTTGGTCCGTGCCGGTGCCCCACCACCCACCGCTCGGCCAGATTCCGCCGATGCCCATGCCCGTAGACGACGGCGTCGTCCGAGCTCCGGTGACCGACACCGTCACTATGCACGATTCCATAACCGGCCTGACCGCTGAGTTGCCGGCATCTCCGAGTTCAGGGCTGGGGGGTGGATGGGGGCCGGGATTCGATGGCGCTGACGGACGCGTGCTTCCCAGAGAGCTTCTGCGCAGCCTCGGGACGATGACGCCCGTCACGTCGTTCGCGGCCTTTCCTGATCGGGTGAACTGCGCGCTGGCGATGCGGTTTACCGACCAGACCGGGGCGACGCGATGGTTCTCGTGCTCGGGTGCGATGCAGGACAGCGGGGTTGTGCTTACGGCCGCCCACTGCGTCTACGGCCGAGAGGCGGACGGTCCAAACATTTACAACTGGGCCGACGAGATCTGGATCTACCCCGGCTGGGACGGCATCGGAACAGCGGGAGGCACCGGTGCCGACGAGGTCATCCAGGCCTGGGGATGGACGCGGGGCACGCAGTTCATCGCCGGAACAGACTGGATCAACAACGGTAACTTCAACCGTGATTGTGCCGCGATCAGGGTTGATCGCGGCGCGAACCGGATGGTGGGAATGCTCACCGGGTGGTACGGATACGCGTGGGGGTACACTTGTGGCGACAACCTGGCTCGCACCTACTACAACTATTCGTACCCCGCGGAAGCGTGCGGAACGCCGGGACTGCACAACGGCCGTACGCTCTATTTTCGATCGGGCCACTTCGACTGGCCGTGCATAGACAACCGCCTGCAGACCTTCACATCGCCGGGGTGCCTGACGGCGGTGTGGGGCGGGATGAGCGGGAGCAATGCGTTCTATTTCGCATCCCCAACCCAGCGCGCAGCCCATGCGGTGTGCTCCACGTCGGATCGCTCAAGCTACGGCCGATACTGCAAGCTCTGGGAGCAGTTCGCCACCGATCTCAACACGTTCCGATCAGACGCTCGCGGAACGGTGTTCGACCTGGAAGCGCTGCGGTTCCGCCTGAACGGGAGCACGTCAGTTCAGGCCAGTACCGCAACCCCGGCGTGCACATTCCTGCTCGCCAACGCGACCAACGCCGATCCGCCCAACTCCACGTTCACGGCTCGCGTGTATCTGTCGAGTAACAACACGATCACGCCCTTGGACACGCTCGTGGGCACGTTCACCTTCAGTTACGACTTCGCGCCGATGGAGACGCTGCCGGTGAACCTCAACGGCGGAGTGATCATTCCGGCATCGGTGACGCCCGGCAACTGGTGGCTGGGTGTGATCCTCGACCCCGCCAGCGACGCTGTCCCCCAGAACAACGCGAGCAACACCTGGGATGCCCAGCAGGTCACGGTGACGGCGGCGCCTCCGCCCCCGCCATCCAACGACGCGTGCACCAGCGCGCTGGCCCTCTCGGTGGGGCTCACGTCGTTCGGCAGCACGACGTATGCCACCGCTGACGGAACGGCCACGTGCGGCGGGTCGGCGGGGCCGGACGTGTGGTATCGTGTGCTCACCCCGCTGACAGGAACGCTGCGGCTCGACACGTGCGGGTCGCTTTACGACACCGTGCTCTCGGTTCACGCGTTTTGCCCTGGAACCGCCGCGAACCAGATCGCGTGCAACGACGATCACACGTCCGGCGTTGTCGGCTGCTCAAACCTGCGCGACTCCGCTATGGAGATCCCCGTGGGTGGAGGTTTTACCTACTGGGTGCGTGTGGCCGGATTCCAGGGTACGACGGGGGGTTTCGCGTTTTCGACGGCCTACGTGGCGCCATCGAACGATGATTGCGACAACGCCGCGGCGTACACCATCGGTCAGATCACCGGGGGCACGCTGGCGGGCGCAACCAAC
Organism: uncultured Phycisphaeraceae bacterium; assembly: GCA_964630785.1. GTDB lineage: Bacteria > Planctomycetota > Phycisphaerae > Phycisphaerales > UBA1924 > JADLCX01. Next base: position 81,979 of record CAZVZG010000018.1, on the reverse strand, counting down.
GACGGCTCGGCCGCCTGTGGAAACGCCGCCGCTGGTGCGGACGCGTGGTACCGGTTCGTGGCACCGCAGACGGGAAACCTGAGGATCGACACCTGCGACTCCGGGTTCGACACGGTTCTCTCGGTCTACTCGGCGTGCCCGGGCACGTACTCGACGGAGTTGGCCTGCAACGACGATGCGCCAACCGGAACCTGCACGACGCCGCTGCTCTCCGCATTGGACGTCGGCGTGATCGCCGGAAGCACTTACCTCATCCGTGTGAGCGGATACGCCGGATCGGTCGGACATTTCACGGTGAGATCGGGCTACATCGTCCCGGCCAACGACGCGTGCGCCGGCGCCATCCCGATGGCAACCGGCACGAGCGTGGCGGGGGCCACCACGGGGGGAACAAGCGTGGATGGTTCGTCCAGCTGTGGGCTCACCGGCTCGGCGCCCGACTTGTGGTACCGGCTTGTGCCGACGTGCTCCGGGACTTTGCGGTTTGACACGTGCGGGTCGTCGTTCGACACGGTGCTCTCGGTGCACTCAAGCTGCCCCGGCACCAGCCTCAACCAACTCGCCTGCAACGATGACCACGGCAACGGCGGCGCGGGCGGATGCGTCGGTTTGCGGGAGTCGGCCCTCGAACTGGCGGTGAGCTCCGGGAGCACGTACTGGGTCCGAGTCTCGGGATACAACGGCGGCTCCGGTGCGTTTTTGCTGTCGGTCGGCTACGTCGCCGGAAACGCGGCCGATGCGTGCGAAGACGCCCCGATCGTCTCGGACGGTGTCTACCCGTTCACCAACTGCGGGGCCGTGACCGACGGGCCGATGGAGGGGCAGTGCGGTTTCGGCTTCGGTGACCTTCAGGTGAACCGGGATTTGTGGGTAAGGTACGACGCCGCGACGGCTCGACGCGTACAGGTGGATACCTGCACCGCGTCGAACTTCGACACCAAGCTCGCGGTGTACAACGCGGGCACAATCGGGTCGCCGGTGATCTGCCCCGGCGCGGACAATACGGCGATCGCCTGCAACGACGACGCGGGGCCGGGTTGCGGATCATCGCCGCTGCGGTCGCGAACGGTATTCGTGGCCGGCGCGGGCCGCAGCTACCTCGTGCGCTTCGGAAGCTACCTCGGCGGTGGAGGTTCGGGATCGCTCTCTGTCGCGTCCTTCTGCATCGCGGACTTCAACAGCAACGGCTCCGTCTCCGTGCAGGACATCTTCGACTTCCTGGCGGCCTACTTCCAGGGCCTCTCCAGCGCGGATGTCAACGGTGTGAGCGGCATCTCCGTGCAGGACATCTTCGATTTCCTGGCGTCGTATTTCAACGGCTGCTGACCCGACGAACAACACGGGGCATGGTGCGTTCGATTCGAAGCGGATCAACGCGTCGTGCGGGCGAGTACCTCCCGCAGGTACCGGCCCGTGTGGCTCTTCTCGTTCTTCGCGACCTGCTCGGGCGTGCCCGCGGCCACGACCGTGCCGCCGGCGTCGCCGCCCTCGGGGCCCAGGTCGATGATCCAGTCGGCGCACTTGACCACGTCGAGGTTGTGTTCGATGACCACCAGCGTGTGGCCCGCGTCCGCGAGTCGGTTGAGCACCTGGATCAGCCGGTTCACGTCGTCAAAGTGCAGGCCCGTGGTCGGTTCGTCGAGGATGTAGAGCGTCTGGCCGAAGGGTGAGATCGCCGACAACGTCGGTGCGCCCTTCTTCGGCGCGGGTTTGCTCGCGGCTCTGCCTTCGTCGTCCTCTCCACCTTCGTCATGCTCCGCGGCCTCGGGAATGCCCCCTACGCCGCCGACCCCCCGCGTCTTGCCCAGCTCGGTCGCGAGCTTCACGCGCTGGGCCTCGCCGCCCGAGAGCGTGGTGCTGGGCTGGCCGAGCTCGACGTACCCAAGTCCCACGTCGCGCAGGCACTCGACAAACCGGGCGATCTTCGGATGGTTCTCGAAGAACCCGCACGCGTGCTCGACGGTCATCTTCAGCACGTCGGCGATGGACTTGCCGCGGTACGTGACTTCGAGCGTCTCGCGGTTATATCGCGTGCCGGAGCAAACCTCGCAGTTGACGTACACGTCGGGCAGGAAGTGCATCTCGATCTTCTTGAGGCCCTGGCCCTCGCACGCCTCGCACCGGCCGCCGCCCTTCTGGGCCCGCACGTTGAAACTGAACCGCCCGGGCGTGTAGCCGCGGATCTTGGCCTCCTTGGTCGCGGCGAAGATCCGGCGGATGTCGTCGAAGATACCCGTGTACGTCGCGGGGTTGGACCGCGGCGTGCGTCCGATCGGCGATTGGTCCACCTCGATCACGCGGTCGATGCCGACCGAGCCGCGCCCGGGCGAGAGGCCGGTGATCCGTCCGTGGGCGCCGGGCCGTTCGCGAGTCGAGCCGCCGGTGAGGATGTCGCGGGCCGCACGCAGCAAGATGTCGTTGACGAGCGTTGACTTCCCCGAGCCCGAGACGCCGGTGACGCAGATCAGCCCGCCCGCGCCGCCGGCGGACGCGCTCCCTCCGCCCACGGGGAACGCCACGTCGATGTTCTTCAGGTTGTTCTCGCGGGCACCCTTGACGACGACGGCCCGCTTCGCCGGGTCGAGCGGGCGACGGCGCTGGGGGACCTCGATGCGCTTCCGCCCGCTGAGGTACAGGCCCGTGAGCGACTCATCGCCGCCGTCGGCGATGATGTCGGCGATCGTGCCCTGCGCCACAACGCGCCCGCCGTGAACGCCCGGGCCGGGCCCGATGTCCAGCACGTGGTCGGCGTGGCGGATCATGTCCTCGTCGTGCTCGACCACCAGCACCGAGTTGCCGATGTCGGCCAGGTGGCGGAGCGTGCCGATGAGCCGCGTGTTGTCGCGCTGGTGCAGGCCGATCGTCGGTTCGTCGAGCACGTAGCACGCGCCCACGAGCTTGGACCCCACCTGAGTCGCCAGGCGTATGCGCTGGGCCTCGCCGCCCGAGAGCGTACCGGTCTTGCGGTCCAGCGATAGGTATTCGAGCCCGACGCTCGTGAGGAACCCCAGCCGCGCCAGCACCTCTTTCAGGATCGGCTCGGCGATGACCGTCTGCTCGGCGCTGAGCCTCAGGCCCTTGATGTAGTCCACGGCGTCGAGGATGGTGAGCCGCGACAGGTCGGCGATGTTCGCCCTTTGCGATCGCCGGGCAACGCCCCCGAGCGTCTCGACCACCGACGCCGTGCCGCGCAGGTTGGGCTGGTGCGACGAGTCGAGCAGCACGCACAGGGCCTCGATCCGCAGGCGGTCGCCGCGGCACACGGGGCAGGTGACCTCGCGCATGAACTGGCCCAGCCACTCGCGCATCCACGGCGACTCGGTCTTCTCGTACCACGACCGCAGGCTCTTCGCGACGCCGTCGAAGGACACCCCGTGCTCTTCCTTCTCCTCCGGCGTGGTGCCGTGGATGAGTATCTTCACCGCCCATCGCGGCAGCTCGCCCACCGGGGACGTGTGGCTGACGCCGAACTCCTGGCAGAACTGCTTGAGCCGTCGCCGGTAGATGCGCCCCATCGGCGGCGGCACCTTCCACGGCTTGACCGCGCCCTCGGCCAGCGAGAGTTCGGGGTTGGGGACGAGCAGGGCCTCGTCAAACTCCATGATCACGCCCAGCCCGTGGCACCCCGGACACGCCCCGTGCGGAGAGTTGAAGCTGAACACGCGGGGGCTGAGCTCTTCGAGGGCGCACTCGGGGTGCTCGGCGCAGGCGTGCTTCTCGCTGTACACGCGATCGACCCACGCCGTCTGGCCGTCGGGCCCGGCCTCCTCGACGCTCACGACCACCGAGCCCTCGGCGGCCCGCAGCGCCGACTCGATCGACTCGGCCAGCCGCTGCCGCGTGTCGGGCGTGGGCACGACACGGTCGATGACCACGTCGATGTTGTGCTTCTCGTACCGCCCCAGGCCGAGCGGGTTCTCGCCGCCCTTCTTGAGCACCTCACGGATGTCGAGCACCCCGGGGCTCTTGCCCCCCGGCGCGACGCGCACCCGCCCCCAGCCCTTGCTCTGGGCGTCCTCGAGCACGTCCTTGTGAAAGCCCTTCTTGGCGCGAACGACGGGCGCGAGGACCATCATCCGCGGCGGCTGGGCCGCCCCCGCGGCCAGTTGCATCACCGCATCCACGATCTGCGTCGCGCTGGTCGATTCGATCGGCCGGCCGCAACGTTCGACGACCGTCCCGTCCTTCTTCGTCTTGATCGGGGCCCAGCAGCACGCCCGCCCGCAACGGGCAAAGAGCAGCCGCAGGTAGTCGTAGATCTCGGTGGTGGTGGCGACGGTCGATCGCGGGTTGGCCACGCCGGAACGCTGCTCGATGGCGATGGTGGGGGGCAGACCCTCCACGTCGTCCACGTCGGGCTTCTTGAGCTGGTCGAGAAACTGCCGCGCGTACGCCGACAGCGACTCCATGTACTTCCGCTGCCCCTCGGCGAAGATCGTGTCGAACGCCAGGCTCGACTTACCCGAGCCCGACAGCCCCGTGATGACCACGAGCCGGTCGCGCGGGATATCGACGTCGATGCCCTTGAGGTTGTGCTCGCGGGCGCCGCGCACCCGGATGCACTTGGAGGGGTCCCCGGCGGTCCAGCGGGTGTGCCGATCTCGTGCACCCACCGCGGTGTCGGCGACCGCCGGATTCGCCGCGCGCACCTCAACCGGCTTGCGAACGCCGTTGCCGGAAAGTGAAACAGCCGGGGGGGAGGCGGAGGGCGGCGCGGGCTTGGGCGGGGTCGTCGGCAGCGACGGCTTGGGCATGGCGAACTCACGGGCCGGGACGGGATCGGTCATGGCGGAAGCGCACGGGCAGTCCGCCGCCGCCGGAGCGATGGTAGGGGAGTGTTCGCCCGTCGTCGCGGGCTCGTATTGTCCGCTTTGCCGCCTGCCAGCCACTATCGGGAAGCGGCGTCGCCGCTCGCCGGGGCCGTTGCGGCGTTGGAAGCGGCGGCGCCCGTGGTCGCGGGCTCAGGCCCGGGCGCAGGCTGGTGCAAGTACCGGTTGCGCGTTGTGACGATCAACCCCACCAGCATGAGGCCGATCGCCAGCCCGATCATGTAGTACGCAAGCCGGTGCAGGCGCGAAGTCGTGGGCATCAGGCGCGGGGTCTCGTGCGGGCTGGACATCGCTGAAACAAGCCTATGCGGGACAGGTGACACACAGCGCCGCGGCCGTGGTGCCGCCCTTCCGGGCGGTGAGCAGTCAGGAAACAGAAAAGCAGCCCGATGCCACGCTGAGTCCCAATCACAACCGGCATGCCGGAGCCGCCGCCGAATCCGCCGCCGATACCGGGCTATTCGACTCGTTGTCCGACATGCGGATGTCCACTCCGTTCGGGGCAAACGCCGGAGGCCGTCCTTGGGCCACGGCGATGAGCTGGTCGAGCAAGTGGTTGTACCACGTGGCGCTGTCGAGATTGGCCGCGGCGTGCTCACTCGCGGCGATCGACATGCTCCGGCGCAGGCCGGCATCCGCGATCAGGCGGTCCACCGCGCCGATGAAGGAAGTATCGTCGTCTCGGGCGAAGAGGTAGCCGGTGTGATCGTGCCGCACGACCTCGGGCAGCCCCGCGAGCCGGGAGGTCACCACCGGCAGGCCGACCGCCTGGGCCTCCTGAGCCGCGATGAGGAACGTGTCTTCACGCGTCGGCATCACCATCAGGTCGCACGCGGGCAGGATGTCGCCCATGAGCCGCGCGTGCGGCGTTGCGCCGTGCCAGACGACGCCTCGGAGCGAGCGGTCCGGACGGGCCTTGGCGGAGCACACGTGAAGCTCGGCACGCGTGCTCCAGCGGTCTTTGTGCCACGCGAGCAGCCGGTCACCGCCCTTACGCTCAAAGTCGTTGCCGACGAAAGCGATGCGCACCGGCCCGCCCGCGCCCCGCTCGGCCGTGCGGACCGGCGCGATCCGCACACAAGGCTTATGGAGCGTGATTCGTTCTGGAGCGACGCCCACGTCTTTGACCGCCGAGTTGGCGGCCCAACGGCTCCAGCAGGCAACCATGTCCGCGTTGAGGAGTGCGCGACGCTCAGCCCCGGTTGCCAACGAGAAACGCGGGAGCGGGCGATCGAACGCGCGGAAGTACGCCGGGATCGTCGCGTCGATGTTGACCGTGATGGCCGCTCGCGTACGTCGGCGCAGCCACGGGATGATCCACCCCCGCTGTTGTGGCATGATGTGGATCGCGTCGAAGCGATCCGGGGGAAGAACTGTCGAGCAGATGCGACGCAACAGAAGGCCCCACACCCGCGCATAGCGGTACGGCTGCTGGTCCAGATCGCCCAGTTCGATCGGCAGTTCCGCCGCCAACCAGCGGGCCCACCCCTTCAGCGGGCCCGAGATGTGGACGGCGTCAATGTCGTCTCGCGTGTCTGTCGCGGCCTCGAACGAGCGGCTCGCCGTCAGAAACCCGAGCTCCGCGGCCTGGATGAACAGCACCCTCATCGGATCGCGTGAGGACCGCCTGGGGGGCGGCAGCAGTTGCGACGGAGGCGGCGGGGCCTCGGCGATGTTCCAGATGGCGCGATTCATGCGCGGCTCGGCGCGTCCGTGTGCCCGTCAGGAGAGTGGTGGGGGGCCGGACGCGAAGTCACGGCCCTTCCATCGGCAATTGCGATCAGTTGGTCGATCAAGTGCCCGTGCCACACCTCCGCGTTCAGGTTCCGATCGGCGTGAACGGCGGCCGCGCGGGAGAAGCGGCTAAGCAAGCCCGGGTCCGAAATAACACGCTCGATCGCCTCGATGAACGCACGATCGTCGTTCCGCGCGCACAGCAGCCCAGTCTCCCCGTCAATCACGACCTCGGGAATGCCCGCAAGCCGCGAGCTCACCACGGGCACGCCGAGTAGTTGCGCTTCCTGCGCTGCGATCAGGAACGTGTCCTCGAACGTTGGCAGCACGAACAGGTCCATCGTCGGCAGCACCTCGCGGATCAGTCGATCGTGCTCGACACGCCCGTGCCACACCACCGCCCGCGCGCCGTGATCGGACTTCGCTTCGCCGGAGCACACATGCAGCTCGACGCGATCGGCCCAACGCGCCTGGTGCCACCTGAGCAGCCGCGGCCCGCCCTTGCGTTCCCACGCGTTGCCGACGAAGATCAGGCGCAGCGGACCGGTTCGCCCGACGTGGGCGTCGGGGGACCTGGGCGCGACCCCGGCCAGCCTGGCCGCGCACGGCATGTGCAGGAACACGCGGTCGGACGGGATGCCCGAATCGCCGACCACCGAGTCGGCGACCCACTGCGAGGCGCACGCGATCGCTCCGCCGGAGCCCGCCGCGGCCTGGTAGATCGAACGCTCCATGCGGAGTTGCCGCGGCGTCGCGTGCGTGCGCACCTCGAACGCGCGGTCCCAACCGGAGAACGTCGAATCCACGTTGACGACCAGCCGCGCGGGGCGAGCACGACCGCCCGACACGTTCCCGACGATCCGTGCCGCGGCGAGCGAGCGCTGCTGCGTGAACACATGCACCACGTCGAACCGGTCCAGCGAGAGCGGGCCGGTCAGGTAGGGCCTGAGCATCAACTCCCACGCTCGCATCATGCGCCAGGCGTGAAAGTCCACGCTTCCCCGCTTCAGCGGCGTCTCCCAGCACACCGCCCTCAGCCACAACGGCATATGCACGCTGAAGTGGACCGCCTCGACGTCGCGGCGTTCAGCGGTCACCCGCTCCAACGTGCGTCCCGTTGTGCCGAAGCCGAGCTCCCGCGCATTGATGAACAGCACTCGCACCGGCTCACCGGGGTTGCGCACCGCACCCGGTGCACGCGGGCGCGGGCTTGCCGCCGCGGCCGCGGGGCTGTGGACGTCCTGGTTGGTGCAGACGAGAAGGTTCAAGGCCGTTTCAGGAGAGCGGGAGCGAAGCGTGAGGCGAAGAGCGCCAAAGGAACGAATATCGGCCGGCAGACGCCGCACGGTCCACGGGACCGCTCGCGCCGCCTGCGAGAGTCGGGTTCGGTCATTCGCCGCGGAACTTCTTCCGCCGCTTGTTGGCCCGCACGCCCGGCATCCCGGGTTTGGGCTGGTTGTCGGGCCCCCGCCCGTTGCGGCCGGCCTCGAGCTCCGACCGGCGGATGCGGCCCTCGGTCGCGCCCTGGGCCGCCTTGGCCTTGAGCCGCTTGACCTGGTCACGCAGGTGTGCCGCCTTCTCGAACTCCAGGCCCTGGGCCGCGGTGAGCATCTCCTCTTCGAGCTCACGGATGAGTTCGCCCACCTCGAACGCCTGCTCGGTCTCCTTGACGGCCTCGCGGGCGGTGCGCCGGGCCTTGAGCTCGGCCTCCAGGCCGCGACGGATCGACTTCTTGATGGTCTGCGGCGTGATGCCGTGCTCGGTGTTGTAGGCCAGTTGCTTGGCGCGCCGGCGTTCGGTCTCCTTGATGGCCGCGTCCATCGCGGGAGTCATCTTGTCGGCGTACATGACCACGAGCGCGTGGACGTTGCGTGCGGCCCGCCCCATCTGCTGGATGAGCGAGGTCGGCGAGCGGAGGAAGCCCTCCTTGTCCGCGTCGAGGATGCACACCAGCGAGACTTCGGGCAGATCGAGCCCCTCACGCAGCAGGTTGACGCCCACGAGCACGTCGAACTCGCCCGTGCGCAGGTCGTTGAGGATCTGCACCCGTTCCAGCGTCTCGATCTCGCTGTGGAGGTAGCGGACGCGCAGGCCCTTCTGGTCGAGATATGTCGCCAGGTCCTCGCACAGCCGCTTGGTCAGCGCGGTGACCAGCACGCGCTCGCCCGAGGCCACACGCCCCTGGCAGCGCAGCAGCAGGTCGGCCACCTGGCCCTGGGCCGGCTTCACCTCGATCACCGGGTCCACCAGCCCGGTCGGGCGGATCACCTGCTCGGCCACCACACCCTCGCACCGCTTGAGCTCGTACTCGCCCGGCGTCGCGCTCACGAACAGCAACTGCGGCACCATCGACTCCCACTCCTCAAACCGCAGCGGCCGGTTGTCGAGCGCGGCGGGCAGGCGGAAGCCATGCTCGACCAGCACTGTCTTGCGGTTCCGGTCGCCGTTGAACATCGCATGGATCTGCGGGATGGTGACGTGCGACTCGTCGATGATGCAGAGCCAGTCGCGGAAGTTGGGACGGGGGGGGTTGGGGGGGCGGCTCGGGCTCCCCCTCCCAGAGGGAGGGGGCTGGGGGGAGGGCCCGCTGCGTCCGTCGATGCCGCTCACGCTCTCCAAATCCATGACCACATCCGGCGCTCCCTCCCCTCCCGCTCCCTCCGTCCGGGAGGGGGGCGCAAAGTCGAAGTAATCCAGCAGCGTGTACGGCCGTTCACCCGGCGTCCGCCCGTCGAAGTACCGCGAGTAGTTCTCGATGCCGTTGCAGAAGCCGACCTCCTCGATCATCTCCAGGTCGTACTTGGTCCTCGCCAGCAGCCGCTGGGCCTCCAGCAGCTTGCCCTGCGAGCGCAGGTCCATCACGCGCTCGTCCAGGTCCTTGCGCATCTGCGCCAGGATCGGCGCCAGCGACTCCTCGTTGAGCACGTAGTGAACGGCGGGGAACAGGAAGAACTGCTTCTCCTCGGCGATCACCTCGCCGCTGGTCGGGTTGATGAGCTCGATCTTCTCGATCTCGTCGCCGAAGAGCTCGATCCGCACGGCGTATTTCTCGTACGCCGGCCAGACCTCCAGGCTGTCGCCGCGCACGCGGAACTTGGCGCGGGTGAACTCGACGTCCGTCCGTTGGTACTGCATCGAGCTCAGGCCCAGCAGGAAGTCGCGCCGGTTGATCCTTCCGCCGCGGGTGATCGTCATCACCTTCTGCGAGTACGCCAGCGGCGAGCCCAGGCCGAAGATGCACGACACGCTCGCCACCACGATCGTGTCGCGCCGCGAGAGGATGTTGCTCGTCGCCGCGAGCCGCAACTGGTCGAGCTCGTCGTTCCGCGACGAGTCCTTCTCGATGTAGATGTCCCGCTGCGGGATGTACGCCTCGGGCTGGTAGTAGTCGTAGTAGCTGACGAAGTAGTTGACGCTGTTGCCCGGGAACAGCTCGCGCATCTCCTCGTAGAGCTGGGCCGCGAGCGTCTTGTTGTGGCTGATGATGATCGTCGGCTTCCGCACCCGCGCGATCACGTGCGCCATCGTGAACGTCTTGCCCGTGCCGGTCGCGCCCAGCAGGCAGGCGGTCGGCTTGCCCGCGTCCAGGTCACGGACCAGCTGCTCGATCGCTTGCGGCTGGTCGCCCGTGGGCTTGAACGGGCTCACCACCTCGAACGGGCGCGAGGTCGGGAACCGAGAGAGGATCGTCGCGGTGCTCACGCGGGATCGTACGCGGGCAGGGGCCGGCTTTCGGGACCCGTTTGGGCAATCTGCCGTCGTCAGGTCGCGTGCCCACCCCGATTCCAGGCGGCACCGCACCCCTCGCACACAGTGCAGCCGTCCGGGTCGGGCGTTGTGTCGGACAGTTCTCGCCCGCAAGCGTTGCAGAACCCCAACAACGCGGCCCGTCTGCCCCGGGCACCCGGCGGCGCGAACGAATGGCCGCGGATCACGCCCACGGCGAAAAGAGCGAACGCGATAGAGAATGCCTGAAGGAGGAAGTTCTCTATCGCGGCATCGCCCCCTCGCGATGTCGATGACAAATCGACACTCATCATGGCCAGCGCCACCGAAATCAAAATCGGCACGGTCGCGAGCGACCACCGCCACCCCAGCCCGATCCGGCACAACGCACTCCGCCGAGAGAAGAACCGTGCCAGTCCAAACGCTGCCCTCTTCTCTGCGGGCAGCAGTCTGAGCCGCTTGTCCAACACGCGAAAGTACGCCCCGCGCGCGTCCACACCAACGAGGTGTTCCTCGCCCGGCACCCTCCGGAGCATCCGCATGAGCGCAGAAGGCCGCGGGAGGGAGTCCTTCTTGGGGCCGAACATGGGACGCGTGATCCGGAATCGTTTCCACGCCGCGCCGCACTCGGGGCAGACCACGCACCCGTCCCCCTCGGTAGGCAGCTCCTCAAGTGTGTACCCGCACGAGCCGCAGACACCCATCGATACAGCCGTGGCGGCGAACGAAGGCCCGGACCTGCGACGAACGAACTCGCGCAAGCCGAAGACCATCAGCACGACGCACACCGTGAAGACCGAGGCTCTCTGCAGGAACGTCAGCCCCGGCACGCAGGCGTCGATCACGAGCTGCAAGAACACCACCGCCACCGCGCCGAGCACGCCGAGCACGGCCCACCGCCAGTCGATCCGTCGGGCCTCCACCTTCATCGCTAACCGGAGAAATCCGGCGAGCTTCGGACCGAACGCCATGTCGGCGCCGGACTTCGCCAGACGGGCCGGCGTGACCACGCCGACCAACCGCCCTCGATCGTCCGTCGTGGTTGCGCGAAGGCGGTCCATGCTCTGCCCAGAATAACGCGACCCAAGCTCCGCTCGTGCGGCCTCCGGCGGCTATCCCCTCACCGCTCCCAGCAACTCCCGCGGCCGCTTCCTCGCCAGCATCCACACCGTCGGCCCCGCAGCCCCCAGCGTGATCGCGATCGTCATGGCCCAGCCAGCCGCCGTCGCGCCCGCGGGCAGGTTCATGTGCAGCCGCAGGCCCAGCACCGCCTCGTACATTTTCTGCCCCGCCCAGGCCGCCTGCACGCCCATGAGCGTGCCGACGATGCACGCGGTGACCGCGATGAGCAGGGCCTCGCCCAGCACCAGCCGTGCCACCAGCCCCCGCTCGGCCCCGATCGCCCGCAGCACGCCGAACTCGTACTGCCTGGCCTGCACGCCCGCGACGATCAGGTTGGCCACGCCGAAGCTCGCCACCAGCATGGCCCCCAGCGCGATCACCGACATCACCAGGAACGAGCTGCCCAGCACGTTGGAGATCTCGGCCTTGATCTCCCGCCCCGACCCCGCCGCGACGATCTCGAACCCGCCCGCCTTGCGGATGCGATCGAGGGCTTCTTTGTCCGGCACGCTCGGGTCGAGGCTGAACTGGAGCAGTTGCACGCCGGTGTTGCCGAAGATCTTCTTGAGGTCGCTCCGGTTGCCGAAGACCGCGTTCACCGCCTGGTCGAGGTATTCCTCGCCGATCTGGAAATACTTGCTGGCGATATCGAGCCCCGGCGAGGCAACCACGCCCACGATGTCGAACGTGTACGGCTTGCCGCCCCACTTGAGCGTGATCGTGTCACCCACGCCGATGTGCTTGGCGACCTGGAACTCCTGCGCGATGATCACCGCCCCGCCCTGCTCCAGCCGCTTCTCGGCGGTCTTCGGGTCGCCCTGGACCCACGTGAGCGTGGTCATCCTGAAGAACGGCTCGGGGTCGAACGCGACGAAACTGGTGTTCGCGTTGTCGAAGGCCTTGAGCCCGAAGGCCTCGGTCTTGAAGTTCTGGATGGTGATCGCGCACACATCCCGCACGAACGGCAGCGCGGCGATGCGGTCCTGGGTCTTCTGGCTGATCGAGATACCGCTGGCGAACGCGTCGGGGAACTTCAGCGAGCCGAGCCAATCGCGCGTGATCGCCCGCCCATTGGTCCAGATCGCCACCAGCAGCGCCAGCCCCATCATCATCGCGCCCGCGGTGAACCCGAACCGGTACGGCGTCGCCAGCACGTTCCGTCTGAGCAGCCCGCGCGGCAGGCCCATCAGCCGCGACACCAGCGCCGCCCCGCCGAGCGTCACCAGCACCAGCACAGGCACGCTGAGCAGGAAATACCCCGTGAACGCGCAGGGGATGCCCACGCTCATGTCCGCCCAGAACTTGAAGTCGGCGCCGAGCGGGACCTCAAAGATGGAGGCGTGCACGGCCGCGAGGATCAGCCCACCGACCCCGCACAGCACCAGCCCGCGCACCCGTGCGGGCCGGGCCCGCACGGTGAGGGCCTCCAGCGGGCTCGTGTGCGCCGCGCGGAACGCCGGCCACGCCGCGCCCAGCAGCCCCGCGAGCATCGACCCGCCCAAGGCCATCACCAGCCCCAGCCAGTTCACCACGAACCCGCCGGGCAGGTGGTCGGGGAAGAGCTTCACGAGGATCAGCGCCGCGAGCATCCCCACCGGGGCCCCCAAGACCGCGCCCAGCAGCCCCAGCAGCAGGCCGATCACCAGTTGGCTCTCGGCGAGTTGAGCCCGCATCGCGCCGATGCACCTCAGCATGGCCAGCTCGCGGAGCCGCTCGGTGACGTTGGTCGTCAGCCCCGTCATGATGATGAAGCTCGCGGCCAGAAAGCTCAGCACGCTCGCCACGCTCATGCCGATCTGGCTGGACCGCAGGTTCTTTTCCAGCCCGCTGGTGATCTTGCTCGCCGGGCGCAGCACCAGACCCTTGGCCAGCTCCCCCGCACGGGCCCGGCTGATCGCCTCGGCCTCGCGGCTGTCGCGGACCAGGACGTCGACCTCTCGCAGCTTGCCGGGCTTCTCCGTCAGCGTCTGCATCGTCCGGAGCGTGACGTACGACTCCGGGGGCATCATGAACCCCAGAGGCGGGCGCTTCACGATCCCGACGAGTATCAGTTTGACCGGCTCGCCGAAGCGGACGACGTCGAGCACGTCGCCCACCGTGGCGCCGAGTTCGTGCGCCGCGCCGTCGTCCAGAGCGACCTCCGACGGCCCGGCGTTCTTTGAGCCCTCGACCATCCGGCCCGCGAGCAACTCGTGCGGGCGGACTCGGGCCTCGCGCTCCGGCACAAAGCCGTTGCCGATCGTCGTCACTTCCTTGCCGTTGGTCGGGTTCTTCAGCGAGATCGGGCCTTGCAAGCGCCCCGAGGCCAGAATCACCTCCGGCCACGCCTCGATCTGTCCGAGCACCGAGGCGTCGAAGTCGTCGCGCCCGATCGACTGCACACGCAGGTCCGCCGCGCCCACGGTCACCATCACCCGCTCGCGGATACCCGCGTGCACGCTCGCCATAGCGCACGACACCGCCGTGATGAGGGCCGCGCTCAGCGCCACCGCCGCGATCAGCAGCAGCGTGCGGCTACGACGCGCTGACAAGCTGTTGATAGCGAGACGCCACGCCGGCCGCATCGAGGCCCTCCGTGCTGATCTCCCCCGTCATCCGCCCGTCGCGCAGCACCAGCACGCTGCGGCAGTGCACGGCCGCGGCCGGCTCGTGGGTCACCATGAGCACCGTCATCTCTCGCTCGGAGGCGAGGCTCGCCAGCAACTCCCACAGCCTGGCGCTGGAGCTCGAATCGAGGTTGCCCGTGGGCTCGTCGGCGAAGAGTACCCTGGGCGCAAACAGCAGCGATCTCGCGATCGCCACTCGCTGCTGCTCGCCGCCGGAGAGCGCGTCGGGCCGGTGCGTCGCCCTGTGACCCACGCCCAGCGCCTCCAGCAGTTCGGTGCTCCGGGCCCGCAGCCGATCGCTCGGTTCGCCCCCCAGCAGCCCCGGCAGTTCCACGTTCTCGCGGGCCGTCAGCGTCGGGATCAGGTTGAACTGCTGGAACACGATACCGATCTGCTTCCGCCGGAACAGCGTCAGCTCCCGCTCGCTCAGCTTCTGCAGTGCCTGCCCGGCGACGATAACCTCACCCCGATCGGGTGTGTCCAGCGCGGCCAGCAGGTGCAGCAGCGTGCTCTTGCCGCTGCCCGAGGCGCCCATGATCGCGTAGAAACCCGGGCCGCGAATGTCCAGGTCCACCCCGCGCAGCGCGACCACGTCGTGGTCGAACTGGTGGTAGGACTTGTGTACGTCCACGCAGCGGACGGCCGCGCCGGCCGGTGGCGCTTCCGTCGCGTCCTGTGGCGCGTTCGCCGACGGCTGCCGCCCGGTCTCACGTGGAACGAGGGTCTGCGTTTCAGGCATACTGCTTGCCGTAGGCATCGGCCTTCATCAGCTTGTTCAGGCCCGAAGTCTCCGACACCTTGACTTTGACCAGCCAGCCCTTCCCATACGGGTCGGAGTTGACCAGCGTCGGGTCGTCCACCACCGCCCGGTTGACCTCAGCCACCTCGCCGCCGACGGCGCAGTAGATGTCGCTGGTCGATTTGACCGACTCCACCTCGCCGATCGGGTCGCCCGCCTTGAACTTGAACCCTGCGGGCTTCATGCCGACGAAGGTGACGTCGGTCAGTTGGTCCACCGCAAAGCGGGTGAGCCCGATGGTCACGATGTTCCCATCGAGCTTGTGCCACTCGTGGGATTCCGCGTAGACGCGGTCGGAGGGAGGGGGGAGGTCAGCCATGTCGGTGAAACCTCTGCATTGGGTAGGGACGTGAACCCGGCGGCCGATCACCCGGTCCGGCCGCCGGAACGATCGACATGCTAGCCCGCTGCGGGGGCGGTTTGCCGCCGGGTACGAAGTGTCTTGCTCGTCAAGCACTTGCGTCGGGAGGATCGGTCCCCCGAAGGGACGCGTCGGCGCAAACCATGCCGTTGTGGCATCCTGTTCCGGGGGGATGAACCCGTGGAGGGGGGGAGAAGCAGCGTCGGAACCTCGACAGGGAAGGCCCGCCCGTTGCCAAACCTCCCACAAGGTGGGTACATTCCCGCCCAGATGCTCCTCACCCTGACAGCGCACTGCTTGCGTTCCCGGCTGGTCCTCAAGGGCAAGCCGAAGGCCGGCGAGGGCATGGCCCTGACCGATCTGCCCCGTTTCGCCCGGGACGAGCTCGGCCTGCACGGGCTGAATATGTCCACATCCCTGCTCGCGGGGGCCGATCTGGCCCGGCTGGACGCGCTCCGCGATGCCGCGGACAAGGCCTCCTGCCCTTGCCTGGTGCTGACCGAGACCGACGCTCAGGCCGTCGGCCTGATGGACGAGGACGCGGGCGACGCCGTGGTCGATCGCGTGGTCCGGGTCGTCCGGGCGGCCCACCGCCTGGGCTGCAACTCCATCGGCTTGACGATCCGCGGCGAGGACGACGAGGACACCTTCGACCACGCCGTCGAGCGGCTCCGCAGCGTCCTGCAGGTCGCCGAGCGGCTGGAGATCAACCTGCTCCTGGCCTCGGCCCCGGGGCTGACGCAGGACCCCGACCGGCTGACCGAGTTGATCAAGAAGGTCGGGGGGTTCCGCATCGGCACCTTTCCGGACTTCCAGGTCGCCTCTCGCGCTGCCAACCCGCTCGTGCATCTGCGTCGGATGGCGCCCTACGCGTCGGCGATCACCGCTTCGACCGTCAAGTTCGCCGCGGCCAAGAAGGGCGGGCCGGCCGTGCACGAGGCCTACGACCTCGAAGACTACGTCGGCGCGATCCTCTCGGTCGGCTATCAGGGCACGCTGTCGATCGACTTCCGCGGCGAGGGCGATATCGTGCAGGGCGTCCGCGACACGCGGGCCGCGCTAGAGTCGATTCTCGGTATGGAGGGCGACGAAGAATGACTTCCAGCCCCACGAGCGCGCCGTTGACCCGGGTGCGGATCGAGGTCGTCTCGCCGGCCGAATCGCGCCCGGCGGTCGGCGGGTTCCGTCGCGCGTTTCCAGGGGCGTCATGGATGCCGAAGCGACTGGTCATCACGATCGACGGCCCGGCGGGCACGGGCAAGTCCACGGTTGCCCGGGGCCTGGCCGCGAGGCTCGGCGTTGATTTTCTTGACACGGGCGCGATGTACCGGGCCGCGGCCGCGATCGCCGTCGATCGGCTCGGCGTGCGCACCGGGCCGATCGACCCGGAGACCGGGCGCCGGATCGTCGAGGCCGTCCGCGCGGCCGAGATGCACTTCGACTGGACACGCGACCCGCCCGACCTGATCGTGGACGGCCGGAGCTTCATGCGGCGCATCCGCGAGGAGGACGTCACGCGCGTGGTCTCGCCCATCGCGGGCATCGCCGAGCTTCGGCGCGTGATGGTGCAGCGCCAGCGCGAGATCGCCGCGGTACACCAGCGACTCGTCGCCGAGGGGCGCGACCAGGGCTCGGCGGTCTTCACGGACGCCAGCGTGAAGTTTTACCTCTTCGCGTCGGCCGAGGTCCGCGCCCGCCGGCGCACCGAGGAGCTTCGGTCCAAGGGCATTGATGCAGACGAGGCCTGCATCCGCAGGGAAATCGAGGAGCGCGACCTCTCCGACGCGACACGCGCCGTCGGGCCTCTGGTCTGCCCCGACGGGGCCGAGCGCGTGGACACCTCGGCGCTCTCGATCGACCAGGTCATCGAGGAGCTGGAGCGCCGTGTACGCAGGCGCGTGGCCCCGGCGGAGCTTCAATCGGAGGCGGACGGTCGCTGATGCTCTCGCGACTGCGCCTCTGCGATCCGACCGAGCCCCTCTGGCGAATCCTGCTCTATCGGGCGGGCCGCAAGCTCTCGGCCCTCTACGTCCGCGGGTGCTACCGGCTCCAAGTGATCGGCGCGGAGAACATCCCGAGATCGGGCGGCCTTCTGCTCATCTCCAACCACCAGTCGCACGCCGACCCGTCGATGCTGGGCGTCGGGCTGGGCGGGCGCAACATGGCCTCGCTGGCCCGAGTAGGGCTTTTCGGCAACCGCCTCTTCGGCGCGTTGCTGCGGGCGCTGGGCGCGATCCCGATCCGGCAGAGCGAGGGCGACACCGCCGCCATCCGCGCCGTCATCGCCGAACTGAAGAAGGGCCGCGTCGTCCTGCTCTTCCCCGAGGGCTCGCGGAGCCCCGACGGCGCGGTGCACCCGTTCAAGCGGGGCACCTGGCTGCTCCTGAACAAGTCCGGTTGCGACGTGCTGCCCGCGGCCGTCGAGGGCGCGTTCGACGCCTGGCCGCGGGAGCGCCTGCTTCCTCGCCTCGTCGGCCAACGCTGCATGGTCGCGTTCGGGAAGCCCATCCCGCACGCCGAACTGAGCCGGATGGACGCCGACGCCGCGCTCGCTCACCTCACCCGCGTCATCGACGAGATGCGCCTGGACCTCCGCCGCCGTCTGCGCGAGTCCTCCAAAGGCCGCCTGCCCAGGCCCGGGCCCGGCGATGCCGTGTCGCTCGCCATCACGCAACACTGAGAGCCGTCACCACAGGCCGGCCAGCTTGGCCGCCGCCAGGATGAGCAGCACCGTGATCACGATGCGCACCAGCCGCAACGGCAACGCGTGCGTGAGGTGCGCCCCGATCCATCCGCCCAGCACCGCCGCCGGCGCCATCAGCGCCGCGAGCACGATCGCACGCGACGGCGAAAGCCCCAGACCCGGCAGCGACGCCAGTTTCGACCCCGCGCCGACGATCGACGTCACGCAGATCACCGCCGAACTCGTCGCGATCGCGTTCCGCAGAGGCACGCGGCAAATCAACTGGAGCAGCGGCACCATCAGCACGCCCCCGCCCAGGCCCAGCAGCCCCGCGACGAGCCCGGTGCCGGTGCCGCAGACGATCACCCGGGCACGGCCCGATCGCTCGTGCTCGGGCGCGTGGTCGGGCCTGTTGCGCAGCAGGCTCACGAGGTTGATCGTGCAGTAGACCGCCAGAAATCCCGCGAGCATGAGCTTGAGCGCGCCCCCGGGCAGCCGGTTGCTCAGCAGCACTCCCGCGAGGATCGCCGCGCCCGTGATCGGGATGAGCGTGACCATCAGGTCCACCCGCACGGCCCGCAGCCGGTGGTGCCGCAACGCCGCCGGGATCGACACCGCGACGTTCACCGCCATCGCCGCGGCCATGTAAAGGTGGTGCACCGACGGCGGATCGTCGCCGAACGCCAAGTGCAGCGAGGGCAGGATCACCATCGACCCACCGACGCCCGCAAGGCCGCCGAGCACGCCCGCGACGGCGCCGATGAGCGAGGTTTCGACGAGTTGCAGTGTGTCGAGTTCCAATCCTGCGATTCCAATGGGCCATGCCGAGCGACCGCCACCCCGTGACGAGCCGCAGTGCGGCCGGGGCAAGTTCGAGTCGGAAGTTACCCACCTTCACTCTCCCTCCTTATCGGACGGACCGCCCCGCGTCGCCCACCCCTTCCGGTGGTGCATCCCCCCCAACCGGCCCTCCGAGACACCGAATTGCCGGTATGGCCGAGCAATTCCCCGGGAAAAGTTGAAGATTGCGGTATAGTCTCGCCTCTTGCCGGGGTTGGAGCACCCCGGGTCTACGCACAGGGCGAAACTGAAACAGCGTGTTATGGGCGTCCCGGACGACGCCGGGCACCGTGTCCCGACAACCGCAGATCAGGCAGCACCCCGTGAGAACACAAGACTCGATTCCCACCCGGCTTGTCCGTCAGCAACGCCTGCGTCGCGCGATGGAGATCGCCAGCTTCGTCGCCCTCGCCGGCGTCGTCGCGGCCTCCGCGATCGTGACCAAGGAGGCCCAGGCCCGGGCCCGTCTGGCGGCCCTGACCGCGGTATCGGCCGAGCCGGTCGGCAACATGGCTGACGAGTCCCCGGTCCCGCCGCGCGAGGCGGCCGTCAACGACGCCGCGGCTGTGCGCCCGGTGGTGATCGATGCCGTCGAGCCCATCGACGATCCCTTGAATCACGTCGAGAACGCGACCGCCGAGGCGGTGCCCAGCACGCCCGCCGAGCCGGAGTATTCGCCCGATACCCGCTGGTTCAACGGCCGCCCGGTACGTCCGGCGCGGACGATCTGGATGACCGTGACCGCGTACTCGCCCGACAGCCGCTCCTGCGGCGACTCGGCCGACGGCATCACGTCGAGCATCCACAACGTGTACACCAACGCCATGAAGCTGGTTGCCGCCGACTCGCGCGTGCTGCCGCTGGGCTCGATGATCTCGGTTCCCGGCTACGACGACGCCCACGTCGTGCCCGTGCTCGATCGCGGCGGCGCGATCAAGGGCCACCGGCTCGACCTGCTCTTTCCCACGCACGAAGCCGCCCGCAAGTGGGGCGTCAAGCACATCCCGATCACGGTCTGGGAGTACGCCGACGGCAAGCCGAAGGACGACTTCCGAAAGATCCGCGACTCGAAGAACTGAGCGAGTGCCCGGACGCATAACGTCCCCACGTGCTCGCCTCCACACGCACCCGCGCCCCAACCTCCGTCGATGAGCTGATCACGCCGCAACTCTGCGCGGCTCTGGATCGCCTCGACCTTTCCAGCCGCAAGCTCTTCGCGGGAAAGCTGCAGGGCGAGCGCCGCAGCAAGGCCCGCGGGCGCAGCGTCGAGTTCGAGGACTACCGGCAGTACGTGCCCGGGGACGACCTCCGCCACGTCGATTGGAACGTCTTCGCCCGCCTCGACCGCTTCTTCATCAAAATTTTTCTCGAAGAGCAGGACCTCGCCCTGCACGTGGCCATCGACGCCAGCCGATCGATGGACGCGGGCAACCCCAACAAACTCGTGCAGGCGCAGCGCATCGCGATGGCCGTGGCGTACCTCGGCCTGGTCAACAACAACCGCGTGGTCGTCTGGGCGTTCGACGACGCCGGCGTGCGCTACCTGCCCCCGGCCCGCGGGCGCACGGGCGTGCAGACCGTCGCGAAGTTCCTGCTCGAACAGGTCTTCACGGATCGATGTCCGCCCGATCCGGCACGGAGCGAGAGTGGGGGGGAGATCGTCGCACCCGCGCCCACGACTTTCTCCGCCGCGCTGAAGCGGATCGTCCAGACACGCGCCGGCAAGGGTGTGTTCGTCCTGCTCAGCGACCTGTTCATCCCCGAGGGCTACGAGCAGGGCCTGGCGCTCCTGGGCGGCGGGCCCAACGGTTGGGACACGACCGTGATGCAGGTGCTCGCGCCCGGTGAAATTGACCCCGCGAGCGAGCTCGACGGAGGCGGCGGGCGCATCGTCATCGGCGACCTGCGCCTCACCGACGCCGAAACCGGGCGCGCCGCGGAGGTCACGGTGAACACAGACTTGCTCAAACGCTACCTCGCCCGGTTCGATCAGTATCAGGACAAACTGCGGCAGTACCTGGCCGCCCGCGGTATGACGCACGTAGTCGTGCGCTCCGACGCGGACGTCGCGGGGTTGCTGCTGGGGGACTTGCGGCGGCGCGGGGTAGTGAGGTGACTCGTCGCTCTCACCCGCGCTTCGGAGTCTTGAACAGCGCCCTCGCCGTCGCCATCGGCAGGTACATGTGCAGTGGATCGTCCGGCAGGCTGTCGAACCCGTATTTCGCGTAGAAGCGTCGGGCCGCCTCGTCTTTCGTATCGACCTCGATGACCGCCGCCGCGACGGTCGCCGCCGACTCAACGCAAATCTTCAACGCGTGCATCAACAAACGCTCGCCAAGCCCGCGACTACGGAACGAACGGTCGACCGCGAGCCGTCCGATGAGCGAGGTGGGCAGGGGCACGCGAGCCGGGAACCCGTGACCGCCCGGGATGACGCCGATCACGAGCCGCCCGGCCGCGAGCGTGAAAAACCCGGCGATGCCCCCGTGCGGTGCGGCCAACACGTACCCACGCGTCAGGTCCCGTTGAGCGTGCTGGCCGAGCTTGGTCTTGAGATAGTCGTTCAGGGCCGGCACGCCGCAATCGAACGAGCCCCGGTCGTGTCGGGACTTGTCGAAGGGCTCGAACACGAGGTGATCATCCACCGCGCTCGCCCCGAAAACGCTTGGCGGCCCGGCGCAGCGCGGCGTTGGGCTTCGCGGGGTTGCTCAGCAGTTCGAGGAGCATCCTGCTGTCGCGCTCGGTGAGCTCGCGCTCCCGTACCCGTTCGATGGTCTCGTCGGCGACGCGAGAGAGCTCGCCGTTGATGAAGCTGGTGACGGTCATCCCCCGGATGGCCGCGGCCTTCTCGATCTTGGCCTTGAGCGGCTTGGGCTGGCGGATGGTAATCTTGCTGAATCGCGTGGTGCTCATGCGGGTCCCCCGTCAAGTATACGGCATATTGCCGTATCGAGTTCAACCGACACGGGAACGCGGCGGGATATCGGACGCGGCTGGAACTTGACGGGTGCGGGGGATGTCAAGCATGAGGGCGAGCGAAGCCCATTCACTCCGGCCGATCCACCTTCCGCACATCATCGGGGAAATCGCGGTACAGGGCCGACCTGAAATCGGTCACCATCGAATACACCGCCGCGTGCAGTTGCTGGACATCACCCTCGCGCGGCGCGACGGCCATGAACGCCTCGTCGAGCTGCGCCAGCGTATCGCAACTGACCACGACGTGATACTCGCCGAGATTGTCCGGACCGAAGCCGAGCTTCCGTCGCGCCAGCGTCCACCCGGCGATCTTGCCGCGGTCTTTGAGCCAACCCAGATACGCGCCGACGTTCCGCGCAAACTCGACGTCGCGCCGGCTGTCCTTGAGGTTGACCCAAATGTGGTAGTGGTTCATCGCGATATCGGATTTCGGATAGCGGATGGTGGATGGTGGATTTCGGAAGTCCGCCATCCGCTATCCGAAATCCGCTATCGAGTCACTTGGTCAACTCTTCGTACAACGCTTCATCGATCCCCAAAAACTCGCGCATGTGCTGGTCGTACGTCTCGCTGTCGTTCTCGCGCGAGAGGTCCAGGCGCAGTTCGTTGATGACCTTCGTCCCCTGGGCGACCCACGCCTCGAACGTCTCGCGCGAGATGTTCTCGAAGATCCACTGGCCCACCGGCCCCTTGAACGGCGGGCGAGCCATCTTGGTGCCCGGCCGTCCGGTGCGCTGACACACGAATGTACCCGGTGGGATCGGGCCCTCGTGCTTCTTCTTCCCGCCACCCCCCCCGAGCAAGCTGAAGTCTCCGCCGCCCGTGCCCGCCCCCGCTCGCGGCGGGGGCACGGGCACGGGCCGACCCAGGCTCTTGAGCAGGTCGGCCATCGCGTTCTTGGGCATCAGGTCGCCGCGGTCGGCCGCGATGGAGAAGCCCCGCGTCGCGAGCTGCGAGGCCATGTCCTTGTCGCCCGCCTTCAGAAACGACTCCGCGGCCATCTGGTACGCCTTGCTCATGCTCGGCGCCAGCTCGGTGCAGCGCACAAAGTTCTGGGCCGCCTCGCCGAACCGGCCCGCGTCGTAAAACGCCTTGGCCAACGAAAAATGGGCCATCTCGTTCTCGGGATCGGCCTGGGCCATGTTCTGGAACTGAGCGATGCGGCGTTCGATGTCGGACATGCGGCAAGCATATTCACCACTGAGGGCACGCAGAGCACGGAGCGGGACGCCGTGGCGAGCGGACTGCGAGTCATGGCTCAAAGGCTCGTCCAGGGCCCCACCTCAGACCCGCCCGGTTTCGACTCCAGATCCGTGCCCATCCGTGTTCATCCGAGGCCAACTCGTTCTCCCGAGCCGTTGCCGCCCTCGCATCGCTTCCCCCGAGTCGTCCACGATCAATCCCGTGTACCCTCCGCTTGAGATGTCGCTCCTCGCGACCAACTTGGCCGGCTTCGAACTCCGCAACCCGGTGCTGCTCGCGGCTGGTGCCAGCGGCACGCTGCACGAGATGGCCGGGGCGCTCGACCTCTCGCACGTGGGCGGACTGGTCACCAAGTCGATCACGCCCCAGCCGCGCGAGGGCAACCCCACGTGGCGCATCCTTCCTCACCCATCGGCCACGGGCGTCGGGATGCTCAACGCAATCGGGCTGGCCAACCCCGGCATCGAGGCGTTCGAGCGTGATTACTGGCCGCGGCGCGGCGAGGCCGCCTGCCCGGTCATCGCCTCCGTCGCTGGGTTCAGCGTCGAGGACTACGCGGCCGTCGCGGCCGCGCTCGCCGAACTGCCCGGGCTCGATGCCATCGAGATCAACCTCTCCTGCCCCAACGTCCGCCACGGCACCGAGTTCGGCGCGACCCCCGGCGCGGCCGCGGAGGTGGTGCGAGCGGTCTGCGCGGTCACGGCTGAGGTGCCGCTGCTCGTGAAACTCTCGCCGGTTGTCCCCGAGGTCGCGGCGATCGCTCGCGCCGTCGTCGAGGCCGCGGGCGGCTCGCCCCGAGTCGGCCTGACTATCGGCAACACCATCGCGGCGATGGCGATCGACGTGGAGACTCGCCGGCCGCTGCTGGCGAACGTCACCGGCGGCCTCTCCGGTCCGGCCGTGCACGCGCCCGCGGTGCGCGCCGTCTGGGAGGTGTTCAGCAAGTGCGGGCGCGACCTGCACGGACCCGGCAAGCACCTGCCGATCGTCGGACTCGGCGGCGTGATGAACTGGCGTGACGCGGCCGAGTTCATCCTCGCGGGCGCGTCGGCCGTCGGCATGGGCACAGCGCTCTTCGCCGATCCGCGGGCGCCGATCAAGGTGGTTCGAGGGCTGGAACGATGGGTGATTCGGCAGGGAGCGGCCGGCATCGAAGAACTGGTCGGGGCCGCGCGGATCGAGCGTGCGGACGGTTGATCCGCCGTACCGCCTCCTCCGCGTCTTCCGTGTCTCCGCGGTGAACCGGTGTTCCCAAGCGCTCGGGAGGAGCGAGAGTCAACCTCGCAACACCGTTACTTCGCGCCTTCGTCCGTCTCCACGCCCACCTCCTCACCCGTCGCGTTGAAGGCCCGGCGCAACACGCCGCTGGGTTTGCCGATCCGAACGAGCACGGGCTCGGACGGATCGCCCTCTTCGGTCAGCCCGGTGAGGCCGGTGGCCTCGAGCAGCGTGCGCTTTCGACGTACCCCCGGCGCGGGGACCGCAATAGGCCGCGTAACGACCTCCGGAGCTTCCGGAGCCGTGCTCGGCGCGGGCTCGGTCGGGCGTACGTCGTGCTGTTTCCTGGGCTTCTTGACCGCCTCGGTCAGCTGCCCAGCGGGCGGGACCACCGTCGCGGCGGCCCCTTCGGCGATGTCGCCCTTCTCGCCCACCTGGTCCAGCTTCACCGTCACGCGCTTGCTCACGCCGCGTTCCTGCATGGTCACGCCGTAGAGCCGGTCCGCGGCCTGCATCGTCCGCTTATGGTGCGTGATGACGATGAAGTGGGAATGGCCGAGGAAGTGGTGGATCACCTTGCAGAAGCGCTCGGTGTTGGCTTCGTCGAGCGCGGCGTCCACCTCGTCGAGCACGCAGAAGCAGCTCGGCTTGCTCTTGAAGATCGACAGCAGCAGCGCGATCGCGGTCATCGTCTTTTCGCCGCCGGAGAGCTGGTTGATGCTCCGCGGCTGCTTGCCCGGCGGCTTGGCGATCACCTCCACGCCGCTCTCGAGCCAGTCGGTCTGATCGGTGACGATCTTTTCACCGTTCGGCCCCTCCTTCACCAGCGGCATGAGCCGGACCTTCGCCTCGCCCCCTCCGAAGAGCTGGCGGAACATGCCGTCGGGCGCGGAGAAGTGCCGCTCGATCGCCTCGAACGTCTCTTTGAAGCGGTCGCGGCTGGCGGTGTTGAGCTTCTCGATGAGCTCGGTGAGCTGCACGCGGGCCGCGTCGATGTCGGCGACCTGCTTGATGAGGTCCTCGTTCCGGGCCGCGAGCGTGTTTTCCTCGTCGATCGCGTCGAGGTTGACGTTGCCGAGCTGCTTGATCTCCCCACGGAGGCGGTCGATCTCCTCGGCGGCGAAGTCGGCTTTGATGCGCAGCACCCGGACACGCACACGATGACTCTCCCTCCCAGAGGGAGAGGGAAGGGTGGAGGGCTCGCAGAGCGAACCGTCGCCTACCGATCCCGCTTCGCCCGAACTGAACCCTAGCTCCTCACCGTCCGCACTCGTGGCGGGGAACTCAAACTCCTCCTCCGCCAGCATCGCCAGGTAGTCCGGGTATTCTCTGGGCAGGTCGAGACCGAGCTCCTGCTGGCTGCGGTCCTCCAGGCCTTCGCGTTTCACCTCGACCTCGCGCCGCGCGACCTCCACGCTGTGCCAATCGCGCTCGACGCCCTGGGCGCCCTGGCGGGCGATGAGCACCTTCTCGCCCAGTTCGCCCGCTTCGTGCGTGGCCTCTTCCAGCGTCTGTGTCACTTCGGCGAGTTCGCGCTCGGCCGCGTCGGCCTCCGCCACCGACCGCTCGATCGTGGAAGCGCATTCGCTCAGCACGCGCTCGTGCTGCGAGAGTCCCGTGCGTCGTTGATCCAGTTGGCCCGCGAGGTACCGCTTGCGACGGTCCGCCTCGTCACCGGTCATCTCCAGCCGGCTCTTCTCGCGCCTCGCGGCCGCGAGTTGTTCGTTGGCCCGCCCGGCCTCCACCTTCGCGCCCGTGAGCTGCTCCATCGCGACGTCCGCGGCGGTCTGGGCCTCTTCGATCCGCCGGTCGAGCGCCGCGGCCGCGCCCGACTGTTCGTCGAACAGGCGAGCGAGGCTCTCGGCCCTGGCGAGCGCGCCGGCTTGTTCGGACTCGATCTTGTCGCACCGCGCCGCGAGGTCGCTCGACTCCTGCTCGAGGTTCGCGGCCTCGCGCTCCAGCCGGGCCAGGTCCGCGGCGTGGCGGTCCGCCTGGGCCTCGTGACCGGCCAGCTCGCGCTGCGTCTGGGCCAGTTGTTTGCGGAGCCCGCCCTCGCGGGTCGAGACGTCCGCCGCCTGTTCATCGACCGCGGCCAGCGCGGCCCGCTGCGACTCAAGCCGCTCGCGGGCGATGGTCAGTTCGGACTCCAGCGACGCGAGTTCCGCGGCACGCTGCAGCACGCCGCCGTTCTCGGCGACTTCCGGGCCGGCGATGATCCGACCGTCGTGCTCCAGGATGCGTGCGTCCGATGTGACGAACCTCGCCCCGGCATCCACCATCGGCCCCGCCAGAAGCAGGATCGCGCTGTCCAGATCGCGGGCCAGCAGGGTTTTGTTCAACAGCCGGTCGAGCAGATCGGTGATCGCATCGCCGGCGCCCGGGCCCAAACGCTCGATCGCGTCGGGCTTGGGAGCGACCATCGAGCGGACGCGGGCCAGGTAGCCCGTCGCGCCGCCGAGCATGGCAACGACCTCGCCCGTCTCGCCGGTTTCCTTCGTCGCCGGTCCGCCGGCGGATGATGACTGGGCGGTGCCGTCGTCCCCACCGGTACCGAATCCCTGTAGCGCCACGAACGTCGCCCGCCCGGGCAGCCGGGCCAACTCTTCGTCGCTAGGCAGTTCGGCCAGTGTCGGCACCACCAGCGCTTGCAGATTGGCGCCCAAGGCCGCTTCGACGCACTCCGGCCGCGCGCCCGGGCCTTCCACGTGGATCAGGTCCGCGAGCACGCCGACGACGGTGGAGAACCCCTCGCCCTTCCGTTGGGCCCCGAGCACGAAGCGCACCGCCTCGCCCAGCCCGGCGTGCGAATCCTGCAACTCCCGCAGCGTGCCGCGTCGGCTGTCGAGGCGCACCGCCTGCTGCTGCAACTCCCCGACCCGCTCGGCCAGCCCGCGCCGGTCGTCGGAAAGCCGGCCCGATGCCGCGCTCAGTTCTTCGATCTGCGATTCGAGTTCGCCGGCGCGGGTTTCGCACATCGCGCGGGCCGCGGCCGACGCCCCGGCCATCGCGCCCACACGCTCCCGCTCACCCGCGTTGCCTTCTTTCTTGCGTGTGAGCGAGGCCAGTTGCTCGCGCATCGAGCCGATACGACGCTTGTCGCCCTCCACGGCCGCGAGGATGCCGGTGCGCTCGCGGTCGATGCTCGCCGCGGCGGCCCGCTTCTGCGATTGCTCGTTGCGGGTCTCGTTCACGCGGGCGTGTGCCGCGGAGCGCTCCTGCGCCAGGTCGGTCAGCCGCTTTTCGGCGAGCGTGAGTTCCTCGCCCAGTCGGGCGACCTGCTCGGCCTGCTCGGTCACGGCCGCGGCGATCTCCGCGATCCATTTTTCCGCCACGTCGAGCTGCTTGGAATCTTCTTCGATCTGGGCCTGGCTCTCGGCGAGCGTGCGGCGCGTCATGTCCTGACGCTGGCGGGCCGACGACTCCGCGTGCCGCGATGACTGCAACGCTGACTCGGCCCGGCGTTGGGCCGTTTGCAGGTCGCCCCGGCGCAGCTCGGCTTCCTGCTTGGCGGCCTCCAGCCCGGCAAGGACCTCCGCCGCCTGGCGGCGCTGCGCTTCCAAGCCGGTGAGTTGGTGCGTCAGCCCTTCCAGTCGCTGGCGCAGGTCGTCGTACTGGTCGAGGGCCGACACGCAGCGCAGGGCCTTGAGTTCGGCGTCCAGTCTTTGGAACACGCGGGCTTTGGCCGCTTGACCCTTGACGATCCGCAGGCGGCGCTCGGTCGTGGCCAGTTGCTCGCGGCTGACGGCCAAGTTGGCCTCGGCCCGCTCCAGTTTGCGCTCGGCCTCGATCCGACGCGCCTTGAACTTGGCGATCCCCGCCGCCTCCTCGAAAATCGTTCGCCGCTCTTGCGGGCTGGCCATGAGCATCGCGTCGACCTTGCCCTGCTCGATGATCGAGTAGGCGTCGGCACCGATACCCGTGTCCATGAACAGCTCGACGATGTCGCGAAGCCGGCACCGCCGACCGTTGATGAGGTACTGGCTCGTCCCGTCACGGTACAGCCGGCGCTCGACGTCCACCGTGTCGGTGTCGATCGGCAGGCCCCGGTTGATGTTCCGGCGTGAGACCACGATCTCGGGCGGGGGCTCGTCCGTGCTCGTGGCGGCGATCACGGCCTCTCCGTTGAGACTGCCTTCAACAGGCTGCGCCGATTCCGTACCCGCGGCGTCCGCGATCTCGGGAGTTTCCTCGCTCGGGTCCTCATGGAACTCCACCGCGTGGTCCTCGGACCCCGTCCCCTCGCCCCGCGGGTTGTCGAAAGTCAGCGTGACGCTGGCCATGCCCAGCTGCTTGCGAGCGGCCGAGCCGGCGAAGATGACGTCGATCATCTCCTTGCCGCGCAGGCTCTTACTGGATCGCTCACCCAGCACCCACTTCACGGCGTCGACGACGTTGCTTTTGCCGCACCCGTTGGGGCCGACGATGCCGATCACCGGCTCGTCGAAGGTGAACTCCGTCTTGTCCGCGAAGGACTTGAACCCGTTGAGGGTGAGCTTGGCCAATCGCATCGCTGAAGCAACCTCCGTGCTGCGAAAGCGTCCGTCCCGGTCCGATCCGCGTGCGCCGCGCCCGGCCCGGCCGCCGCCTCAGAGCAGGTCCACGCTCCGGTGCTGAACTCGCGGCGACGGGCCAGAGGATAGCCGAGACGGTGGGGGTAGGGGTGGCGAATCCCCAGACCCGCTCCGACAAATCAGGTGTGGATCGGCCGCCCATGGGCCCGACCGTCAGAAATGACGTGTGCGGCGTCCGGGCGTGTTACTTCGGCGGCGGGGGCGCGGGGCGCGTCAGGGGCACGATCCGCGGCTTCCAGTCCGCTTGAGCCGGTGTGTCCTCCACGCCCTGGATCTTCGTCGGGGTTCGCGGGCGGAACACGATCGTGTCCGCCGTGGCCGCCGCGGGGTCGTCCGCCGCGGTCGTCTCCGGGCGGTCGGCCAGCACCGTGGCCTGCGATGCCTCATAGATCTCGGCCCGGAGCAGGTCCTGCTCGGTGGCAAACACCGCCGACACGCCGCCCTGGCGCGAAAGTTCGTACAGCGCGCCGACAACGTCGGAGTAGGAGAAATCCAGGCCCGGGCCCGGATCCTCGGGCGTCGGCTTGTGGGCCAGAAACTCGACGAATCCCGTGAGGTCCGAGGGCACGGCCGACTGCACGGCCTCGCCGGTGCGCCCGCTGAGATACCGCAGCCGAACGTCCGACGTCGGGGTATCGGCCGCGATCATCAGCCGGTCCGACCACGCCGTAACCAGGGTCGGTCGGTTGATCCGAATGCCGGGCTGGTCGCCGTTGTGTCCCCCCCCGCCCGCGTTTCCAAAGATCACGATCCTCGGTTCGCCCTGCTGCGTCACATAGATCATGGTGTCGCTGGAGGGGACGGTCTCGAGGATGAACTTCGGGCGGGTCGGGTCCGACCCGATGTTCTCGCGTAGGATGCTCGGGTCGTTCCGATCGCTCAGGGCCTCCCAGGCCGCGACCTTGACGTCGAGTTCCGGGGAGTTCACGAGGTCGCGGAGCGCGACGTTGATCTGCGGGTTGAAAGGCATCCGCGCCAGGAGCTTGATGGCCTGGGTCTTGATGCCCGGCGTGGCGGTCCGCGCGAGATCGATCAGGTGCGGGGCCGCGCGGGCGTCGCCCAGTGAGGCCCCCGCCTCCAGCGCAGTCAAACGCGGCGCCAACTCGGGATAGTCGTACAGCGGCACCAGGAACGGGATCGCCGGCTTGCCGATTGCTTTCAGGCACCAGCCCAGTTGCTCGCTCAACGCGGTGTTGACTTTCAGTTCTTCCACGTAGCGGCGTGCGAACTCCTCCGGGTATGAGGGGTCCACCCGCGTGTACCGCAGCAGTTGCAGGAACTCAGCCGCCCGGTCCTTGTACTTCCGCGGCACGCTGATGGCGATGCTCTGACGCGAGCCCCCTGACCCGGCCTCTGAGCCGCGCCCGCGGGCCGTCTCGCCCGACTCACCCGGTTCACGGGGGAAACGCCCGTTGATCGCCGCGACCATCGTTCTGGCACGCGAGTGCGAATCGGTGTCCAGCACGAGTTCGAGTTTCAGCGGCTCGACCATCCGCCCGCCGTCGAGCACACGCCCCACCGTGCGTGTGACGCCCATATCCCCGCCGCTGCCGGGCTCGGCGAACGGGTTGATGTAGATCGGTCCCGCGGCCACGGCCAGACGCCGCGTCTTATAGCCGCCGAAGGTCGTCGGCGGCCCCAAGCGAAGGTCCGTGCTCCACAAAACTCCGCCTTCCAGGCTCGTCACGCTCGATCCGGGAAGGGTCCGCACCATCACGTCGAAAGCGGCATCCTCGGGAGCGCCGGGCGGAACCTTGGCTTCCACAATCACCACGGCGACGCGCTTGCTGCGCAGGAACTCCTGCGGCGACATGCCCTCGAGCGCCCCGCCCGCATTTCCGCCCCGGCCCACACCGTGCATAGCCAGCTCGCGCTCCATCGTCGTGGAAACCGCCGGCGTCAAGTTGCCGCCTCCGGTTTCGTTGAGGTGCACGACGATTCCCAGGCCGGACACCAGTTGCGGCTGCGTGCCGTTGATCGATGCCTCCGCCCCGATCGTGCCCCGCAGCACGTCCGGCACGTCGCGGATGATCACCGGCGCCACTTCCTTGGTGTGCTTGGGCGCCTCGCTGCACCCCGCGGCAGCCAGCAGCGACGCCGCGAGCGCCAGGCCCACGCACACGGAGCGATTGCACCACCGGGCCCTGTGGCCAGTCGTCCGAACCAGAGTCATGAACAAGGCTCCCTGCCGTCGTTCCCCGCGCCCCGCCCCTCGCCCCCGGCCCCATACGCACACCAGAGGCTATGCGGACGCAACTTTCCCCGCCGCGGGCAATCCGCAGTGCAGACCACCGACCGAAGCCCCCGCCCGTGACTGTCGGTTGGCGTGGAAAACCTGTCGTCATTCCATCCACAATCCACAGGGTTGTCCACCGGAGCTGGCCGACAAATCCACCACCTGTTGTGGGTCGGACACCAGACCATCGAAAAAAACTTGCGCATTCTAAGCCCTGTGGCGTCAATGGTTTGTGAACAATCGACATGTTGTCCCGCTTCAATCCCCAGCATTTTGCGGTTCGAGCGGTTGATGCCACGATAGGTAGTGGTATGCTCTCGACCCGCTCGACCGAACTGAGCGAATGCGAGTCCGTTTCCCGTTGGTCTGCTTTCTGAACTTCCACCCGCCGGAGCCCGTCTAAATACCTACCGTGCAGTTGGCCGCGGGACGTCCAAGGCTCGACGTCCGTCGCTGTGGTGTCGCGGTCGCTGAACCATGCCGAGGAGCCCGATCCGATGCCGGTCCTGTGCGACACACAAATTCGCGAACTCGTCTCGATCGAGCCGTTCGCCGAGGCCGTAAAGCGGCCCGGCAAGGTTTCGTTCGGCGTTTCGAGCTACGGCTACGACATCCGTGTCGGAACGCGGTTCAAGATCTTCACGCCCACCCCCCGCTCCGGCGGCATCACGATCGTCGATCCCAAGGCCTTCAGCGACGATCTGTTCGTCGAGATCGACACCGCGGATCGAAAGACCGACCACGTCATCATCCCTCCAAACAGCTTCGCGCTGTGCGAGACCGTCGAGGTGCTGCGCATCCCGCGCGACGTACTCGTGGTCTGCGTCGGCAAGAGCACCTACGCCCGCTGCGGCCTGATCGTGAACGTGACGCCCCTCGAGCCCGAGTGGCGCGGCAAGGTCACGCTGGAGATCAGCAACACCACGCCGCTGCCCGCCAAGGTGTACGCCAACGAGGGCATCGCGCAGTTGATCTTCCTCAAGGCCGATCGCGTGTGCGCCGTTTCGTACGCGGACAAGGCGGGGAAGTATCAGGACCAGTCGGGCCTCACCCTGCCGAAAGTCGATTGAGCAGGCATTGGGCATCGGGCACCAGTGCGGAACGCGGCCAATGTCAATTGTTCAGTCCTACAAAGACCTCATCGCGTGGCAGAAGGCGTTCCAACTGGGGCTGGAGATTTATGAACTCACACGCTGCATACCGGAGCATGAGCGGTTCGGGCTCGTCAGCCAGTTGCGCCGGGGGGCTGTGGCGGTGTCCAGCAATATCGCGGAGGGCTACGGGCGGCAGTCCACGCAGGATTACATCCGGTTTCTGCGCGTGGCGAGGGGGTGCCTGTACGAGATTGAAACACAGTTTTTGTTTTGTATCGAACTTGGTTACCTGACGACGGAACAGTCGGATCGGATCTCGGCACGTTCCGCCGAGTGCGGCCGAATCCTCGCTGGTCTGATCCGAAGCCTTGAGTGTCCCGATCAAGCTCCCTGATGCCTAGTGCCTGATGCCCGGTGCCTGCCCTATGAAGATCCAACGCAAGTTCACCACCGCCGGCTCCGACCCCTTCGCCAGCGTGAAGTGGGTCAAGCGTTCATCCAAGATCACCAACCCTGACGGCTCGGTCGTTTTCCGCATGGACGACGCCGAGGTGCCGGAGACCTGGTCGCAGCTGGCGACCGACATCATGGTCTCCAAGTACTTCCGCAAGGCCGGCGTGCCGCAGATCGACGAGGGCGGCGAGCGCGTGCTCGACGCCAACGGTGCGCCCGTGCTCGGCCCGGAGAAGTCGGCACGCCAGGTGATCCACCGTCTGGCCGGCTGCTGGCGGCACTGGGGCGAGAAGCACAACTACTTCGACACGCCCAACGACGCGCAGGCGTTCTACGACGAGCTGGCGCACATGCTCGTGCACCAGATGGCCGCGCCCAACTCGCCGCAGTGGTTCAACACCGGGCTCAACTGGGCCTACGGCATCACCGGCCCGGCGCAGGGCCACTTCGTGCCCGACCCCTACACCGGCAAGGTGACCCAGGCCGCCGACGCCTACACCCACCCCCAACCGCACGCCTGCTTCATCCAGAGCGTCGAGGACGACCTGGTGAACGAGGGCGGCATCATGGACCTCTGGGTGCGAGAGGCCCGGCTCTTCAAGTACGGCTCGGGTACCGGTACCAACTTCAGCCGCCTGCGGGCCGAGAACGAGAACCTCTCCGGGGGCGGCAAGTCCAGCGGCCTGATGAGCTGGCTCAAGATCGGCGACCGCGCCGCGGCCGCGATCAAGTCCGGCGGCACCACCCGGCGCGCCGCCAAGATGGTCTGCCTTGACATGGACCACCCGGACATCGGGTCGTTCATCAACTGGAAGGTCCGTGAGGAGATCAAGGTTCAGGCGATGGTGGAGGGGATGAAGGCGATCGCGGACAGGAAGGCCGGTGCCGCCGACACGCAGACGATCGGTCAGACCGCCGACCGCTTGGGCCTGAAGCTGGATTACGACTTCAACGGCGAGGCCTACCAGACCGTCAGCGGACAGAACAGCAACAACTCCGTGCGCATCCCGGACGAGTTCTTCGCCGCGCTCGCTGCCGATGGTGAGTGGCGGACCCGCTACCGCACCAGCGACAGGCCGGCCCGGACCTTCAAGGCCCGCGACCTGTGGGATCAGATCGGTTACGCCGCGTGGCGGTGCGCCGACCCCGGCGTGCAGTTCGACGGCACGATCAACGCGTGGCACACCTGCCCTGCCGAGGGGAGGATCAACGCGAGCAACCCGTGCGTGACCGGCGACACGCTCGTCGCGACAACGACGGGGTGCCGGCGCATCAAGGACCTGGTCGGCAAGACCGTCGAGGTCATCAACGGTCGCGGCGAGAAGGCGTGGGTTGATCGTGTCTTCAAGACGGGTCACAAGCCCGTGTTCGAGCTCAAAACCGCCAGCGGCTACACGCTCACGCTCACGGCCGACCATCCCGTTCACACCCTGGGACGGGGCGATGTCCCCGCGTGCGAACTCACCGTGGACGATGTGGTCGAGCTCCGCGGCGCGGGTTTCGGCGACGAGTTCGTGCCCGAGGAGTTCGGCGAGCTTCTCGGCGCGGCCGTGGGTGACGGCTGCGTCACGCACCAAGCCGAACAGGACCACCTCTTTGTCGCGCTCTCTCGCGACGAGGCGGCGGTGGCGGATCACCTCCGCGCCAACATCGACCACTGCAAGCACTGGCTCAGCACGGGCGACGCCCGCAAGACCAGGCCGTCGGGCGTGACGGTCACGCAGACTGGACTGCGCGTCCAGACTTCTGTTCGGGCCATCGTCGATAGGATGTGCGGGCTGGCGGTGCTGGACGCCGGCTCGGAAAACAAGTCGTTCACCGATGCGTTCTTCGCGCTCGATCGGCGGAGCATCGCGGCGGTGCTCCGCGGCCTGTTCACCGCCGACGGCACCGTCGCGAACTACGGGTCCAAGTCTCAATACGTGGCACTCGACAGCACAAGCCTGGGGCTCCTGCGGCAGGTGCAACTCGCGCTGTTGAGCTTCGGCGTGAAGGCCAAGATCTACGAGAACCGTCGAGCGCTGTTTCGGTCGTCCGCGGTTCTGCCCGACGGCCGCGGTGGGCAGCAGAGCTACCCCGCCCGGCAGGTGCACTCGCTCCGGGTCACTCGGAGTTCGAGGGTCGTCTTCGAGCGGGAAATCGGGTTCATCCCGTGCAGCGTCAAGGCCCGCCAGCTCGGCGAACTGAACGCAGGGGTGTCGGCCTACGCCGATCGGATGATCGATCGCGTCGCGTCGCTCGAACCCCGGGGTGAGGCGGACGTGTTCGACCTCACCGAGCCCGCCAGCCACCACTTTGTGGCCAACGGGCTGGTTGTTCACAACTGCTCCGAGTACATGTTCCTCGACAACACGGCCTGCAACCTCGCGTCGATCAACGTGCTCAAGTTCTACGACGCGGCGACGCGGGTCTTCGACACCGACCGTTACGAGCACGCGATCGACCTGTGGACCATCGTCCTCGAGGTCAGCGTGCTCATGGCCAGCTATCCGTCGAGCGAGGTCGCTCGCCTGAGCTGGAAGTACCGCACGCTCGGCCTGGGTTACGCCAACCTCGGCGCGATGCTCATGCAGGCCGGCATCCCCTACGACAGTGACGAGGCCCGCGCAGTGTGCGCCTGCCTCACGAGCATCCTCACCGGGCGTGCCTACCGCCAGTCGGCCGTCATGGCCGCCCAGCTCGGGTCGTTCGACGGCTACGCGGAGAACCGCGACAACATGCTGCGGGTGGTGCGCAACCACCGGCTCGCGGCCCACGGCGTGCCGCACGACGCGGCCAACTTCGAGGGCCTGACGATCCCGCCCGTCCCGATCGACCACGGAGTCATCAACGCCGGGCGCGTGCCGCTGGTCAACGCCGACGACCTGCTCGACCACTCGACCCGCGCGTGGGACGAGGCCCTGCAGGCCGGCGAAAAGTTCGGCTACCGCAACGCCCAGGTCACGGTCATCGCCCCCACAGGCACGATCGGCCTGCTGATGGACTGCGACACCACCGGCATCGAGCCCGACTTCGCGCTTGTGAAGTTCAAGAAGCTCGCCGGCGGCGGGTACTTCAAGATCGCCAACGAGAGCGTCCGTCCCGCCCTCGCGGCCATGGGCTACAGCCCCGCCCAGATCGGCGACATCCTCCGCTACCTGCTCGGCACGCTCAGCGCCGACGCGCCCATGCCCGCTGGTTCGGGCCACCGCGGCACGTTCCGCGAGTTCCTTTCCGCAAAGGGCCTCAACGGCGACGACGTCCGTCGCCTCAACGACGCACTGCCCGGCGTGTTCGAGCTCTCGTTCGCGTTCAACGCGTGGACGCTCGGCGACGGGGCCGTCCGGCGGCTCGGCCTGGACCCGGACGCGGTTAAGGCCAACCCCGGGTTCAACATGCTCGCTCACCTCGGGCTCGACCGGGCGACTGTGGCCGCGCTCAACGAGGCGGTTTGCGGCACGCAGACCATCGAGGGCGCCCCTCACCTCCAGCCGGAGCACCTGGGCGTCTTCGACTGCGCCAACAAGTGCGGCAAGAAGGGCGTGCGGTTCATCGCGGCGCAGGGGCACATCCGGATGATGGCCGCGGCCCAGCCGTTCATCTCCGGCGCCATCTCCAAGACCATCAACCTTCCCTCCGACGCGAGCGTGCAGGATATCAAGGACTGCTACATGCTCAGTTGGGAGTTGGGACTCAAGGCCAACGCGCTCTACCGCGACGGCTGCAAGCTCAGCCAGCCGCTCTCGGCGACCGCGGATGCCGAGAAGTCGGATGAGGCGGAGGTCCGCAAGCAGGAGGACGCGGCAAAAAAAGGTGCGAACGCGGCCCCGGCGAAGGCGGAGGCTGCGAGTCCTGCGGCAGCGACGCCTGCTCCCGTCTTGATTGAGGCCAAGGCGCCCGCCCAACCGGTTCCTGAGTCCGAGCCCAGACAGGTGACAGTTGAAAAGGTCGTCGAGCGGGTCGTCGAGCGTCCGATGCGCCGCCGCCTCACCGACACCCGCGCCTCGATCACGCACAAGTTCAGTATCGCCGGGCACGAGGGCTACCTGACCGTCGGCCTCTACGACGACGGCATGCCGGGCGAGCTGTTCATCACCATGGCCAAGGAGGGCTCCACCATCGGCGGACTGATGGACTCGCTCGGGACCGCGGTTTCTGTGGCCTTGCAGTACGGCGTGCCGATCGAGAGTCTGGTCAACAAGTTCACCCACCAGCGGTTCGAGCCGGCCGGGATGACGACCAACCGCGACATCCCGATCGCCAAGAGCCTGGTGGACTACATCTTCCGGTGGATGGGCATGGAGTTCATCCCCGGCTACCGCGAGGCCAACGCGCCGCGACGCGGGCGGACCGCGGCAAACGCCGCCGAGGCCATCGATGACGACAACGCCGCCCATGTGGGGGCCGGCCGCCTCAAGATCGCGAACGAAACCCGCACCCGCGCGCCCGGCGGAGACCCGGCCCGACGCAACGTCACGGAGGACAGTCCATCGTGGAACGACACCGCACCGCTGTCCGACCCCGATCCACACGCCCGGGCGACGATGCCCGCGCCGGGCGAGAGCGACGTGACGGAAGTCACGGCTCAGATCGTCACGGCCGCGCCTTTGCCGACCGTGAAGAGCGAGCTCGCCGTCGAGTCCCATCGGCACGTGCACGAGGAGATGGTCGTTTCCAGCGCTTCGAGCGTGAAGACCGTCGTGCGAGACCGCTCAACACACGTGGTGAGCCGGGCCGCGGCCGGCGTCTCCGGGCTCAACGCCGCGATGCGCAACAGCCAGGAAGACGCCCCGGCGTGTGACGGGTGCGGCACGATCACGGTCCGGAGCGGCACGTGCTACAAGTGCCTCAACTGCGGGGCGTCGATGGGCTGCTCTTGACCCGATCGCGCGACGGTCGGCATGGGAGTGGGGGGTGGGGGTGGGGGTGGGGGGGAAGGGGTGGGAGTGACCGACCACAGGCTCCGCACCGTGACGTGCGGGGCGACAATCGAGCGGCGCAAGCGAGGGCCGGACGGGATTCGGCGAGCGGAAGGAACCCCGCCCCGGCCAGGGGATGATGGAGTATCCCCCGTCGGAAGCACGGATCGGACGATGGACCACGGCCAGCGTTGGCCACGGAGGAGTCTTTCGCCGACCAGCCCACCGGCCCTCGCGACCGCTCGGAAGAGTTCGGAGCCGATTTCCAAGCCGTGATCCAACGTTGTGGCCGCCGCGACGGCGCCGGTCTCGCGCGGTGCCGCCGCATCGCCGCGTTCCTGATCCACGGGGCTCGGTGGCTGTGTGTTGACCCGGCCCGCGAGCGAACACGATGGCGCAAAAAACAAAGGAGGCCGCCCGTGGCGGGCGGCCTCGCTTGCGAGAAATCGAAGGAGGTCCGAGTCGTTGTGTCTCGGCCGACGCCTCAGCGGCGACGGCGGCGGCCGATCACCAGGCCCGAGAGCCCGACGATCGCGATCGAAGCAGGGGCGGGAGCGACCGAGTAGGTCGTGGTTCCGCCCGCGGTATCGCCCGCGGATACGCTGAACGAATAGAACGACATCATGCTTGCGACGGTGCCCATGGGCTGGAAAACGCCCTCGGGGCTCATGTTGCCCGCATCGCCCACCGAACCACTCGCGACGTTCGTCATCGTGTGATCGAAGTAGCTGCGGAACACGCTCGAGGCGTTGTACATCGCGTTGAACCCAAAGCCGTTGGCGGCCATGGGCGAGATCGAGATGCCGTTGGTGTTCTGGTCCGTGCCGACCAACCCGGCGCTCGTGAGGCCCCGGGCATTGTTCAGCGGATCGAACGAGAGCGTCGGCGAGATCAGTTGGAAGGTGGTGGTGTTCGCCCCGGCCTGAACGCCGAAGTCGATGTCGATACCGAACCGTTGCTCGCCGTCCGGCTGGGTGTTGCGTCCGGCCAGGACGGTCATGTTCACGAGCGTCGCGACCACGTTGGACCCGTCCATGATGGGCACCGGGTTGGTGGTTGCCCAATACCACAGGTCCTGATCGGGGTCGCTCAGGGTTGTCACGCTGCTGAGCGGAACGGTCAACGTCCCGGTGAAGCTGCCCGACGTAGCCTGCACGGTGATAAAGGGGTCCGACGCGCTGACGACAATGCCCGCCTGCGCCGACGACCCGGCGAACGCCAAGACGACGAGCCCGCACACGGGCACGCTCACCTTGGTCACTCTGGAACTCAGTGACTTCATTCACAGCCTCCGACGGCGGCCGGGCGTCCCGACGGGGCGCCCGCCGCACGGTTGAGGACAGACGGGTGTTCAGGAACGCCGACGACGGGAAGCGACGAGGCCGCCCAGTCCGAGAAGCGAGAGGGCGCCGGGAGCGGGGATGACGACCTCGAAGGTGCTGGTGCCCGCCGCTCGGTCAAAGCGGGAGAGCGTGAAGTTGAACTGCGACTGCATGTCGAACACCGAACCCGTGACCGGGTCATAGCTCGGGAACGAAGCACTCTGGCCGACGAACGCCACCGTGCCGCCGGGGCTGATCACCTGAGAGCCGGTGGCGATCAGGTGGGCGAACGAGTCGGTGTTGCCGTTGAACCGGGCCGAGAAGGCGTTGCCACCCGGCTGAAGGCCGACGACCGAGACCTGCCCGACGTCGCCGAACGTGGCCGAGTCGGTGACGCTGATCGCGGCCGAGGCGATGGCCTGGCCGTTGGTGATCGTGGGGAAGCTCAGGAGCGTCGAGGTGACCGTGAACGTCGTGTTGACGATGCCGGCCGCGACGTTGAAGTTCGCCACCACCATCGGGTCCTCGCGGAGGCCGATGCGGATGCCGTTGACGAACGGATCAAAGTTGGTATTCGAGTGATCGCCCAGGCGCGTGTTGCCGGTGAACTGCCACCACTCCGTGCCCTGACCGTCCGCCCCTTGCGGGACGAAGTCGGTATCAAGGTTGTAAGTGTGGCTCACCGAGGTGGTCACGGGCTGGCCGCCCGATCCCACGATGGGGTTGCCGTTGCCGTCCGTCATCGCGTACGACGCGGTGATCGTGATGTCGCGGCTGTAGTCCGCCAGCGCCGCGGTTGAAGCAACCGCCACGCCCAGCGCGGCCAGCACCATAGAAGCCTTAGTCCGCATGTCTCTCTCCTCTTCTAGAACAACTGGAACGACTCTTCCTCCCTGCGCCGCCGTCAGCCGCGAATCAGACAGGCATTCAGCCCGCCCAAAGGCATCGCCGACGAAAGGCACAGTCTCTCTGGAGGACTCTCTCTCGACTCCCTCGACTCATGCCCGAAGTCCGGAAACCCGAACTCGGACTTTGGCAATTTGCCTTACCGGACCCGGTTTGTCAACCACCTGGGCAGGGGAATTCCAGAAAACTTTCCCAATCCCCCTCAAACAGGCAGTTTGAACTTCAACAAATCGGTCTTGAGGCAACGGCTAGGCTTGATCGGTATCAGTTAGGCATTGCAGCGCTTTCGACTTCAGGTATTATCGGGACTTGGAACGGTCGTCCCGGCGTTAGCGACACGCCGCGGGCACCGAAGGAGAGAGGATGAAGCCGTCCCGAGCTGCAATGGTTGCGGTGATGGGTGCTGTCTGGGCGTGGCCCGGCACAGGCATCGGCGATGTCGCCATCGGTGGAGTTGGTCCAACTGAAGCGCACTCGAGAGTGGCCGCTGAAGTTCAGGCCGTCGACGTCGCGGGCGTCGAGGGCGTCTGGACCGACCACGTGCTGCTGCTTCGCACGAGTTCCGCGGATGCCGGGCGCTTCTGCGGACCTACGGCCGATCCCCGGTTCGCCGCCGTCGTCCGAAAGTACGGCGTAACGGGCGTTCGACCCGCGCTTTCAATACCAGTTCGTGACGCGGCCCTCGCCCAGCGGCTGGGGCTCGATCGTTGGGCAATCGTCAGCGTCCCGCCGGGCACTGACACCCGCGCCCTGGCCCGCGCCATCGCGGGCATCGCCGACCTCGTCGAGGCCGCCGAGCCCGATCCCGTTGGCGTGCTGCACACCACGCCCAACGACCCGTTCTTCAGTTCGCAGTGGGCGCTCGACAACCGGGCGCAGACCATCGACGGCGCCGCAGGGACGGCCGACGCGGACATCGACTGGGTAGAGGCGTGGAACCTCCCGCACACGTCCGTCCCGATCGTGGTCGCGGTGCTCGACACAGGGGTCAGCGTCAGCCACCCCGACCTTGAAGGCCGGACCGTTCCGGGGCGTTGCTTCATCTGCGGCACGGGCGATCCGGCCAACACCGACGACGGCGTCACGCTCTCGCACGGCACGCTCTGCGCGGGCATCATCGGCGCGACCGACAACAACGGTGTCGGCATCTCGGGGGTCGCCCAGGCGGCGCGGATCATGCCCGTCAAGGTCACCACCGGTCTGCTTGCGTCGCAGGTCAACACCGGCAACGGCCTGATCTGGGCCGCCGACAACGGCGCGGCCATCGCCTCGATGAGCTGGGGCTTCGGCGCCACGTCGAACGTGTCGTTCCTCCGCTCCGCCGTCGAATACGCCGCGGCGTCGGACGTTTTGATGGTGGCCTCGACGGGCAACACGCCGGGGGCCGCGATCGGCTACCCCGCCCGCTGGCCCGAGGTGATCGCCGTAGGCGCGACCAACAACACCGACACGCTCTTCCCCGGCACCACCACAGGGCCGGAGATGAGCCTGAGCGCGCCCGGGCAGGACATATTCACCACCGTCGATGAAACCGACAACCCCAACGGTTACGAGTTTGCTTCGGGCACTTCGATGGCGGCGCCGATGGTCGCGGGGGCGGCCGCGGTGATCTGGTCCGCCAAACCGACGCTCTCGGCCGAGGACGTCCGCCGGCTCTTGGAAACCACGGCGGACGACCTGGGTCCGGTGGGCTGGGACCCGCAGTTCGGCTACGGCCGCGTCAACCTCGGCTCGGCCCTGTCCAGCATCGTTGGGCCTTCGGGCTCCTGCGTCGGAGACTTCAACGGCGATGGCGTCGTTGAACTCGCCGACCTGTTCGCGTTCCTTCAAGAGTACTTCGCGCACTTCGGCCAGACCGGGACGAGGCTGCGCGCGGACGTCGATCAGAGCGGCTCGATCGACGTCGAGGACATCTTCGTGTTCATGGCCGGGTGGTTCGCCGGCTGCTGAGCCCGGTCACTTCCGACCGACGACGTACACGCTGAAACTGTCGCCGACCTCGGGCGCGTCTTCGATCGGCAGCATGTGGAAGCGGCCGTCGCTGTCGAGCGCATCGGGAACGCGGGAATAGATTTCCGTGGCCGCGAAGCCGGCTTCCGCCATCGCCTCGCGAAGTTCCGGCACGCTCCACAGCCGCCAGTCGTACACGAAGGCGTCTTTGAACTGACGGGCCGACCCTCGTTTCGGCGGGCGGACGACAAAGTGCATCGCGTTGACCACGCGCCCGGTGAAGGGATCGGCCGTGCGCTGCTCCCACTGGTAGGTGATCCGCTCGCGTCCGGGGCCCACCGCCCGCTGCTCTACGGTCCCGGTGAGATGACTGTCGGTCCCGCCGTAGATGTCGCAGATGAACACACCGCCGCGGCGCAATCGTTTTTGTACGTGACGGAAATAGCCCACCAAGGCCCTCCGTGCGTGCACCTCACCGATCGAAAAGTTCAACACGGCGATCACGTCCGCCGGCTCGCGCACGGATCTGACGTCGGCCCGGATCAGCCCCACGCGGGGGTGCCCGCTCGCCCTTGCCAGCGTCGCGGCGTCGTGGTCGACGGCCACCGCGCGGTTCCGTGGGCCCAGGTCCGCCCACGCCCGCGAGAGTGCCGCCGTGCCGCAGAAGTCCTCTCCCAGAATCCGGGCCTTTCCGCCGTGGATCGCGGCCAACACACGGGCGTCGCGGGCGGGAGCCTGTGCGCACAGTTCGTACAGCGAGAAGCGGTCGAGACCGGGGTCGGGAGGCGCCGGTTTGGTTTGTGCGGCCTGGGTCCGTGATTTCCTAGACGAAAGGCCGCGTGCAGGCTGTCGGCTCATGCCATCCGCACCCATTTGATGAGCGTCCGGAAGTTCGGCGGCTTGCCGTACATCAGCGCCCCGACGCGGAAGATCTTGGCCGCGGCCCACGCGGCAAACACCGCGCCCGCGATGCCGATGGCCAGCGATACCGGGACCTGCCAGAGCGGCACGGGCTCGCTCCCGCATAGCCGGATGACCATCACGAATGGGTTCGGCCCCGGCACGAACGAGAGCACCTGGGCCAGCATCGAGTTGGGCGCGCGGCTGATCGGCAGCCACAGGATCCACGGGATGATCATGAGCGTCATCACCGGCGTCATCAGCGTCTGGGCCTCGCGAAGCTCCGACACCGCGCTTCCGATGGCGGCCATCATCGACGCGATCGTGAAGTACGCGATCACGAAGTAGATTGCAAGGTAGACGATCTTGATCGGCTCGATCAGGTCGGTCTTGTGCAGGAACGCCAGCGAGCCCATTCCCAGCCCTGCGTAGAGCACCAGGATCAGCGTGCCCACGCCCATCTGGCCGACGATCTTGCCGACCATGAGCTGCATCGGGCTCACCGCCGAGAGCAGCACTTCCATCACGCGGCTGCTCTTCTCCTCGATAGTGGTCGTCAGGAGCGACTGCCCCGACACCATCACCGCCATGAACAGCAGCAGGATGAACGCCATCGGGATGAGCATCTGCGCCTCGCCCGCGCCGCCCTTCTTCTCGCCCGAGGTGGTCACGCTCACCACGTCGGCGCTGGGCGCCGCCACCAGTTCGCGCACCGTCTCGACCGACAACCCGCTGCGCTTGAGCCGATCGTCGGTGCGGATCCGGGCGTCCACGATCGCGTCGGCGATCCGGCTCTGCACTCGCTCGCGGATCTCGAAGTCCAGTTTCGGCGCGGTGTACAGCTCGTACTTGTCGTAGACCACGTCGCCCGGCTTGCCGCCCGGCCGGCCCGTCACCGCCGTCTCCGGAATCACCGCGACCATCACGCGGGGCAAAGCCGCCCCGGCGTCGTGGGCCCGGGCGTGGATGTCTACCGTCGCCAGTCCTTGGCGCGCCTTGGTCGGGTCCGCGTCGGGCGGCAGAACCTCGATCTTGAGTCCGCCCGTTTTTTCCACCATGCCCGCGGCCGCGCCCGAGGCCATGCTGACCGCCATCTGCTTCTGGCTCTCGCTCATCGGGACCGACTTGGTCGCCGTCTGGGCCATGTCCGCTGCTTGCGCGGCCGCCTTTGTCGCGTCGGCCTTGATCGCCTCGGGGCTGAACA
The DNA here is from genome assembly GCA_964630785.1 of uncultured Phycisphaeraceae bacterium. Classification (GTDB taxonomy): domain Bacteria; phylum Planctomycetota; class Phycisphaerae; order Phycisphaerales; family UBA1924; genus JADLCX01. The sequence continues at coordinate 38,345 of CAZVZG010000018.1, read as the reverse complement.
TCTGCTCCAGACGCGGGCCGACCAGGCCCGTCGGATCGATGATCGCGACCGATCCCTCGACCTTCGGCCCGGCGTTCTTCATCAGCACCATCACGCCCACCAGTGCGACCGCGATGATCGCCGGCGTCATCACGATGCCGATGATGAACCCCTTGGTCAGCACGGTCGCGAGAAACTCGCGCACCGCGACACTGATCATCTTAAACACGCGAAGCCTCCATCCCGGGCACGAGCGGCTCGCCCGCACTCTGTGCCGGCTCCGTTTCGACGGGGGACGCCCCCACGAGCTGCAGGAACACGTCGTCGAGCGTCACCCGCTTGAGCTCGACGCGCCGCATGGGCGCCGCCGCGGCCACGCCGGCCAGCGCCGACGCCGCGTCGGTGCCCTCGCCCAGGCGCACGACCAGCGGGTCCACGCGCGAACCGTTCGCCGCATCGTCTTCGCGATCGACGCTGACAACGCCGGAGACGCGCCCGATGGCCCCCGCCGCCGCGGACGGGTCGCCCATCGGGTCGGCGATGATCGTCCGCGGGTCGAACCGTGAGCGGATCTCGCCCAGCGTCGAGTCGAGCACTTTCCGCCCGCGGTCGATCATCAGGATGCGCTCGCACAACTGCTCCGCCTCGTACATGGCGTGCGTGGAGAATAGGATCGTGCGCCCCGCGCGGTGCTGCTCCTCGATGAGGTCCCGCATGAGCTGGCGGTTCACCGGGTCCAGCCCGCTGAATACCTCGTCGAGGATGAGCAGGTCGGGCTCGTGGATCACCGCCGCGATGAACTGCACCTTCTGCTGCATGCCCTTGGACAGCTCTTCGCAGCGTTTGCGGGCCACGTCGGCCAGCCCGACGCGCTCCAGCCACTCACCCACCCGCCGTCCCGCTTGGGCGGTGTGCACGCCCTTGAGCCTGGCCATGTAGTTGAGGAACGCCGCGACCCGCATCTTGCGGTACACGCCGCGCTCTTCGGGCAGGTAGCCGATCCGATCCTTGCTCTCGACGGCCGAGGCCTTGCCGAGCACCGAAAGCTCGCCGGAGTCGGGGAAGATGATCGACATGATCATGCGGATCGTGGTCGTCTTGCCCGCGCCGTTCGGCCCGATCACACCGCACAGCGAGCCCTCCGGGATATTGAGGCTCAGATCGCTCACCGCCACCTTGCGGCCGAAGGTCTTGGTGAGTCGCTTGGTGGTGATCGCGTCGGGCATGGGGCCTGATGATAGCGGAAACCTCGGTGGCATCGGCTTCCAGCCGACATTTGGCCCGAAGGGCCAAGCTGAATCGCCTTGTTGCGTGATGCCAACCCTCGGGCCGTTGGCCCGAAATCGGCTGGAAGCCGATGCCACAATACCATCGCCCATGCCCGATACGGTCGCGTCCATCCCCACCGCTCTTTCCCGCAAGCTCGACGAGCTCGTCAAGGAGTACGACGAGATCGATGCGAGGCTCAACGACGCGGCCGTGCTCACCGACCACCGGAAGGTCCGAGACCTCTCCATCAAGAAAGCGTCGCTCGAATCGCTGGTTGCGGGGTGGCGTGAGTACCAGAAACTCGCCCGCGAGGCCGCGGACCTGGAGACCGTGATCGACGGCGGGGAGGACGCCGACCTGGCGGCGCTGGCGCGGGGAGAGCTGCCGGAGGTCCGCGCCCGCGCGGCCGCGACGATCGATCGCGTGAAGTCATCGCTCGTCAATGCCGACGACCGCGCCGTCGGCAGCGTGATTCTTGAAATCCGCGCCGGCACGGGCGGCGACGAGGCCGCGCTCTGGGCCCGCGACCTGCTCGACATCTACAGCAAATACGCGGGCAAGAAGGGCTGGGCCTTCGAGGTGATGGACCTCTCGCCCGAGCCCGGCGCGGGCGGCATCCGCTCGGCCGTGGTCAACGTCCGCGGCGAGGGCGTGTGGAGCGAGCTCAACTTCGAGGCGGGCGTCCACAGCGTCAAGCGCGTGCCCGCGACCGAGGCCCAGGGGCGAATCCACACCAGCACCGCGACTGTCGCCACGCTGCCCGAGCCCGAGGAGGTCCAGGTCAGGATCGACTGGGCCAACGACGTGGTCGAAGACGTCACGACTTCGCAGGGCCCCGGCGGCCAGAACGTCAACAAGGTCGCGACCGCGGTCAAGCTCTTCCACAAGCCCACCGGCATCGAGGTCAAGATGCAGGAGAGCAAGAGCCAGATCCAGAACCGCGACAAGGCCCGGCGCCTGCTCATGGCCCGCGTGTACGAACTGGAACGGCGAAAGGCCCACGAGGCCCGCTCCGCGGCCCGCAACGCCCAGATCGGCTCCGGCGAACGCAGCGAGAAGGTCCGCACCTACCGATGGAAGGACGGGATCGTCGCCGACGAGCGACTTCCGGGCGAGTACCCGCTGCGCGACGTCCTCGCGGGCGACATGGACCGCCTGTTCAGGGACCTGGTCGAACAGGAAACGGCGCGGCGGTTGGCGGAGTTGTGACCCACTCTTCCTCACCCCCCGATACCATTCCTCCGTGCCCACGCTGCTCTGCGTCCCGATCCTCGTGCTCGACGAGCACACCGCGCTCGCCGACGCCGCCGCCGCGAGGGACGCCGGGGCCGATCTGGTCGAGTTCCGCATCGACGAGTTTTTCACGGGCGCGGCCGATCCGCAGGGTCGGTTGAACGACGCCGAGGTGCGCTCGCTGTTGCGGCTGGTCGCGGAGTGCCCGCTGCCGTGCATCGTCACCTGCCGGCTGGCCTCCGAGAGCGGCGGTGTGGGTGGTTACGACGGCGACAACGCGGCCCGGGCGGCGCTCTACGAGCGGCTGGGAACCGCGGGTCCGTCAACCGGCGGGCCGGGCGCGCCGCTCAACCGGCGCGAACTTCCCCCGCGATACCTCGACATCGAGTACGCGTCGTACGTGCAATCCCCCAACCTCAAACAGCAGGTGAACATCGCCGTCGATCATCCGCCCCGGCGCCGCGACGTGCGGGCCGGGCTGGTGTTGTCGATGCACGACTTCGAGGGGCGGCCGCGGGACCTGCTCCGGCGTGTGTCGCTCATGCAGAGCGAGCCGGCCGCGAGCGTGGTCAAGGTGGCGTACGCGGCCCGCTCCATCCGCGACAACCTAGAGCTTTTCGATCTGCTTCAGGAGGGCGCAGGGGGGCGACCGATGATCGCGCTGGGGATCGGGCGGTTCGGGCTCATGTCGCGCGTGCTGGCGCCCAAGTTCGGTGGGTTTCTCACTTTCGCCTCGCTGCGGGAGTCCACCGCGACGGCGCCGGGGCAGCCGACGATCCGCGAGATGCTCGACGTGTACCGTTTCAAGTCGATCACTCCGCGGACGCGAGTGTACGGGGTCGTGGGTTGGCCGGTGGAGCACTCGCTCGGCCCGCTGGTGCACAACGACGGCTTTGAGTCGCTCGCGCCGGACGACGACTCTGGTCCCGGCGAGGACTTTGAAGGCGTCTACCTGCCCCTGCCCGTGCCGCCCGAGTGGGAGCACTTCAAGGCCACGCTTTCGGCGCTCATCGACCACCCCGCCCTCGACTTCTGCGGCTGCTCGGTCACCGCGCCGCACAAGCAACACTTGGTTCGCCTCGCGCGCGAGGCCGCGAAGGACAACAACGACGAAATCGAATGGTCGATCGACGATCTCTCCGACATCGGCAGCGCGGCCAACACGCTCGTGGTCGAGCGTGACGGCGCGGGCCTGGCGCGAAAGGTCCGCGTGCTCAACACCGACGCCCCCGCGGCCGCGGAATGTCTCGGCGCGGCGCTCGGTGACCTCTCGGGCAAGCGGGTGGCCGTCGTTGGCGCGGGCGGCGTGGCGCGGGCGATCGCGTTGGGCTTGCTGGCGCGCGGCGCGAGCGTGAGCATCCACAACCGTGGGCGCGACAGCGCCGACCGGCTCGTGTCCGACCTCAACAGCGCGCGGCGGGGAAGGCTCGACAGCGGCGAGCTCGTCGCCGCCGATCTCGACGACCTGTACCGCACGCGGGTGACGGCCCTGGTCAACGCCACGCCCGTGGGCATGAAGGGCGGGCCCGACCCGAACCGTTCGCCGGTGAGCGTCGAACATCTCTGTGAACGTTCGGCGGACGCCGTGGTGTTCGACACGGTCTACAACCCGCTCCGCACGCCGCTTCTCGAGCAGGCGACGCTGGCGGGCATGAGGACCATCGACGGCGTGGGCATGTTTGTGAGGCAGGCCGCCGGTCAGTTCGCCGCGTGGACGGGCCGTCCCGCCCCCGCGTGCCTGTTCGAGCGCGTCTGCCGCGAAGCGCTCGGGGAGCAGCCGGGTCTATGAGCACACTCGGGGGTGCAGCGGACAGTGCAGACGATGGCGGGCGCGGGAGGGCGGCCCGCGCTCCGCGCGGCGTGCTCTTTCCCAACCTCTACGCATGGTACATCCTGGCCGCGACGCTCGACGTGGTGGTCACGCACCAGATCCTGCACCACTTCCAGGGCACCGAGGTGAACAAGCTGGCCGACTCGCTCATCCGCCATTTCGGCGTCGCCGGCATGATCGGGCTCAAGTACGCCTCGATCATCGTGGTGGTGCTGGTGTGCGAGTTTGTCGGCCGGCGGAAGCGCCGGCTCGGGCGCGGGCTCGCCATCGCGGCCATCTGCATCTCGTCCCTGCCCGTCGGCGTGGGCCTGCTCCAGCTCTGGGCGTGGACGCGCCAGCCCACGGCGACGATCTACCTCGATCCGGAAACGGGCGAGGCTGTGGACGGGTTGCCGTAAGCGGGTAGGGGAGTAGAGGTGAGTAGACCGGCTACCGCAGGTCTCGGCCCTTGACGCCTTGGAGCGTGTGCTGGCCCGGCGGGTAGTCGCCCTGATGCACGGGCTCCATCTCGGGCCCGTCACCATTCGGGTATCCGGGTTCTATCCGCCCCGACAGAACGGTGGCGGCGGAGCCGTCGACGAGCGAGAGCTCGGTGGAGTTCCTCTTCCCTTGTCCGATTCGGAGAGGCGGGAACCATTCGTTTACCAGAAGGGCCTTTTTTGCGGTCAGAGCGACCGCATCGGCACGGACCGCGCGCCATTGTGCGGGCCCGACGCGTGTACGTGGGTCCCAGTAGTCAGGATCGGCTAAGAATGTGCAGTTGAAGAGGTATGGGGTCGCGCCCAGCTGCAACGCCGGCGCCTCGTGTCCATCTGGGTAGTCGGGCGGATAGAACGATTCGTGGTCCTTCTCTCCGCCGTAGTATTGGTTGGCCAGAACGTAGTTCCACCGTCCGGCGCCCCAGAAGTACCGCACGGAAACGCACTGGTCCGTGCCGGGGACCGAGATGAGCGACTCCTCCTGGTCGGGTCGAGTGTAGTAAGGGAAGAAGCCCCGGAAATCGGTCTCGTACATCGTGAAGATCGCCGCGTGGGATCGGAGATTGGAGAGCGAGACGGTGCGCCACGCGCGGCCGCGAGACCATGGAAGTGCGGCCACCACAAGCGCAAGCAGCAACACGACCACAGTGATGGAGGCCAGAGTTTCGACCAAGGTAAAGCCCGGCGCCGAGGCGTCGCTGACCTCGGGACGGGTCACCGAGATCGAACGCGCGGGTTCGGCCCCACGCTTTGGCGAGCATGCAAGGCCCACGAATCCCACGAAGCCGAGCCCCAGCAAGACGGCGTTTCGCAGGAGAAGCCGTTGACTGAGCGCCCGCAAGTGCTCGAACCTCTCCAGCGCGCCCAGGCAATGACACTCGGGCGCGCCGCGAAGCGCCCAAACGGCCATGTATGTCGAGGTATAGCCCCCGATCATTAGCAGCGCGCCGAAGAGCGCCGCCCGGCGCGAAACCCTGAGAAACCACACTCCAGCAACCGCCAGCTCGGCAAGTGGAACGAGAAAGGCCGCCAACGAATCGAAACCCGCGGGGAGGATTCCCCATGCCGCAACGCCCACTCGGAAAGCCGGCAAGTCGACGAGCTTTGAGACGGCGGAGAAAAAAATGAACAGCATCACAACATCAGCGCACCGCTGAGCCGCCCAAGAAGTCCAGCAGTTTGGCTTCTCCATCATTGCGGTAAACCCGGATCGGCGGGTGGGCCGTCGCAAGGAATATTCGATTGATCCTCGAACCTGGACTCGCAATCGCTGGGAGACGCCGTTCCTGTTGTGCAGCCGCTGTCAGGCGGAACGGGGATTGCGATGTTCTTGCAGGAGCGAGGCGTTCGAATGCAGTCGCCCATATCGATCTTGATGTAACCTTGGTGACCGTTATGGCCCGGCAGCGGTGGAGTCCGCACCTGGGCGAGGCTCACGGGAGGGCGGTTGACCAAGTCCGTGCAGTCCCAGATCGCGGGGTTCCCGGGCTCATTGCTGAGGCAAGCGCGGGGCGAGGGCACGGGGCAACAAAGCAGATTGGCGCTCTGCTCCCAGCAGATTCCGGTCACGGCCAGCATGGGTGCCACCAGAATCAGGCTCCCAACGGGCAACGCCAAGCGGACGGTATTGTTCAGCCATTGAGTTCGGCGCATCGAGACCTCCTCTAAACAGATCCGGTTCGTGTACGATTGCGAGCTCTCCGGAACCGGAGCCACACAAGCAGGAGAACCACGCCCGCCGACGCCGCCCATCCGGCAGCCCGAAGGCGAGTCGAGGAACCCGCGTGTGGAGATAACGCCGTCGCGTCGATCGGCTGTTGAACATCGCGACCATCCGGCAGGTGAATCGTTTGTTCACCGGTTTGCATGTCGGACGTGACCTTGACGTGCAGAGGGCCGCGGACGGCATCCGGTCGATCCGCGCTCGGAGTAACAAAGACCGCCTCAAACTGTTCATTACTCAGAGGTTCGGCCTCGACCCATCGAAAGACAAATTTAAGACGATCCGCCTCGTCGAAGGTGCTCACGCGGGTCGCGAGCCATCGTTGCAGCGTTGGATCCAGCACCCAGTCTTCCGCGATACCGACCCTCGCCGGCGCTCCGCCGGTCTCCCGCCGGCGGGAGACGCTGTCCACGAATCCCCGTGCCGCGTCGGCATCCCAGCGCCCGCGCACCTCAAGCATCCATGCCGAGGTCGGGGCCGGTCGAACACGAGCGGCCCAGCGGTCCGGCGACTCCGCGGTCACCCACTCGATCCGGGAGTTCGGTTCGATCAACGAGAGACCGCCCGAGAGAAAGAGGTTCAAGTCCGCCGCGATCTCGCCGGTGAGAGAAGCCAGGTTCTGGCCGGGTGGATATCCCTCCGTTGGGGCCATCACCGTGAGCGAATCGTGCGAAAGCGAAAACGCGTGATGCGGGGTAACCACCTTGTCCCAATACGAGCCCGGCTTGAAACCCGGGCCGAGCAGATCTTCGCTCAGGCGCCATGTTCCTTCATTGAGTATCCAGGCGTGCCGAGGCAACAGCGTCGGTTGGCCCTGCTGATGCCGCACATACTCCTCGTATGCAAACCGCTCGGGATGGTCCGGATGCCCGGGAACCTCCGCGCTCAGGCGAGACATCTCCTGAGAGTCGGGATACCCGTGGTCCTCGCGTACCCAATGCACCATGACCGGCCCGAACTCGGGCAATCCCCGCGAAGTTTCGATTTCCGTTTCGAGCCAATGCTCGACCGTGGCGGGGTCGGGCGCCGCAAGCGAGAGTGCAGGAACCGCCCAGAGAGCGGCCGCCGTCACCCACCCAAGACTTCCGCAGCGCCACCGGTTCATGGTGAACTCCACGGAACATGATGTCACGGGAGGGGGGGGAGATGTCAAGTCAAAAAATCAAAAAATGGAAACTTCGATCCCACTGGTCCGCAGCAACGTCTTGAACCCCTCGCCGAACACGAAGTTATGCTCGGGGAACGACGCCCCGGCCATGTTCTGGTCGAGGTGGCTGAACATGAGGTCGATCGAGCCGATCGGCTGATAACCCTGTTCCGGGCGGGCGTGGTCGAGCAACTCGACCGTGCCGCGGGTGCTGGCGCCGATCGCGTCCATCCGCTCGATGCCCGCGGTGTACCGCAGCGTGCAGCCGGGCGTGGCGTCGCGAGTCAGTTCGGCTTTGCTGATCTTGGCGAGCACGACCTTCTCACGGAACTCCTCGGCGTGCCCGACGAGGATGCCCGCCGTCTGCGCCATTCCTTCGAGGATCAGGCACGCGGGCATGACCGGCGTCGCGGCCAGACCTCGGTCCGGATCGGCCGCGAAGTGGTCGTGCAGGTGTTCCTCGGCGAGCGAGATGTTCTTGACCGCCACCATCCGCTCACGCGGGCGCAACTCAACGACGCGATCGATCCACATCCATCGCACGGGGCCTATTCCGGGGGGCAGTGGGGGGGCTGAGGGAGGGGCGCTCAGGCCACGTTCATCTTCTTGACGACGTAGTTCACCAGCGAGTCCACGGTGAAGACGCCGCCCACCTTGGACAGCAGCGGGTCCTTCTCGAACTCCGAGAAATCCACGTGTGGCAGCTTGGCCTTGAGCGCGGCCAGCCCCTCGGCCGTGACCTTACCGCCCTGAACGTACCGCGGGTCCTGGGCGACGCCTTCGGGGAACAACTCGCCCTGGCCGATCTTGAAACCGAAGTTCCGTTCGAGCTGGAACACGATGTCGAGGAAGTCGATCGACTCGGCCCCGAGGTCGTTCACTAGGGAGGCCTTGGGGGTCACCTCGTCGTCATCGACGCCGAGAGCCTCAACCAACACTTCCCGAACCTTTGCGAAGATGTCGTCTCGGGTCATAGGGGGCCAAGTGTAGCCGGATCGGCCGCCGGTTGAGGCCTCAGGCCGAGCCCGCACCCGCAACCACCGCCGAACGCGCGGGTTCGAGCACGAGAGATCGCATGATGAACCTGCCGGAGACCGCGGTGGGGAGGTTAACATTACCCGGAATGGGGTGATCTGATCCGCTGGGTCGGAGCACCACGCCCTCGCCCTTGAGGTCGAAAGAGCCGTCGGCGTTCGCCTTTTGCAGCGTGACCGCGACCCGCAGCGTGTCGCCGGGCCGGACGAACGACCCGTACTTAAGCGCCCGCACGCCGCCGAGCACCAGCCGGGCGTTGCCGCGCGGCGCGAGCAACCGGCGTGCGGCCTGCACGAGCGACTCGACCATGAACACGCCGGGCAGCACGGGGAAGGACGGGAAGTGGTCTTGCAGGTACTCCTCGGCCGCCGTCACCTGCTTCACAGTCACGATGCGATCGTCCGATTGCTCCAGCACGGCGTCGACGAAGCAGAAGTGCATGGACCGAGGGTAGAGCCGTCGGCGGACCGGAGAGTCGTTTACTACCTTTGGCCCATGGCCGCGGTGGTGGACGAGGCGCTTTGCATCCGACACTGGGACTGGTCCGAGACCAGCCAGACGGTGGCCCTGTTCGCGCGTGACCACGGCGTGGTGCGTGCACTGGCGAAGGGCTCACGCCGGCCCAAGTCGCCGTTCTCGGGCGGCGTGGAACTGCTCACGTGCGCCGAGGTCGGCATCATCGCCCGGCCGCAGTCGGACCTGGCCCTGCTCACCTACTGGGACCTGCGCCGCACGTTTCCTGCGCTTCGCCGGGTGCTCGCGGCCCACAACGCGGGCATGTACATCGCCGACATGGTGCTTCAGTTCGTTCGAGACCACGACCCGCACCCGCGTCTGTACGTCGCGACGATCGCCTCGCTCGACGGAATGACCACGGGCGAGTCGGTGCCGGGGGCCTTGTTGGGTTTTCAGTGGGCGTTGCTGGTCGAGTGCGGCTTCAAGCCGGAGCTCGGCGTGGATGTGCGCACGGGAGAGCCGCTCGAAGCGGGGGGCGAGTTGCTGTTCCACCCGGCGCTGGGGGGGCTGATCAGCGGGCCGTACACGCCACAGGAGGTCGCCGCGCCGGCCTGGCGGGTGCGGATCGAGACGATCGACCTGCTCCGGTCGCTGGCGGCCCATGGGCGAACTCCGTCGTCGGCCGCGCCGGAATCGGTGGTGAGGGCCAACCGGCTGTTGGCGTCGTACGCGCGCCACGTGCTGGGGTATCAGACCGAGACCATGTCGGTGGTGTTCGGGGACCGGCTGGTCCGATAACCGCGGACACCCGATGGAGAGCCGGAGCGTCGTCAAGTGCCGCCCGTGCCCGGTCGATCCAGCGTGGACCGGGCGCGCCTGTTCAGGCGCGTCGCCGCACGTCCATCCATCAGAACACCGGTGCCATGAACCCCGAAGTGCTTGAAAAGGTTTTGGCGTGCAAGAAGCTGCCGACGCTCCCGGCGGTGGCCACGCGCGTCATCGAGCTCACGAACAACAACAACGTCTCGATGAAGGCCCTGGCCGAGACCATTCAGAATGACCAGGCGCTCACCGCCAAGGTTCTGAAGACGGTCAACTCCAGCCTCTTCGGCCTGCGCCAGAAGTGCTCGAGCATCAACCAGGCGATCGTGATGCTCGGGCTCTCGGCGGTGAAGACACTGGCCCTGGGGTTCACGCTCGTCGGTGCGATCAAGGACGCGACCGAGGGCGAGTTTGACCTCTCCGACCATTGGCGGCGCTCGCTCTACACGTCGATCGCGGGCAAGCTCATCGCGAGTGCGGCCAGGCTGCCCAACCCTGAAGAGTGCTTTCTGGGCGGCCTGTTGCAGGACGTCGGGATGATCGCCCTGCACCAGGCGCTTGGCGCCGACTATGCCGCGATCGTGCGCGATGCCGGGGGCGACCATCGGGGAGTGATTCAGCTCGAACTGGAACGGCTCCAGACCCAGCACGCCGACGTCGGCGCGATGCTCACGGCCCGCTGGAAACTGCCCGACTCCCTGGTGATGCCCGTGAAATATCACGAGCGTCCGACGGCCGCGCCGCAGGAGTACCAGCGGACCTGCCGCGCCGTGGGCCTTGGCAACATCGCGGCCGACCTGCTGACCTCGCCCGAGCCCGCGGAGGACCTGAGGAAGTTCTACAAGTACGCCGAGTCCTGGTTCGGGCTCACCAATCAGCAGGCCGACGACACCCTCAAGCTCATCACGCAACAGACGCGGGAGATGGCCTCGCTCCTGAGCGTGCCGACGTCCGGCGTGGCCGATGCGCAGGCGGTGCTCGACCAGGCCCGCGCCCGGCTGGCGGAGATCGAGGTCCCCGAAGAGTCGGACCCTTTTACCGGGCAGTGCGCTCCCGGCGATCCCGAATCGGTGGACGAACTGACCGGCGCGGCCAGTCGGCGGCGGTTCGATCGGACGCTCGTGACGGCGTTCGAGCAGGCCCGCTCGGGCGGCGCGCCGCTCTCGATCGCGCTCTTCGAGATCGACAACCTCGAGCAGATCAGCAAGGACTACGGCGACGACGCCGGCGACACCGTGCTTATCGCTCTGGCCAGCCGCATCGCCCGCGCCTACGGAGATGTCCACCCGCTGGTGTGCCGTTACGCCAACCGGACGTTCGGCGTGGTGATGCCCCGCACGGACCGGTTCACGGCCGTGCGTCTGACCGAGGCGGTCCGCCAGACCATCGCCCGTCAGCCGGTCAGGCTCATCGCCGGCAAGATCGGCTCGCCGCCGGAACTGACGGTGACCACGAGCGTCGGTCTGGCGGCCATCGACAGCGAGCTGGCCGACCGGTTCGACGATCCCGGCGCCTTCACCGAGATCGCTGAGAAGGCGATGCTGGCCGCGCAGAAGGCCGGACACAACAACATGCGTGTGTACGCGCCCAAGGCCAAGGCCGCGTAAGCGGACCCGGGTGGGCTCAGGCCGGCAGCAGCCAGCCGAGCGTGCGAGGGCGCATCGGGAAATCCTTCAGCACGTCGCGGAGGTCGGCGGCGCCGACGCGGTTGATCCGCGCGAGCTCTTCCTCCAGGGTGGTGTACGAACCCTGGTAGGTCCACTGGCGGCCAAGCCGCTGCATACGCCCGCCGGGCCGCTCGCCCGCCAGCGTGACGCCGGTCGCGGTCTTGCAGCGGATCTTTTCGAGGTCCTCTTCCTTGAGCGAGTCGGCCAGCGATCCGAGCTCCCGCTCGACGACGACGAAGACCTCTTCGCGCCGTTCGGGGTCGCAGCACACAAACACGAACATGTCGCCGCTTCCGTCGCGCGTCTCCAGCGCGGCGTCGGCGTTCTCCGCCAGCCCCGTCTCGATGAGCGACCAATGGAAGCGGCTGTTGTCCGGCCCGCCGAGCACCTGGGCGAGCAGGCTCGCGGCATAACGCCGGTCGTCGGTCGCGCCCGGCCCCTCCCACGCCGCGAGCATGTACGCGCGGTTCACCTTGGGGTCGCGCATCTCGAACTCCCGATCGGCGGGATGGGGCGCGCCCGGCGTTCGCGAGGCGCCCGTGCGCTGCCAGCGCCCGCACAGGCGGTCGACCTCCGCGACCACGGCGTCGAAGTCGAGCCGTCCGGCGAGGGCGACGACGGTGTTGTCGGCGGAGTAGCGGTGCTCGAAATACCCGCGCATCTGGGCGCTGGTGAGGTCGGTGATGCTCTGCTTGGTGCCCAGCACGCGGTGGCCCAGCGGGTGCATCGGCGAGCCGGGCGCGGGCGTGTAGCGTTCCTCCATCGCCCGCTCGTAGAGGATCCAGAACGGGTTGTCCTCGTACATCGCGATCTCTTCGAGGATCACGTTCTTCTCGGTGTCGAAGTCCTCCTGGCGCAGGGCGGGGCGCATCATGTCCGCCAGAACGTCCCCCGCGCTGTCCTTGCCGAGCAGGAACTCGGGCAGCACCGTCGCGTGGAAGCAGGTCATCTCGCCGGTCGTGTAAGCGTTGTTGCGGGCGCCGATGCGATCGAACGCCTGGTTGATCTGCTCGGCGCTACGTGTGGGCGTGCCCTTGAACATCATGTGTTCAAGGAAGTGGCTCACGCCCATGACCGGCGTCGCCTCGTCCCGGGCCCCGGTCTTGACGAAATACCCGATCGCGCAAGAGTGCGCCGCCGGATCGACCTCGGCGATAATGGTCAGTCCGTTGGCGAGCCGGGCCTGCTTGAAGGTGACGTCCATGCGGGCAGGGTAGCGAACGGGCGGCGGCACGAGGTCCACGGATCTTGATCGGCTCTCCGCCCCGCCACGGCCCGGGTTCTCGGGCGTCCGCCGCCCGTTCCGCGTCGCAAAGGCGTTATATCCGCGCCCCCGCGGCCGGCCTGGATCCCGCCCGACTGGTGGGCGAGGCCGGGCGGGGCACACTTGGGTTGTGCCGCGGAAGAGAACCCTCCCGCGGCCCCGGCCCACAACCAAAGACCCGAAGGAACACCCATGCTCGATCACCGTCTGGAATCGCTGGAGTCCCGCTCGCTCCTGTCCACCACGCTGCTCAACGGGATGCCCGCCGGCGACGGCGGAGCGAACGCTCAGGCCGAGGTGATGAACGAACGTCCCTGGGGATCCAACGACGACGACATGTACAGCTTCCGCAAGGCCGCCGCGGACGACGCCGTGTATGAGGACGGTGAAGACGGCGACGGCGCGAGCGAGACCAGCGACGTGGCCGACGACGCCGGCTGGAGCCTCGTCCTCGACCAGGCCGGATACGACGACACCAACCCGTGGATCGGCCTGAGCGACAACGCGGCCGAGCAGATCGACGCAGGCCTTGCGGACCAGAGCGCGGCCGACGAGGGCATGGCCGGTGCTGTGGGCGTCGCCCACCTTCCGGCCGACCCGCCGCCGCCGCAGTGGGTGGACGCGGGCGGCTCGGGCGACGATACCGACGAGAGCTGGGTCGACCCCAGCGTGAACGGGAACAGTCCGGACGAGCCCGGCGTTCAGTTCGACTTCGGCGCCGATTCGGGCGGAGCGAGCTACACCGACCTACTGCTGTGACCCTCGGGGGATGGTGCGGAGTGCGATCGGGAGGACGCGGGCGCCGGGGCGGGGAGGGTGGGGGGACCTCCGCCCAGGGCGGCGAGCAGTTCGCGGCAGACCCTTCCCGGGTCTTGATCGGCGCAGACCACGCTCGAAACGGCCAGACCGGCCGCGCCTGCGTTGGCGAGCGCGGGCGCGTTCACGGGCGTGATTCCGCCGATGGTCAGGTGGGGGACATCGGGGAAGCGATCTCTGAACTCGCGGAGGTACCCGAGCCCGCTGGGGGCCCGGTCCTTGGTTGTGCCGGCGAACATGGCGCCCACGCCGCAGTAATCAGCGCCCGCGCTCATGGCGGATTCCGCCTCGTCGAGGTTGTGGGTGGAAGCGCCGATGAGCAACCGATCGCCGGCGAACCGGCGCACCGCGTCGATCGGCAGATCGCCCGTGCCCAGGTGAACGCCGTCGGCCCGCGCCAGCAGCGCGACGTCGGGCCGGTTGTTCACGATCAGCGCGGGGCGGTCGGGCGCGCCCAGTTCATCGATCAAGACCCTTAGCGCCACGGCCTTGTGGAGCACCAGCCCGTCGGCGTCCGTCGGCTCGCGGAGCTGGAGCGCATCCGCGCCGGCCATGAGCGATTCGCGGGCGACTTCCAGCCACGGGCGTCGGCAGAGCGACTCGGTGATGAGCACGCACAGCCGCCATTGGCGTGCCCGCCCGGTGCCCATCGCGAGGACGAGCCGCTTTTCGAGCTCGTACAGGCGGTAGCGCAACGGTTCGAGCCCACGCCAGAGGTCGGGCGCGCCGTCGAGAGCTTTGGCCGTCTCTTCGAGCGTGCGCAGGGCCTCGCCGGCCCGCTTCCCCGCGGCGATGGCCACACCGCGAAGCCCGGCGCGGCGGCCTTCGGTGTCGGTCTTGGCGCTCACGCCGACATCGCCGGGCGTGTCGCGGTTCGCGGTCAGGATGCTCTCACCCCCGGGAATCGCTCCCAGCACCGCGGCGAGGTCGTGGCGGAGCCGCTTGAGACCCTCGCATAGGCCGCGATCGCCCAGGCGGAACCGGGCGACGTCCTCCATCGTGCGCAGCGCCTCGCGGGCGCGGTTGGCGCAGGCGTCGATGATGCGGAGGCGGGTGTCCATGTGCGGCATTGGGGCGAGTGGGGCGACGACGCCCGGGCCCGATGATCGTTACCATGCCGACATGGCCACGCCAGCAACCGCGAGCAACACCGGCCCCGAGCCCTGCGTCGTCGTGATCTTCGGCGCCTCGGGCGATCTCACGCACCGCAAGCTCATCCCGTCGCTCTACGACCTGTTCGTCGAGGGGTCTCTGCCCCGCGGGACCCAGATTGTCGGTGTCTCGCGCACCGAGATGTCCGACGCGGCGTTCTGCGAGAGCCTGCTCCCCAGCGCCCAGAAGTTCAGCGGGCACTTCAAGCCCGATCGCTGGGTGGAGTTCGCCCGGAACGTCCATTATCACCCCGCTGATGCCTCCAACCAGGAGCACTTGCAGCGGCTCAACACGAGTGTGACCGACCTGGCCAGGTCGGCCGGGATCGTGCGCCCGGTGGGAACGCCGAACATCCTCTTCTACCTGAGTGTCTCGCCGAACCTCTACGAACCGATCATCCAGGCGATCGGCGACGCGGGCATGGTGTCCGAGGGCCACCGCTGGTGCAGCCTCAACCCGGCGGAGTCGAGCTGGCAGCGGATCATCGTCGAGAAGCCCTTCGGGGTGGACACCGCCAGCGCGGTGTCGCTCAACAAGGCGCTGGGGCGCGTGTTCGAGGAGGAAGCGATCTACCGCATCGACCACTACCTGGGCAAGGAACTGGTCCAGAACATCCTGGTGATGCGGTTCGCCAACGCGATCTTCGAACCCCTGTGGAACCGTGCCCACGTGGACCACGTGCAGGTGACGGCCGCGGAGACGGTGGGGGTGGGCAGCCGCGCGGCCAACTATTACGACTCGGGCGCCGGCGGTGCGCTGCGCGACATGGTCACCTCGCACCTCCTGCAGGTGCTGGCGCTCATGGCCATCGAGCCGCCGTCGATCTACGACGCCCCGGCGATCATGCGGGAGAAGATCAAGCTCTTCAACAGCGCCAAGCGCATCACGCCCGAGGAGGCGCCGAGCCTGGGCGTCTTCGGCCGCTACGGTCAGAGCGCCGACGGCAAGGAACCGGCGTACATCCACGAGAAAGGCGTCGATGCGGGCCGACGCACGGAGACGTACAGCGCCATCAGGCTCGACTTCGACAACTGGCGCTGGGCGGGCGTACCGTTCTATCTGCGTTCCGGCAAAAAGATGGCCTCGAAACTCACCGAGGTGGTCGTCACCTTCAAGCGCCCGCCCACGAACCTGTTCCGGAACTTCGACGCTCATCCCACGTCGCGCCCGAGCAACCGCATCGTGATCAACATCGCCCCCAGTGAGGGGATCTCGCTGCGGATCGACGGCAAGGTGCCGGGAGGGGTCTCGGGCTCGGGGCCGGGCGACCAGCAACGCATCGGCTCGGCCAAGCTCGACCTCGACTACGCCAAGGCGTTCGGCGGCGAGCAGGTGGAGGCCTACGCGCCGCTGATCCTCGACGCGATCAAGGGCGACCGCACGCTCTACAAGCACCGCGACGAGGTCGAGGCCTCGTGGCGGATCTGCCAGCCGTTCCTGGACAGCCAGTCGCTCCGCGCCCGTATCGAGGATTACGCCCCGGGTTCGTGGGGCCCGCCCGGCGCCGACGCGATGCTCGCACGGGAAGGCCGCCAGTGGCACAATCCGAAGCCCAACGAGGTGAGGTAGGGGCCCTTGCCCCGTCCCCTCTGCCCCCGGCCTTCTCCACTCGGCCCTCGGCCCTCAAACCTCGGCCCTCCTCTAGACAATCCCCTTGCCAAACCGTCCGGAAGTCGGCACACTGTCACCCTGTGCGCGAGCGGAGCGGTGGTGGACCGCGCCGACTCGCCGGTCTGGACAGCGCTCGGCAATCACCAAGAAGTGAGGGCGGACGTTTGATTTGTTGCACATCCCGGGGAGGGCGTGCGTTCTTCATCCGGGCGGCCCTGGTGGGCGCGATCGCGCACTCCGGCGCGCTCGCGGCGATCGATCACCCGGAAATCGAGCCCAACGACACCAAGGCCGCGGCCACGTTCGTGCTGGTCGCCGACGGCGACACCCTCAGCGGCGTCACGACCGGCGCGAGCACCACCACGCCGGGCCCGACATCGGCGGACTACTTCCATCTCAAGACCCTGCCGCGGACGCTGGGGATCTACCGTCACCGGCTGGTCATCACCACCAGCGGCGGGCTCGGGCACACCGGAACGCTCCGCGGGCTCAACCAGTCGGGGACGATCTCCGCGGGGGGAACGATCGGCACGACCGACAGCACGGTGCAGTCGTCTTCGATGACGACTGTGCCGCCGAGGTACTGCCAGTGGTACGGCTTCGGGCGCGAGGAGGAGATCAACTTCCGCATCGCCGGCACGTCGGTCACCACCGGCCCGTACTCGGCCGTGCATGAGGAGACGCCGGTCGCACCGATCGAGTTCTCCGGCGTTATCGAGGCCGGAAGCGTCACGATCGACCGGGCTGCGAGCAACTCGAACGACACGGACTTCTGGGTGTACGGGTCGGACCTTCGCCCGATCCCGTTCGCCGGGCGCGACGATGGTTCACCGAGCTCGATCCTCACCCTGACGCTCGCGCCGGGGACGTACTACCTCGCGCTCTCGTCGTATAATCTCGCAAACAACCAGCCCTCCGGCCCCGGCGAGACGTTCTTCGGCCCGGTGCTCGAGTTTCCTGACGCCGTGGCCAATAGCCTGCTCGCGACGTACCCGGACCTGAACATGCGGGTCACGTCGGTCGCGGGCACGGTTGAGACCGCAAATGTCGCGAAGACCGAGCCCTTCCAAGTGCTGTTCATCCGCTTCACCGTTTTGGACACCGTCACGCCGAGCGGGGCGTGCTGCATGGCGGCGGGCGCGTGCGCAACACTCGCCCAGCCCCAATGCCAGACCGCGGGCGGCGACTACCGCGGCGACGGCACGGCCTGCTCGCCCAACCCCTGCTCTCAGCCCGGGGCGTGCTGTTTCGGCCAGTGTTGTGTGGTCGTGCCGCCGAGCGGCTGTCACGGTAGCTATCGCGGTGACGGCACGTCCTGCACGGCGGACGCTGTCTGTCCGGACACGCCGATGAACGACCGATGCGAGAACGCGATCCCGATCATTCCGGACCGGCCGCTGGTGAGCGCCAACTGCGGAGCGACGCGGGACTCCGCCGAGGTCGCGCCCCGGTGTTCGAGCAGTTTCGGAGCCACGCTGTGGTTCATGTTCACGCCGCCCTTCACCGCGCACTATCGCGTTACCACCTGCGGGGCGAGCTTCGACTCGCTGCTGGATGTGCTCGAATCGTCCGACTGCGCGGCGTTCACGCCGGTCGCCTGCAACGACGACGCCTGCATGGGCGGCGAGGGCGAGCCGGGGCCGCTCGGGGCCGGGAGCGCCGCCGCGTCGGACATCGCGGCCGTGCAGCTCGAAGGCGGACGCAACTACCTCGTCCGCGTCGGCGGCTTCGGGCTGAGCACCGGCGTGTTCCCCCTACTGGTCACGCCCAACCCCGCGGCCGGCGCGTGCTGCAACATCACCACCGGCCTCTGCCGGGTTTCAGCAACCGGCTTTGACGGGTGCAACACGGGCGAAACGTTTGTCGGGGGCTTGTGCAGCCCATCGCCGTGCGCCCAGCCCCTCGGCGCGTGTTGCCGCGGAAGCACGTGCGTGCCGACGCAGCCCGCCGAGTGCGGAGCGGCCAACCAGCAGTTTTCCGGCATCGGCACCGTTTGCAACGCCGCCGGCAGCACCAACGGCCCGTGCTGCCTGGCCGACTTCAACCACGCCGGTGGCGTCTCGGTTCAGGACATCTTCGACTTCCTCGCGGGCTACTTCGCCGCGGACGCTGGCGCGGACATCAACGGCGGAGGGCTCTCTGTGCAGGACATCTTCGACTTCCTGGCCGCGTTCTTTGCGGCGGGGTGCTGACGGTGTTCGATCGCGACTCGGCGCGGACTCGGCGGCGATCCTCGGGCATCCTCGCCCACACCGCCGAACTGGCCGCTTCGTATTCTGGGCCTCGCGGCTGGTCGAGCACATCCGCAACACAATGGCAGAACTGAAATGGTCACTGATGAGCCTGTCGGGAGCGTCTCGACGTTTCTCCGGCGGCGGCCCGGAGGTCCTTGAAACGGTTTGCACCGCCCAAACGCCCGCCGACCCGCCGCGATTTCGGCGCGCCGGGTCCATTTTTCTCTTGCGAATTTTGCCTTCCTGCGGCAACATACAGCATCGGCGTTTGACCGGACCGCGGCGTTCGTCCGCGCTGTCCGTGCGAGGTGTTCGGGTTCAGGAACGATTTTGAACAAGGAAGAGGACGTATGAAGAAGCGACTTTTTGCGGGAGCGGCCGCTGCGCTGTGTTGCGCGGGGCTCGCGATGGCCCAACCGGCCAACGACACGTGCGCGAACGCGATTCCGGTCGCGATTCCGTCCATGACATCAGGCACAACCACCGGCGCGACCGTGGAGAGTCCCGCGCCCCCGACGTGTACCACCACCTATTCGGCGCCCGGCGTGTGGTACACGCTCGTGGGCAATGGTCACACTCTGACCCTGGACTTGTGTAACTCGAACTACGACACCAAGCTGCACGTTTACTGCAACACTTCGGACCCCTGCACGAGCGGTTTCGGCTGCGTCACCGGCAACGACGACACGTCGGGGTGCGGGACCGGCGCTGCTTCCCGGGTCAGCTTTTGCTCGGCGTTGGGCCAGACGTATTACGTGTTGGTGAGCGGCTTCAGCAGCAGCACGGGCGACTTCACGCTCAACGTCGCGGATGGCGCGGATTGCACCAATCCGATCGGCTGCGCTGTCGGCGCGTGCTGCAGCAGCACGGGCACTTGCACTACAGTCTCCGCGGGGGGCTGCACCGGGACGAGCACGTTCCAGGGCGCCGGCACGACCTGCACACCCAACCCGTGCACGGCTTTGCTCGGGGCCTGCTGCGGCACGGGCTCCGCGCCTTCGTGCAGCCTGCGGATCGCCAGCGGATGCACCGGCACAAGCACGTTCATGGGCACCGGCTCGGTCTGCTCCCCGTCGCCGTGCACCGCGTTGGTAGGCGCCTGCTGCAGCGGCACGGGAACCTGCACCCGGACCACGGCGAACGCCTGCACCGGCACGAGCTCGTTCCAGGGAGTCGCTTCCGTCTGTACTCCGACCAATCCGTGCACCGCTCTGCTCGGCACTTGCTGCAATAACACCACGGGCGCGTGCACGTTCGTCACGCAGGTAGCCTGCGGCACCGCCGGCACTTGGACCAGCGGCGGCGCGTGCTCTCCCAGCCCGTGCCCGGCCAACGGCGCCTGCTGCATCGGTTCGTGCTGCTCGGTTCAACTCGCCTCGATTTGCGGCTCCAACGGCGGCACCTATCAGGGCGACGCAACGGTCTGCACGACCAATCCCTGCCCCGCCCCGGCCAATGACGTGTGCACGGGAGCCATCGCCGTGACCGCGGGCGTCCCGGTCTCGGGCGACAACTGCAACGCCACCAGCACCGGCGACGGCCCCGCGGCCTCGTGCCAGCCCTCGAGCGGCAAGGGCGTGTGGTACAGCTTCGCCTCTCCGGGCGGGCTGTTCGACATCGGCACCTGCGGCTCCCCGCAGGACACCGTGCTGACGGTGTTCACCTCGCCCGACTGCGTGGCCTTCACCCAGGTCACCGGCGGTTGTGACGACGATACTTGCGACGGCGTGAATCCCCCCGGCAGTGGCTTTGCGTCCTTCATCAACAACCTCAGCCTGCCCGCGGGCAACTACCTGATCCGCGTGTCCTCATTCGGCACTGCCCCGGCGGGTAACACGTTCACGCTGCTGGTCAGCAACGTCGTCTCCGGCGCCTGCTGCGACGCGACGACCGGCGCCTGCTCGCTCGCCGAGCCCGGCGCCTGCCCCAGCGGCACCAACTACCAGGGCGACGGCACGGTCTGCGAGCCCAACTCTTGCCCGCAGCCGATCGGTGCTTGCTGCAACCCCGACGGCACCTGCTCCATCGGCTCCGGCACCGCTTGCGCCGCCGCGGGCGGCCTGTTCCAGGGCAACGGTTCGTCCTGCAACTCGGCGGTCGACCCCTGCCCGGTCGCGGCCGGCGCGTGCTGCAACAACACCACCGGCGTGTGCACCTACGTCGCCGGTGCGGCCAACTGCTCCGCCACCACAAGCACCTACAGCGGCGACGGGTCGGTCTGCTCGCCGAACACTTGCGCTCAGCCCGGCGCCTGCTGCACCGGAACCACCTGCACGACCGTGACAGACAACGGCTGCTCCGGCGACTTCCTGGGCGTCGGCGTCGCGTGCGAGGCCTCGACCTGCACAATCGGCGCCTGCTGCATCGCCAGTTCCGCCACCTGCATCCAGACCAACGCCACCCTGTGCGCCAACGCGGGCGGCGTCTACAGCGGTGACGGCACCGTCTGCTCCAACCTGACGGTGGGCAGCCCCCTCTTCTCCTCGGGCAACACCTTCCCCATCTCGATCCCCGATTCCACCCCCGCCGGGGTGACCGCCACGATCGTGATTCCCGCTGGCAGCGGCACCGTTTCGGGCCTCAACGTCGCGATCGGTCTGACCCATACCTGGGTCGGCGACCTCATCGTGACGCTCTCCAACGGTTCCACGACCGTCACCCTCGTCAATCGGCCCGGCGTGGTTTCCGGCGGATCGACCGTCGGCTACAGCACGGACCTCGCCGGGCAGTACGTGTTCACCGACGTGGCCTCGACGCCCTTCGCCACGGCCGCGGCGACCGGGCCGGCCCTGGCCGCGGGCAGTTACAAGCCCGCCCAGGCCCTGAGCGCCTTCGACGGCGCGCCCTTCGAGGGCACCTGGACGCTCAGTGTCAGCGACAACGCCGGCGGCGACACGGGCACCATCGGCGGACTTGATTTCGTCTCGGTCACGGTCACTCCGACCTGCGAGTTCTCCGGCGCCTGCTGCTGCGGCAGCAGTTGCTCGTTGACCACCGCGGCCGCGTGCACCGGCACCAACTCGGTGTTCAGCGGTTCCGGCACCGTCTGCAACGTCCCGGGCAACATCAGCAGCCCCTGCTGCCTGGCCGACTACAACCACGCCGGCGGCGTCTCCGTCCAGGACATCTTCGACTTCCTCGCCGGCTACTTCAGCGGCAATCCGTGCGCCGACATCAACGGCGGCGGCACCTCGGTCCAGGACATCTTCGACTTCCTCGCCGCCTACTTCTCCGGCGGGTGCATGTAACGCCTACCCCCCGGACCTACGGGTCCGCTCGATGCACAATCCCCCGGCGCGGCCCTTCGGCCGCGCCGGGGTTTTTGTTGGTCCTTTCGGATCGCCTTTGATTGAATCAGTGCCCGAGAACCCCGAATGCGGCCTGCAAGGGCCCATTTCGCCGATCTTGTCGCCTTCAATGCCCCGGACGCTTGCTCGGTGGGGGTGTCTCGGGCACACTTGGAACACCGCGGCCCGGTCAAGCGCATCGGCTGGCGGCCGCGACCGTGGCGGTCATCGCCTGGAGTAAGTCCTCCCATGACGTGTGTTCAAAGAATGTTCGGCAGTTCGGCACGCTCGGCGATCGCGGTCCTGTCGGTCGTCGCGTTGACGGCGGGAGCCAATGCCGACCAGCGCGTACAGGCTGAAGCCCATACCGCCACTGTGACCACGCTCCGCGCGGTCGCACGCCCGGCCTTGTCGTCCCCCACCCCCCCCCACGCCGCCGGCGGGGTGGCCAACCGCGGCCCGGGCTGCCCCGTCACCTCCGTTTCCCGCTTCCGCGCCCCGCGTCCGGGGTTCAGTTCCGACCTCGACTTCGACAACATCCAGCCGGGCCAGCAGGTCACGCTTCAGCAGGGCATGATCGAGGGCGAGATCGCGGCCGTTTCGTTCCAGATCCCCGACAGCGAGTTCCCCATCAAGATGGACCTCATCCAGGCCATCTTGGGCAGCGTTTCCACTCAGACGACGACGACCCGCTACACGCTGTTCCTGTGGGACGGCACGCCCGACTCGGGCGGCACGGTGTACTTCGCGGTCTCCGACAGCAACGACCCGGCGGCGCCGCCCGACCTTGTGCTGCTCGGCTCGCCCGGCGGCACTCAGGCCTCGATCGGAAACATCCAGTTCTCCGTGGATTCACAGGGCGACCCGACCCAGGACTGGGTCATCCCCGCGCTCGGCACGCCCGGCGAAATGCACACCGTCTCGATCGGCCTGCGCATCGACGTCCACAACAGCCAGAGCGGCGACGGGTGCAGCATCGGCGCCCTGCCCGGCGACGCCAACGCCTTTCCCTGCACCGAGCCCGCCACCTGCTGCAGCGGCCCGAGCCTGCTCACCTATCCCAACGACAACTGGCTGCTCATCCAGCCCTGCTCCGGCGGGTGTCCGGCGGGGTGGAAGCCGTTCTCCCAGCTCGGCGCGGGCCAGTGCGTGCTGGGATTCTGCACAGGCTGCCGGCCCTCGGGCGACTGGGCCCTGCGGTTCAAGTATTCCAGCGTCGTGTGTCTCCCCGACCCGACGGGCGCATGCTGCGTCGATTCCGGTTCGTGCAGCGTCAAGACTCAAGCCAACTGCACCGGCGCGTGGACGCAGGATGCCGTGTGCTCGCCCAACCCCTGCCCGCAGCCGACCGGCGCGTGCTGCGCCGACGGGGCGTGCTCGGTGACGACCCAGGCCGCGTGCGCAGGGACGTTCCAGGGCCCGGGCACGACGTGTCAGGGCGTTACTTGTCCCCAGCCGACCGGCGCCTGCTGCTTCAGCGGCTCGTCCTGCCAGATTCTCGACAGCGGCACCTGCGTTGGGTTCGGCGGCACGTACGTCGGCAACAGCGTCGCCTGCGGCCCGTCGGCGAGCTGTCCGCTGGGGGCGTGCTGCCTGCCCACGGGCGAGTGCGTGGCGGGCCAGTCGCAACCCCAGTGCGCCGGTTCGGGCGGCACGTTCCAGGGGGTGGCTTCAACCTGTGCTCCCAACAACTGCCCGCAACCCACGGGCGCGTGCTGCAACACGGCCAACGGTTTCTGCGGCCTGCTGACTCAGGCCGCGTGCGCCGGCATTCAGAACACCGCCTGGCAGGGCCCGCTCACGGTCTGCACGCCGGTGAACCCGTGTGTTCAGACGGGCGCGTGCTGCAACGGCACGGGCTGCACCGTGACCGCACAGGGGGCTTGCGCCGGCCAGTTCCAGGGCGTGGGCGTTGCCTGCGGCGAGGTCTCCAACCCGACCACCTGCTGCCCCGCGAACTTCAACCTCGCGGGCGGGGTGACGGTGCAGGACATCTTCGACTTCCTGGGCGCGTACTTCGTGGCCGACCCGACCGCCGACTTCAACCATGTCGGCGGCGTGACAGTACAGGACATCTTCGACTTCCTGACCGCGTACTTCATCGGCTGTTAGCGTGCAACGCGGCCCCTGTGGCCCGTGGACGGCGGCGACCGAAGGGGGTCAGGAACCCGTCGGTGAGCGTTGTGCGTTGCAAAGAAGTTGTAATGTTCGTATAATGTTTGGTTTCCGCTCTCGCTATTTCGGGTTATCTTTTTTCCCGAAGCGGAGGATGGAGGGCGCTCGGGATTTCTGGCCGCGGTGCCGACCGACGCCCTCTTCCGTTCAATCCTCATCGTTCTTGCGGGAGCAGAACAGCATGCAGCAGTTCAATCGGACGTTGCCGGCGCGTGCGCTGGCGACCTGTCGTGGCCGTCGTCTGACGGCGGCCGTGTTGGCGGGTCTCGCCGCGGCGAGCCTGTCGGGCTCGGCCTTGGCGCAGTGCGATACGTACACCATCGCCGCCGGTCCGGCCGCGTTTATCGCGGGCGATACGCCGGCGGGCATCGTGGGAGACGACGTCACCGGCACCGTGACGCTGCCGTTCGACATCACCGTGTACGGGGCGACCTACTTCGCCGGCTCGGCGATCGGCGTCGGGTCCAACGGGTTCGTCTCGCTGAACTCTCTGAACCCGGGCCTGGGCAACGTCTGCCTTCCCCGGACGACCGGCACCAACTACGGGCCGGTGCTGTACCCGCACTGGGACGACCTTCGGACCGACCTGACCGCCGGTGGGATCTGGACCGGCGTCTCGGGCACCGCGCCCAACCGGACGTTCGTCATCGAGTGGCAGGCGGTGTACTACGCCGCCAACACCACCGCCCTCAACTTCGAGGTGCAGTTCCACGAGTCGTCCACCGACATCGACTTTGTCTACAACAGCATCCCCAACACCGGCGTGAGCGCGACGATCGGCGTTGAGTTCCAGAACACCGGCCCGTCCACCCAGTGGAGTTGCAACACCGCCGGCGGCGTCACCGACGGGATGTCCCTGCGCCTGACCTGCGGGGCCCTGGTCCCCGGCGCCTGCTGTGCCAACGACGGCTCGTGCAGCTTGGTCACGCAGACCAACTGCGCGACCCCGAGCACCTGGAACGGCGGCTCGGCTTGCTCTCCCAACCCCTGCCCGCAGCCATCGGCCAACGACAACTGCTCCACCGCCGAGGTGATCACGGCGACGCCGTTCGCCGGGTCCGTGCCCGCCACGCCCAACAACGACGACGTCGACGTGGCGTGCAATGCCGCGGCGAACGTCGCCACGCGCAGCGGCGTGTGGTACCAGTTCACCAGCACGGCCGAGGGCGGCCGGCTGACGCTGGGCGAGACCGGCCCGAACGACGTGGTCATCGGCGTCTTCGGCGGCTTTGACTGCAACGGCCTCTCCGAGATGGCCTGCTTCGACGCTGAGGCCAACGACATCGTGGACCTCCCGGGCAACACCACCGTGTGGATCCTCGTGGGCATGTGGTCGACGGCGACCGTCCCGACCGGCACCTACAACCTCACGGCCAACTACGCCGCGTTCGTTCCCGGCGCCTGCTGCAACCCTGACGGTTCGTGCAGCATCACGACCATCAACCTCTGCACCACGCCGAGCACGTGGAACGGCGGCGCGTCGTGCGAGCCCAACCCTTGCCCGCAGCCCCCGGCCAACGACAACTGCTCGAATGCCGAAGTGGCCACCGTCGGAACGTACTCCGGCGACAACTCGACCGCCTCGACGGACGGGTCGGCTACCTGCGGCTACGAGAACGGCGGAAAGAAGGACGTCTGGTACAGCTTCACCGCCCCGTCGTCCCACCAGATCCGCTTTGACACCGTGGGCAGCGCCCAGTCCGATACGGTCCTGGCGCTCTTCGACGGTTGCGGCGGCACCCAGCTCGCCTGCAACGACGACGGCCCGGGCATCGGTCTCAAGTCCCTCATCGACTACGGGATGACCAACGGGCAGACGGCCTACGTCCGTGTGGCCTCCTACGGCCTCACTCCCGCGGGCGGCGGCTACAACCTCAACATCGCCGCCATCGGCTCGGGCGCGTGCTGCGGCAACACCACCGGCGCCTGCAACATCACCAGCTCGTCCGCGTGCACGGGCGCCAACACCTACCTCGGCGACAACACGACGTGCGACGCTTCCCCCTGCGGCACGCCCGGCGCCTGCTGCTCGGGCACGGGCACCTGCACCCTGCTGCTCTCGTCGGCCTGCACGGGCTACTACATCGGGGACGGCACGGTCTGCAACCCCGACACGTGCGTGCTGGGCGCGTGCTGCCTCAGCAGCGGCTGCATCCAGACCAATGCGGCGGATTGCACCAGCCAGGGCGGCACCTTCGCCGGCGCCGGCATCGTCTGCTCGGGCGCGAACGTGACCGGCACACTCTTCTCTTCGGGCGACGCCTTCCCGATCACCATCCCGGACACGACGCCCGCCGGCGTGACCGCGTCGATCGTGATCCCCGCCGGCAGCGGGACCGTCTCGGGGCTCAGCGTGGCGGTCGACCTGACCCACACGTGGGTCGGCGACCTCATTGTCACGATCTCCAACGGCTCGACGACCGTCTCGCTGATCAACCGGCCGGGGTCGGTCGGAGGTAGTTTCGGCTACTCCACGGACGTCGGCGGCCAGTACGTGTTTACCGATGCGGCCTCGACGCCCTTCGCAGTGGCAGCCGCGACCGGGCCGGCCTTGGCCGCCGGCTCCTACCAGCCCGCCTCGCCGCTGAGCGCCTTCGACGGCGCGCCCTTCGAGGGCACCTGGACCCTGACCGTCAGCGACAACGCCGGCGGCGATACCGGTACGGTCAATGCGCTGAGCTTCGTCTCGGTCGCCATCACCAACGCTTGCGGGTCCAGCGGCGCGTGCTGCGCCGGCTCGACCTGCTCGGTGACGGACTCGGCTTCCTGCACCGGCGCCAACACGTCCTACGCGGGCGACAACACGGTCTGCAACGCCCCCGGCAACAACACCGCCCCCTGCTGCAAGGCCGACTACAACCACAGCGGTACGGTCACCGTTCAGGACATCTTCGACTTCCTGGGCGCCTACTTCACCCAGAATCCGCAGGCCGACATCAACACCAGCGGCACGGTAACCGTCCAGGACATCTTCGACTTCCTGGGCGCCTACTTCACCGGCTGCAACTGATCGCGGATTGACGCGACAGCCTCACGCCAAACCCAGCGGCGAGCCCACCCGGGCCCGCCGCTGTTTCATTTGGGCCGGGAAGTTTCCGTGTTTGTTGGATGTTCGGTTTCCGCACCCGCGATTTCGGGTTATCTTTGTTTCAAGCGGAGGATGGAGGGCGTTCGGGATTTCTGGCCGCGGCGCCAGCCGACACCCTTGTCCGTTTGGCGTTCTTGCGGGAGCAGAAGACCATGCAGATGTACAAGAGGACGTTGCCGGCGCTTGCGCTGGCAACCTGTCGTGGCCACCGTCGTCTGACAGCGGCTGTTGTGGCGGGCCTCGCGGCGGCGAGCCTGTCGAGTTCGGCGATGGCGCAGTGCGGAACGTACACCATCGCCGCCGGGCCGGCGACGTTTGCGGCCGGCGTGGATGACATCGGCAACCACTGTGACGACTGCACGACGCCGGTCGCTCTGCCGTTCAACGTGAACTTCTACGGGACGTCGTATTCCACGGTGAATGTCGGCTCGAACGGGTTCATCGACTTCACGACCCCGCACGGCGGCTTCTACAACAATACCTGCCTGCCCAGCACCGCGGGCTTCGGCCCGGCGCTCATGGCGCACTGGGACGACCTGACCACCGCCGCGGCCGGGAACGGCATCTTCACCACCACGCTCGGGACCGCGCCCAACCGCACGTTCGTGATCGAGTGGCGGGCGGCCCGTCTGGCCAGCGCCACGAGTTTGGTCAACCTCGCCGTCCTGTTTACCGAGGGTCAGGACTACATCGACGTGGTCTACAACAACGTCACAGAGAGTGGCACCAGCGCTACGGTGGGCGCTCAGTTCTCCGGGACCGGACCGTCCAGCCAGTTCGAGTGCAACACCGGCGGGCTGATCGCGGGGCAGTCGCTGCGATTCACCTGCGCTGCGATCGTCCCGGCCGCGTGCTGCAACCCGGACGGGACCTGCTCGGTCGTCCTTCAGACCGAGTGCTTCTCGCCGAGCGTGTGGAACGGCGGCGTCTGCGAGCCCACCCCGTGCCCGCAGCCCGCGCCCAACGACGACTGCGCTACCGCCGAGGTCATCACCGCGACGCCGTTCGCCGGTTCGGTGCTGGCCACGCCCAGCAACGACGATATCGACGTGGCCTGCAACGCCGCGGCCAACGTGGCCACCCGCAACGGCGTGTGGTACCAGTTCACCAGCACGGCCGAGGGCGGCCGGCTGACGCTGGGCGAGACCGGCCCGAACGACGTGGTCATCGGCGTCTTCGGCGGCTTTGACTGCAACGGCCTCTCCGAGATGGCCTGCTTCGACGCTGAGGCCAACGACATCGTGGACCTCCCGGGCAACACCACCGTGTGGATCCTCGTGGGCATGTGGTCGACGGCGACCGTCCCGACCGGCACCTACAACCTCACGGCCAACTACGCCGCGTTCGTTCCCGGCGCCTGCTGCAACCCTGACGGTTCGTGCAGCATCACGACCATCAACCTCTGCACCACGCCGAGCACGTGGAACGGCGGCGCGTCGTGCGAGCCCAACCCTTGCCCGCAGCCCCCGGCCAACGACAACTGCTCGAATGCCGAAGTGGCCACCGTCGGAACGTACTCCGGCGACAACTCGACCGCCTCGACGGACGGGTCGGCTACCTGCGGCTACGAGAACGGCGGAAAGAAGGACGTCTGGTACAGCTTCACCGCCCCGTCGTCCCACCAGATCCGCTTTGACACCGTGGGCAGCGCCCAGTCCGATACGGTCCTGGCGCTCTTCGACGGTTGCGGCGGCACCCAGCTCGCCTGCAACGACGACGGCCCGGGCATCGGTCTCAAGTCCCTCATCGACTACGGGATGAGCACCGGCCAGACGGTCTACGTTCGCTTTGCGTCCTACGGCCTTACTCCTACCGGTGGTGGATACAACCTGAACATCACAGACCTGGGGCCGGCGGGCGCGTGCTGCTCCGCCACCGGAACCTGCGCCGTCGTGACTTCCGCGACCTGCACCGGCTACTTCATCGGTGACGGCACGACCTGCGAAGCCGAGACCTGTGTGCTGGGCGCCTGCTGCCTCAGCAGCGGCTGCATCCAGACCAACGCGGCCGCGTGCACCGGTCAGGGCGGTACCTTCGCCGGCGCCGGCATCGTCTGCTCGGGCGCGAACGTGACCGGCACCCTCTTCAATTCGGGCGACGCCTTCCCGGTCACCATCCCCGACGCCAACCCTGCCGGCGTGACCGCGTCGATCGTGATCCCCGCCGGCAGCGGCACGGTTTCCGGCCTCAGCGTGGCGATCGACCTGAACCACACCTGGGTCGGCGACCTCATCGTCACGATCTCCAACGGCTCGACGACCGTTTCGCTGGTCAATCGGCCGGGGTACACCGGTACGGGCTTCGGCTACAGCACGGACGTCGGCGGCCAGTACGTGTTTACCGATGCGGCCTCGACGCCCTTCGCAGTGGCAGCCGCGACCGGGCCGGCCTTGGCCGCCGGCTCCTACCAGCCCGCTTCGCCGCTGAGCGCCTTCGACGGCGCGCCCTTCGAGGGCACCTGGACCCTGACGGTCAGCGACAACGCCGGTGGCGACACAGGCATGATCAACGCGCTCAGCTTCGTCTCGGTGCAGGTCGCCGATGCTTGCGGGTCCAACGGCGCCTGCTGCGCCGGTACGACCTGCTCGGTGACGGACTCCGCGTCCTGCACCGGCGCGTTCTCGCACTACGCCGGCGACAACACGGTGTGCAACGCCCCGGGCAACAACACCAGCCCGTGCTGCAAGGCCGACTACAACCACAGCGGCACGGTCACCGTTCAGGACATCTTCGACTTCCTGGGCGGCTACTTCACCCAGAATCCGCAGGCCGACATCAACACCAGCGGAACGGTAACCGTCCAGGACATCTTCGACTTCCTGGGCGCCTACTTCACCGGCTGCATCTGATCGCGTCCTGACGCGGCAGCCTCCAGTCAACCCCAGCGGCGGGTCCACCCGGGCCCGCCGCTTTTCTTTTCCCGTTTCACCGGCTTTGATACCCCGATCATGCCCGCGTCGCACCCCGACCCCTATCAACTCGAACCGATCCCGTCCGCCCCGCGCCTGCCGGGCGTGGTGATCCTCCGGACCACCGCGGACGAGGCCATCGACGCCGCGGCCGCGGAAATGATGCTGCACGCCCAGAACTGTGTCCGGCAGTTCGGGACCTTTCATCTGGCGCTCTCTGGCGGGTCGACGCCCATCCCGCTCTACGAGCGGCTGATGATCGACCCTGCCCTGCGGAGCTTCCCCTGGGAGGCCACGCACCTGTGGATCGTGGACGAGCGGCGCGTCCCCTTCGACGACGAGCGGTCCAACTTCCGCGCCATAAACGAGATCCTCGGCGATCACTCCGGAATGCCCGCGGGCCACATCCACCCGATCCTTGCCATGGCCGACAACGCGGACACGGCCTACGAGCTCGAACTGCGCCGCTGCCTGGGCAAGCGAGAGCCGGGTCACGAGCGGCTCGACTACGTGCTTCTGGGCATGGGCTCCGACGGGCACACGGCCTCGCTCTTCCCGCACTCGCCCGCGCTGGCGTCGGGCGAGCGGCCGCCGCGCCTGGTGAAGATCAACGCCGGGCCGACGGTCACGCCGCCCGACCGTGTCACCATGACTTTCGACCTCATCAACACGTCCCGGTTCGTCGGCGTGCTGGTGACGGGCAAGGGCAAGCGGGCGACGATCGCGCGCGTCGCGGCCGCCGCGTCCGAGTCGGGCGGCGACTCCGCCGAGCGAACCGCGCGCCTGCCGATCCTCGGCGTGCGCCCCGTCTCGGGCGTGATGCGTTGGTACATGGACCACGACGCCTGCCCGGAGGCCCCGGGCGGCGTGCCGGCCGCCGCGCCGCGGGCGGGTCCCGTCGCCTGAGCGCGAGACTCCACCCCTCATGCTCTCCATCGAGCCCAACGAACGGATCACCTTCGGCGTGGCGCACGCCGACGACGACGTGCTCGTGGTCGAGAAACCCGCGCGAGTGCCCACCCAGCCCGGCAAGGGCCACCAGTCCGACACGCTGATGAACGGCCTCTTCGCCCGCTTCGGCAACGCGCTCCAGAACATGGGCAGGACGCGCGACTTCGGCCTGCTGCACCGGCTCGACCGCGATACTTCCGGGCTGCTGATCGTCGCGCTTCGCCCCGCGGCCTACGACGGGCTGCGCGAGCAGTTTCACGCCCGAGCGGTGAGGAAGTTCTACTGGGCGATCTGCGCGGGCGCCCCGCGCGATCCTCGCGGCGTCATCAAGCTCGCCCTCGCCGAGACCCAGGGCGGTCAGGAGAACACCAACCGGCAGAAACTGGCCCACGTCACCCGCGCCGGCAAGCCGGCCGTCACCGCCTACCGCGTGATCGATCAATCGCCCATGGGATGCCTGATCGAGGCCCGGCCCGTGACCGGGCGCCTGCACCAGGTGCGCGTGCACCTCGAGGCCATCGGTTGCCCGATCCTCGGCGACGCCTTCTACGGCCCCAAGCGCGCCCGCGCGGCCGCGCCGCGCCTGATGCTCCACGCCCACAGACTCGTGTTCACTCAGCCGCGCACGGGCGAGAAGCTCGACGTCCAGACCGACTGGCCGCGGGACATGCGGCGCATGTTGCGGGACCTGCGTCTGAAACCGCGCGCCGCGGCCGGCCCCACCCAAAACGAAAGCGATCAATCCGGCGAGCCAGACGCCGACAACGACAACGAAGCCTGAGGCCGGCCCGATTACCCCGACACCGCCCGCATGAGCTCCGCGGCCAGCCCGTCGGCCCGGAGCATCCCCGCGTCGCTCAGTGTCCACCGCTCGTGATCGCCCCCGACGAGCATCAGGCCGCGATCGCGCAGGCGCGACGCCGCGTCTCGCAAGCAATCGCCCGAGCCTGGCGCGGCCTCGTCCGCGTCGGCGAGCAGCGAACGCGCATCCACGCCGCGCGACAGCCGCAGGCCCATCATGATCCGCTCGCGCACGAGCCGGCGCGGCTCGGGAGGCTCGTGATCGACCACTGGAGCGAACCCATCCGCTGATTCGAGGTAGTCGCCCAGCCGCGGCACGTTCTTCCACCGATGGCTGCCGGCCCGCATGTCCGCGCCGCCCCAGGCGTGGCCCGAGGCGCTCGGCCCGGCCGCGAGCCACTGGTCCTGCAACCAGTACGCGAGGTTGTGGCGCGACTCGTGGCCCGGGGCCGCGAAGTTGCTGATCTCATAGCGGTGCAGCCCGCGCTCGCCGAGTGTGCGGAGCGTGAGTTCGTACATGTCCGCCTCGGTGTCGTCGTCGGCGGGCTCGAACTCGCCCATGCGCATCCGCTTCGTCATGGCGGTGTTCGGCTCGTACGTCAGGTTGTAGCAGGACAGGTGCGTTGTCTCCAGCGCCAGCGCGCGATCGAGGTCGCGGGCCCAATCATCGAGCGTCTGCCCGGGGATCGCGAAGATGAGGTCGACCGACTGCCGCGCGATGCCCGCGCCCCGCGCGAGGTTCACGGCGCGGTCCACGTTCTCCGGGTCGTGCCACCTCTCGAGCGTCTTGAGGTGCCGCGGGTCAAAGGACTGCGCGCCGATGCTCACGCGGTTGACACCGCCCGCGCGCATCACGCCGAGCAGGTCGGCGGTCGTGGATTCGGGATTGCACTCGACGGTGAACTCGGCGAGCCCGTGCCCATCGGCGTGTCCGCCGGACCGGATCAGTGAAAGGTCGAACAGGCTGTTCAGGGCGCCGATCAGCCGCGACCACAGATCGACCCGCAGCAGGCTCGGCGTTCCCCCGCCGACGAACACGGTCTTCAGGGGCGCGTCCGCGGCGAAAGGCGCGATCGCCCGCAGTTCATCAATGAGGCGTTCAACGAACGCCCCCTGCCGGTCGCGCGTATCCACAAATGAATAAAAATCGCAGTAGTGGCATTTGTGAACGCAGAAGGGCGTGTGGATGTAGAGCGAACGGATAGGCGGGCGACCCCCGGCATCGGCCAGCGCCGCCCCGGCATGGTGCGGTCCGCGTTGCCGCGCGGGCCGATTCCCGATATGTTGCGGGAGTTCCATGGAAACCGGGTGGTGGGGGGCGGGGAGGGGGTGGGCGGCGAACAATCCGGGAAACGGTCGGGCCGGGTCCGCCGGCGACGGAGCGCGAATCGAGGGCTCAGGAAGGATAGGTGCTTGTGAAAGTCTCGTTGCTCATGGTGTCGTCGGACGGGGCCGCCAAGGAGTTCCCCGTGGCGCGGCTGCCGCTGGTCATCGGCCGCTCGTCGGAGTGCAAACTCCGCGTCCCGGTGGACAGCGTCTCGCGCCAGCACTGTGAACTGGCGGAGAACGACGACGAGGAGCTGGTCATCCGCGACCTCAAGTCGAGCAACGGCACGTACGTCAACCGGGAGCGCGTGAAGGAACGGGAGTTGATCCCGGGCGACCTGCTCTCGGTGGGACCGGTGGTGTTCGTGGTGAAGATCGACGGACACCCGAGGGACGTCGATCCGGGGACGGCGTTCTCCAGCGGCGCGGTCGCGGTCGGCGGCGGGGCGCCGTCGATGCTCGACGGCGTGCCGACATGGTCGGGTCAGGCCGCGCCGCCCAAGTCGGGCGCGATGCCCGCCGCGGGCCAAGGATCGTCGCCCAAGCCCGCCAAGCCCGGCGCGGGCGACGACGACTTTGAGAGCCTGATCAAGGACCTCAGCGAGAGCGATTTCGACATCGAGCTGCCCGACGACGACGACGACCCCAAGCCGCCGAAGAAGTAGAGACTGTCCACGGCCTCACCCGATTCGCAGGCACGGAACGGGAGTCGAGAACTCACGGCTTGTGCCCGATGCATCGACTGCGCGCACTCAGCGGCTCCGCGGTGGATCGTTGAACCGGTTTTGAGTCAGGCTCCGGGTCCACGGTGCGCCCGCTCACCGGACAATCAGCACGCCGTGCGGACCGGACCCGATGCCCAGGAAGAAGTCCTGCTGCACAAGCGTCGGCGAACTCCCGCCGGCGATCTTCCAGAACGACACCTCGCCGTCCGCGGCCGCGGGGTCGAGCGAGCGGTATTGCGACACCAGCACGAACCGCCCCGCGGGGTCGAAACTGACGCCCGCGGGCACCGCGCCGATCGGGAACTCGCCCCGCGGCACCAGGTCACCGTTGGGCCCCATCCAGAACAGCGAGACCGACCCGCCCGGTCCAGAGCTTGCCTGGGCGTTGGCACAGGCGACCAGTGAGCCGTCCGGGCTGATCGCCGCCCCGACGGGGCCGACGGCCGTCGTCACCGACCCCACCAGCGTGTGCGAAGCCGAGGCGTTATCCAGGTTGTCTGAGACGCGGACCACGCTCAGCCCGCCCGCGCCCGCGGGAGACGACACGCCGTCCGAGGGGCGGTTGGCGTCGACGGTCACGAACAGGCGTCCGTCGGGCGTAAAGGCGCCGTAGATCGGCGTGTGGCCCACATGCACGGGCGCGCCCCACGAGGCGATCGCCAGCGAACCATCGGCGTCGCGCGAGAACGCGTAGAAAACCACCTCATCGCGGCCGGGGAGCGTGACCGCCAGCGCCCGTCCGCTGGGATGCCACGCGACGCACGACGCCGAGGCCGCGTCGTCGTCCAAGCCGATCAGCGGCCACGAGGCCGGCGAGCCGGGCAGCCCGTTGCTGAGCGACACCATGACCAACTGGTTGCGCGGGTTGGAGGTTACGATCGCGAGCAAGTCGCCGGCCGGACTAACGGCCACCGCCTGCGGGTCGGAGCCGACAAAGGTCGTGCCGCGGCTCGCGGGCGACATGGGCGTGGAGATGTCGATGGTGGTCAGGCTTTCGCCCATCGGTAGCGACGAGACGGGCCGGGCCGAACCGTCGCCTCCGGGCCCGCGCGATTCGAGCACGTACGCGAAACGCCGGTCGGGCGAGATTGCCATGCACGCCGGCGACCCGATCGCGGAGTTGGACACGTCGATCTGGGTCGAGGGCGTGACGGGCTCGCGGATGGGCAGCGAAACGATCGTGAGCGTGTCGCGGGCGTTGGGGCCGCGATCGGCAAGCAGCGACTGGGCCGGCGCGTCGGCGGGGAGGTCGGCATCGCCCAGCGCCAAGAGAATGGACCCCGAGACATCCCCAGGTTGGGCCGGGCCCGTCGAGGCGCGCCCTCCCCCCCCCCCGGACTTGCAACCGCCGATGGCCAGAATCAGCAGGCCGCCGGCGAGGGCGAGGGCTAGGCGGGCAGCGGGCGTGCGGCGGAGGGGCAGAGCGAGCGTGTTCATGGTGGGGTACTCCCGGAGTAGAGGCGAGGGCCCGCACGGCTCGGCCCGGAGAAGCGGGGAAATCGATCCGAGAGGTTAGCCCGGCGGAAGGCCCGCAACGTCCACCGTCGCCCCCGGCGGGTCGAGCCGACGGGCCGATGGGTCCATCGACAGCAGCGCCGCCAGACCGGCCATCATGTCGGCGGGCAGCGGCGCCAGGAACGACATCGGCGCGTCGCTCACGGGGTGGCGGAAGCGGAGCGTGGCCGCGTGCAGGGCCTGCCGGGCGATGATGGGCGGGCGGTCGTTCGCCCCCGCGGGTTCGGTCAGACCGGACAGGACCTCTACCGCGGGCAGCGGGGACCCACCGTACATGTCGTCGCCGACGATCGGGTAGCCGCCGTGCGACATGTGCACGCGGATCTGGTGCGTCCGCCCGGTCTTGAGCTCAAGTTCGACGAACGAGTACCGCCGGTCCGCGCTGGGTCCATTGAAGTGCGCGCGCACGCGGCAGATCGTCACCGACGGCTTGCCCAGCACGTCGTGACGTACCACGTACTTCTCGCGGTAGCCCTTCTCGCGCGAGGGGTGCGGGCCGATCGGCTTGTCGATCACCTCCACTGCGGGCTCGACCAGCCCGTGCACCAGGGCCAGATACCGCTTGTCCACGGTGCGGGACTCGAACTGGCGGGCCAGCCGCCAGTGCGAGGTGTCATCCTTGGCGAAAACGATCAGGCCCGAGGTGTGACGATCGAGCCGGTGCACCACGCCGGGGCGGGCGAACTCCTCGCCGACGGTCGAAAGTGATCCCCCTGCGCCGCTGCGGTGCTTGAAGTGGTACGCCAGCGCGTTGATCAGCGTGCCCTTGTTGTGCGAGCGGGCCGGGTGCACGATGATGTCCGGGCGCTTGTTCAGCACGATGATGTGCCCGTCCTCAAACATCACGTCCAGCGGGATGTCCTCCGGCTGCACGCCGCTCGGCGGCGGGGGCGGGATGAACACCTCGATCCGGTCGTCAATCCGCAGCCGGGTCGACGCCTTGGGCGCGCGCCCGTTGACCGTCACGCCGCCCTCGTCGATCAGCCGCTGCAACTGCGTGCGGCTCATGAAGGGGATGCGGTCGGTCAGGTACTTGTCCAGCCGCTTCTGAAGGTCACGCTGCAGCACGAACACCACGCGGTTGGGGGCGTCGTCGTCGGCGCCGGGCGCGGGCGAGACCCGATCCTCCACACTCCCGTCGCCCGCGAGCAGCGACAGCGGCGAGCCGTCGTCCTCATCTAACGGCACCGCTTCCGCGGCGTTGACCCGGCGAAGCAGCGCGTCGGGATCGACTTTCCCGCCGTGCCGCACAACATCGGATGACCGTGACGTGTCCGCGCCGCTGCGAGAGGCCTTCCGACCCGCGTGCGACGCGGGC
Organism: uncultured Phycisphaeraceae bacterium; assembly: GCA_964630785.1. GTDB lineage: Bacteria > Planctomycetota > Phycisphaerae > Phycisphaerales > UBA1924 > JADLCX01. The sequence goes on along the minus strand of CAZVZG010000018.1, from coordinate 1,532 downwards.
GGCGGCCCTTGCGGGCGATCCGATGGTGTATTCGGCTCGCTCACGCGCGCACCGGACGGGGCATGGCTCCGCTCTCCCCCAACCGACAGGGCGCGTCGTGGTTGGTCACTTGGGCTGGTCGGCCGGCGGCGTGGCGGGCTGCGTCGGCTTGCCGGCCTCGGGCTTGGCGTCGCCGGGCTTGGTCTCGGGCGGCTTGGGCGTGGCGCCGTCGGCGGGCGCGGGCGTGCCCGGGGTGGCTCCCGGGGCCGCGGGCGTTTCCACCGGCGTGCCGTCGAGCTTCTTGAGCTGGCCGTCCGGACCCACCGTGAGCGTCTCGCCGCTGCTGGTCTTCACTTTGATGTCGCTCATGCCCGACGTGAAGGGCTGGAGCGAGGCCGCCGATGCCGGCAACGCCGCCTGCGCGTAGAGCTTGGGCTCGATCTTCAGTTTATCGACCGAGTTCTTTCGCTCCTCGGCACGCTTGGCCGAAGCGTCGAGCCCCGCGGCGGTGGCGCGATCGATGATCTGCTGATAGAAGCCCTTGGCCGCGTCCAGTTCGCCCTTGGACTCGGCCACGGCCGCGAGCCCGCTCAAGGCGCTGAGCGCGAACGGCGTCATCTCCGGCTTGTCCGCCACCTCGTCGAAGACCTGCTTGTACAGGCCCTGGGCGCTGGCGAGTTCGGAAGCCTGCTGCTCCTCGGTCAGGGCCTTGGTGTCCTTGGGCAGTTCGCCGCTCGCCTCCAGAGTGACGCCGATCGGCACGCCCGTGCGGCTCGCGTCCAGGTGGACATCGGCCACCTTCAGCCGGGCCAAGTGCTCGATCGCCGTGCCCTCGTTCTCGTCGGCGATGCGCAGGAGCGAGGCGGGGCTGCCGCTCTTCTCCGCGGCGTCGAACTGCGCCCACGCACCGTCGGTCGAGAGTTCGCGCTGACGGCTCCGGTAGTTGTAGAGGAAGTACCCGCCGGCGATCACCGCGATGCACAGCAGCATCGGCGTCGAGTACTTCTTGAGCAGGTCGATGAACTCGGTGTTGTACCGGCCCTCTTCGAGGCCCGCGCCCGAGCGGATGGGTCCGATCTTGTTTGGCTGCTTCGTGTCCATGGCTGGGCTCGCCGCGTTTGGGCGCTCCTGAGAAATCGGCGGGGTCGGCTCCCGCGGCCGTTGCGGGTGAACCGGCGGGAGGGTGGCGGAGGGGGGAGACGCGTGGAAAGTGGGGGGCCGTATGCCCCGGAACGGGGCTGAAAGTCTAGGTGCCGAGCCCGGCAAGGTCAGGGGTCCGATCTTCTCCCGTCCTCCCCCTCCCCCCCTCCCTGCCGAGACGGGCGTGTATCGGAACTTCGCCCTCCATCCGGCCCTCATTCTCAAAGAGTGATCCTCACGCGGCCTCCGATCGGATGGGCAGTGGCCTCACGCCCAGAACCTCCACGCCCGTTGATCCATCAACAAGGCCGGAGGCACCAGACGGTCGCGGATGAGCCGAACCAGTTCGCGCAAGCTGCCCTTTCCCCCCCCCCCCCCCCCCCCCCCCCCCCCCCCCCCCCCCCCCCCCCCCC
>CAZVZG010000017.1:0-101506 GCA_964630785.1 uncultured Phycisphaeraceae bacterium | reverse complement strand
GGGGGGCGGGGGGGTCGGGGGTGTGGGGGGGGGGGGTGCACGGCTTTCGGGCCGGGCCGAGATCCCGGACCTGTACGCGATCCTCGGCGTCGCGCCGCAGGCGACCCTCGACGACATTCAGCGGGCCTTCCGCGACCTGGCCCGAAAGCACCACCCGGACCTGAGCAAGTCGTCGGAGTCGCAAGACATCTTCGTCGAGGTGCACAAGGCGTACAACGTGCTCAAGGACGCGGACAAGCGCCGGGCGTACGACGCCGCTTGCCTCAGGGCCGCGTAAGGTCACGCCGCCCGCGCGTCCGACTCGCTCGCGAACCTGACCCCGATGGCGAACCCCGTGCCCGAGGCGCCGCGGCAGTGGCACACCGTGGCCAGCCGCTGGATCTTGCCTTCAGCACCGACGCCTTCGCCCCGGACCATGACGGTCGTTCCGATGGGCATGGCCACGCGCGACCACAGGCCGCACCCCATCCGGCTCGTGTTTCGCACAAACGCTCGGCCCGTGGCTTCCGGTTGCCCGGAAGCGTCGAGCAGCGTGAACTCCACCTCGCCGACGACGCTCTGCCGCTCCTGCTCGCGGCGGTTGCTCATCGGTTCGTCGTAGTTTTCCAACACCAGCTTTTTGAGGAAGTTGACCCCGGCCTTCGCGATGGAACCTCCGGGCTTGCCCGACGCCGACGCGCTCATGCCGTTACCTCCTCGACTTTAGCTCGGCCTATCTATCCGGTCCTTCGATCCTGGTACACCAGCAGGCTGTCGAAAGCGACCCGGGCCAACTCGACCAGTTCTCGTGCCTGCGTCTCGGTGATCCCGACAAACTGGAACCCGACGTCGAACGCCCCATCCGATCGCGGCCGGTTGTGCACCGGTCGCCCGGGCACAGTCAGCGTCTTTCCCGCGGCCGTGATGATGAGTTGCATCACGGAGTCCGGCGGCGGGGCCGGGACCATCTTCCGGCTGACCACGCGCATGCCGGACTTCGAGATATTCACCACCGCGCCGTACTGGCAGGTGGTCAATCCGCAACGCACGCGGCCGGCGCGACGCCGATCGACGTCCTTCTTGTCCCTTCCATCTGAACTCATGATCGACTCCTTCGAGCGGCATCGAGGGCGCTCGTCCCTCAGCGCAGGCATGGCGACAAAGGGATCGGCACAACATCAATCGCCGCGATCGATCGATCGGGCAAGCCCGAAAGCCGGGAGGCAACCCGGGCGTGCCCGTCTGTGCCGACTGTGCCGATCGCGTCGCGCCCGGGCTATCGGACCCGCGTCCCGCCGTCCGGGCCGTCCGAGATCAGGCGAACGTCCCGCCAGGCCTTGAACACGCCCCGCCAGCGTCGCAGGTCGTCGAGATCAACCTCGACCGAAAGCACACCCTCCCCGGGCCCCAACTCGCCGAGCGGCTCGCCGCGAGGGCTGACCGCCAGCGTTCCGCCGGGGTACTCGAGCGCCGGGTCCTGCCCGCACCGGTTCACGCTCAGGACGAACGCCTGGTTCTCGATCGCCCGGGCGATGCTGAGCGTGCGCCGGTGGAACTCGCGGTTGCTCGGCCAGTTCGACCCGATCGCGAACACCTCTGCTCCCTTGAGCATGCCCAAGCGGAAGAGTTCAGGGAAGCGCAGGTCGTAGCAGATCGCCGGGCAGACTGTTGTCAGCCTGTTTCCGGAAGCGTCGAGCCAGGGATAGGTCACGACCTCACCGCCCGGCGCGAAGCGTTGCGCTTCGCTCGGCGTGCCCAGCGAGAACGGGTGCACCTTGTCGTACTCGCACAGCACCGAACCGTCCGGCCCGACCACGGTTGCGCGGTTTCGCCCGCGTCCGTCTTCGCCAACGGTGGTCCGCGAACCGTGCACCGTCAACCGGCGTGCTCTCGCCAAGTTGCACAAAAACCCGAGCGTGCGGCCATCGCGATCGGCGGTGACTTCCAGGTTGAAGGAGAACCCGGTGTCGAACATCTCCGGCAGCACCACCAGATCACCCGGACCGGTGGTAGCGCCCGACAACAACGCCTCAACCTTTCGGTGGTTCGCCGGTTGATCTTCCCAGGCAATGTCCATCTGCACGAGGTGGGCCTGCATCTGTCCTCCGAATCGCCGACGGGCCGATCATAGTGGCGCGTCCCTGAGGGCGGAACGAGACGGACCGCGCGGGCCGGCCATGGATGCAAGCCGCGAGAGTCTTTGCCGAACAAGGGGGCATGATGCTGCTGCTCGAACGCCAGAGGCCCAGTGTGACCCACCGACCGATCCAGCCCCAGCGCCGATCGCTCTCGCCGACCGACGCGGCGAGCCTGCCGCGCGTGCTGTTGGCCAGCCGGTCGCCGCGCCGGCGGTTGATGCTTGAGCAGGCCGGGATCGAGTACGACGTCGTGGACTCGGGCGTTGACGACGGTCACATGACCGCCGGCCGGGTTGGCGCAGAGCAGTGGGTGGTGGCGCTGGCCTACCTCAAGGCCGCGGCCGCGCTCACGCGGTTGGGCGATCGCCGGCGCGTCGTCCCCTCGGAGCGGGGTGAGGTGGTGCTCGGGGCGGACACGGTGGTCGCCGACGACGGGGCGATCATCGGTCAGCCCGCCGATCGAGCGGATGCCGAGCGGACCCTGCGCCGGCTCGTGAACGGCGAGCACGACGTGCTCACCGGCGTCGCCATCCTCGACGTGGACACGGGGCGTCGGGACCTGTTCTTCGACCGCGCCCACGTCACGGTGGGGCCGGTTTCCGACGCCGAGGTCCACGTCTACCTCGATTCCGGGCAGTGGCGCGGCAAGGCCGGAGCCTACAACCTCGCCGAGCGCCTCCAGGCCGGCTGGCCCATCACTGTCGAGGGCGACCCCGGCACCGTGATGGGGCTGCCCATGGCGCGGCTGGCCGAGCGGCTGCGGGCCTTCGCGGGCGGTCGGTGAGGCCGGCGGTTCATGGGCCGGTCCCCCGGGTCCCGATAAACTTGGCGGTATGACCCTGCTCGTCTCGACCACGATCCTGCCCGGCTGGGTGGTGCTGCCCGTCGCGGCCGCCACCATGCTGGTCGTGGCCGGGCACGTGCTCGCGACGCACGCGGGCGACCTGCCGATGCGTCGCCGCCGCCTGCGCGTGGTCAACGGAATCCTCATGCTGTTCGTGACCGCGTTCCTGGCATACGCCCTGGGCGTGGCGGCCGTGGTCGAGGAACCGACCGCACGCCCCCGAGAGACCCGCGAGTTTGTGATCGTCTGGCTCCTGATCATCGGCCTGCTGGGTGTGGTGATCTCGCTTGCGGGCGCCGACGCGATCGCGACGCTGGTGCACGGTTGGCAAGCGCGCCGTGAGCTCCGCCGGCAGATGCGGCTCGACGCGGGACGCCAACTCGTCGAACGGCACGCCCCGCGCGTGTTGGTCGCGGGCGCCGGCGAAAGCGCGGGGAGCGGCCTCGGCGACCATCGAGACCCACCGCGTGCCGAGCGCTGACGATCCCCGGCTCCGCGGCCCGGTCCCGGCCCGGCTCGGGCGGCTGTTCGAGCCCGCCTACCGGTTCGCGATCACGCGGCGCAACCGCGCGTTCGACCGCGGCCGCGGCGTCACGCGCCTCGACGTTCCGGTCATCAGCGTCGGCAACCTCTCTGTCGGCGGCACGGGCAAGACCCCGATGGTCGCACACATGGTCGCGACGCTTCTCCGAGGAGACCCGGGCCTGCACCGCGAGCCGATCCGCCCGTGCATCGCGATGCGCGGCTACACGCCCTCGCGGGCCCGCGCACGCCGGGGCAGGTTGAACGAGCCCGACGAGACCGACGCCTACCGGCGCATGTTCCCCGGCGTACCGATCGTGGCTCAGCCCGACCGGCTCCGCGGTCTGCGCCGTCTGTTCTCCGCGAGCGAGCCCGGGTCCCGGCCCACGTGCGTAGTCCTGGACGACGGCTTCCAGCACCGCAAGATCGCACGTGACCTGGACATCGTGCTCATCGACGCCTCGCGCCCGCCGCTGGACGATCGGTTGTTGCCCGCGGGCTGGCTGCGCGAGCCGGTCGAGAGCCTTACCCGCGCGGGCTTCATCGTGTTCACGCACGCCGAGCTCGTTGATCCCGTCCAAGTCACACAAGTGGACGCCGGTCTGCGATCCAGGGTCGGGAAAGGCGCCGACGCAGTCGCCCGCCACGTCTGGACGGGCCTGCGCACGGGCGACGGCGAGAGCGAAACGCTCCTCCCGCTCGACTGGCTGCTGGGCAAACGCGTCGCCGCGGCGTGCGCGATCGGTAACCCGCGGGGCTTCATCCACTCGCTCCGCGCGACAGTGGGCGAGGGCTTGGAACACGGTGACGGACGCTCCGCCGGTCACGTCGTCGGCACGATGGTCCTGCCGGACCACGACCCGTACGGGCCGGAGGTCGTGTCGGCGCTGTCTCGACTCGCGGCCGAGGGGGACGCCGACGCGATCGTCATCACCGACAAGGACTGGTCCAAGCTCCGCCGCCTGCCGCCCGACCGTTTCGACCATCGGCCCGTCGTGCGACCGGTGCTGGCGATGGTCTTTGATCGCGGCCAACCGGAGTTGGATTCCAGGGTGCTGGCCACCGTCCGCGGGGCCGGCGGGCCCTCCGCATCGGGATAAACTTCGGGCCTTCTGAATCTCCCCGCCTCCCGCCCCACCCCATGAGCACGCTGCTCGAACACCTCTCCCGCTGGCGACCGTTCACCGCGATCGTGATCGGCGATTTCATGCTCGACCAGCTTGTGTACGGCAACGCCGATCGTCTCAGCCCCGAGGCGCCGGTGCCCGTGCTGCACGCGCAGCGAGAGGAGAACCGCCCCGGCGGCGCGGCCAACGTCTGCCTCGACCTGGTCGCCATGAAAGGCACGGTTCACGCCGTCGGGCTCACGGGCGATGACCGCGAGGCCGACCTGCTCCGGGCCGCGCTCGCTGCGGCCGGCGTCAACTCGGATTCGCTCGTCGCCGACCCTGCGCGCCCGACCACCGTCAAGCGATCGCTCATCGGCCTGGCCCAGCATCGCCACCCGCAGAAGATGTTCCGCGTGGACTACGAATCGCGCACGCCGCCGGGTGAGGACGTGTCGCAGCGGATGGTCGAGCACGTCGAGCGGCTGCTCCCCGGCACCGACGTGCTGTGCATCGAAGACTACGGCAAGGGCGTTTGCACGCCCGGCGAACACGGCGTCTGCCAGCAGGTCATCCGTGCGGCCCGGCGTCACGGTGTGCCGGTGCTTGTGGACCCGGCCGCGATCGACAACTACGCCAAGTACCGCGGCGCATCGACGATCACGCCCAACCGCACCGAGGCCACCGGCGCGACGGGCGATGAGCTTCCGCCCGAGGCCGCGCCCGAACTGTTCGCGCCGATCGCCGAGCGGTTGCTCAACGAGCTGGAGCTTGAAGCCACGGTGATCACGCTCGATCGCCACGGCGCGATGCTGCTCGAACGCGGCGAGCGGCCGATCGTCGTGCCGACCTGCGCCAGGCAGGTCTACGACGTCTCGGGCGCGGGCGACATGGTGCTCGCCGCCCTCGCCGCGTCCCGGGCCAACGGCGTCGGCTGGCACGACGCCGTGCGCTTCGCCAACGCCGCGGCGGGGCTCGAGGTCGAAGTTTTCGGCGTCGTGCCCATGCCCCTGGAGAAAGTCCACCGCGAGTGCCTCGTCCGCGAGCAGGGCGCGGCCGGCAAACGCCGCACGCTTGAAGAGTTGATGGTGGAGGTCTCGGCCCTGCGGACCGAGGGCAAGCGGATCGTTTTCGCCAACGGGTGCTTCGACCTGCTGCACCCCGGGCACGTCTCGCTGCTCGCCCGCGCCGCCGGGCTCGGTGATTTTCTGATCGTCGCGGTCAACGACGACGACTCCGTCCGCCGACTCAAGGGCCCGTCGCGCCCGGTGCAGGGGGTGGACATGCGCGCCGACATGCTGGCCGCGCTGGGGTGTGTGGGCGCGGTGGTGGTGTTCGGCGAGGACACCGCCGTCGGGCTGGTGCGGGCGATCCGCCCCGACGTTCTGGTCAAGGGCGATCAGTACGCGCCAGATAAGGTGCCCGAGGCTCTGGCGATGGCCGAGATCGGCGGGCGCGTGGAATGGTTGAGCGTGGTCGAGGGTCAGAGCACCACCGCCAACATCGCCCGCCTGCGCACCGAGCCGACCGCCCAACGTCGATAACAGGCGCGAACCGATCGAGTCGATGGGCCGAGGGCGATAACGCGCGCCGCGGCTCCGCGCAGGCCGCGCGGACTTGCCAGTTTCAACATCGCCCACGGTGCAGGCCGCGCAGGCCCGAGTGGCCCGGTCACGGATCCCCTGAATCGATGGTGATCCGTGGGCGGAGTTGCACACTTGGGACGTGCCTCTCGCCACGGAAGCGGGATCGCTAGGAAATGGCACTCTCAAGAAAGGACTCTGCCCATGAACACTTCACGCACCATCCGCACCGCGACCTTCTCGATTGCGGCGACCGTCGGCCTTATGGCCACCGGGAGTGCGAACGCCGACATGGTCCGGGCCCGCTGCGATTACACCGATCTGACTTCCGCGAACATCGTCAGCCCGCCCGTGACCGAGCGTGCGGGCACGGCCAAGTTTGCCTGGACGCGCATCGACACACCGGGCGCGGGCGTCGACGCGACGGTCGCCGAGCGGTTCGCCTCGTTCTGCGTCGACATCCCCCAGCCGATCTCCAAGAACAACGTGTACACTTTCGACGTGATCTCGCTGGCGGAGGCGGGCTGGAGCGAAAGCGAAGCGACGGCCGTGCGGACGCTCTGGGCCAACCACATCGCCGACGTCGTCGACACCGCCACCAACTGCGCGTTCCAGCTCGCCGTGTGGGAGCTCCGCTACGACACCGACCGCACGCTGAGCACGGGCGCGTTCAAGGCCTCGTCGCCGAGCGCCTCGGTGAGCCTCGCGCAGTCCTGGCTCGACGGCTCCGGCACGCTCGACGCGGGGCGCTCGCTTCCGACTCTCTCCATCCTCACCAATCCCACGGCGCAGGACCAGATCACCGTGCAGGTCCCCGCGCCCGGCCCCGCGGCGTGCATGATCATGGGCATGGCGCTGCTGGGCAACCGTCGTCGGCGCGCCGCCTGACCGAACCTCATGCGGCGCCCATAATGGTGCATGAGCACCTACCTCATCACCGGCGCTAACCGCGGGATCGGGCTCGAGTTTGCCAGGCAACTGGCCGCACGGGGTGGCGGGCACACGCTCATCGGTACGGCCCGTCACCCGGACAAATCACCCGAGCTGGCGGGCCTCGTGCAGCGTGTGATGGCCCTGGACGTTGCCGATTCCGACTCGATCGCGGCGATGACCCGATCGCTGGGCGACCAGCCGGTGGACGTGCTCATCAACAACGCCGGCGTCACCGGCGCGAGCAAACATCTGGCCGACCTGAAACTCGCCGACTTTCAGCGGGTCTTCGCCGCCAACGCGTTCGGCCCGCTGCTGGTCGCCGGCGCGCTGCTCAAAAACCTGCGCAGCGGCCGGCGCAAGACCGTCTTCAACATCACCAGCGAGCTCGGATCGATCAAGAACAACAACGGCAGTTCGACCTACGAATACCGCGCCAGCAAAACCGCGCTCAACCAGCTCGTGGTGTGCATGGCCCACGAGCTCCGCCCCGAGGGCTTCTGCTGCGTGGCGGTCCACCCGGGCTGGGTGCAGACCGACATGGGCGGCAAGAACGCGACCCTCACGCCGCAAGAGAGCGTGCGATCGATGCTCGGCGTAATGGACGGGCTGAAGCCGGGCGACACCGGGCGGTTCTTGAACTACGACGGGCGGGAGCTGCCGTGGTGAGAGGGACGGAAACGTCACGCCCAGGTGACCACAACCTTCCCGAACTGCTCCGACGACTCCAGCCGTTCGTACGCCCTTGCCCCGTCGGCCGCGGGAAAAGTCTGATCCACCACCGGCCTGAGCAAGCCCGCGCCGTACAGCGCGGCCAACTCTCGGAACTCGTCGTTGCTCCCCATCGTCGAACCGAGAATGCGGAGTTGGTTCCAGAAGATGCGGGCCAGGTCGGTTGTGGCGTCGGGGCCCGAGGTGCAGCCGGGGGTGACGTACGCGCCGCCGCGAGTGAGCGACTTGAGGCTCTTGAGGTGCGTCGCCTTGCCGGATGAATCGACCGCGAGATCGACCCCTCCACGGGGCCCCGACCACGCACGCACTTCCTTCGACCAGTCCTGACCCTGATCGAGAACGGTGAGCGAGGCGCCGAGCTCCTTGGCGCGATCGATTTTCCATTGGTGGCGGCTGGTGACCGCGATCGGGCAGGCGAAGTGGCGTGCGATGGCCATGGCCGCGAGCGCGACGCCGCCGCCGATGCCGGTGATCAGCACCGACTGCCCCGGGCGCAGCCCGGCCTTGGTGACCATCATGGAATAGGCGGTGAGAAAGGTGAGCCCGAACGCCGCGGCCTCGGCGGGGTCGCGATCCGCGGGGATCGCCGCGAGGTTGGCGACCGGGGCGACAAACCTCTCGGCCAGCGTGCCGCTGTGGTGCTCGCCGATGAGCTCGTACTGCGCTGCGAGCGTCGAAGTCGGCGGATCGGCGGGCAGCCCGTGCGCCGGGGCGGTGTTGACCGCGGCGTTGAGGATCACCCGTCGGCCGACCCAGGATTGGTCAACCCCGGGTCCAACCGCCAGCACCTCGCCGCAGGCGTCCGAGCCCGAGATCCGCGGATAGGTGAGTTTCAACCCCGGCACGCCGCGACCGACCCACAGGTCGAGGTGGTTGAGCGCGCTGGCGAGCGTGCGGATGAGGGCTTGGCCGGGCCCGGGCGCGGCGGGCTCGGGGTGGTCGGTGACGAAGGAGACGACCGAGGCGATGGGCGCGTCGGGCGGGGCCTGTTGGGTGATGAGGAGGGCTCGCATGATGCGAGCAGGATAAGCCGCGGGGCTGGCGCGATGCGAGCCACGGATGGGACGGATCAGGAGTTGGCCGCGGATGAACGCGGATCGACGGGACCGAATGGAGAAGCCGTCGACTTGGAAGGCGAATCGTGGTTCGTCCGGCCGCACTCGGGACATGGTGCGTCTGCGCGGATGGAGTCGAGTGGGTACCCGCACGACAGGCAACGATTCTGGGATCGGCGCACGCGGCGCCGGATCGCGGCCGGGATTCGCGAGAGCCCCCAAACAACTCCACCGAAAATTACCGTGTTGAGAGCGAAGCCCGGCCACGTCGGGCGCATTGGAATCCTGCGGTCGCCAAGTCCGGGTCGCTCCAGAATCGGCGGAGGACGGATGCCGTCGGTGTACCAGCCGAGACGGTGGTCCGTGAACTTGCGGGGGTAGCGATTCGTGTGCACGATCGTCGCGGCCATCGATCGGAATGGCAGGCCGAACTCCCGAACGTCGATTCCGCATTCGAAGAAGCTCGGGGAGTTTCGATTGGTGGTCAGGCCGTGGTTTGCGCCAAATCCCGACAATCCCAGGCCGGCAATGCGATGGAAGTGGTCCGGCTCCGGCCAGGCTTCCGGTGGCGGGCAGGGCCAGCCGGATCCGGGAACATCAAACTCGGATCGTCGGTAGTCGAGCGTCGCGAATACCCCGCACGCCCAGCCACTCGCGACGCTCATCGCGGCTCCGATCGCGAGGAACGGCAGCACGCGTCGCGCCAACGTCGAGGGCAACGCGGTGTTTCGCGGGCGGATGGCCATCTGCGAAGCTTATCTTCAGCAGAGACCGCGGCGCGATACCGCGGTTTTGTCGTCTCCTAGGAAAAAAACCACGCCGCGGCGCGAGGGTGCGTCGGCCGCGGCGTGGCTCTCTCTCGCGCGCTTGGGGAGTCGAAGGAGGTGAAGTGGCCCCGGGGCGCGGCGAATGGGAACGGTTACGATGGCGGAGCCCGCGGTCGGTCGAGCCGACAGCGGTGATGAAGCAAGGGCGGCGCACCGCCCTCCGTGGCGGTGCGGCGTGAAGTAGCGTCGATAGCGCGGAATGTCGGCCTGCCTGTCTGTGCAGACCGGAACCGTCCGGCGCCGGCTCTCGCACCGGCGCCGTCGGGGTGCTCGCAACACATCACAAATCGAGCGGGAAAGACGCTCGGCCGGTGGCGGATCGGCCGAGCGCGGAATCGGTGAGTCGCTTGCGGGCGGCTTGCGGCGGTCATCGGGGGCCTCGGCGGCGGCGGCCTCCGTCCCTGGGGCCGACACCGTTCACGGGCCGACGCGTCCTTGCGTCGGAACGTGCTTCGGACCGATGCTGCCGCTCACCCCGAGTCCTTCGTTGACCCTGTGGGCGGCTCACACCAATGGTCGGGTTGTCAAGCCCCGGGGCACGCCGCACGGCGTGCTCGGGGTCCGTGGGAGGGGAGAACTCAGAATGTCCGCAGGCCTTTGGCCTGGACGCGGGCGGCAAGTTCGGGCAGAGTGTTGAAGTTGGCGCGGATGCTGGCGACCCAGGTGGCGCGGTCCCAGATCTCAAGGTGATCCCCCGCCCCGACCACCGCGATTTCGGAACCCGCGCCCGGAAGTCCGATCATTTCCAAGTGCTGCTTGGGGATGGGGATTCTGCCGGTGGAGTCCATTTCGAGTCGTTCCGTGAGGCCGAACAGGCGGGACTTGAGGAGGGCCAGATCAGGGTCGGGGGCGAGCTTCGAGTCGTCTTCTTTGGGTTGGGCCAGTTGAGTGAACCGGGCTTCGGTGTACAGGCGCAGTTGCCCCGTGGCCCACGGGAAGCAGAACCAAGCCTCCCCGTCGCGCTCTTTGGACCACAGGTTTCGGTACTTCGCGGGCACCGCCAGCCGAAGCTTTGAGTCGATCGTGTGCTCTGATGAACCGGTGAAGAGCACCCGAGAAACCCTCCGCGGCTGACGTGGATGGGATTATCTCCCACTTCGCCCCACTTTGCAACACCCTTTGGGCTGTTCAATAGTTTTTTTTCACCGGGTTTTCGGACCCTCCCGACTCCGGGGTGAGCAAATATGTCGCAAGTGCCTTCCACTGCCTGATTTGGGTGATAAAGTAGGGGTGGATTGGTTCGTAGCGACGTTCCGAAGTCTGCGAGTTCGACTCGACGGCGGTACGGCACCGGGCGCGAGTTGGGGACAACCGGTGGACACAGTGGATCAGTCCGTGGGAATCGTGTGAGACCGGCCGTCGGGTTCGGAACGTCGGGAGGCAACGTCGTTCATGGCCGGGATGTTCGCGGATCTGACGCGCGCGCTGGCGCTGCTGCCATCGGTGCCGACGGTGATGACTTCGGCCTTTGAGGCCAAGCGTTCGGGAATTCTCGTGCACCGCGTGATGCCGTGCGCCGACGAGCCGCCGTGCGTGGCGATCGCGGTGCCCAAGGGCCACCGGATCGCGACCCTGGTGCGCGACAGCCACAGCTTCGCGCTCAACCTGGTGGACCCCAAGAGCCGCCTGCTGGTCAAAAAGTTCGAGAACGGCGCGGAGCCGGACGCTTTCGAGTTGCTGGAGAGTCGCCCCCTGGCGACCGGGTCGCCGTGCCTGGGGCGAGCCCTGGCGTGCCTGGATTGCGACGTGATGCGGCACTTCGACCTGGAGGCCGACTTTGAGATGTACATCGGCCAGATCGTCGCGGCGTGGGTGCCCGCGCGTGCCGCGGCGTGTACCCAGGGCCACGCGCCGGCCCTCAACGGCGCGCCCCACGGTCTGACCGTGGTTGGGGCGCAGGGTGTCGTCGGAGCGGCGTAATACGGCTGGGGTAGCGAGGGGAGGGGCGGGGCTACGCGGGTGCGGGACGCGGGTGGTTCAGCAGGTCGTCGATGTGCCGGGTGATCGTTTCGAGGAAGCGTTCCTCGGCGAATCGTTCGGCGTTGCGCCGGCACGCCGCGGCCGTGAGCGCGTCGTTCGGTGGGACGCGGGCCGCGGCGTCGGTGAGCGAGTCCGGCGTCGCCCGCTCGAAGAACGCACCGGTGGAGCCCTCGATGACGGTGTCGAGAGCGCCGCCGGCACGGAAGGCGAGCACGGGCGTGCCGCAGGCCTGGGCCTCGACGGCCACGATCCCGAAGTCTTCGATCTGCGGGAACACGAGCAGGCGCGCCGTGCGGAAAGCCTGACGGAGCCGGTCGTCGCCGAGTCGTCCGGTGAACGTGACGGTCGGGCCCGCGAGTGATCGAAGGTGGTCGGCCTGCGATCCGTGTCCGGCGATCACGAGCGGGTGCTGGGCCCGGTTCGCGGCCTGGATGATGAGGTCGGCACGCTTGTAGGGTTCGAGCGCACCGGCGTACAGCCAGTGCCGGCCTCTTGCCGCGTCCGGGTCGGGTGTGAAATAGTCGGTGTCGACGGGTGGGAAAACCACCTCGGCATCGCGCTCGTAGCAACGCCGGATTTCCGCGGCGGTGTGCGTGGAGTTGGCGAGGAAGCGATCGACGTGTGCGGCGGAGCGGCGGTCCCACGATCGCAGTGGACCGCCCATCACTCCGAGCCCCAGCCCGCGCAGCGTGCCGCCGCGCCCTCGCCCGTATTCGGCGGTCTGCGACCACAGGTAGCGGGCGGGCGAATGGCAATAACAGAGGTGCGGCACGCCCGGCGGCGGGCGCAGGCCCTTGATCGCGGCCGACGACGTGGAGATCAGCAGGTCGATCGGTTCACGCGCGTGATCGTGAGCCAGCCGGCGTGAGAGTTGGGCGACCGCGGCGGGGTAGAGCGGCAACATCCACCGACGAAGCGGGCCGTGCGCCCCGGGCAGGTGGTTGAGAAACGACGCCCGCACCGGACCAAACGCCCGCAGCGCGGCGTTGTGGTCGGCGCGACGCTCCGTGCCGCGAGGCTCATCTCGCCCGGCGAACATGGTGTACAGACCGCGAGGCCCGAGTTCCGGCGCACGGGTGATGGCGGCCAACGCGATCGTCTCGAGCACGACCTCACCGCCGCGATAGCCGACAAGCCAGTCGTGCGCCAGCGCAATGCGAACCGGGCGGTGCCCGGTCGGATGCGGACCGTGTGCAGTTGTGGTGATCGAGGGCTGGGCGGTCATCGGGAATCGGGAGCGAGCGAGTGACGGCGTGTGTGGACAGTGGGGTGTGACGAGCGCATTGACTACCATCGATACCGAGGCTCGGAAACGGCAACGATGAAGCTCACGGCGGCGAACCGGTTCGGCTGGGATTATCGCACGAAGGCGGCGGACCTGCGCGCCCCGGCCGCGCCGATCATCGACATCCACACGCACGTCTCGGGCGAGGCCGCGCCGCCGATCTACGCGGACGTGCGCCGGGCCTTTGGGGTGGTCAAGACCTACTCGATGACGCAGCTGGCCGCGGCCGGGCGTGTGCGCGACCTGCTCGGTCCGAGCGTGCGGTTCATCGCGTTCCCCACCTGGAACGACCCGGAACGGAACCGGGCCCACCGCGCGGGGTACGTCGAGGCGATCGAGCGGTTCCACGGTGAGTTCGGCTCGCGGATGCTCAAGCTGTGGGGTTCGCCGCGCCTGCGTGACGTGGTGCCCGACGCGGCCGGCTCGACCTGGGGCGCAACCGACCTCATCGAGATCGACAGCCCGTGGCGGGTCAAGGCCTGCGAGATCGGCGAGAAACTCGGGATGATGTACATGGTCCACATCGCCGACCCGGACACATGGTTCAAGACCAAGTACGCCGACGCCCGGCGGTACGGGACCAAGCGCCAGCAATACGAGGGCCTGGAGCGGATGCTCGACCGCTTCACCAACCCGTGGATCGCGGCCCACATGGGCGGCTGGCCGGAAGACCTGGACTTTCTCGACGGCCTGCTGGAGCGCCACCCAAACCTCCACCTCGACACCAGCGCGATGAAGTGGCAGGTGCGGGAGCTGAGCCGTCACCCCAGGGCGCGCGTGGCCGAGTTCTTCACTCGGTGGCGAACGCGGATCCTCTTCGGCTCCGACATCGTTGTGAACGACGATCAGGTGCGCAGTCGCAAGGTCGGTTCGAGCCCGATGGGCGACTTGGCCGACAGCCCCGAGGCCGCGTGGGACCTTTATGCAAGCCGGTATTGGTGCCTGCGAGCCATGTTCGAGACCGAGTACGACGGCGAGAGCCCCGTGGCGGACCCGGACCTGGCGATGGTCGAACCGGGCCGGTTCGACGCCATGAGCGCGCCCGCGCTGCGGGGCATGGGACTGCCGCGTGACGTGCTGGAAGACCTGTACCGGAACAACGCCACCAGCATTGTCGAGGGCTGGTGGGACAGCCACTGAGCGGCGCGGCCCGGCGCGATCACTCCGGCGCAGGCGGGCGAGCAACCGCCGCGGGCTTTGCGCTGGCTTCACGCTGAAGGTATTGCCCGATCCTGGCTTCGATCGCGTCGGCGACGGCGTCGTCCCGGGTCGCGATCACCTTGCCCGTGACTGTCGCGGGCCCGAGCCGATCGTCAAAGCCGGGCGAGGCGTAGAGCAAGCGGTGCGCGGCCCCGTTCAGGCTGCCGCCGAAGGTGGTCTCACCGACGCTCCCGTTTGGATAGAAGAATCCACCGCCGCCGTAGATCCCGAAGACCTGAGCCGGAGCGGTCCCGGTCGCGCTCCCGCCGGTGTTCGGTGTGGCCGCGGGCGCGATGATGACTTGGCGCAGCGTCGCGTTGCAAGCCGTATCGTCGATGGGTGTGTTGCCCGGCGAGGGTTCCAGGAAGAAGTGGATGTGCAGGATGCTGCCGGCGAGGTCGGCCATATCGTCGGTCGGATCGACGAGTCGGGCCTCGGGCAGGTCGGAGAAGTACAGGTCGGCCGTGTTGTTGTCGATGCGCTTGTAGCAGGCCGTGCGGATGGCGGGCGTGAGTGTGGCCGTCGATTCCAGCGAGCGGATCTGCAGCTCACCGCCTCCGCCGTGCAGCGACTGGCACCCCGACACGAGTGATGCGGAAAGCACGAGCAGGGCGGCGAAGGGCTTGAACATTGTGGCAGAGGATACGTGGTTCGGGGTGGTGGTGAAGTGATGGACCGTGGGTCGAGAGTCAGAGAGGATCGGGCATGCCCAGCGCCGCGGCCATGGTCCTGATCGCGGCACGCAGGCGCGTAACGTCGGCTTCGAGTTGCTCAATCCGAATCTCGTGTGGGTGAGGTGAAGACGCCCCGACCCTGATCGGCGCGGCCGTGTCTGGCCCGTGCGGATTGGCGTGCGCTGCGCTCGACGCGGAGTCCGCGTCGGGCGCGAGGAGTTGAACGTACACGCGAGCACGGCCGCCGGGCGGCGGAGGGCACTCTCGCACCAGCGGCGTCGCCCGCGACGCCAGTTCGTCGAGTTCTGCCTTCACAGTTTCAAGCGAATCAAACGGGTGCATCCGGCCCGCGTTCTGACGCAGTTCGCCCAGCGATTCCGGGCCGCGCAGCATCAACTCGGTCAGTACGACCAGCGCAGGTGTCTCCAGCCCGAGCAACTCACGGGCATTGTGCTTGAACTTGGGCACGCGGCTACCGGAGAGCATGGCCTCGCGAACGTACCCCTTCTGACGAAGCCGATCGACCGCGTCGTACACATCCTCCTCTGAAAGGTTGGTCACGGGATGGCGGTTGTTCTTCTGGTTGCACCCGAGCGTCAGGGAGTTGAGCGTGAGCGGGTATTGAGCCGGCGTGGTCAGGGCCTTCTCGACCAGCACGCCCAGCACTCGGGCCTCGTCGGGGGTCAGGGGCGGTGAGGTCGGGGGGGGCGGGAGAGGCGTTTCGGACATCAACAAAGTCTATCGAACCGCACGATTCCGGATATCGGACGATGGTTGGCGAGCGAGGGCAACTTCGCGGCCCGGTGTTCGTATCATCTAGGGTCGGGTGTCCGATGGAGGTTGGGACGACTGGGGCAGCGGTGAGGGGGTGGCGAGGCGAGGAGGTGGGGGGTGCGGGCACTCAGCGGCGTGGGGCCGTGCTGGAGTGATGACATGACGACCAAACAAGCAAGCGGATTGGTTGCGATCGCGGCGGTGTGTTCATCGCTGGCGTGGGGGGGCGTTGCGCTGGCCGATCAGGGAGACCAGTCGGCGGGGAGCGTGCAGGCCGGAAGCGGGCCGCGGATGTCGCTGCCTTCACCGCGCATGGGCGTGGGGCGCGGGGGCTCGCTGCTCTATCGCGGCAGCGGGCCGCGGCCGAACATGGAGTATCGCGGCAGCGGCGGCTTGGACCCGCGAGCGCCCGTCAGTCGTCCGATGCCGCGCCCCGACGGCCCGAGAGACCCCGGCACCGGCCGCCCGATGACCGGCGGACCCTACTACAATCCCGGCAACGGGACCGATGGCCCTCGTCCGGATTGGAACCACGACCATCACGGCGACGGCAACGGATTTCACGCCGACGGTTCGTACAACGACGACCACTTCCGTCTGCGCTGGCACGTCGGGCCCGATTGCCACAATCATCACGTTGACAACGGCTGGCCGAACTACTGCTGGCGCTACCCGCTTTACAACTACTGGAACAGTTGGTGGTTCTACAACAGCTACTACCCGGGCTACAACAGCACGGTCTACAGCGGGCCGTGGTACGGGACCGATCCGTTCGTGAGCACGGGGCAGACCGCGGCCGCACCGCAATCGTCGTCCGCGACTTCGACGACCAGCACCCCGCGGACCCTCACGCCGATCGAACTGGCCGACATGGCGTGGCAGAACGGCGACGTGGGGCAGGCGATCAGCCACTTCAAGGACTACATCGCCGGCGCGCCCGACGACATGGACGCGCTGCGGTACCTGGCGCTCGCGTACATGGACGATCGCAAGTTGGACCAGGCCGTGGCCGTGATGGCGATGGCCTACGAGCGCACGCCGCAACTGGCGTCGCGCTCGCTGCCGTCGTCTGACGTGCCCGGCGGCGAGCGGCAGATGCGCCGCCGCGTGAACGCGATCAGCGGCTACGCCAACCGCACCAAGACGGGCTCGGCGTGGCTGACGTTGGCGGTGCTTATCCAGTCCGAAGGCCGCGAAACCGCGGCCAGGCCGATCGTCGATCGTGCCGCCAAGGCGGGCCTGAATCCGACGATTGTCGCGGAGATGAAAGCGGCACTGGCCAACTGAATCTCGCTTCCGACCGATCCGCGTCCGGGGATCGGTCGGCGACGCGGTGGCGCTGATCGGTCGATCCAGACGGGGTTGAAACCTCGAGAGAGCGCGGTCCGGCGCACTTCGGCGCGCGGTTGTCGAGCACGAAGCTATCGTGTCCACCGGTGTGGCCGACCCCGCCAACTCGCTCGGTCATCCCGGACTTCAAGGTGGACATCGCCGTCCGCGGCATTCCGGGCTTCAACGCCCCCGTCTCATCCGCCGTCGATTCACGAACCCGTTGGAAGTCCGGTCACGGACGTGCAGGGTTGGCGATGGGCGGGGTTTGTACGGCTCGGAAGGCCGGCCTCAGCTTTCCGATGAACAGTGTCGGGCGGTGGCGTGCGGCGGGAGGCGACAGGGGGAGGGGGCGCGAGCCTGGCCATGTATGAGTCGTTCCTGGGCATCCTGATGGGGCTTGGACTGGCCGCGGCGTGCGGGTTCCGGGTGTTTGTGCCCGTGTTCGTGCTGGCGATCGCTCATCGGGCGGGAGCAGTGGAACTGGGTTCTGGGACGGCGTGGCTGGGCAGCACGCCAGCGCTGGTGGCCCTTGGAACGGCGACGCTGCTTGAGGTCGTCGCGTACTGGGTGCCGTGGCTCGACCACGCGCTCGACACGGTCGCGACGCCGGCGGCCGTGGTCGCCGGGACGCTTGTGGCGGGCTCCCAACTGGCGGAGATAGGACCGTTCATGCGTTGGGGGTGCGCGCTCATCGCGGGCGGCGGCGTGGCCGCGGCGGTGCAAGCGACGACCGTGGTCACGCGCGCGGGCTCGACCGCGACGACGGGGGGCCTGGCCAATCCGGTGGTCGCCACGGTGGAGAGCGCGGGAGCGGCGGCGCTTTCCGTGGTGTCGGTATTGGCGCCGATCGTGGCCGGGGTGCTGCTGCTGGCGGTGCTGGCGGTGGCGGTTCGGACGCTGTGGCGGTGGCGCGGCCGGCGGCGGCTGGCTGCTGCGGCCGCGGCGGCGTAGCGGGGGCCGGAATGCCCGCGCAGGCGTCAGGCGCGGCACGGCTTACCGAGAGCAGCACTCAACTGGGACGTAGGACGGGCCGATGCACGAGCCGAAGGCCGCCGGTGTGGCCGGGGGTGGCGGGGGGTGGTGGGGGGGTGGTCCGACGGGCCGCCGCCGGGGCGAAAGCGTGCAGGAGCCGCGTGTGACCAAGCTGCTTGAGATCCTGAAGACGGCCCACGAGAACGACGCGTCGGACATCCACCTGGTGACGGGCCACCCGCCGATGGTGCGCATCCACCAGGTGATGACGCAGCTGGACTTCCCGGTGATCTCGCCGGAGGACTCGCGGGAGATCCTCGAGCAGATGGCCAGCAAGGAGGCGCTGGCGAAGTTCGAGCAGATTCGCGACTCGGACTTTTCGTTCGCCGCTCCCGGGCTGAGCCGATACCGCGTGAACGCGCACATGCAGCGGTCCACCATCGCGATCGCGATGCGAACGATCAAAACGAAGGTCCCGCCGCTGACGAACCTGAACCTGCCCGAGGTGATCGCGCGGTTGACGTACCTTCCGCGCGGGCTGGTGCTGGTGACGGGCGATACCGGCTCGGGTAAGTCGACGACGCTCGCCGCGATGATCGAGGCGATGAACGAGCGTTACCGCAAGCACATCATCACGCTCGAGGACCCGGTCGAGTACGCCTTCACGAGCAAGCGGTGCCTGATCGAGCAGCGCGAGCTGGGGGCCGACATGCCGAGCTTCGCCAGCGGCCTCAAGCACGCGCTGCGTCAGGACCCGGACATCATCCTGGTGGGCGAGATGCGCGACCTGGAGACCACCGCGCTCGCGATCTCGGCCGCCGAGACGGGCCACCTGGTGCTCTCGACCCTGCACACGGTCAACGCGAGCCAGACGGTCGAGCGAATCATCGACATGTACCCCGCGGGCCAGCAGAACCAGATCCGCTCCATGCTGGCCAACACGCTGCAGGCCGTGATCAGCCAGACGCTCTTCAGCCGCATCGACAAGCCGGGCATGGTGCCGGCGGTGGAGGTGCTGCTGTGCACGCCGGCGGTGCGGAACCTGATCCGCGAGAGCCGGAGCTTCGAGATCCCCAACGTGATCGAGACCAACCGCGCCCTGGGCATGACCAGCCTGGACACGTCGATCGCGGAGCAGTACTTCAACGGGTTCATCAGCCGCGAGGACGCGATCGCGCAGGCGGCGTATCCCGACAAGCTGGAAAGGATGCTGGTCGCTTAGCGATATCGGATAGCGGATGTGAATGGCCCCGACCGACCGTTTGACGTTCCGCCATCCGAAATCCGTTATCCGAAATCCGATATCCGCCATCCGCAGTCCGCTATTCGTAGGCCTCAACCATGCCCAGCTACCGATACCAAGTGAAGACCGCCGCGGGCGACGTGCAGGTGGGCGTCATCGCGGCCGACAATGTCAACACGGCGGCGGGCATCCTGCGGAACCAGGGGTTCCGGGTGCTGAGCGTCAATCCGGTGAACGGCGCGACGCAGAGCGGGCTGGCACAGAAGATCTCCGAGCTCAACGCGGGCCGGCCCAAGCTCAAGCACGTGTTGGACTTCACCACGCAGCTCGCGGTGATGATCCGCGCGGGCATCAACCTGCGCGCGGCGCTTGAGGGCATCGCGGACCAGACGCAGCACCCGAACTTCAAGAAGGTGATCTTGCAGCTCAAGACCGATGTCGAGAGCGGCAAGCAGTTCTCCGAGGCGATCGGCCGGCACCCCAAGCTCTTCGGCCCGCTGTACGTGAACATGGTGCGGGCGTCGGAAATGTCGGGCTCGTTCGCCAAGATGCTGGACCGGATCGCCGGATACATCACGCAGGAGATCGAGACGCGCAAGATGGTCATCGGCGCGTCGATCTATCCCGGCGTGATCGGCACGATGGCGGTGGCGGTGACGATCTTCCTGCTCACGTTCGTGCTGCCCAAGTTCCGAGCGGTGTTCCAGGGCAAGGAGGACGTGCTGCCGTGGGCGACCAAGTTCCTCATGGCCCTGTCGGACTTCATGGTCCACAACTGGTACTTCGTCGTGGGCGGCATCGTCGCGGTCGTTGCGTCGATCTGGGGCTTCGGCCGGACCGAGGTGGGCGGGTTCTGGTTCGATCGGTTCAAGCTCGTGATCCCCATCGTCAAGAGCATGTTCCGGGCGATGTACATCGGCCGTTCGCTGCACACCATGGGCCAGCTCATCAACGCGGGCGTGCCGATGCTCGACACGCTGGCGATCACGGGCGACATCTCGGGCAACCGGCTCTACAAGGCCATGTGGCGCTCGGTGTACGCCAGCGTGAAGCAGGGCAAGAAGATCAGCCACCCGCTCAACCGGACCACGCTGCTTCCCAGGGCGGTGGTGCAGATGGTGACCGCGGGCGAGGAGTCGGGCAAGCTCGGCGAGGTGCTCGACGAGATCTCGCATTATTATCAGAAGCAGCTCAAGGAGCGCATCAAGGCCGTGACGAGCATGATCGAGCCGATCATGATCATCGTTATGGGCTCGGTGGTCGGCTTCATCGCGATGGCGATTATCCTGCCCATCTTCAAGATGAGTTCGATCGTGAAGTAGCCGATGCAGGCTTGGCGGACGGCGGATCACGGGTCGCGGCTTGAGGCCGCGATCCGGCGAATCCTCCGAGTCCGATCCGCGTCCGCCTGCTCGCAGGGCCGATCATGCGCCGACACACGAGTTCATCGATTTTGCGGGGTTCGGGGTCCTGGCGCCGGTCGGGCACGCGCCCGCGGGTCGATGGCCCGAGCCCGGTGTCTCGCGGCGGGTTCACACTGATCGAGACCTCGCTGGCGACCATCATCGTCGGCGTGGGCGTGCTGGCGCTGGTGCAGAGCCAGCAGTCGTTCATCAAGGCCAACGCCTGGAGCACGCACTCGGCGACCGCGACCTACCTCGCCAACGAGATCCGCGAGATGACCCGCCGGATGCCCAGGCACGACCCGGTGACCGGTCTTTACATGCAGAGCGTCAGCGGCACGCCGACGCTCACGGGCTGGGGCCCCGAGCCGGGCGAGACCACCGTCGCCGACTTCGACGACATCGACGACTTCGACGGCGTCACGTTCGCGTTCAACGGGACCGACGGGCTGGACGACGGCGACCTGCCCGGGCCGATCGACGCGTTCGGCGAGATCATCCCGCAGATCAACAACGACGGCTCGGCCGCGATCGACGCCCAGGGTGTCCCGCTGCCGCTTCAGGGATGGTCGCAGACGGTGGTCGTGCAGAAGGTCCTGCCGACCAACTACTCCACGGTGGTGGAGCACGACGCGACGCTGGCCGCGGACGGCTCGGGCTTCCGCGGCCTGGCGGTGGACCAGTTCCCGCTGCGGGTGAGCGTGACCGTCAGTTTCCGCGGTGTGTACGACTCGGTGGCGCAGCCTGTGGCGACGGTGACGTGGATCGTGCCGTGAGCGTATCGGTGAACGGGTAAACGTTGGGCGGCGAGGCGCGCAGGGGAACAGGACGTGACGAGCATTCGTGACAGCCGGCGCGGTGGGGCGAAGGGTCGGCCGGGGCGTCCGGGCGTGCAACGCCGCTGGACCCGGCGCGGCGTGGCCAGCGTTCTGGCCATGATGTTCATGGTGATGTTCAGCTCGCTCGCGGTGGCGATGGCCATCGCCAGCCAGGGCAACGTCCGCACCGCCGACACGCACCTGCACGTGGTCCGGGCGATGGGCGCGGCCGAGACGGGCCTGGGCATCGCCGAGAAGCAACTCGCCGACGCCGTGTCTCGCTTCGTGATCGAGAAGGGCGTGGTGGACGGCTCGCTGGGCTGGAAGCTCTGGAGCGGCACGGTCGGCTCGGGCGACGGCCAGGTGACGGTCCTCCCCGCGTCCAACGGCCGGACAGACCAGGTGCAGACCCGCGGCATCGCCGACGCGCTGCTCAACGCGCACTACGCCGACGGCAACATTGTCAACGGCACCGCGCTCGTGAACTTCACCACGGCCCAGACTTTCACGCCGACCGACCCGGACCCCGAGGTGTTCAAGACCGACGATTGGGTGCGGACGCCGCTGATCGGCATCGATCAGGATGCCTCGGAAGAGGGGGCCGAACCGTCGGCGTACCAGATCACGTACGCGCCGCTGGCCAACGGGACGGAAGTCCGCATCATCGTGACGGGCTTTTCGAGCATCGGCGCCGGCGGCAGCTCGTACCACTACGGGGCGACCGGCGCGGGTGGACGCCCGGTGACCCGGGTCATTCAGCAGGACTACCGGATCGTGAAGCGCCCGGCGCAGGCGATTCTTTCGCCCAGCCGCATCATGATCGGCAAGAACGTGCGGGTCGTGGGCGACCTGGGCGCCCAATACGAGGACGTGGACCAGACCAACGGCGACCCGATGACGATCAAGAGTGATTTCTTCGGGATCAACCCTCAGCTCGACACGCGACTGACGCGCCTGTTCAACGCGCTGGCCGCCTCGGACGTGGACAAGGACAACCGGCTCAGGATCGGGCACGCCACCGAGGGCGCGGCCATCCCCGCCGACACCGACACCGACGGCGACGGCAACCCGGACGGCGCTTTCGCCGACGCCACCCGCGACGGCTACGTCGACGAGTTCGACGTATTCCTCAACTTTTATGACGCTAACCACGACGGGCGTGTGACGCTCTCGGCCGGGCTGACCGCGGGTACCCCCGCGGAGGGGCAGTCGCCCGAGTTCACGGCCGACGACGACCTCGCCCTGCTCATCGACGGCGGCAACGCCGACCGCAACCGCAACCACGTCTCCGGCTGGATCGACGCCAACCACAACGGGCGCTGGGACAACGGCGAGACGATGAACGACCGGCAGAACGGGCGGAACCTCGACCAGGTGCTCGGCTGGCGGGACGGGTACATCGACCGCAAGGACCAGTACGCCAAGGTGCGCGGTCGGCTCGTGTTCAAGGTCGGCCAACAGGCCTGGGCCGCGGCCAACAGCAACTACCAGGCTCAGCTCCGCGGCCCGATCGTGCCCGATCGCGGCAAATCGCCCCAGGAGTTCGACGCGTCGAGCAGCGAACTGCCTCCGGTGACGGCGGACAGCTTCACCAACTCGCAGACGCCGTTGAAGGCCGCGGCCGACGGCACGAGCTTTGAACAGCAAGTTGCCACAAACCTGGGCGTGTCGTCGTCGCAGCTTGCGACGTACACCGAGGCCAACCCGAGCTCGTCGGCCCCGCGGTACTGGCGCTCCAACCTGGATGACTCGTACGTCTATTCGCGCACGGGAAGGCACATCTGGGAGCGCACACCGTTCAACGCCCCCGCGTACACCGACTACTACCTTCGCCCGCGCTACGAGAATATGACGTTCAAGAACGTCAAGATCCCCGAGGGCGACAACGGGCTGTTCATCAACTGCACGTTCGTGGGCGTCACCTACGTCGAGAGCTACGCAGACAACACCCACTCGAACTGGCAGAACTACGGCAAGCTCCAGTGGTCGGAGAGCGCCCACGCCCCGGCCCCGGTGACCACGCCGCTGGACAAGAGCGACTTCCTCCGTTACACGACCGGCAACATCGTCGACGGCCCGGCCAACTACGCCGACTTCCCCGATCCGCCGGTGATCAACGGCGAGGTGAAGACCGGCACGGCCCGCGACACCAAGCAGTACTCCAACAACATCCGCTTCCACGACTGCTTGTTTGTCGGGTCGATCGTGAGCGACACGCCGCAACAGTTCACGCAGGTTCGCAACAAGATGCAGTTCACGGGTTCGACGCGGTTCACGACCCAGCACCCCGACGAGCCCGACAACCCCTCGCTCAACCCCGACAGCGACGATCAGGCCGAGATCGCCAAGAGCTCGATGATGCTGCCGAACTACTCGGTGGACATCGGCAGCTTCAACAGCCCGACGGACACCTACAGCGGCGGCAACGCGCCGACAGGGCAGAACGTGCAGCTCTCCGGCACGATCGTCGCCGGCGTGCTCGACGCCCGCGGCAACACCCGCATCGAGGGCGCGCTCATGCTGACCTTCGCCCCGACCGCCGGCCAGGGGCCGCTGGAGGCCAACGGTCAGGCCGTCGGCAACCCGGCGAACTTCAACACGACGCTGGGGTACTTCGGCCCCGAGGACGGCGACAGCGAATCGGTCGATCCCGAGTCTCTCCCGGTGGTTGACGGTCAGCGCATCGCCGGCTGGGACACCGACGGCGACGGCATCGCCGATCGCGGACCGGAATACGCCCCGACCTCGGCCGAGCTGGCCGCGGGAACGACCGCCGTGCCCTTCTACGGGTACGGGCGCGTGGAACTGATCTGGAATCCCGACCTGCCCATGCCCGACGGCGTGATGCTGCCGATCAGCCTGATGCCGGTCAACCTGTCGTACCGGGAGGGCAAGTGATGAACCGTCCGAGGACTGACCGAGCCGGCGCGTGGCGGGCGGGACAGGGCTTCTCGATCGTCGAGATGCTCATCGCCATCGCGATCACCGCCTCCCTGCTCACGGCAACGCTGGCCGCGTTCGACGCCTCTTGGCGCAGTTACCGATACACGACCGAGGCGGCCTCGAGCCACGTGGTCTCGCGGATCGTGGTCACACGCCTGCTCACGCTCATCCGAACGGGCTCGGACTTCGGTCCGTTCCCCGACGACGTGCTCGACGCGGCCCAGAACCCGCTCACGAGCAACAGCCTGGAGTTCATCACCGAGGCCGATCGGGTGGCCGGCAACGGGCACGTCACGCGGGTCGAACGCCGATCGGCCCCCGACCCGGACGGGCCCTACGAGCTGTGGTACGTGGTGCTCGACGCCACTCAGAGCCCCGCGGCGATCGTCGAGCAGCGCCCGCTGCTTCGCAACGTCTCGGAGGCGATGTTCATCCTCGAATACGAGCCCGGGCCGCGGCTGGTGCGGGCCACGATCGACCTGACGGTCAACCCCAACGACGATCAGGCCGTCGCGGTGCGGATCGGCGAGGCCACACCCACCATCCGGCTGGTCGCCTCCGCCGTGCCGCGCCAGTTGGAGTAGCGGCGGACGCGCCCGCCCGCCACGTTGACTCGGCCCGCGGCCGGCTCAATCCTTGGCTGCATGAGCACCGCCGCCGTCCACGAGATCCCGCTTCCCGAAGTCAAGATGCACATCTACCGGCCCAACGAGCCGGTGCTGACACGCATCGTCAAGTCGGAGATCTGTACGGCGAAGAAGTCGTCCGGCTTTTGCCGGCACGTGGAGTTCGACGTCTCGGGCACGGAACTGGCGGGTCGGGTGCTGCCTGGGCAGTCGATCGGCGTGCTCGCCCCGGGGGCCGACGCCAAAGGGCGGCCGCACGCGGTGAGGCTGTATTCGGTCGCGTCGCCTACGGCCGGTGAGGACGGGCAGGGCCGGGTGATCTCGACCACCGTGAAGCGGACGATCGACGAGGAGTGGGACACGCACAGGCTCTTCCTGGGCGTGTGCAGCAACTACCTGTGCGACCTGCGAGAGGGCGACGAGGTGCGCCTGAGCGGGCCGAACGGCAAGCGCTTCCTGATCCCCTCAACGCCGGAGAACCACGACTACGTCTTTTTCGCGACGGGAACGGGCATCGCGCCGTTCCGCGGCATGGTCCTCGATCTGCTCCGCGCCGGGGTCAAGAGCCGCGTCGTGCTGGTGATGGGCTCGCCATACGCCACCGACCTGATGTACGACGGGCTGTTCCGCAAGCTCGCGGCCGAGCACCCGACCTTCACCTACCTCACGGCCATCAGCCGCGAGAAGCAGGAGGACGGGCACGGCCGGTTGTACGTGCAGGACCGTGTCCAGACCCACCGCGACTTCTTCGAACCGCTGCTCACCGGAGATCGCACGCTGGTGTACATCTGCGGCCTGGCCGGCATGGAGATCGGCATCTACCAGCACCTCGCCCGGGCCCTCAAGCCCGCGGCCTTCGAGCAGTACCTGCACGTCGATCCCGCCGCGATGGCCGACGTCGGGTCGTGGGACCGCAAGATGCTCAACAAGCAGATCAAGGCCACGCGGCGCGTGTTCCTTGAGGTGTACGCGTAGGGAGTTCAGCAAAGCGGCCAAGCAGCAAATGAAGACCGGCGATCGGCCCCATTTGCTGCTCTGCTGTTCTGCTGCTTTGATTCCCCATGCCCCTCGCCCAGCGCTTCGCCCCGTTCGGCACCACGATCTTCACCGAGATGACGCTGCTCGCCCAAAAGCACGGCGCGGTCAATCTCGCCCAGGGCTTCCCGGATTTCGACGGGCCGGAGTACATCAAGGCGGCCGCGGCGTCGGCGGTGGGCTGCGGCGGCGCGGGCCAGAACCAGTACGCCAGGATGTTCGGCATCCCGCCGCTCAACCGGGCCGTCGCTGACTGGTGGCGAGAGGCGACGGGTGTTGAGGTTGACCCAGATACGCACGTGACGGTCACCAGCGGGTGCACCGAGGCGATCGCCGCCGCCATGCTCGGGCTGGTCGATCCCGGCGACGAGGTGGTCCTCTTCGAGCCGTACTACGACTCGTACCGCGCGGCCGTGGCGATGGCGGGCGGCGTGCCGCGGTTTGTCACGCTTCGGGCCGGCAAGGACGAGTTCGCGTTCGACCCTGACCAGTTGCGTTCCGCCTTCACAGATCGCACGCGGGCGATACTGGTCAACACGCCGCATAACCCGACGGGCAAGGTGTTCACGCGCGAGGAGCTGGGGCTGATCGCCGAGCTCTGCATCGAGCGGGGCGTGATCGCGTTGACCGACGAGGTGTACGAGCGGCTGACGTACAACCCCTCCCGCCCGCACGTGCGGATGGCGACCCTGCCGGGGATGGCCGATCGCACGGTGACCATGTCGAGCCTGGGCAAGACCTTCAGCCTGACAGGTTGGAAGATCGGCTGGGCGATCGCGTGCCCGGAGCTCGGGCGGGCCGTGCGCGCGGCCCACCAGTTCACGACGTTCGCGACGGCGACGCCCCTGCAGCACGGCGCGGCGGCGGCCCTCTCGCGGATCGACCAGCGAGAGAAAGCCGTCGGAGACCTGCTCGGGCAGTTCACCTGGGCCAGGGAGTTTCTCGCGGGAGCGCTGGAGGGGCTAGGGTTTCGCGTCCACCGGCCCGACGGGGCGTACTTCATCCTGGCGGATTGGACGGGAGCGGGGCGGCGGGATGGGCGGGAGCGGTTCGCGGACGATGTCGAGTTTTGCCGGGCCCTGACGGCCGAGGCCGGCGTGGCCGCGATCCCCCCGAGCGTGTTTTATGAGCACCGCGAGCACGGGCGGAGCCTGGCCCGATTCGCGTTCTGCAAGCGGCGGGAGACGCTGGAGGAAGCCGTGCGCAGGCTGGAGCTTTGGGCCGGGGGGAAGAACTGAGGCCCGGCTAGGCGGGGTCCAAGGGGGGGGAGGGGCGGGCCCCGAGGCCGGCTCCGGATGGGGGGGATGTCGGGCGTTCGTTTGGCGTTGGATGGCCGCTAGGCGGGTGGAATCTCATCCGGTTTCCGCCCGCGGCCGATCCAACTTCCAGGTATGGCGGTAGAAACACGCGGCGAGGCGGAACACGTCACCCCGCGGGGTGTGAGGGACCACGAGCATGGCGATGCGCAGGCGTAAGGGCAAGGCGAACCGGCTGGCGGAGTGGGCCGGACGGTCGGGGACGGTGCTCTTCGAGGCCGTGGAGCCGCGGGTGCTGCTCTCGTTCAACCCCACGGCGCAGGAGCAGTACATGCTCGAACTGCTCAACCACCTACGGATGGACCCGCAGGCGGACCTCGACCTGATGACCAGTTCCCTGGGCGCGCAGGCACGTTCGAGCGACCCGGACATCGACAGTGCGCTCCAGTTCTTTCACGTGAGCGGCACGGCGCTGGCGCAGCAGTGGGCGGCCCTGGTCGCGGTTCCGCCACTGGCGTGGAGCGAGCGTCTGTACAACTCGGCCGCGGGCCACACGCAGGTGATGATCGACAGCGACTCGCAGACGCACCAGGCGCCGGGCGAGCCGGACCTGGGTCAGAGGGCCACCAACGCCGGGTACAACTACTCGACACTGGGCGAGAACGTGTACGCGTTCGCCGAGGGCGTGCTGCACGGGCACGCGGGCTTCGCGATCGACTGGGGCAACGACGCCAACGGCATCCAGGACCCTCCCGGCCACCGCGACAACATGATGAGCGCTTCGTTCCGCGAGGTGGGCATCCGCATCCTGTCGGAGGGCAACGACTCGACGCAGGTCGGCCCGCTCGTCATCACGCAGGACTTCGGCAACCGCTTCTCGCTGGGCAACCCCTTCTTGCTGGGGGCTGTTTTCAACGACTCCGACGGCAACGGCCTCTACGGCGTGGGCGAGGGGCTGGGCAGCGTGACCGTGACGGTGGTGGGGGCCGCGGGCACGTTCATGGCCACGAGCATGGACGCGGGCGGCTACCAGTTGCAGGTGCCGTCGGGCGTGTACGACGTGACCTTCTCCGGCGGCGGGTTCGGCGACGCGGTCACCTACCGCAACATCACCGTCTCCGGTCAGAACACCAAGGTGGACGGCATCCGCGGGGCCGAGCCGCCGCAGCCGGACATCGAGGTTGTCGGCAACGGCGTCGCGATCCTCAGCGGCGACCGGCTGGCGGACGTGACCGACGGCACGTTCTTCGGCTCGGTGAACCTGGCGGGGACGCTGGCGCGGACGTTTACGATCCGCAACGTCGGCGGGGCGCCGCTTCAACTCACGGGCACGCCGCGGGTGACGGTGTCGGGTGCGGGGATCGGGCTGTTCACGATCGCGAGCAACGCGGGCGCGGGTCTGCTGCAACCGGGCGAGGAGACCACGTTCACCGTGCTCTTCGACCCCGTGAACACGCGGTACCGCAACGCGAACATCCTGATCGCCAGCGACGACCCGGACGAGCCGCTGTACACGTTCGTTGTTCGCGGGCGCGGGCAGAACGCGCCCGATATCGACATCAGCGGCGGCCGATTCGCCGAGCCGATCGCCGACGGCGACGCCACACCCGCGGTCAGCGATTGGACAGGCTTCAACACGGTGAACGTGTCGAATCGGGCCCGCGCTCGTACCTACACCATCGCCAACAACGGCAACCGCACGCTCGTGCTCACGAGCATTGACGGCTCGTTCGTCCAGATCACGGGGAGCGACGCGCAAGACTTCCGCGTGATCGAACAGCCGACCGGGGTGCTCCTGCCCGGCCAGAGCACCACCTTCCGTGTGCGGTTCAACCCCTCGGCGGGCGGGCCCCGGCAGGCCACGGTGAGCCTGATGAGCAACGATCCCGACGAGGGGATGTTCGATTTCGTTGTTCGCGGTCAGGGCCGCCTGGCGCCGATCGTCCGCATCTGGGGCAACGGCGAGCGGTTGCTTTCGACCGATGCACCCAGTGCCGAGGCGGGGACGGACTTCGGCGAAATGGCCGCGGCCAGCGGTGTTGTCGTGCGGACGTTCACCATCAGCAACATCGGGTCCAGCGACCTCTTCCTGCGATCGGCAAGGCGCCAGCGGGTGACGATCGCCGGTGACGCCGATGGTGGATACAGGGTGCGTAGACAGCCATCCGTGAGTGTGATCGGCGCGGGCGAGAGCGTAACGTTCCGCGTGCGGTTCGACCCGACGGGTCTGGGGGCCGCGACGGCGACGATCGTGATCGATACGGTGAACGCGGGCGTGTACACATTCAGCATCGCGGGGATGGGCGTGTGACCTTCGCGCGTGCCGCGACGGGGAAGTCCGGGACTGGGTACAGTCCGCCCGAATGAGCCAGGACCCGACCGCCAAGAGCCTCCCGCACGTCCTCCTTTTTACCGACGGCGCGTGCTCGGGCAACCCGGGCCCGGGCGGGTGGGCGTACATCCTGCGTCACCCCAGCAGCGGGCGCGAGGTCGAGCGCAGCGGAGGCGAGCGGCAGACCACGAACAACCGGATGGAGCTCACGGCGGTGATCCGCGGGCTCACGGCACTCAACCGTCGCTCGCGCGTCGAGCTGTGGTCCGACAGCCAGTACGTGCTCAAGGGGCTCAAGGAGTGGCTGGCGGGGTGGAAGGCCAAGGGGTGGAAGACCGCGAGCAAATCGCCGGTGAAGAACGACGACCTGTGGCGAGAGCTCGACTCGCTCAAGGACGGGCACGACATCACCTTCCATTGGGTGCGGGGGCACGACAACCACCCCGAGAACGAACGGTGCGACGCGCTGGCTGTGGCTGCACGGGACGCCGCGGCACGCGGCGGGTGAACTGGGTCGTGCGCCCTGGGCGACCACCTACGATCGCCCCATGACGACCACCGCCGCCCCGACCGTGCACCGAATCGAGGTTTCCGCCGCGCCGGGACACGCCGATCCGATCGGCGAGTCGGTCCGCCGCGATGCCGCGTCCATTGGTTTGAGACTCACGTCGGCCCGGGCGACCCACGTGTACCTACTCCAGAGCGACCCGTCCGAGCCGCTATCGGCGTCGCAGGTCGAGCGTGTGCGGCACGCGCTCCTGGCCGACCCCGTGGTGGAACGTTCGCGTGTCGGCGCTCTGCCGGTGGTGGGTGGGGGGGGGGGGGGCAAGGCGACACAGGTGGTTGAGGTGCACCCGCTGCCGGGAGTGATGGACCCGGTCGCGCAGTCGGTGCAAGGGGCGATCAAGGAACTGCTGGGATTGCGGAATCCGCCGCGGGTGTCCACGGGCTGGCGCTACGACCTCGACGGCGCGACGCCCGAGCAGGCGGTACAGCTCGCCAACCGCCTGCTGGCCAACCCGGTGATCCAGCGCGTGCATACCGAGCCGTACCACCCCAGCGCATTCCCGACGGCCCAGGCCCACGAGGGTGGCGTGCGCAGCGTGAAGCTGATCGGGCTGGGCGATCGCGAACTGGAGAGGCTCTCGCGCGAGGCGCACCTGTTTCTCTCGCTTGAAGAGATGCGGGCGGTGCAGGCCGAGTACCAGCGGCTTGGGCGCGACCCGCGCGAGATCGAGCTCGAGACGCTCGCCCAGACCTGGAGCGAGCACTGCGTCCACAAAACGCTCAAGAGCGAGGTGATGTACCGGGGGACCGGGGAAGCGGGGGATCAGGGGATCGGGTGGGAGGGGCGGCCGGGGCACGAGGTTCGCCAGGACGGAACGGTGGTCATCCACAACCTGCTCAAGAGCACCGTAGCCGCGGCTACGCGCCGGCTGATCGCGGATGGCGTGGATTGGACGCTGAGCGTGTTCGTGGACAACGCGGGCGTGATCGCGTTCGACGAGCAGACCGCGGTGAACATCAAGGTCGAGACGCACAACCACCCGTCGGCGATCGAGCCCTACGGCGGGGCGGCCACGGGCGTGGGCGGGTGCATCCGCGACGTGATCGCGACGGGCCTGGGGGCCCGGCCGATCGCCAACACCGACGTCTTCTGCGTTGCGAGCCCGGGGCTGAAGGACGTGCCCGAGGGCTGTCTGGACCCGCGCCGCATTCTCACGCAAGTGGTCGCGGGCGTGCGCGATTACGGCAACCGCATGGGTATCCCGACCGTCTCGGGCGCGGTCTATTTCGACGACCGGCACGTGGGCAACCCGCTGGTGTTCTGCGGGTGCATCGGCGTGATGCCGCGTGAACGCGTGAAGGGGCGGGTGCGGAGCGGCGACCTGATCGTCGCGCTGGGCGGGCGCACGGGGCGGGACGGTATCCACGGCGCGACGTTCAGTTCGGCCGAACTTGAGCACACCGCGACCGACGAGTTCGCCCACGCGGTTCAGATCGGCAACGCGATTACCGAGAAACAAACGCTCGATGCGATCATGCGGGCGGCCGGCGAGGGCGCCGATGGAGACGGCGGTATTCCGCTGTTCTCGGCATTGACCGACTGTGGTGCGGGTGGGTTCAGCTCCGCGATCGGAGAGCTGGGCAAGGACACCGGCGCGACCGTGCACCTGGAGCGTGCGCCGCTGAAGTACGCCGGCCTCTCACCCACGGAGGTCTGGATCAGCGAGGCGCAGGAGCGGTTCATCCTCGCCGTGCCCGAAGAGAACCTCGAAGTCCTGCACCGCATCTGCAAGGAGGAGTCGGTCGAGCTGGCCGTGCTGGGCACGTTCGCGCCGCCGGAGGGTTCGACGGCCGCCAGCCCCGATCTGCAACTGCTCTTCCACGGGCGCGAGGTTGGGCGGCTGAACATGCACTTCCTGCACGAAGGCATCCCGACGCCGCGAAGAGAGGCGGTCTGGGTGGGGAAGAGTGGGCAGGGGATTGGGAATAGGGACTCGGGCCTGGGAAATGCAGGATCGGGCCCAGTCCCCAGTCCCAAGACCCAAGTCCCTTCTCTTCTCTCTCACCCCAACATCGCCAGCAAGCACTGGATCATCCGTCAGTACGACCACGAGGTGAAGGGCGCGACGGCGATCAAGCCGCTGGGCGGTCCGCTCGGGCGCGGGCCCATGGACGCGGCCGTTATCAAGCCCGTCCCCTCGTCGTCGCGGGGATTGGCGATCTCGTGCGGGCTTCAGACGGGCCTGGGCGACCCGGCCGTGGGCGGCGACCCCTACCTCATGACGCTCGCGGCCATCGACGAGTGCGTGCGCAACCTCGTGTGCGTGGGCGCCGATCCGTCGCGCATCGCCATCCTCGACAACTTCTGTTGGCCGAGCTGCAAGAAGCCGGAGAACCTCGGCACGCTCGTGCGGGCGGCCGAGGGATGCTACGACGGCGCGATCGCGTACCGCACGCCCTTTGTGAGCGGCAAGGATTCGCTCAACAACCAGTTCACCACGCGCGACGGACGGACGATCGAGATCCCGCCCACGCTGCTCATCACCGGCATCGGCATCGTCGCGGACGTCGCCGGCTGCGTGACAATGGACGCCAAGCGAACCGACTCGATACTCCTGCTCGTCGGGCCGCACGATGTTCCGTCGCTCGCCGCCCTCGGCGGGTCGCACTACCAGCGGCTCTGGGGCGTCCCGAGTGAAATGGCCCGCATCCCGCGTACGGACCTCGCGCTCGGCCCTCGCACGGCCGCGGCCGTGGCGGGGCTCATACGTGATGGACTGGTGCTGAGCGTGCACGACGTCTCAGACGGCGGGCTGCTGGTCTGCATCGCGGAGATGCTCATCGCCGGTTCCACCGGGTCGCGCCCCATCGGGGCCGAGGCTTTGGCGGAAGGTATCGCTGCGTGGTTCTCCGAGTCGCCCTCGAGGTACGTGCTCGAAGTCGCGCCGGCTTCGGTGGAGGCGGCAAGCAAGTCGCTGGGCAAAGCGGGCGTGCCGTTCACGCAGGTTGCCAGGCTCAACGACACAGGCACGCTGTGCGTCGGTGCCGATCAGTTGCCCGTCGAAGGCTTGGCCGCGGCGTGGCTGGGCACGCTGGACTGGTAGGCACGCGCTCAGGATGCGGATAAACCGTCGGCACGGGCGGGGTCCGGCTTGCGCGTGAGGCGGTACACCGCCAGGCCCACGCCGATCGCCACCATCGCCACGCTCAGCCACTGGCCGCGGGAGAGGCCGTGGATGCGCCCGTGGTCACCGAACTGCGCGTCGGGCAGCCGCCAGAACTCGGTGACGACCCGCAGCACGCCGTAGGTGATCAGGAACGCCGCGCCGACAAGCCCCCGGCGCGCGGGCCTGAGCCACCAGATCAGCCACAGAACCGCGCCCAGAACAAGCCCCTCGGCCGCGGCCTGGTAAAGCTGGCTGGGGTGACGGCTGGACAGCAGTGGTTTGATTTGGTCCTTGAACTCCGCGGCGTGAGTGACGAGCGTTTGCGTGGCGCGCTCGATGGCTTTGGGTCCGGCGCTGGTCGAGCCGGGCGAGACCTGTTCGAGCAGGGCGTGGAGGTGGGCGGTCTGGGCCGCGTCCAGCGGCGGCGGTCGCTCCGTGAGTTCCTGCGGGAACTGCACGGTCCACCACGGGCCTTCGACGCCCGGGGGCGAATAGATGCGACCGAGCAGTTCGCCGTTGATGAAGTTGGCCAGGCGCCCGAAGAACAGTCCGGCGGGCGAGATCAGCGCGACCAGGTCGAAGACGTGCCAGACCGAGCAGCGCCCGACGATCCGGGACTCCGATCCTGCCGGCGAAGGCTCCTTCCACCCGCGGCTGATCCGCCACGCGGCGACGATCACGCCGACCATGCCGCCGTGGCTGGCCATGCCGCCGTGGTTGATGGCCAGCCCGCCCCAGAACGGGATCGAGTCGTAGAAGGTCACGAACAGCTTTGGGTCGTAGACGGCCATGTACCCGAGCCGTCCGCCGACCAGCACGCCGCCGATGAGCCACATCATCGCATCGGGGATGCGATGGATCGGGATCGCGCAGCGCCCCTTGATGCTCAGCCGCCGCAGCAGCAGATAGGCAACCAGAAATCCGCTGAGGTACGCCACGCCGTACCAGCGGATGCCGAAATCGCCCGAGATGCGGAGGACGAAGGGGTTGAAGTCGTGGAACCGTGCAGCGAGCGTGGTCATGCGTGCGCCCCCCCGGGGTGTGGCGTCGACGGGCCCCGGGCGGGCACACCGTAGAACCGCTCGGTGTTGAAGTTGACCTGCTCGTGCAGTTCGTCGAAGCCGACGCCGCGGACTTCGGCCAGGGCCCGGGCCGTGTGCACGACCCACGCCGGGACGCACGGCCTCTTTCCGCGGTGCGGGACGGGCGGGAGGAACGGCGAATCGGTCTCGACCATGATGCGATCGGCGGGGGCCATGGCCGCGGCCTTGCGGACTTCAGGGGCGTTGGGGTACGTCAGCACGCCGGTGAAACTGACCCACGCGCCGAAATCGAGCAGTTTGCGCATGTCCTCCGGTCCGCCGGTAAAGCAGTGAAAGACGAACCGCTCCGGCGGCAGGTCGGTGCGTTGAAGGATCGGGATCAGGTCGTCGAACGCCTCGCGGCAGTGCAGCACGACGGGCAGGCCGCCGTGCTTCCCGATGCCGCCGGGCCCGCCGTGGTTCACGCGCTGGATGAACGCGAGCTGTTCGTCGAGCACCCGGCGCTGGGTCTGGCGCGGCGGAACTGGGTAGTGGTTGTCGAGGCCCAGTTCGCCCCACGCGACGCACCGCGGATCGCTCGCGATCGTGCGCAGGTTTTCCCACTCGTGCTCGCCATCAGAATACAGCGGGTGAACACCGCTGCTGCACCAGACGCTGCCGTGCGCCCGCGCGATCGCCAGGGCGTCGAAGCAGTCGCGGGTGGTGGTGCTGATGGTGATCGCGCCCGTGACGCCCACCGTCGCGGCATCGTCCATCACCTGCGGGGTGCGCCCGGCAAAGTCGGGGAAGGTGAGGTGGCAGTGGGTGTCGATCACGGGGAATCAGGATAGTCTTGCCCGCGCCGGGGGCTGGGCGGGTCCGTACCATCGCCCTCTTCGGGCCCGGGCCCGCGCGGAGGTACTGAATGAACGTTCTCGTGACCGGCGGCGCCGGGTACATCGGCTCTCACGCCTGCAAGCGGCTGCTCGCCGACGGGCACACCGTCGTTTCGGTGGACAACCTCTTCCGCGGCCATCGCGAGGCCATGGATGCCCTCACGCCCCTGGCCAAGGGTCGCCTCACGTTCGTCCCGTCCGACGTGGGCGACCGCGAACTGATGACCCGCCTGCTCCTCGATCATCGGATCACGACCGTCATGCACTTCGCCGCGCTGGCCTATGTCGGCGAGAGCATGGAGCAGCCGCTTCGGTACTACCGCAACAACACGGCCGCGGCACTCTCGCTCATCGAGGCGTGCCAGGCCGCGGGCGAGAACGGCGGCGGGGTGGAGCGGTTCGTGTTCAGTTCCACGTGCGCGACGTATGGCGAGCCGGGGCCGGGGAATATCCCGATCGCCGAGACCTGCCCGCAGGTCCCGATCAACCCCTACGGCTGGTCGAAGCTGCACACCGAGCGGATGCTGTGCGATTACGCGGGGTTTGTGCAGAGCGGTCGTGGGGGGGGTAAGGGGGGGAAGCCGTTTGCACTGGCGCGACTGCGGTACTTCAACGTGGCGGGGTCCGACCGCGACGGGATCATCGGCGAGCACCACGAGCCCGAGACGCATCTGATCCCCGTGTGCCTGCAGGTCGCACTCGGACAACGCGAGGCGCTCACGATCCACGGAACCGACTACCCCACTCGCGACGGCACGTGTATCCGCGACTACGTCCACGTCGAGGACCTCGTCGACGCCCACGTCACCGTGATGGATGCGCTCATGCCCGGCGACAACCGCTTCTACAACCTGGGCATCGGGCGAGGGTATTCCAACCGCGAGATCGTCGAGGCCGTGCGCCGGGTCACGGGCAAGAACTTTCCCGTTCATGATGGTCCGCGTCGGCCGGGCGATCCCCCCGAGCTCTACGCCGACCCGCGCAAGATCAAGGCCGAGTTGGGCTGGAGCGCCAAGATCACCGACCTGGACGAGATCGTCGGCACCGCGTGGCGGTGGTTCTGCGAGCACCCGCGCGGCTACGCGAGATGATCGGCGGAGCGGCCGCAAGGGAGGCTTACGATCCCACCGTGAGCCGACCGCTCCTCACCGCCCTGAGCCCCTACCACCTCGCCACGCGCGAGCCGCCGGCGATGGCCGCGCTTGTGCTGGGCACGCGGTCCGTCACGCTTATGCCCCACCCGGCGAGCGGGACTTCGCGCGAGAGCGTGATGCTGGCCGTGCGACGCTCGCCGAGATACCTGCGGCTGATGGAGGCCTGGCGATGGAGCGTGCCCCTGTGGCGCTCGGGCGTGATCTCCACGGGCGCGGGCGGCGAGCAGGCCGGCGAAGGCCTGGCGGGCGTCTACGGCGACATCCGCAACGACCCGGCGCTCTCCGAACTCCGTCCGCTCACGCGGGCCGCCGAGGCCCTGAGCGACGATCGGCCGGAGGCTTTTCTCGACGCCCTCAGCGCCGACCTGCTCCGCGGCGGGCCCGACCCCGGCCTCTGCATCCCGCTCAACGCTGCACTGGAGCGGTTCAGCGGTCGTCACGGTCTGATCGTGGTCCGCGGCGCGGCCGCTTCCGTCGCCCAGCGGGCCGAAGCGCGGCTGGGCGTGCGCGTGTTCACCTTCGGCCTGCCGATGCTCGTGCAGGCCGACGCCCACCGGCTGCTGCTCCTGCGGAACGACCTGGAAACGCCCCTCCGCGCCGTCCGCGCCGCCGTGGCCAGGAGCTTCGCCGCCGGGAGCGCCGATCCGAAACTCGCCCAGGCCGTCTCTCGATACACCGAGCGATTCGGCGCTTGGGCCGAGCGCGGGCACGCCCGCGGCGACGACGACTCGGGGCAACGCGTCGTCACCGCGTTCGTGGGCGTCACCGGGATGCTCATGCCCGCCGACGCCGTGTTGCGCTCCAGCCGCGCGGCGGTAAAGTCGGTCGGGGGCTACGCGGGCGTCGGCGCAGCCCGCCGCCGGAGTGCCGACGGCCCCGACGACCGAGCCGCGGACGGCGAAGCAGCCATGCTGCCCACGCTCATCATCCGCGAGATGAACGCCTCGCCCGCGTGAGCGCCCCGCTCTCCCTCCCGGCCCGCTAGCCTTGCGCATGGCGTCGAATCAGCCCAAGCACACCAACCGTCTGGCGGGGCAGGCCAGCCCGTACCTTCTGCAGCACGCGCACAACCCCGTGGACTGGTGGCCGTGGGGCGAAGGGGCCTTCGCCGAGGCCCGCAAGCGCGACGTGCCGATCTTCCTGAGCATCGGTTACTCCACCTGCTACTGGTGCCACGTGATGGAGCGAGAGTCGTTCGAGAGCGAGGCCATCGCCGCAAAGATGAACGAACGCTTCGTGTGCGTGAAGGTCGATCGCGAGGAGCGTCCCGACGTCGACGATCTGTACATGGCCGCGGTGCAGGCGTTCACCGGCGGCGGCGGTTGGCCGATGAGCGTGTTCATCGAGCCGGGCACGCTGCGCCCGTTCTGGGCGGGGACGTACTTTCCGGCCGAGCCACGCTTTGCGGGGATGCCGACGTTCCCTCAGGTGCTCGAAAACATTGCGGCCGCGTGGAAGGGCCAGCGCGCCGAGGTGATGACGCAGGCCGCGGAGCTCGCCGATGCGGTTCGTGAGCGGGTCGCGCAGCACCACGAGCCGATCGTTGTGGGCGATGAGCATGTCGCGCGGGCCGTGGGCGCGCTGCTGCGGATGTTCGACCGCGACCACGGGGGGTTCGGAGCCAATGAAGGGCCGAAGTTTCCTCAACCGATCTTCCTCGAACTGCTCCTCGACGCCCGGCACGTCGCGGCCGACAGCGCAACCGCCGCCGCCATCGACGCAGCCGTCCGCACAACGCTCGACCGGATGGCGCTGGGCGGGATCCATGACCACGTCGGAGGCGGGTTCCACCGCTACAGCGTCGATCGCCGGTGGATCGTGCCGCACTTCGAGAAGATGCTCTACGATAACGCGCAGTTGCTCGCGGTCTACGCACGGGCCGCGGTGCTGTACGACGACGCCTTCTACCGGCGCACGGCGGCGCGCACGGCCGGATACATCCTGCACGAGATGACCGACCCCCAGTCCGGCGCGTTCTTCAGCGCCCAGGACGCCGAGGTCAACCACCGCGAGGGCCAGAACTACCTCTGGACGCGAGCGCAGTTCGAGGCTGTGCTTGGAGTTGACGATGCGGCCTTTGCCGCCAAGGTCTACGGCCTCGACCGTGGGCCAAACTTCCGCGACCCTCACCACCCGCCCTCTCCGGGCGAGCCGGCGCAGCACGTGCTGGTGATGACCGATCGGCCCGAGACCCTCGCGGCCGGGATGGGGACAAGCCAGTCCGACATGCTCTCCCGCCTCGACCGCGTCAACGCCCGGCTCTACGAAGCGCGTCTGAAGCGCGATCAGCCCTTGCGCGACGACAAGCGCATTGCCGCGTGGAATGGGCTGACGATCCGCGCCCTGGCGTCTGCCGGTGTGCTGCTCAACGAATCGGGTTGGGTGAGCGCGGCGGCGCGGGCCGCGGCGTTCGTGCTCTCGGGCCTGCGAGAGAGCGCGAGCGACGGCGCGCTCCGCGGACTGGTCCGGGCCGCACGACACGGGCAAGCCGGCGGGCCCGCGGTGCTGGAAGACTACGCGATGGTGGTCCGCGGCCTGATCGAGGTCCACCGAGCGGGCGCTGACAAAGACGGTCAGTTGCTCAAGGCCGCTGTCGAACTGGGCGCGCAGGCCCGACGCCTCTTCGGTGCGGCCGACGGCGGGTTCTACGACACCCAGGCCGGGCGGGGCGATCTGTTCGTGCGGGCCCGATCGGTCCACGACGGTGCGCTCCCCAGCGGCGGCGGCGAGGTGATCCACGCCCTGCTCGATCTGGCCGAAGCCACGGGCGACGCCGACCAACGCCGCCGTGCCATCGCGGCCGTGGTCGCCGCCTCCGCCGACATCGCACACGCCCCGGCGGGCGCGTGCAACGCTGTGCGGGCGCTCATGCGCGTGCTCGCCAAGGCGCCCGGCGAACTCCAATCCGCGCTCGATGCCGCCGCGGCCGGTCGCGCAACTTTCAAGGCCGACGACCACTTCACGCCGGTCGAGGTCCTCGCCGACACCGACCGCGTGACGATTGCTCCGGGTAGACCGGCGTCGCTGATGCTGCGCGTACGCATCGCCGAGGATTACCACATCAACGCGTTCGACCCCGCGCCAGGACGCGAGGCGGCGGGCGCGGGGCTCGTGCCGTTCCGTGTGCACATCGTCAACGGCGCGGGAGCGAGCGTCTATGCCGACTACCCGGCGGGCGAGGCGTTCGGAACCGGGGGAGAGCTGCGCGTCTACCGCGGCCAGTTCGACCTGCCCGTCGCGATCGAAGCCAAGGGTGTGTGGTCGGGTCAGCCGCTGCTGGCGGTGACGTACCAGCCTTGCACCGACGACCGCTGCCTGGAGCCTCGGACGGTCGAGCTCGACGTGGCCGTCGACCGGGGCTGATCGACCCGCTCACGCCGCGGTCGACTTTTCGGCCCCACCTTCGGGTGACTTCTCAGGGGATGCCGCGGGAGCGATCTTCGGTTCGGCGACCTGAGGCACGCGGATCGTCGCGCCGCAGTTCTT
The DNA here is from genome assembly GCA_964630785.1 of uncultured Phycisphaeraceae bacterium. Taxonomy (GTDB): domain Bacteria; phylum Planctomycetota; class Phycisphaerae; order Phycisphaerales; family UBA1924; genus JADLCX01. Next base: position 61,685 of record CAZVZG010000017.1, on the reverse strand, counting down.
GCAGCGGACGTTCTTGCCGCGCGACGAAATCGGTACCGCGAGGATCTTGCGGCAGGTCAATCGGGGGCACTTGATGCGGAGCTGTTCCATGGCTGTTCGCGATCGAAGCCTTCACCTGCTTATCGGCTGGATCGGCGGGGCCGTTGATCGGGACCTTCCCTCTGGACGTTCCTAACCTTGGTCGCCGCGCGCCGCGGAACGTCCGAGAACCGGAGCCCCGATGCCTCCCTCCCCTTCCCGACACTCTCCTTCCGCTTTGCCCAACGACCCCCAGCCCGCCGAGGCCGCCCGGGTCCCGTCCCGAGCGGCCCCCGACCCCTCCGCCTCGAACGGCCAGGCCCAATGCACGGCCGTCGTCGGCCTGCAGTGGGGCGACGAGGGCAAGGGCAAGGTCGTCGATCTGCTCACGCCCGGCTACAACGCCGTGGTTCGGTACAACGGCGGAGCCAACGCGGGCCACTCGGTCGTCGTCAAGGGCGAGCGATACGCTCTGCACCTGGTGCCCTCGGGCATCCTCTATCCCGGCAAACTCTCGATCATCGGCAACGGCGTGGTGGTCGACCCCGAGGTGCTGCTCAAGGAGCTCGACGGCCTGTCCTCCCGCGGCGTCGATGTCTCCGGCCTGGTGCTTTCAGACCGTGCGCACGTGGTCATGCCCTACCACAAGGCCGAGGACGTGGCCCGCGAGGAGATGCGTGCGTACACCGACTCGCGCCAGGGCGACGCCGAAGACGGCGTGGCCCACCAGGCCATCGGCACCACCAAGCGCGGCATCGGTCCGTGCTACGCCGACAAGGCGTACCGATCCACGGCCGTTCGGGTGGGCGACCTGCTCAGGCCCGAGTCGTTACGCCATAAACTCGGGCTCACCTGTTTCATCAAGAACGCCTTGCTCAAGGGTCTGGGATCGACCCAGACCTTCACCGCCGAGCAGATGATCGGCTGGGCCGCGCCGCTCGGGAAGCGGTTGGCCCCGAGCATCCGTGACACGACCTACCTGCTGCACGACCTGCTTTCGCAGGGCCGGCGCGTGCTCTTTGAAGGGGCCAACGCCGCATTGCTCGACGTGGACCACGGCACGCACCCGTTCGTGACCAGTTCGAGCACCACGGTGCTGGGCATCCCCTCGGGCACGGGCGTGCCGGGCTCGAGGATCGCCCAGGCGATCGGCGTGGTCAAGGCGTACTCGACGCGCGTCGGCAACGGGCCGCTGCCCACCGAGCAGATCAACGCGATCGGCGACCGCATCCGCGAGCGCGGGCGCGAGTACGGCACGACCACCGGTCGCCCTCGCCGCGTCGGTTGGCTCGACCTGGTCGCCGTGCGATACTCGGCCATGCTCAACGGCGCGACGAGCCTGGCGGTCATGCTGCTGGACGTGCTCTCGGGGTTCGACGAACTGCGGGTGTGCACCGCTTACGAAATCGACGGCGAGCGTGTGCAGCGGTTCGTGCCCGACGCCGACTTGCTCGCTCGCGCCGTGCCGGTGTACACCACCGTCCGCGGGTGGAGCGAGGACCTCACGCGGTCCACCACCCGGGCGTCGCTGCCCGCCGGGGCCCGAGAATACCTGGACCTTATCGAGCGGTGCGTGGGCGTGCCGGTCGGGGTCGTCAGCGTCGGCCCCGACCGCGCTCAGACGATGGTCGATCTGTGAGCGTGACGAACTTTCCGAACCATCGGTCGTACCGAACGTAGGTCCGTGCGCTGGGCCTCGCCCGATCCGGTTCGCGTACGATCGCCGGTCCACATGCCCGAAGCCGCCGTCACCCCCCCCCCCCTCGCGAACGCATCGAGCACGCCGGAATCTTCCGACGCTCACGCGTGGCTGGCTGATCCCGCGTGCCGGGCGTTGATCGAGCAGATGCGCCGGCGCTCGCCGACCGCCGACCCGCTGGGCCGGTTGCCCGGTGTTCATCCCACGCGCATCCCCCGGCACGTCGCGATCATTATGGACGGCAACGGGCGCTGGGCACAGCAGCGGGGCTTCCCCCGCATCTTCGGGCACCGAAACGGCGCCCCGGTAGTGCGCACGATCGTCGAAGAGTGCGGCCGCCTCGGCATCGAGTGCCTCACGCTCTACTCGTTCTCGCTTGAGAACTGGAAGCGCCCCGCCGAAGAGGTCCGCGCGTTGATGGACCTCTACACGGCCTACATCGAGGGTGAGTCCGAGCGCATTGTCCGTGAGAACATCCGTTTCCGACAGATCGGCCGGCGCGATGGCCTGCCCGACCCCGTGCTCGCGGCCGTCGACCGCCTGAGCCAACTCACCGCCGCCAACACCGGGCCGATCCTCTGCCTCGCAGTCAACTACGGCGCGCGGGCCGAGATCGTCGACGCCGTCCGTTCGATCGCGCGGCGGGTCAAGTCCGGCGAACTTGACCCCGCCCAGATCGACGAACGCACGCTCAGCGGGGGCCTGTACACCGCCGGTCTGCCCGACCCGGACCTGCTCATCCGCACCGCGGGCGAGATGCGCGTGAGCAACTATCTGCTTTGGCAGATCAGTTACGCCGAACTTCACGTGACCGACGTGCTCTGGCCGGATTTCGGCGTGGAAGACCTGCACAAAGCGGTTCGCGATTTCGCCGGCCGCTCGCGCCGCTTCGGCGGGTTGGAATCTCCGACCGGGGCATAACCCCCCGGTGCCCGACGTGACGACGGAAGTACCCCACAGTTCCTCTGCACCCGGCGTTGTCACGCCCGCGGCGGTACATTCCCCGCTCCCGTGCTGCGCGACCGGCTCATCTTCGGACCCGTCCTCATGGCCGCCCTCATCGGGGTGCTGTGGCTTGACGAATGGGTGGACGCGCAGAAGTTGCCCGAAACATGGCCCGTGGTCGTCCGTGGGTCATCGGGCACGTGGCCGGCCGCGCTCGTGCTGCTGCTGGTCGGCCTGCTGATCGTGCCCATGGCGGCGCGAGAACTGGGGCGTATCTTCCACGCCGCCGGGGTGCAGGCCTCGCGCCGTTGGCTCGCGATGGCCGCGATGGCGGGGCTGCTCGTTTCCGCCGCGGTGCCGCGGTACACCAGCGCGATCGACGCCGTGGGCATGGTGGCCACGGTCGGTACGGCCGTGCTCATCGCCTCGCTCCTCTGGCACATCCGCGGTCGAAACCTGCAGGGCGCCACCGCCGCCGTGGGCGCGGCCCTGTTTGCCTTCATCTACCTCGGGCTGATGTTCGGATTCGTGCTGGCCCTCCGGCGCGAGCACTCGGCGTGGGTCGTGCTTGCCGTGCTGGTGGTGACCAAGTTCTGCGACATCGGGGCTTACGCCACTGGGCGACTTCTCGGCCGCCACAAGCTCATCCCCTGGGTCTCGCCCGGCAAGACCTGGGAGGGTCTCGCCGGTGGGCTGTGTTTCTCCGCCGGCGCGGCCATGCTGGCCCTGAACCTCGCCCAATCCGCCACCGACGACCCACGCTTTCTGGGCATATCCCAGCTCGGATACGCCCACGCCGCGGTGATCGGCTTGCTCTTCGGGCTCACCGGGCAGGCCGGCGACCTGCTCGCCAGCGTGCTCAAGCGAGATGCCCGAATCAAGGATTCCGGATCGAGCCTCCCCGGCTTTGGCGGGGTGCTCGACGTGGTCGATTCGGTGCTGCTGGTCGCGCCGGTGGCGTTCTGGCTGCTCAAGGGCTACTAACAGAACGGATACATGCCGGTCGCAGTTTTCCGTGGTTTCGGGGAGGCTTCTCCCCGGATCCGCGGGTATGATTGACGGAGCGTGGAGAGGACGATGGGGCGCGGGGCACGGGGCGAATAGATGTCCGTAACGAAACAGTTGCTCGAACTCTTCCGCGTCGATAAACAGCTCCGGGGCCTCAAGAGCAGACTTGAGGCAGCGGAGCGTTTTCATAATCAGCAGGCGACATTGCTGGCCGACATCGAGAAGCAGAAGACCACGCTGGAGTCGCAGCTCAAGCACATCCGCGGAGCGATCGCCAACGAGGACGGCGAGGCCGCCCGGCTCGATGCCCGCATCGCCACCATCCGCGAGCAGATGAACTCGGCCAAGACGGCCAAGGAATACAACGCCTTCCTCACCGAGCTGAACAACTACAAGACCGAGAAGCAGGCCGCCGAGGACCGCGAGATCGACTCGATGCAGAAGGCCGAGGAGATCGACAAGCAGGTCGAGACCCTCAAGACCCAGCATCAGGAGCGTTCCAAGATCGTGGTGACGGCCAAGGCCGACCGTGACCAGAAGGCCGCCGACATCAAGGACCGCGTCACAGAGCTCACCGCCCAGCGCGAGCAGCTCGCCGCGGGTATTCCCGCCCGCGAACGGCAGGCGTTCGAGGAACTCGTCCGCCTCCGCGGCGACGAGGCCATGTCGGCCGTCGAGATCCTCGATCGACGCAACCACGAGTATTCGTGTTCGGCGTGCATGATGACCGTCACCGTCGAGACCGCCAACTCGCTCATCTCCGGCAAGCTGGTCAACTGCCCGAGCTGCCGCTGCATCCTCTACATCGAAGAAGAAACGCTCGCCGCGGCCACGGCCCCGCCGAAGAAGCAGAAGAAGAGCAAAGCCGTCGCTTCCAAGGGCTGACTCTCGCCCCTGAACATCCAACTCCGCTCACGACCCGGCCGGGACCGCGCTTCGCGGTCCCGGTTGTCATAATGCCCGCGTGATCGACGGTACATCCACCATCCGTTTCGCGCATCAACCCGACCGCAGACGTGCGATCGCGCGCCTGAGGCTGATCCTGCTGCCCGCGCTGGTCGCGCTGGCGGTCTGCGTGCCCAAGTGCTGGCAGGGTGACTTCAACGTGGACACAGGCTGGTACTCCGCGATCGCGCTCCAGGCCTACCGCGGCGTCGCCGAACCCAACGGACCGCAGAGCGGGATCGCTTCGCTCCTCTCCCTCCAGGGTTCGGGCGCGCCCGGGCGCAGCTTGCCCTACTTCAACAAGCCACCGCTGGCGTTCTGGCTCAACGGTGCGCCACTGGCGATCTTCGGGCCGTCGATCTGGGCGGCCCGTCTAGGCAGCATCCTCGCGGTCGTGCTGACGGTGATCGCGACCACGCTGCTGGTGCGGCGTGCCTCGGGCATCGCGGCGGCGCGGGCCGCGGGCCTCGTGCTGGCGACCTCGATCCCGTTTGTGTCGCTCGGGCGGTCGTTCTCGCTGGATGCCTGGATGACGCTGCTGCTGACCGTCGCGATCGGATTCGGGATGGCTGCCGTGCGCCGGCCGCGAGCCGCGGCGTGGCTCGGGCTCGGGGCGGTGGTTGGCCTCGCCCTACTTGTCAAGCCGCTGGTCGCGCTGCTGATCGTGCCGGTGTTTGGCGCGTGGTACGTGCTCGTGCGCTCGCCGCGGCGCGCGGTCTGGCTCATCCCCGCCACGATTCTGGCCATCGTGATCGCCGGGTCGTGGCACGGGTGGATGGACCACCGCTTCGGCGACGAGTTCCGGTCGCGATACCTCGGGCGCGAGATCGTGGATCGGGCCGCGGGCGACCGCGCGGCCGCGACGTTCAACACCGGGGCTCAGAGTCCGTTCTATTACCTCGTCGTGCTGGCACAGACCTACTGGCCCTGGCTGGTGACGGTCGTGCTCGCGATCGCGGCGCTCCTGTCGGGTCGCCCGCCGCGCCGAGGGCCGCACGATCGCCGCGCGAACGATAGCGACCACCTCTATCTCGGGCTCATCTGGACGCTGGTCTGGCTCGTGGGGCTTTCGCTCTTCGCCGACAAGCGCCCGCGATACCTCGCGCCGTTGTTCCCGGTGTGGGCCTGGATGTCGGCGCTGTGGCTGACGCGGTGGTGGGGAGGGGGTGCCGTCATCCGCGCGGCTTGGCGCCGGCTCGCGCGGGCGATCCCGGCGGTGGCGGTGGGGCTCGCAATCGTGCTGAGCGTGGTCCCCTTCCGGGCTCACAAGCCGCAGGACGCCAACTGGACGAGTTTTCTGGCGTGGATCGACGAACATCCCGACGCCGCGGTGTGGCAGGGTGGGTTCGTCGGACAGCGGATGGCGAAGGTGTATCTGCACACCGGAAGATGGCCGCACGCGACGACGGACGCGCTGCCAGGTACGGACCGCGACCCTCCCGCCGGGTCCTACTTGCTGTATCACACGCGAGACGGCCTCGCGCCGGGCCCGAACGAGCAGGTCGTGCTCAAGGCCGACAAGCTCCTGATCACGCAACTCAAGAGCGCACCCTGGACCCCGGTTCACACCCCCGACCCGGGCGAATGAGAGCCCTTCCCGCAAGCGCAGGTCGAAGTCCAGCGACAGCGATTCCAGAGTCCAGACACGCACGCAGCGGTCGTCGAGGCCCCCAATCCCTCGATCCCCTGATCCCCTGATCCCCTGATCCCTTCCCCTCTCACCCCCCCTCAAACAACGACCCATCCGGCCTCACCTCCACCGCGGCCGAGGGCATCCCGACGTGCATCGCCCCCGTCCGCGTGAGCGCACGCCCGCGCCGCGTGCGGGCCAGGAACCCGATCTGCAGCAGATAGGGCTCGACGACGTCTTCCAGCGTGCCCGAATCCTCGTTGAGCGTCGCGGCCACCGCCTCGAGCCCGACCGGCCCGCCGGAGTACACACCCGCGATCACCTTCAGGTACTTGCGGTCGAGCTCGTCCAGTCCCTGTTCATCTACGCCTTCCAGCCGCAGCGCATCGCGGACCGTCTCCGCGACGATCCGCCCGTCCGCCCTCACCGCGGTGAAGTCCCGCACGCGGCGCAGCAACCGGTTCGCGATCCGCGGCGTGCCGCGCGAGCGTGCGGCGATCTGCCCGAGCCCCTCTTCGCTCGCCGCACCCGAAGCCTCGATCCCCAGCAGCCGGCACGATCGCCGCAGGATCGTCAGCAGTTCGTCCGACGAGTAGTAGCGAAGGTTGTGGGCGATCCCGAACCGTGAGCGCATGGGCGAGCTCACCAGCCCCGCCCGTGTTGTTGCGCCGATGAGTGAGAACGGCTTGAGCGGGATCTGCACCGTCTGCGCGTGCATGCCCGAGTCGGTCTTCACGTCGATGCGGAAGTCCTCCATCGCCGGGTAGATGAACTCCTCGACGGCGATCGGCAGCCGGTGTACCTCGTCGATGAACACCACGTCGCCCTCGCCGATCTGCGTCAACATGCCCACCAAATCGCTCGGCTTGGTGAGCGCGGGCCCGCTGGTGACGTGCACCCGCGTGCCCATCTCCTGGGCGATCACGTACGCCAGCGTGGTCTTGCCCAGTCCCGGCGGCCCATGCAGGAGCACGTGCTCCATCGGCTCGGCGCGGAGCTTGGCCGCCTCGATCGCGATCGCCAGCCGCTCGATCAGGTCGCTCTGCCCGACGTACTCGGCCATCCGCGTCGGGCGCAGCGACCAGTTCTGCTCGGCCTCGGGCGTGTCGGCCTGCTGCGCGGCGGGTGAAACGAGGCGTTCGACGGCCATGGTGGCGGAGTGTATGGCGTGGCTTGCGCAACGCGCCCGAGTCGGCCTCGCCGTGGCAGGGGCTGCCAGCCCATGTCGGCCGCGCATCGCGGCCGAGCGCCAGCGATCGAAAGCGCGCCACGCCTCTGTCGCACACCACACCGCTGATCCGATCACCGGATCAAGAATCCAAGAAAAATGCACGATCCCCCGGAACCGGGCGGGGGGGGGGGGCGTGCGAAAGGAGTGGCAATCGAATGGCGAATCGAGGGATCAACCGTGGGCTGATGATCGTTGGCGTGGCCGCGATGGCTTGGGGCTTGGTGTGCGATGTCGCGCGCGGGCAGGGCGTGCCGGACTACGGCTTCGACTGGGTGACGATCGGAAACACGAACAACGCGCCGTACGACCGGCGGACGACCAACTCGCCGTCGCTCAACTTTCCCGCGGGCCGGGGCTCGGTCGGGTACGAATACCGCATGTCGCGCCTGGAGATCACGACCGGTCAGTGGATGGAGTTTGTGAACACGTTCACGACCCAATCCGACGCGATGTCGTTCTTTTTCCATGAGCCTGCGCATTGGGGCGGGCAGAGCGACCTGTCTTACGATGGGCCGGGTCGGCTATATGAACTGGACCCGAGCATCCCCAACGCCGCGATGGCGGCGGTCGGGGGTATCAGCTGGCGCGACGCGGCCCGGTATTGCAACTGGCTCAACAACGGCAAGTCCGCCGACGTCGCCTCGCTGACCACGGGCGCGTACGACACCTCGACGTGGGGCCCAGGCCCGACGGGGGGCTCGTTCACCGACGCCGAGCGGCACCTTCCCGGGGCCCGGTATTGGATCCCGACGCTGGACGAATACCTCAAGGCGGCCCATTACGATCCGAACAAGGGCGGCGAGGGGGTGGGCGGATGGTGGCTCTACAACAACCGCTCGGACACAGAGCCGGTGTCCGGCCCGCCCGGCGTGGGCGAGACCAGCGCGGGCACAGGCGACTTCCGCATCCCGCTGGGGTCTTATCCGCAGACGGCCTCGGCGTACGGCCTGCTGGACCTGAGCGGCGGGGCCAGTGAATGGCTGGAGGACTGGGTACGGTATGGTGTGCCCGGCGAGCCAACTGAGGATCGGTTGTGGGACGGAGCCTACATTTGGCAAGACCCGAACCTCGAACCTGAGCAATCGAGGGATTTGGCATACCGCACAGGCGGTGCCAATCCGCAACTCGGACTGGTGACGTTGGGTCTGCGCCTGGCATCGATTCCGGGACCATCTGCGGGGGCGGCGGGACTTGTGTTCTTGGTATTAGCGGGCGGGGGAGTGAGGAGACGACGATAATGACGAAATATGTGATGATCGGGGTTCTGGGTCTCTCCATGCTGACCGCCGCGGCCCAAGCGGATGTTCATGTGCGCCGGCTCTGCTTTGACGGAAGCGGCAACGTTGCCAGCGACACCGTCGTGAGCACGGTTTCAGCCGGGGCGCAGGTTACGATCGATCCCTCCGCCTTCTCTCCCTCCTGCGGCGGCGACGGGCGGGCCACATTCGTGGTGTACGCGGACTCCGGCTCGGAAGACATCGGTCGCGTCGTGTTCACGGGGTCGGGCGGGACGCTGGTCAACGACCTGCTGATCACGGGTGGTTCAGAGACGGAAATCAAGACCGCCTTTGAGATGACCTCCACGGGCCGCGACTGGGCCGGCGTGGACCCCGGACCCTACCACATGCAGGTGCAGGCCCGCATCGGGCGCGACCTCACCGGTTCGGTGACCGCGGGAAACGTCGTACGCCTGCGCATCGGGGGCGCCATCAACGCGTCCGCGGACATCAAACAGACCGACGCGACGCAGCCCATCTGGTCGATCAGCACTGGCGGCGACATCGCCGGAGACGTGTGGGCGGGTGATTCGTCGACGGGCGCGAACGGGATCGTCGTGGTCACCAGCACCGCCGGCAATATCAGCGGCGACATCCGCGCGTGGGCCGGCAATGTCGGCACGGTGAAGGCGTCCAACGGCACGATCAGTGGGTCGATCAACAGCAACCGCGGAGTGATCTCTCGCATCGAGTGCAAGAACTTCACCGGCAGCATCGCGGCCAACGGTCAGCTGCAGGCCCCGGGGAGCTACTGGGCGATCGACACGCTGCAGGTCGCCGAGGACATCGGCACCGTATCCACGCCGGCGACGATCACCACCACCGCCGGGGACTCCTTCCCCTCCGGCAGCGGCTTCAACAACGGTGGCATCCGATCCATCACGGCCCGGAGCATCCACGCCAGCATCACGACCCCGTCTGGCGCGAACAACCGCGGCGACATCCGCGAACTGGTGACGGACGGCACGGGCGTGGACCCCGACACGGGCGTGCAGCGGGGTTACCTTGACGGTCAGATCACCACGTTCTCGATGGGCGAGACAGGGACGGGGAACGACCCCAGCCGCGCCCTCCAACTCACGGGCCCGCTGCTCGGACACGTTTCGCTCAACGGCACGCTCAAGCGGCCCGCGGAGGTGGCCTCGGTCGGGTCGGACGGCGTCCTCAGCCTGATCCGGCAGGACCAGTCGCCCACCGGCGGGATCATCGTGAACGGCGGTGTCGCCGCGGGCGGCCTGATCGAGGTTGCGGGCGACCAGGAGGGGCTGGTGCAGGTGAATGGAGGCGACGTCGCGGGCACGATCGCCGTGGGCATGTCGATCATGAACCCGGCCACGCCGATGTCGAACTACACGGGGCGGGTGGAGATCAACAACGGCTCGCTGGCCGCGGGCGGGCTGATCGAGGTGGGCCTGTCGGTGGCGGTGGCGTCGGCCATCCCCGGCAACGGCAACCCGACGGAGATCAAGATCGACCACGACCTGGCGGGCACGGTCGTCGTGGGCCGCTCGCTGCTGGGCGACCTCACGGTCGGCGGCGACCTCTCGGGCCAGGTCATCATCAACGCGAACAACGAGACCGGCGCTAACCTGGGCGTGTGGTCTGGAGCCGTGACGGTGGGGACGACCACGCTGAGCCACGACGCGCAGGGCCGCTACTCCACGCACGCGAGTGACATCGGCGGCGGGGCGGTGGGCCTGGCGCCGTTCCACCTGTACGAGGGCGATTGCTCGCCGCCGCACAACGACTTCGGGGCCCTGCCTCAGGTGCTGGCTTCGGAGTTCACCGACCTCGCGAGCACGCCCGTCAAGATCGTGCAGTACGGGCCGGTGAAGTTCAGCACCAGCGGCCACCTCGCGCTGATCATCGAGGCCCAGAACCCCGACGACGAGTGCGCGTGGTGGGACATGACCTCGATGTTCGGTGACCCCGTGGTCCAGACGATCGGCGGGAGCGCGCGAGTGATCGGGCTCAAGGGGTCGGCCAACGGCGCGCCCTTCGGGGGCGTCTATCGGGTGAGCATCCAGGATTGCAATCGTGTTGTGTGTGATCGCGTCGCGGGCGACCCCGCGCCGGTCTGGCCCGTGGCGACCTGCGGTGCCTCCGCCAACGGCTGCGAGGCCAACGACCGGTACTACCTGTTCCGCATCTACTCAGACTGCAACGGCAACGGGATCGAGGACGGGTACGAGACGCACCCTCCGCCGCCGCAGGAGCCGATGTCGGCCGACGTGAACAACACAAGATCCCGGACGAGTGCGAGTACGATGCCGAGTCGACGGTGTGCCGGTGCGACTGGAACACGTCGGGCATCGTGAGCGTGGAGGACCTGTTCGACTTCCTGCAGAGCTACTTCGCGGGTTCCGGCGATTTCAACCTCAGCGGGACGACCTCGGTGCAGGACATCTTCGACTTCCTCGCGTGCTTCTTCGGGTTGCCCGACCCATGCACGCGGATGTAGTCGGCGGCCCGGCGTGGCCGGGCCACGGGGCCGGTTCGACCCCGGCGACCGGCGTCACGGCTTTCGCGAACCCGAGTCTCCGGCTTCCGGCATCGCAAACCGCGGCAGCATCTCCGGGGCGCACGCGAGGTTGTACGCCGTGATCGCGGCGCACGTGGACGACTGCATCAGGTATGCCGGGATCGCCAGGTTGATCCGGTCGTTCTGCGTGTGCCAGCCGTATCCATATTCGGCGCGGCCGGTCTCATCCCAGAAAAATCCGGGGATGCCCTTGGCCACGAACGACGCGTGGTCACTGCCGCCGGACTGCTTGAAGGCATCGCCCTCGGCGTGGATGTTCACCGTCATCGGCTTGCCCTTGGGGAACTCGGGCGAGACGTCGCCCGTGTCCACGAACTGCCGATTGACCGGCGCCGTGGCCGCGGCCAGCATCGGGGCCATCGCGTCCGTGCACCGCAGCCCACCCTCGTAGTTGGTGCCGCCGTCGTCGACGAACACGGCGCTGATCTTCGGCCACAGCGCCTCGTTCTGCTTGACCCACTCCTTTGATCCGAGCAGACCCTGCTCCTCGCCGGTCCAGAGGATGAACTTGATCGTGCGCTTCGGCTTCGCGTGCGCGGCCATGAGCAGGCGCGCCGCCTCCAGCGTGACCGACGAGCCCGTCCCGTTGTCGGTCGTGCCCTGCGAGCCCGGACCGTTCCACGAGTCCAGGTGGGCCGAGACGATGACGTACTCGTCGGGTTTCTCCGTTCCGGGGATCTCCGCGACCGTGTTGTACACGGCCCAGGGGCCGGGCGTGAGCGTGTTCTGGATATCGAACTCGACCACGAACTCGTCGCCGTCGGTCAGGCGCGAGTTGATGCAGTCGTAGTCGCTCAGGCGCACGCTCACCTCGACGTCGCGAGGCTCCTTCCCCGGCTCCAGCTCGCGCCATCGCTTGAACGAGGTCGTCCACACCCGCTCGTCACGCGACGAGGAGATGTACCCCGCCACGCCGGCGTCGTGCAGCCGCCGGTACTCGTTCAGCAGGCTCTCCATCTGTGCCCGGTCGGCTTCTTTTACGCCGAGCGACTCCAGCGACATCCCCGTCTGCACGGCGTAACGGGCCAGGGCGCGGTCATTCATCGACGCGCCCACCCCGCGGATGCCCGTGCGCCCGGTGATCGGCGTCGGCTTGATGAGCACCCAAGCACCCTTGAGTTTGTCCTTGACGGCCTCGAACTCCTCGTCGGTCTCGGGCATGCGCACAACCGGGCCGCGCACGGGCCCGTCTGTCCCGCCCGTCCAGGCGAGCGTCGTGAGCTCGAACTCGCGCAGCACTTTCTCCTCGGGCTTGTCCTGATCGCCGCGCCGGCGCTGGAGCGTGATCAGCTTCCCCGTGGTCGGGCCGCGGTCGAACCGCACGGGGATCTCGCCCCACTTGAACAGCGAGACGTTCGACAACCCCCACTCCCTGAACCGGTCCGCGGCCCAGTTGTTGGCCCGCTCGGCGGCCGTCGATCCGGTCAGTCGCGGGCCGATCTCCCCGCTGATGTAGCGGAGGTGGTCCATCACCTGATTGTGGTTCTTGCCCTCGTCGAGGATGCGCTGCACCGTCGCCGGGTCGCCCATCGCGATCGCGGGTGCGGGTTCGTCCTTGCCGTTGACGGTCGCGGTGTAGTGGGGGGCGGCGCACCCGCCGACCGTCGCGGGCAGTCCTGCGAGCACAACCAGACGCGCGGAGAGGCGATGGTACGAAACGAGCGATCTGGACATGCTGCGGGCCTTTCAGCAGGGATGAGGCCGCGCATGGTACAAAACGCGACCTCTGCTGTCACGGCGCGATGCCGTCCGCTACTTGTCCGTCGCCAGCTTGCCCGTCGGGAGGCCCTTGTTCTCCCAGAGCCTGAAGAGTTTGGCGGGCTCCATTGGCTCCCACACACCAAAGCCCTCGACCTCGCCGCGGAGCATGTCGCCCTTGTCGTTGTACGAGTAGGTCTGTCCCGCGTCCTGATCGCGGTACACGGTCTTGATCGTCCACAGCCCGTTGTGTCCGGCCGACTCGCGCGAGACCTCATCCTTGCGGAACGAGACCCGTGTCCGGCTCCAGCTATACGTTCCGATGGTGGTCTGCACCTTCTTCCGCACCAGCAGCCGCGGCAGCAGGAACGTCTCGAACTGACTGATGTACCCATCGGGCACGGGCGGGCTGACGGTCTCGACCGGCCGCCCCGGTTCGGTGGTCACAACGTTGAGGCTGTTGCCGTCGCGGGCACCCGTCTCGGTCGCGGCCGCCACCTGCTTGCCGCCGGCATCGCGGACCACGGTGATCACCGACCACGCCTCGGCGCTGCGATCGGGCTTCATGTAGTAGATCTGGCGCGTGTCGGCCCACTTGCCCTGCACGGCCAAGCGGCCCTCAACGCTGCACAAGAACCCCGTTTCCTGTTCCAACTTGGAGTACGTGTTGGCGGGCTTGCCCGGGTCCACCTCGCCGCGCTGGCCACGCCAGAAGCGGATGCCGCGATAGCCGAGCTCTTCGGCATCCATTGCCGAGCCTGTGGAAGCGGGCTTGAACAGCCGCTGCCAAGACTTTTCACCCTGCATGGCCGCGACGTAGTCGGCCTCGTTGAGCCCGGCGAAGAACGCCTGACCGGCCTCGATCATCACGCCCCGCTCGGCCATCACCGCCTCGCTGTCGGCGAAACTGGCGGTGGCGATCACCGCCTCGTACACGGGCTTCACCTTCGCGAACTCGCTTTCGGAGGTGATGAACTCGAAGACGACGTACTGCTGGGCCGTGGGCTTGAAGATCGTGTACCCCTTCACCAACCGAGTATGATCGGTGTTTGGGAGGGATACGTAGAACCGGCTCGACGGTCCGCCCGCCAACTTCAGGTTGTCCTTTCGCTCGAGAACCCGAGCTTCCGTTTGCAGCACGGACTTCTGGTCCGGGTCGAGGACCCCAACAGAACCCTGAAGCAACGCAATCGTCTTGTCCGCGGCCTCCTCGATCGTGGCCTTCGGGTTGCTCGTCTGCGGAGTCTGGACATTCAGGATCCAGTTGTGCTTGGCCGGGAGGACCTGGACCGTCGCCCGGCCGCCGATCGAGGTGGATTGGGCTGTTGCGTCCTCGGGAAGGCTCATTTCCAGCCCCACCGAGTCGAGCCGGAACTTGTCCGCCGCGAAGGTCACAACCCCGTTCGACGCGGCCGGATCGGGACGGGTTTTCGGTGCGCGAGTGGACGGTTCGGCGCGCCGACCGCCGCTGTTGTTCGGCACCGAGACCCCGCCGCCCCCGCCCCCCCCGCCTTGCCCCAATACCGGGGAGGAGAGGCCGATCAAAGCGAACGACACGGCGATGAACGCTGTGGATTTGTGGACGAACATGCGGATTCAGGCTCCTTCCCGGGTTTGCGGACGCTGACTCGGGACGACCGTTGCATCGGTCAAGTCGGGCCTCCGCCTGTGGCCAAGGTCCGTTCCCGAGGCCGGATGCGCAATCAAGTCACCGTTCACGGGGGTTTGACATTTGCAACTTGCCCCGTAATCTTCTGGGCTCATCCTGGGGCGATCCCCCGGGGTGATGCTATCGCACCGGTGCGTAGTCCGCAGCCGCCCCGAGTTCTCTGGGCAGTGCGCGGGCGGCGCCCGATCGGATGCGTAGTTGTTTCGGCCCGCTGGAATCGGGCCGCCCGAGCAAGGCGAAGGGACCGCCTGAGAGTGCCCGTGCCGCCCCGCCCTACCGCGATTCGATCGCGGGGCGACACGAGCGAGTGGAGTTGTCGCCGGAAATCGCCGGCAGGTCGGACGAGGATCGGTCGGATCAGGAACGAGGCTGAGCACACGATGACCGGTGGAAAGATTCGAATTCGCATGGAGGCATACGACCACCTGGCCCTCGACGCCTCCGCCAAGGAGATCGTCGACCACGCCAAGCGCACCAACGCGAGGGTGGCCGGTCCTGTTCCGCTGCCGACGCGCATCGAGCGCTACACGGTCCTGCGCTCGCCGTTCATCCACAAGAAGTCGCGCGAGCAGTTCGAGATCCGCACGCACAAGCGGATCATCGACATCATCGAGCCCAACGCGCGCACCGTCGAGGCCCTCAACCGGCTGGTCGTACCCGCCGGCGTGTTCGTGAAGATCAAGGCGTAAGGAAACACCCACCAAGGCTCGGGCCCGTCGCCCGGGCCTTGTTCGTTCGACAATCGCTTCCTCTGCCGCCCGCATGGGTTCGAGCACGAAGCAGCCGGCCCCGGAGACACACCCCACCATCTCCGGTGAGCGCGGCAGGAAGGAATCGGCAGGAAGATGGCTTTCGGACTCTTTGGAACCAAGCTCGGGATGACCCGCGTGTTCACGGACGCCGGCGCCAGCGTGCCCGTCACGGTGATCCAGGTCGGTCCCTGCGTCGTGACCCAGCTCCGCACGCCGGAGAAGGATGGCTATTCGGCCGTGCAGATCGGCTTCGGCGAAATCAAGCCGCGCAACTCGACCATGCCGGTCATCGGTCACGACGCCAAGGCGGGCGTGGCCGCGAAGCGCCGGCACGGCGAGTTCCGGGTCCCCGCCGACAAGATCGGCGAGTTCACGCTGGGCCAGGAACTGACGGCCGCGGCCTTCGCCGACCAGAAGTACGTCGACGTCATCGGCACCAGCAAGGGCAAGGGCTTCGCCGGCTCGATGAAGCGTCACGGCTTCAAGGGCATGTGCGCCAGCCACGGCACCGAGCGCAAGCACCGCTCCCCCGGCTCGATCGGCGGTCACGCCTCGAACCGCGGCTTCGGCGGCGGTCTGAAGAAGGGCAAGCGCATGCCCGGCCACATGGGCGCCGAGCGCGTCACCGCACGCTCGCTGGACGTGGTCCGCGTCGACGCGGAAAAAGGAATCATCCTGGTCAAGGGCGCGGTGCCCGGACCCAACAACGGCACGGTGGTCGTCCGCAACGCCAAGCGGCTCAGCCGCTCTAAGGCGAAGAAGCTGGCCGACGCCGCGGCGGCGTGAGGGGTGAATGAACGAGTTTCCCGCCCGGCGATTCCGGGCGGGTCTGGTCGGAGAATGTCGGCAGTCGGCTCAGCGTGAGCCGCCCGCCGGCCCGGAAGGTCGGGACCGAAACCCCCGGGCAAAGACAGGACAGCGGTGAACCGGGGCACAGTCGCCTCGCTCACCCAGGACAGCCGAGTCGATTCCGAGCCCGGGCCGATGAGTGATGGGCCCCGACCGGATAGGCGAGGAAAACCGGTGGCTTCGACCGCAAGGATCGGAGCCGCCCGAGCAGGCGTCGGACGAGGAAAGACACGATGGATGTCCCCGTCTTCAACATGAAGGGCATCGAGGTCGGAAAGCTGACCATCGATGCGGAGAAGCTTGGCGGCGAGGTCAACCCCGCGCTGATCAAGCAGGCGTTCGTTCGCTACCACGCGAACCAGCGGCAGGGCTCGGCCCGCAGCCGCAACCGCCACGAGGTCGAAGGCTCGACCAAGAAGATCTACAAGCAGAAGGGCACCGGTCGCGCGCGTCACGGCGACAAGAAGGTCCCGCAGTTCCGCGGCGGCGGTCACGCGCACTCCAAGAAGCGCACCCGCGAGGACTACCGCCTGGACATGCCCAAGAAGATGCGGCGCAAGGCGAACCTCAACGCCCTGCTGGCCAAGCTCATCGACAACGAGGTCCGCGTCGTCGACAGCCTGTCGATGGCCAAGCCCAAGACGTCGGAGTTTGTCGGGTTCCTGGAGAGCCTCAAGGTCGACCGCTCCGCGCTGGTCGCCGTGGACCCGGGCAACGTCAACATCCGCATGTCCGGACGCAACCTGGAGCAGGTGACGATCTGCCACAGCCAGCAGATCAACGCCTTCAACATGCTCAACCACCGTTACCTGGTCATCGCCAGGGACCAGCTCGAGGCTTTCCTCGCCGGCCCCTCGGCCCAGATCGATAAGTCGGCCAAGACCAACCCGCTCGGGCGCAAGGCCGGCAAGAAGGAGGTCGCGTGAAACTCCAGGTCCACGACGTCATCAAGCACCCCGTGGTGACCGAGAAGGGCACCTGGGCCATGAACGAGCAGAACCGCTACGCCTTCAGCGTGGACACCCGCGCCAGCAAGGGCGACATCAAGGCGGCGATCGAGCAGCTGTACAAGGTCAAAGTCGACAAGGTCAACACGCAGGTCCACAAGGGCACGCAGCGCAGGCTCAAGTACGGCCTGGTCAAGCTCCCCGACACCAAGACGGCGATTGTCCGCCTGAAGGAAGGCAGCACGATCGAGTTGTTCTGAATGAAGCAGGGACTAGGGACTAGGGACTAGGGAATAGCCCGATGCCCCCCCAAGTCCCCAGTCCCAAGTCCCCAGTCCCTGGATCTTCCCCATGCCCATCCGCATCCTCAAGCCCACTTCCGCCGGCCGACGCAACGCTTCGGTCAACGCGCACGCCGAGGTGACCAAGTTTTCGCCCGAGCGATCGCTGCTGCGCAAGCAGTCCAAGTCGGGCGGGCGCAACCACAGCGGCAAGATCACCGTCCGCGGCATGGGCGGCGGCGCCAAGCGCCAGTACCGTGTGATCGACTTCAAGCGGGCCGACCGCGACGGCATCCAGGGCAAGGTCGTCGGCATCGAGTACGACCCCAACCGCTCGGCCCACATCGCCCTCATCCGCTACTCCGACGACGTGAAGCGGTACATCATCGCCCCGCTGGGCATCCAGGTGGGCGCGACGGTCGGCTCCAGCGGCACGGGCCCGATCGACCCCGACGTCGGCAACAACATGCGACTGCACGACATCCCGACCGGCCTCGACGTGCACTGCGTCGAGCTCCAGCCCGGCCGCGGCGGGCAGATCTGCCGCTCCGCCGGCGTGTTCTGCCGCCTGATGAACAAGGAAGGCGAATACGCGACCCTCCAGCTCCCCAGCGGCGAGATCCGCAAGGTCAACATCCACTGCCGCGCGACCATCGGCCAGACCGGCAACCCCGATCACCAGAACCGCAAGCTCGGCAAGGCGGGCCTGAACCGTCACCTCGGCAAGCGCCCGATCACCCGCGGCATCGCCAAGAGCCACAACGCCCACCCGCTGGGCGGCGGCTCGGGACGCAGCAAGGGCAACCGTCCGCCCGTGGGTCCGACGGGTGTGCCGTCCAAGGGCGGCGATACCCGCAACCCGCAGAAGCACTCCACCGACCTGATCATCCGCCGGCGCGTGAGCAAGCGCTACGGCCAGAAGAAGTAAGTCCGGCACCGGCCATAAGGCACCAGGCACCAGGAACACAGCAGCATGAGCCGAAGCACCAAGAAGGGCCCCTACGTCGATGAACGCCTGTACCGGCGCATCGAGAAGCTCAACCAGATGAACAAGCGCGAGCAGCTCAAGACCTGGGCCCGCGACTGCACCATCGTGCCCGAGTTCGTCGGTCACACGTTCAAGGTGCACAACGGCAAGGGCTTCCTCGACGTGTTCATCACCGAGGACATGGTCGGGCACAAGCTCGGCGAGTTCTCCAGCACCCGCACCTTCCGCGGGCACACCAACAAGAAGGAAGGCATCGAGGGCGGCGCCAAGGCCGAGTGACGATCCACGCGGGCCCCGCCCGCGGCCGACTGACCAAGGAAACGACCGTGAAGATCAACGGTTCCAATCTCAAGAAAATGGCGGGAAAGCAGCGGGTCTCCGTCGAGGTCCTCGCCCAGGCCGTCGAGCGCACCGGCCTCGGCGGCGACAAGGCCGAGTCCGCCGTCCGCAACTGGATGCGCGGCACCGACCACCCCCGCTGCAAGCGCGAAGACATCGCCGCCATGGCGGGCGCGCTGCAGTGCTCGGTGGGTGATATCGCCCGGTTCTCCGCCGTGCACAAGTACCACCGCGGCAGCCCGCGCAAGGCCAAGCTGCTCGTGGACCTGATCCGCGACAAGCACATCGACGTCGCCCTCAACCTGCTCAACTTCACGACCAAGCGGGCCGCCGTGGACGTCAAGAAGGCCCTCGAGGCCGCCCGCGAGGACGCCCGCCAGGCCGAGGCCGACATGGACATCCTCTACGTCGCCGAGAGCACCTGCCACAACGGCCCGCACATCAAGCGGTTCCAGCCCAAGGACCGCGGCCGGGCCCACCCGATTCTCAAGCGCATGGCCCACATCACCATCGGCCTCGAGGAGCGCAACTGAACATGGGACAGAAGACCCACCCATTCGGCCTTCGCGTCGGCATCACCGAGGCCCACAAGAGCCGCTGGTACGCCCCCAAGGCGGTGTACGGCGAGCTGCTCATCGAGGACGAGAAGATCCGCAAGTTCCTCGACCGGCGGCTCAACCGTCAGCCGCCCCACGCCGCGGTGAGCGACATCCACGTCGAGCGCACCCGCGAGGAGCTCAAGGTCATCATCAAGACCGCCCGTCCCGGCCTGGTCATCGGCCCCAAGGGCGCCGAGGTGGACCGCCTGACCGAGGAGCTGCAGTTGATGACCGGGCGCAAGGTTTCGATCTCGATCATCGAGATCAAGAACCCCGACCTGGACTCCAAGCTCGTGGCCGAGGCCGTGTGCGACCAGCTCCGCAAGCGGGCCGCGTTCCGGCGCGTGCTCAAGATGCGCGCCGAGTCGTGCATGCAGGCCGGCGCCCAGGGCGTGAAGATCACCATCGCGGGCCGCCTCGGCGGCGCCGAGATGAGCCGCACGCTCGACGTCAAGCTCGGCTCGCTCCCGCTCTCGACGCTCCAGGCCAACGTGGACTACGGCACGGCCGAGGCGTTCATGAGCTACGGCGCGATCGGTTGCAAGGTCTGGATCTACAAGGGCATGTACAAGCACGGCGAGGTCGACGAGACCGAGAGCAAGGCCGCCGGCGGCCGCGCCCGAGCCCGCGGGCGTAGGTAGGAAGGGAATACGGATTGGGGACCAGGGACCAGTCCCGATCCCAAGCCCAAGTCCCCAGTCTCACGTCCCAAGTCCCTAGTTCCTAGTCCCAAGTCCCCAGGATTTCCCAAATGCCTTTGATGCCCAAGAGAGTCAAGTACCGCAAGGAGCAGCGTCGCATCCGCGACCGCAAGGCCACCAAGGGCAACTACGTGGCCTTCGGCGACTACGGCCTGCAGGCGCTCGACGGCGAGTGGGTCAAGGGCACGCAGATCGAGGCGGCCCGCGTCGCGGCCCAGCACTTCCTCAAGCGCGAGGGCAAGCTCTTCATCCGCGTCTTCCCCGACAAGCCCATCAGCAAGAAGCCCCTGGAGACGCGAATGGGCACCGGCAAGGCGGAGGTCGACTACTGGGCGGCCCGCGTCAAGCCCGGCACGATGCTCATGGAGATCGCCGGCGTCCCCGAGGCGACCGCCCGCACGGCGCTCGTTCGCGCCGCGATGAAGATGCCCGTCCGCTGCCGCTTTGTCGGCCGGCGGGTGAGCGTCTGATCCGACTAACCGCAGCATCCCCCTTCCCACCCGACGACCGATCCACCGAGAGTTGACCATGGCGAGCAAACGAGAAGAAGCCAAGCACCGCGAAGACGTCAAGAAGATGACGGACGACGAGCTCGCCATCGAGTTGGTGAACGAGCGCAACCGGCTCTTCTCCCTCCGCTCCGCGAGCGTCACCGAAAAGGTGGAGGACGTCTCCAAGTTCGGCAAGTGCAAGCGCAACATCGCCCGCGTGATCACCGAGCAGGCCCACCGCCGGGCCAAGTCCGGCTCGCAACTCGCCGCGCCCGCCCCGCTTTCTCCCGCCGCCACCAAGCCCGGCAAGAAGAAGACCACCCGCAAGGCCGCCAAGGCGGGTGCCCGCTAAGCCGTTGCCGACCACGCCCCGATCCACGCCCAAGAGCCACCGATGACCACCACCGAAACCAAGCACCGCACGACCAAGATCGGCACCGTCGAGAGCGACAAGCGGAGTAAGACCCGCACCGTGGTCGTCTCGTACAAGGCCCCGCACGCCAAATACGGCAAGTTCGTCAGCCGGCGCACGGTGCTGCAGGTGCACGACGAGGCCAACGACTCGAAGCTCGGTGACACCGTCGAGGTGACGCAGTGTCGCCCGATGAGCAAGACCAAGCGGTGGACGCTCGTCCGCGTGGTGGAGCGCAGCCAGCGCGTCGAGCTGGTGACGACCCAGGCCTGAGCGAGCTTGTACGCGGGTCGCGCCAGACCCGAACGAATCAGACGATCGATCCCTGAGAATCCCCCATGCTGCAGCAAGAAACCAGGTGCGAGGTTGCGGACAACTCCGGCGCGAAGATCGCGTACGTGATCCGCGTGTACGGCGGCTCGACCCGCAGCGGCCGGTTCACCCGGCGCATGGCGACGATCGGCGACCGCGTCCTCGTCTCCATCAAGAAGGCCCTCCCCGGCGCCGAGGTCAAGGCCGGCGACAAGTCCAAGGCCGTGGTGGTCCGAACCACCAAGGCCTACCGCCGCCCCGACGGCTCGTACGTCAAGTTCGACGCCAACGCCGTCGTGCTTATCCAGGACGACGGCAACCCCAAGGGCACACGCATCTTCGGGCCCGTCGCCCGCGAGCTGCGCGACAAGAACTACATGAAGATCGTCTCGCTCGCGCCCGAGGTGGTGTGAGACGAGAGCCGGAAAGCGGTAAGCGGGAAGAGGAAAGTCGGTCGGTCGGATTCAGAGAGTCAGGAGCGGTTTCAACAATGGCACGACACGTTCGAAAAGGCGACCAGGTCATGGTGACCAGCGGCTCCCACAAGGGCCAGGTGGGCACCATCATGCGAGTCATCGCCGGCGAGAAGCCCGGCCAGGAGCGCGTCATCCTCAAGGGCGTCAACCTCCGCACCAAGCACCTCCGCCCAACCCGCCTGAGCCCCCAGGGCGGCATTGTCACCCGCGAGGCCTCCATCCACATCTCCAACGTCAGCCCCGTTGTCGACGGCAAGCCCACCCGCGTGCGCTTCGTCACCAAGCCCGACGGCTCCAAGGTCCGCGTCGCCGTCCGCGGCGGCAAGGAACTCGGCCAGGTCCGCGGCCCCGAGGCCAAGAAGCACACCAAGGGCCAGTAAGCAAGTCCTTTCTTTTCTCCCGGCGACCCGATCCCGCGCAGGCAACTCCCGACCCCCAGCACAGAGAGCATCGCGATGGCCAAGGACACCTCAACCCCCAGCAAGCCCAAGAAGAGCAAGGCCGACGACGCGGCGCCCATCGGACCGATGCCCGCCCCGCGCCTGCGCGACCTGTGCAGGGGCAAGGTCGCCCAGGACCTGGGCGACAAGTTCGGGCTCAAGAACCCGATGCAGCAGCCGCGACTCGAGGCCATCGTGATCAACGTGAACATGGGCCGCCATCTCGAGGGCACCAAGTTGCCCCCGAACGTGAAGCAGACCGTGCTCGACACGCTGACCAAGATCACCGGCCAGAAGCCCGTGGTGCTCAAGGCCAAGAAGAGCGTGTCGAACTTCAAGGTCCGCGCCGGCTACGAAACCGCCGCGATGGTCACGCTCCGGCGCGATCGCATGTGGCACTTCCTCGACCGGCTCATCCACCTCGCCACGCCCCGCATCAAGGACTTCCGCGGCCTCAACGACAAAGCCTTCGACCGCCAGGGCAACTACTCCATGGGCCTGTCCGAGCAGGGTGTGTTCCCCGAGATCGACATGGCCGCCGTCACCTTCACCCACGGCATGAACATCAACTTCAAGTTCAGCAACTCCACCCCCGAGCTCAGCCGCTTCGTGCTCGGCGAGCTGGGTATGCCGTTCAAGCGTGAAGAGCCGCGCCCGGGCAAGGGCGGCGACAAGGCCGCGTAAGCAGCACACTCCACACACCCGCACCCGACGAATCACCCGCAGAGACCCGATCACCATGGCCACCAAAGCACAGTTCGCCAAGAGCAACCGCACGCCGAAGTACAGCACGCGGATCGTCCGCCGGTGCCAGCTCACGGGTCGGGCCCGCGGCGTGTACCGCAAGTTCCGCATCAGCCGCATCATGCTGCGCAAGCTCGCCCTCGAGGGCAAGATCCCCGGCATGCGCAAGTCGAGCTGGTAACCCGACCCCCCCCCGCCTCCGCAAACAGCCCTGTCCCCCGTCCCCGAATCCCCTGGAAACCCCGATGGCCATCAACGACCCCATCGCCGACATGCTGACCCGCATCCGCAACGCCGCGCGGAACAGGTCCAAGTCCGTCGACTGCTTCAACAACAAGGTGTGCCGCGGTATCGCCGCCGTCCTGCGCGACGAGGGGTACATCGACTCGTTCGAGGTTGTCGAGGACGGCCGCTCGGGCAAGCTCAAGATCAAGCTGCGCTACGGCGCCCGGGGCGAGACGATCCTGCACCGCTTGCACCGCGAGTCCAAGCCCGGCTGCCGCGTGTACCGCTCCGTCGACGATCTGCCCCAGCCGCTGCAGGGCCTGGGCATCTCCATCGTCTCCACCTCCCGCGGCGTCATGAGCGACCGCAAGGCCCGCCAGGAGCGCGTCGGCGGCGAGCTGCTCTGCACCATCGACTGACCCCGTTCTCACGTCATTCCCGTGTTTCGCATCCCCCAGTTTTCCCGGTTGAAGCCGCCCGCAAGCCAGCAATGCCCGTCAGCGGGTGAGGAGCACTAAACCATGTCACGCGTCGGCCGCAAGCCCATCCAGGTCCCCGCCAACGTCAAGGTCGCCGTCAAAGGCCAGGCCGTGACGGTGCAGGGCCCCAAGACCTCGCTCACCGTGAACATCCACCCCAAGGTGAAGGTGTCGTTTGCCGAGGCGAGCAAGTCGATCAGCTTCGATGTCTCGCAGAACCTGGCCGACGACCGCCAGGCCCGCGCGAGCTGGGGCACCAGCCGCGCGCTGGTCAACAACGCGATCAAGGGCGTGACCGACGGCTACGAGAAGACAATGGAAGTCGTCGGCGTCGGCTGGACACCCAGCCTCGCGGGCAAGAAGCTCAAGCTCGTGGTCGGCTTCGCTAACCCGATCATGATGGACATCCCTCAGGGCGTCGAAGTCACGGTGGACAAGCAACTGGTCAAGGTCCGCGGCGCCGACCGTCAGGCCGTCGGCCAGTTCGCCGCTGAGATGCGGGCCCTCCGCAAGCCCGAGCCCTACAACGGCAAGGGCATCAAGTACACCACCGAGACCATCAAGCGCAAGCAGGGCAAGCAGTTCGGCGCCTGATCCTTCCTCCCCCGCCCCGCGCACGTTCGACCAAAGATCACCGTTCACCGCACTTCGGACCCCCGCTCATGGACAAGAACAAGCAGAAAGCCACCCGCCGCGTCCGCCGCCACAAGCGCGTCCGTTCGCAGGTTTCCGGCACGCCGTCGCGCCCGCGTCTGGCGGTCTACAAGTCTGTCCGCCACATCCACGCGCAGATTATCGACGACCTTGCCGGGCGCACGCTCGCCTCGGCCTCCAGCGTCGAGACCGCGGCCCAGTCCACCGACACCAAGCTGGGCAACGGCAAGTCGGCCGCACTGGTCGGCAAGCTGCTGGCCGAGCGTGCCGCCAAGGCCGGCATCTCCGCGGTCTGCTTCGATCGCGGCGGGTTCAAGTTCCACGGTCGCGTCAAGGCCCTGGCCGAGGCCGCCCGTTCCGCCGGTCTCAAGTTCTGACCTCTTTTTCCTGTCTCACCGCTTCCCGCCACCGTCCCCGAGGCCCCCATGCCTGAGATGATCGACGAATCAACGCAGCTCGAGTCCACCACCATCGGCGTGTACCGCACGTCGGCCACCGTTAAGGGCGGCCGCCGGTTCAGCTTCGGGGCGCTCGTGGTCGTCGGCAACCGCAACGGCCAGGTCGGCTTCGGCTACGCCAAGGCCAACGAGGTGCCCAACGCGATCGAGAAGGCCCAGAAGTACGCCAAGCGCAAGATGGCCAAGGTGCCCCGCATCGGCACCACCATCCACCACGAGGTGGAGGGCGCTTTCTCTGCCAGCAAGGTGCGGCTCATCCCCGCCTCGCCCGGCACCGGCGTCGTCGCGGGCACCGTCGTCCGCTCGATCCTCGACCTGGCCGGCGTGAGCGACTGCCTCACCAAGTGCTACGGATCGACCAACGCCCGCAACACCGTCAAGGCCGTCTTCGCCGGCCTTGAGCAGATCCGCGTTCCCTCCGACGTCGCGCACCTCCGCGGCCAGGAGCTCGGTCAGACCGCCATCGCGACCCGCATCGAGAAGGGCCGCGCCGCTCTCGCCGCAACCACCAGCGTCAGCGCGGGCGAGAAGAAGGCCCGCGGGCCCGTGAACACCGTCGGCGACGACCGTCGCGGCGGCCGCGGCGGCCGCGGTGGTCGCGGCGGCCCCGGCGGCGGGCGCGATCGTCGTCCCGTTTCGTCCAGCCCCGAGTCCGGGGCACCGGGCCCCGCCGAGGGCGCGCCCTCGACCTGAGGCCTGGACCGAACTCGCTCCGAAACTTGTCCCTGCTTTCCGCTCGCTTCGTTTCTGGTCCACTTGATCCGCGCTTCCCGGGAGTTACCCGACCATGATGATCCACGAACTCACCCCGCTCACCGGCAAGTACAAGGCCCGCAAGCGAGTCGGCCGCGGCACCGGTTCGGGCTCGGGCAAGCGCGCCGCCCGCGGCCAGAAGGGCGCCGGCTCGCGTTCCGGCACCGCCCGCAAGACCGGCTTCGAGGGCGGGCAGATGCCCTACTTCCGCCGCCTGCGGAAGTTCGGCTTCTCCAATGCCAACTTCACGACCGAGTTCTGGATCGTGAACCTCCGCGCCATCATCGCCCACCCCAACTTCGCCAGGGGCGGCACGGTCAACGCCGAAACGCTCATCAAGGCGGGCCTTATCCGCGACACCAGCCGCGACCTCAAGATCCTCGGCGACGTCGGCGACGCCAAGGTCAACGTCAAGTTCGACGTGACCGCCGCCCGCGTCACCGCCAAGGTCCGTGAACTGGTCACCGCCGCCGGCGGTTCGGTCAAGGAAACCGGCACCCGACGCGACAAGGTCCGCGGCATCGACCGCAACGCCGAGGACAAGTCCCCCAAGAACCTCACCAAGAAACTCAAGCGCGGCGGCAAGACCGCCAAGCCCGTCGTCGGCGACGCCGAGGCCGAGGCCGAAGCACCCGCCAAGGGCAAGGCCAAGAAGGGGGAATGACGGGAACTCCGACCCGACCGTCATCCGTTAGGGTCTCTATCATCCCGCCCTTCCACACGGACGTGCACGAATGCTCCAGGCCCTGATCAACGTCTTCAAGATCCCCGAGCTGCGGAACAAGATCCTGTTCACGCTGGGGATGCTCGCCGTGTACCGGATCGGGTTCTGGATCCCGCTCCCCGGCCTCAACCAGGAGAAACTGGCCGAGCACTTCCAGCAGGCCGTGGACACCGGCTCGGCCGCGGGGCGAATCTTCGACTTCGTGACGGTTTTCGGCGGCGGCGCTTTCGGCCACTCGACGATCTTCGGTCTGGGTATCATGCCCTACATCTCCGCGGGCATCATCTTCCAGTTGCTCGGCTCGGTCTGGCCGCGACTGAAGAAACTGCAGGAAGAGGGCCCGACCGGCCAGCAGAAGATCATGGAGTGGACTCGGCTGGCGACCGTCGCGCTCTGCATCATCCAGGGCTTCGGCTGGCTCAAGTACATCTCGTCCTCGGGGCTCGTGTACCCCATGTGGGCAAGCAACCCCGTCTGGTGGATCATGGCCGTGATGGCCCTGACCGCCGGGTGCGTGTTCCTGATGTGGCTGGGCGAGCAGATCGACAAGTACGGCATCGGCAACGGCGTTTCGCTCATCATCACGGCCGGCATCCTCACTCGCATGCCCGCCGCGATCGGCCAGGTCTACGCGGGCTTCGATCCGGGCGATGCCAACAAGATGGGCTGGCCGGCCGTGTTCTTCCTCATCGCGGGCTTCGTACTCGTCGTCGCGGGCTCGGTCATTATGACCATCGCCCACCGGCGCATCCCGATCCAGCAGGCCAAGCACACCCGCGGCCGCAAGGTCTTCGGCGGCCAGAAAAGCTACCTCCCTCTGCGGATCAACCACGGCGGCGTCATGCCCGTGATCTTCGCCAGCTCCCTCATGATCTTCCCCTCGGTCATCTTCAGCGCCCTGGCCGAGCAGGCTTCGAGCCGGGCCTCGTTGGCGGGTGAAACAGTCGGCACGTGGGGCGCGTCGATGCGGTGGATCGGAGACCAGCTCGCCCACGGCCAGTTCCCCTACGTGGTCGGCGAGGTGCTGCTCGTGTTCTTCTTCAGTTACTTCTGGATCACGGTGCAGTTCAACCCCGAGGACATGAGCAAACAGCTCCGCGACCACGGGTCGTTCATCCCCGGCCTGCGCCCGGGTCCGCGAACCGCCGAATACCTCGAAACCGTCATGGAGCGCATCACCTACGTCGGCGCGGCGTTCCTCGCCGTCATCGCCGTCACGCCCATGATCGTCAACCGCTCCTTCGGCATGTCCTTCGAGGTCACCCAGTTCCTCGGCGGCACCGGCCTGCTCATCGTGGTGTCGGTCGTACTCGACTTCATCCAGCGTGTTGAGGCCAACCTCCTCATGCGCAACTACGCCGGCTTCCTCGGCGGCAACGAGGCCAGCGGCTCGGCCCGCGTCCGCGGGGCCGCCTTCAACCGCTGACCTGCGGAGGGGAGCGAGAGTGGGGGGGCAAACAGGGTGGGACCCGGGCCCGACTACAATCCGCCCGTTTCCAGCCTGTCCAGCCTCCCCTGTCCGTCCCCGATCGCGACCCGATCCACGAATGCCCAAACAAGACGACAAACTCACACTCGATGCCGTAGTCGTTGAGGCCCTCCCGAACGCCATGTTCATGGTGAAGCTCCCCAACGACCACAAGGTGCTCGCTTATGTCTCCGGCAAGATGCGGATGAACTACATCCGCATCCTCCCCGGCGACCGTGTCACCGTCGAACTCAGCCAGTATGACCTCAGCAAGGCCCGCATCACCTACCGGCAGTGATCCGGCCATCGACGCCTTCGTTCCGGGCATCCGTCCCCGCCCCGCCCCGCCCCGCCCCGACGAACGCCAAACTTTCCGCTCCTCCCGGCGCTCCCGGATCGGTCCGGCCACGCTTCGGGGCGTTTTCGTCCGTGACCGGGCCCAACCGCCCGGCTATCATCTCAACCCTCAAAAGACCGCCCCAAGCCCCGGATGCCAGCCATGAAGGTCAAAGCCAGCGTCAAGCGAATCTGCAACTCCTGCCAGGTGGTCCGCCGCAAGGGCAAGGTCCGCGTCATCTGCAAGGCCGACCCCAAGCACAAGCAGGTGCAGGGTTAGGAAACGTGAGCGGTCGGTGTGAGCGGCGGGCCGGAAAGGCCTCCAGCTTCAACGACCCCGCGACTTCACGTTCAACCCGCAGCTCCCGCCTCTCCCCGCATACCCCTCACCGCTTACCGCTTTCTGGAAATCTCCAATGCCCCGTATCGCCGGCATCGACGTCCCCGAGAAGAAGAAGATCTACTTCGCTCTCCAGTACATCCACGGCATCGGCCCGCAGGTGGCCCGGAAGATCCTGGAAGAGGCGAAGGTCGACGGTGACCAGCGCTCCGGCGAGGTGCCCGAGACCGCGCTCGCCGCGATCAACTCGATCATCGACGCCAACTACCTCGTCGAGGGCGCCCTCCGCCGTCAGACCCAGCAGAACATCCAGCGGCTCAAGGACATCCGCTCCTACCGCGGCGACCGCCACCGTCGCGGGCTTCCCACCCGCGGCCAGCGCACCCGCTGCAACGCCCGCACCCGCAAGGGCAAGAAGAAGACCGTCGCCGGCAAGAAGGGCGTCAAGGCGAAGTAGGCATCAGGCATCGGGCCCGGATGCGACAAAGCTGTATTTGCTAGTGCCTAGTGCCCGGTGCCCGGTGCCTAGTGCCTAGCCCAACAATCGCGGGGACGACGCGCATTCGGTCGGCTGATCCGCGGAGGGAATCATGGCCAAGAAGGCAAAGAAGGTTCGCAAGAACATCACCCGCGGCATCGCCCACGTCAAGGCGAGCCACAACAACACCATCGTCACGATCACCGACGTTAACGGCGAGACCCTCTGCTGGGACTCCGCCGGCACGATCGGCTTCAAGGGCGCCCGAAAGAGCACGCCGTTCGCCGCCACCCGCGCCGGCGAATCCTGCGGCCAGAAGGCCCGCAAGATCGGCGTCAGCGAGGTCGAGGTGTTCGTCAAGGGCACCGGTTCCGGGCGCGAGTCCGCCGTCACCGGCATCGTCTCCACCGGCATCCGCGTTACTGCGATCGAAGACCACACCCCGATCCCGCACAACGGCTGCCGCCCCAGCAAGCGACGCCGCGTCTGATCCAAGGCTTCACTCCCCACCGAGCCCACCGAGGCCATCCAGAAGCTCCGAACTCTCTCGAACGGCCTTCCTCGACGCTCTCGGTGTCCTCCGTGGTGAGTCTTGTTCTTCGCCCTCGCACAGCAGAGCACCCGGAGTGGTTCAGCGGTCCGGGCCGACTCGATTCAGGCGAACGGGCGCGTCACTTCCCGCTCCTCCCCTCGGGGATGGGGCCAGTTCCGCTGAACACGAAAGGTTGTCCTCATGCGCATCCGTTGGCGTGGGCTTGAACTCCCCAGCCGGGTCTCCAACGACCCCAAGTTCAAGAGCGAGACGTTCGGCCGATTCGTCGTCGAGCCCTTCGAGCGCGGCTTCGGCACGACGATCGGCAACTCGCTCCGTCGAATCCTGCTCTCCTCGCTCGAGGGCGCGGCCGTCACCAGCATCAAGATCAAGGGCGCCACGCACGAGTTCACGTCGCTGCCCGGCGTGATGCAGGACGTCACCGATATCGTCCTCAACGTCAAGAACCTCATCGTCGCTCTTGACGGCGACGAGCCCCGCAAGATGACCGTGGCCGCCACCGGCCCCGGCGACGTCGCCGCCGAGATCATCGAGGCCGACGCCAACGTCACCATCGTCAACAAGGAGCTCGTCCTCGCGACGCTGACCGACAAGGTCGACTTCGAGATGGAGCTCAACGTCGGCAAGGGCCGCGGTTACGTCCCCGCCAGCGAGCAGTACAACCGCCAGGAGGACCAGGAGATCGGCGTTATCCCGGTGGACGCGATCTACTCGCCCGTCCAGCGCGTCCGCTACAAGGTTGAGGAGACCCGCGTCGGCCAGCGGACCAACTACGACAAGCTCATCATGGACATCTGGACCAACGGCACGGTCACGCCGGAGATGGCCCTCGTCGAGGCCGCCAAGATCCTGCGCAAGCACCTCAACCCGTTCGTCCAGTACTTCGAGATGGGCACCCAACTCGTCAGCGAGGAGGCCGCCAAAGCCGCCGGCGTCGACGAGGAGCTCATCCGCAAACTCAACATGCCCCTGGGCGAGCTCGACCTCTCCGTACGGGCCAGCAACTGCCTGGAGTCGGCCCGCATCACCACCGTCGCCGACCTGGTCATCCGCACGGAGCCCGACCTGCTCAAGGTCCGCTCCTTCGGCCGCACCAGCCTCCGCGAGGTCAAGAAGAAGCTCAACGACATCGGCCTGGACCTGGGCATGAAGCTGCCCGAGGGCGTCAACGTCACCAACCCCCTGACGCCGGCCTAATCAAGCGTTTCCACCGGGCCTTGGTCACCGCCGCGGCCCGGCTTTCAACTCGGTCTTTAAACGGGTTGCGGGTCTATACTCGTGGCCCTTTTCCGGCCCTGGAGATCCTTCCGGGACCGATTCGGAGTCAGCGTCATGCGTCACCTTCGCGGCGGATATCGGCTCGGTCGGACCACGGCGCACCGCGCCTCCACGCTCCGCAACATCGCGGCCGGGCTCTTCGAGCACGGCCAGGTGGTCACCACCGTCAAGAAGGCCAAGGCCGTGCAGCCGATGGTCGAGAAGATCGTCACGCTCGCCAAGCGGGGCGACCTGCACGCCCGGCGCAACGTCATCGCCAAGCTCGGCGGCGACCGCTGGGCGTTCGACTGGACCTATCTGCCCAAGAACGCCAGCGACGAGGAAAAGACCGCCGTCGGGAAGCAGCGCGAACGGGCTCAGAAGTTCTTCGACATCCCGGACTCGGACAAGGTCGAGCGCAACCGCTACGGCGAGCTCCGCAAGGCCCCGAAACTGGTGAAGCACATTTTCGAGAACGTGGCTCCCCGGTTCAAGGACCGGGCCGGCGGCTACACCCGGATTGTGAAGCTGGGTAAGGCCCGGATCGGCGACGGCTCGGAGCTGGCGGTGATCCAGTTTGTCGGGGCAGAGGAGGGCCCGGAGGTCGGGGGTCGGGCTTCGACCCGTCGGCGAACGGCCGATAAGCGGACCGCCTTTGCCGCCAAGGTGCGTAAGGCGGCAGCAGGGGCGGGCGAGCCCGCCAAGTCGTAAATTCTGCACCCTTTTGTCTCGCGATTCGGTAGGATGATGCTGTCAATCCGCGGCGTCCGGGCCGAAGGTCGGCGTTCCGGGCCGCGGTCGGTCTCAGAGTTCGCCCTGCCCGTGAGCGTCACGGGCCAAGCAGGCCATCAGCAGGCTGGGCGAGACATCGAAGACTTTTCCTGCACGGTCGATCGGATTTTGAGGAGTCCTGCGCATGAAGAAGTTCACGGTTTCCGCCCTCTGCTGCGTCGCTGCCTGTGCGCTCTGCCTGGGTGGCTGCAACAAGAACGCCGACAAGATGGACAGCTGCTCCGACAAGGCCGCGTGCGCTGACAAGGCCGCCTGCGCCGAGAAGACGGACTGCTGCAAGGACAAGGCCGCGTCCGGCGAGAAGCCCGCCTGCTGCAAGACCAAGACCACCAACTGATCCCCGGTCTTCGCATCGATCACACCCGCAGGGCCCGCCCGTTCCGTGGCGGGCCCTGTGCTTTTTTGCCCTCTACACTGCGGGCCCAATGCCCGACATGATCGAACAACTGACCCAGCTCGAATCCGCCGGCCTGGCCGAGCTCGCCGCCGCCGGCGACGCCGCGGCCGTGGAGCAATGGCGCATCGCCTACCTCGGCGCCGCCGGCAAGGTCAAGGCCGCGATGGGTGCGCTCAAAGACGTTCCCAAGGAGCAGAAGCCGACCGTCGGTGCGCGGGCCAACCAGGTGCGGGTGAAGCTGGAAGAGGCGTTCAAGGCGAAACAGGAAGCCGCCGGGGGTGGGGGGGTGGGGGGTTGGGGGGTTGGGGGGGGCAAGGCGGCGTCGGGTCCGGTGATCGACGTCACCGAGCCGGGGCTCGGCTACGCGACTGGCGTGGGCAGGCAGCACGTCATCACACGCGTGCGAAACGAGCTGGTCGAGGTCTTCGCACGCATGGGCTTCGAGGTCGCCCAGGGGCCCGAACTCGAGGACGACCAGCACAACTTCATCAAACTCAACATCCCGGCCGAGCATCCGGCGCGCGAGCCGATCGACAACTACTACATCGACGACCCGTCGACGGGCCCGACCCAGGGCCCGCCGCGGATGCTGCGCAGCCAGACCAGCACCGTGCAGGTCCGTGTGATGGAGACCCGCAAGCCGCCGATCAAGATCGTCGCGCCGGGCCGCGTGTACCGACCTGACGAGGTGGACGCGACGCACAGCTTCATGTTCCACCAGATCGAAGGGTTGTACATCGACCGCGACGTGAGCATGGCCGACCTGAAGTCCACGCTGCTGCACTTCGCCCGCAGCTACTTCGGTCCCGACGCCGAGATCCGCCTGCGCCCGAGCTACTTCCCCTTCACCGAACCCAGCGCCGAGTTCGACATGAAGATCGCCCTTCGCCCCAACCAGCCCCCGCGCTGGATCGAGCTGGGCGGCTGCGGCATGGTCGACCCCGCCGTGCTGGAGATGTGCGGCATCGACCCGGAGGAATGGTCGGGCTTCGCGTTCGGATTCGGTATCGAGCGTTTGGCGATGGGCAAGTACGGCATCCCCGACATCCGAATGTTGTTCGCCAACGACCTGCGGTTTCTTCGCCAACTCTGAACAGGGAGCCCCGAGCGCAAGCTCGGGTGCATCGCACAACATCGCCCATTTCGGAAACGCCCCGCCCCCCGCAACCGTCCCCGCGACCCGGCAGGGCTTCCCCCCCTGGCCGGGGCACCCCCAGTATGCTGAAGCGAATGGCCGTCTTCGCCCCCGGATACTTCCTCACCTGGCACACCTACGGCACATGGCTGCACGGAGACGAAGCGGGTTCGGTCGATCATGGGCACAACACGTTCGGGGCTCCGCGGCTCGGGCAAGATCAGGAGAGATTCGATCGTGAGTTGCACGCGCTGCAGCACGAGCCGGTCACGCTCTCTCTCACCGCTCGAATCCTCGTGGATGACGTCATGCGCCGGCATTGCCGCATCCGCGCGTGGGATCTGCGAGCGCTCGCCGTGCGTTCGAACCACGTCCACGTCGTCATCGCGAACCCGGAATCGCCCCCGGAGCAAATGGTCAAGCAGTTGAAAGAGTGGGGGACTCGCAAGCTGCGCGAGCACCGGATCATCGGCCCGCGGCAGCGAGCGTGGGCCGACCATGCGAGCACCGGGTACCTCTACGAACCCGGTTCACTCGACGAGAAAATCGTGTACGTCCTGGAGATGCAGGAAGCACCCCCGCCCGGCCACGGCCGACCCGGGTGGGACAAGTCGCTGGGCCTTTGAGAGAGCCCCGAGCGCAAGCTCGGGCGTTCATCGCGGCACAAATCCGCGACAAACATACGACCCGGGGAGCCCCGAGCGCAAGCTCGGGTTTCGGGAATCTCGGCCGTGCGGCGGCACGATGGATGATCCGGCGCCAGACTGCACTGAAACCTCTGGGATCTGGAATCCTTTGCGTGTTCGGCGACGACGCGGCGGGATTGCGGTGGCGTCCGGACCCGATCGGTTGTGGAATGCACCCGAGCTTGCGCTCGGGGCTCTCTGATCAACTATGTGCGAGGGCGTCGCCGCTGCCACCACCGGTAAGTTCGGATGGCCACGCTCGCGTAGAAGGCTGCACCCACGGTCGCTCCAACGCATAGGCAGAGCGCCTCGACCCACCGCGGGTTGGTCGCTCTGTTCCATCCGACCAATGAGGCCGCGATGAGGAGCCCGCAGCCAGCGGCCAGACCTGATGCGATCAACCACAGCAGGGTCAGATCTACGCGACGGAGTGCGTCGCCAGCCCTCACGGGGCGATGAAGGTCGGCCGGCGACAAGCGTGCTAGGGGCGATTGATCGTGGCGATGTCTCATATTGGCCACTCACGACTGAACAGTGTGAGAGTATAGGGCGACGAGAAAACTGGCGTGCACTCCACCCGGCGCTCTCCACCCGAGCTTGCGCTCGGGGCTCTCTACGAATCTGGGGTTTCGTGGATGCGGGGCCCCCGAGCTTGCGCTCGGGGCTCTCTACTTCCTCACCGTCCTCTGTTCGATCCGCTTCTCCGGCGCGGCCTGCACGATCCGATCGATGTAGTTGCCCGGCGTGTGCACGGAATCCCCGTCGATCTCGCCCGTCGGCACGATCTCCTCGACCTCCGCGATCACGAACGCCGCGGCCGTGGCCATCATCGGGTTGAAGTTCCGCGCCGTCTTGCGATAAATCAGGTTGCCGAATCCGTCCGCCTTCCACGCCTTCACCAGCGCCAGGTCGGCGTACAGGCCGGTCTCCAGCACATAGTCGCGAGGCTCGCCCGCCTGCACCGGCTTGCCCGCGCCAGCCGTCCCCGGCGCACGCCCGGCGAATCCACGACCCGGGATCGTCGCGCCCCCCACGCCCTGTCCAGGCCGCAGGAACGAGCGCATTTCCTTGCCCTCGGCCACCAGCGTGCCGGCGCCGGTCGCCGTATAAAACGCCGGGATTCCTGCCCCGCCGGCGCGGATCCGCTCGGCCAGCGTGCCCTGCGGGTTGAACTCGACCTCCAGGTCGCCCGAGAGGAACTGCTTCTCGAATGTCGCGTTCTCGCCTACGTACGAGCTGATCATCTTGCGGATTTGTCGCGTTTGCAGCAGGAGGCCCAACCCGAAGTCGTCAACGCCCGCGTTGTTGCTCACGCAGGTCAGGCCCTTCACGCCGCTGTCGCGCAGCGCGGCGATGAGGTGCTCGGGAATACCGCACAGGCCAAATCCGCCGACCATCACGGTCATGTTCTCTTTCAGCACGCCTAGAGATTTGAGGTCGGCGAAGGCTTCCGCGGCGGTGGCAAAGAGTTTCTTCGGCATGGCCGGACAGCATATGCCGCCGGCGGTCCGGGGTGGTCGGCGCTCACGCCCGCGCCTTCCTGATTCGGCGGGCCCGGAGGCGCCCGCATCACGCGCAGGGCGTGAAATAGGCCGCGAGGAAGTCGAAGATGTCCTGCACGGTGGCGCCGCCAGAGCCGTTGAAATCCGCGGCCGCGTCGCCCGAGAAGTAGGCCGCCAGGAAGTCGAAAATGTCCTGTACGGTCACGGCCCCGTTCGCGTTCATGTCGGCGGCGCAGACGTTGTGCATCAGAACGATGATGTCGGCGATCTCGTCGATGAACGCCAGGTCAACGTCGCCGTCGTTGTCAAAGTCCGCCGGGAGGCAGCAGGCGGGGTTTGAGGGCGCATCCACCACTCTGTAAGGCGAGAAGCCACCCGTGCCGTCGTTGACGAACATGTGCCACGCACCACCGCCGAAGGACGACAAGATCCAGTCCATGTCGCCGTCTCCCTCAAAGTCCACGACATCGGTGGCGACGCAGTGCCCCGAGACCGGCTGATTGGTCGGGCTGTCGCCGAGGTGTCCGGTCCCATCGCCCAGCACGATCGAGCCGTTGGCGGAGAATGAGTTGGCCGTGGTCACGTCCATGTTCCCATCGCCGTTCACGTCCGCGCACACGACCACCCACGGAGCGCCCCCGATCGACTGCGTGTCGGTGAGCGTGAACGACCCGCTCCCCGTCCCGAGGAGGACCGAAACTTCCTGCGTGTCGATCCCGCCGACCACCAGGTCGATGATGCCGTCCCCGTTCATGTCTGCGGCGTTCATCCCGTACTCGCCGCCCAGCCCCCCGTCGAAGGTCGCGGGCGCCGCGAACCCGCCCGATCCGTTGTTCAGGAACAGCGCGATGTTGTTCGCGTCGGCCTGCGCCAGAGCGATGTCCATGTCGCCGTCCCCGTCGGCATCCATCACCGCGAACCCGCGCGGATACTGCCCCACCGCGATCTCCACCGCCGGGTCGAAAGTCCCGTCTCCGTTGCCAAAGAGCACGGCGATCTTGTCCTCGGCGTTGCTGGACGTCACCAGATCAACAAACCCGTCCCGGTTGAAATCCGCCGGCTCGTTGGGGCTCGACTCGAACGGAATGCCAGTCGGCGGAGTCAGGAAGCTCGGCTGAAAGAGCCCCGTTCCGTCGGCCCGGTTCATGAACACCCGCACGTCGGCCGACACCTCGTTGATGATCGTCAGGTCGCTCCATCCGTCGCGATCCAGGTCGCACGCGAGCCCTCCGTAGATCCGCGTCTGCGGCCCGACGCCGTTAGGCCCCCGCGTGTACACGCGGTCCACCTCCCTGAACACGTGGCCTGGGGTCGCGCTCACGGCCGTGGTAAACAGGACCGAGTAGCCAGCCGATCGGAGGAACGTTCCGTCGGCCCCCCGCAGATCGTGCGACAGAACCACCATCACCTGCTCGCCGGCCTTGAACGGTCGCGACGGCGTGAGCGTGACCGTCCGGTCGCCGTTGGAGAGCGCCACCGTCCCCGCCACCGGCCCGCTCCACCTCGCGAACGCCCCGAAGCTCTGCGCCGTGACGCTGGCCGGGTTCAACGGCCGATCGAACGTGACCGAGATCGCCGAGCCCGTCGGGACCCCGGCGGCGTTGATCGCCGGCGAGGTCGAGACCACCGCCAACTGTGCCTGCGCGAGCGTGTTCGCCGCCATCACCGTGCCGAGCCACACCAGATCGACGACCTTTCGGGCGAGCATGACCGCCTCCTGTCGGCTCCGCCGCTTCCGAAAATGTCCGTTCGATCGGCGCGGGCCACTACAACCGATGCCCCGCATCCGCCCGGATGCAAGTCCGCCGAGAACAAATTTTCACCGATTCCCCCGCCCGTCCCCCGGCCCGCCATATCTCACCCCCAGAAACGACCGGTTCGGGCGATGGGCTCGCCGGGGTTGGGACACTCAAAGCCTCAGGGCGTCGCGTTCTCGGCGCGCCGCCCGCCCCGCTCGTCGAACAGCGGCTGCTGGTCCTTCACGTCCCTGATCCGCCCATCCAGGTGCCGGAGCTCCTCGACGAACTCGCCGACGTTCCGGAACTGGTAGTGCTCGCTGGCGAACCGCACGTACGCGACCTCGTCGAGCTGCCTCAGTCGAGCCATGACTTTCTCGCCGATCACCTTGCTGGGCACCTCGCGCTCGAACTCGCGGTGCAGCTCCTCTTCGACCTCCTCCACGATCCCCAGCTTGGCGTCCTCCGGCACGGGCCGCTTGCCGCACGCCGCGATCACGCCACGCAGGATGTTCTCGCGGTTGAACGGCACGTGCGTGCCGTCCTTCTTGAGCACGATCAGCCGGGCCGACTCCTCAACCCGCTCGTAGGTCGTGAACCGCTTCTGGCACTTGAGGCACTCACGCCGGCGGCGGACCACCTTGCCGCCCTCGCTGGCGCGGCTGTCGATCACCTTGTCGTCGTTGTGCTCGCAGTACGGGCAGATCACGGGGCCAAGTCTACCGCGGATCGGGATAGCGGATGGCGGATAGCGGATAGCGAATGGGGGATGGGGGATGGGGGCGGATCGGTCAATGGGGAGCCTCCCTCTCCCGCGACCGGCGGGAGAGGACATCCGAGCAAAGCGAGAATCGGAAGGGGGTGCGGCCTAACCTATCCCTCATGCCCCACCGTGTGCAACCGCCCACGCGTACGACCACCCGTATCCCCGACCCCCGCGGGTAGGCCGGCCCGCGCGCACGGGTCTCCGTCGTGTCCACCCCCAAGCCCGGCCCCGCGCCGGGCTTGTTCGTTTCCGCCGCCCGCCGCCCGCCCCCGCCCCCGCACCGCCGCCGATTTCCCGCGTCTTTCCCCCATCCGAAATCCGCCATCCGATATCCGATATTCACCCATGCCCCGCATCACCCTCCCCGACGGCTCCGTCAAGACCTTTGAGCACCCCGTGACCGCCCGGCAAGTGGCCGAATCGATCGGCCCGCGCCTGGCCTTGGCCGCGTTGGGGTGCAAGGTGGACGGCGACCTGCGCGATCTGAGCACCCTCATCGAGCGCGACTGCTCGCTGGCCATCGTCACCGAGAAGACCCGGGACAAGCAGCCCGACCCGGACGCGCTGTACCTCATCCGCCACTCCGCGGCCCACATCATGGCCGAGGCCATCCAGCGGGTGATCCCGGGCGTGCAGCTCGCCTACGGCCCGCCGCTGGCCACCGGGTTCTACTACGACATGCACGTGCCCGGCGACCGGCCGCTGAGCTCGGGCGATTTTCAGCGCATCGAGCAGGAGATCGACGCGATCATCAAGGAAGACCGGCCGTTCACCCGCTATGAGCTCGACGCGGAGGAAGGCCTGGCCAAGCTCAAGGCCGAGGGGAACAAGTACAAGATCGACAACGCCGAGATCGCCCTGGCCAAGGACGCGCTCGAGGCGGGTGATGGGGCCAAGCTCCAACACCACCGCTCGGAGGTCACCCCCGGCGTGATCATCAACTTTCGGCCCGAGTGCCGGCTGAGCTTCTACGCGACCGGCACGCCGGGGAAGAACTGGGAGGATTTGTGCCGCGGGCCGCACGTTCCGAGCACCGGGCGGATCGGCGCGGTCAAGGTGATGTCGCTGGCCAGCAGCTACTGGCACGGCGACGAGAACAGCGACCGGCTGACCCGCGTGTACGGGACCGCGTTCGCCAGCCGCGCCGAGCTCGACGCGCACATGAACCAGTTG
Organism: uncultured Phycisphaeraceae bacterium; assembly: GCA_964630785.1. GTDB lineage: Bacteria > Planctomycetota > Phycisphaerae > Phycisphaerales > UBA1924 > JADLCX01. The sequence continues at coordinate 22,780 of CAZVZG010000017.1, read as the reverse complement.
GAAGAGGCCCGCAAGCGCGACCACCGTGTGATCGGGAAGCAACTCCGCCTGTTCCACATCGACGACGACGTGGGCCAAGGGCTGATCCTCTGGACCCCGGCGGGAAGCGTGCTGCGCCAGGAACTCATGAAGTTCATCAGCCACGAGCTGGAGAAGCAGGGCTACCACCAGGTCTTCACCCCGCACATCGGCAAGCTGGAGCTCTACAAGACCAGCGGCCATTTCCCGTACTACAAGGAGTCGCAATACCCCGCGATCCCCGAGAGCGACGCGATGGCCCGGTGCATCACCGAGGGCTGCTCGTGCGCCGAGATGGCCAACCGGCTCGAGGGCGTGTCGGCGCGCCTGGCCGAGCAGATCAACAAGCGGACCGGTCGCGAGGCGATCGGCCCCGAGCGGGTGCTGGCCGACGAGAAGCTGCTCGACGGCTATCTGCTCAAGCCGATGAACTGCCCGCACCACATCAAGATCTTCGCGAGCGCACCGCACAGCTACCGCGACATGCCCGTGCGCCTGGCCGAGTTCGGCACCGTCTACCGGTGGGAGCAGTCGGGCGAGCTCAACGGCATGACCCGCGTCCGCGGCTTCACCCAGGACGACGCGCACCTGTTCTGCACCGAGGAGCAGGTGCCCGCCGAGCTCATCGGCTGCCTCTCGCTGGTCAAGACCGTGCTCAGCACGCTCAACATGAAGGACTACCGCGTGCGGGTCGGTCTGCGCGACCGCGACAGCGGCAAATACACCGGCGACCCGTCCAACTGGGACAAGGCCGAGGCGGCGTGCATCGCCGCGGCCGAGTCGCTGGGCGTTCCCTTCAGCCGGGAGCCGGGAGAGGCCGCGTTTTACGGGCCCAAGATCGACTTTGTCATCAAGGACGTGATCGGGCGCGACTGGCAGTTGGGCACCGTGCAGGTGGATTACAACCTGCCGATCCGCTTCGACCTCTCCTACGTCGGCCCGGACAACCAGCCGCACCGCCCGGTGATGATCCACCGGGCCCCCTTCGGCAGTTTCGAGCGGTTCTGCGGCGTGCTCATCGAGCACTTCGCGGGCTCGTTCCCGACGTGGCTCGCGCCCGAGCAGGTGCGCGTGCTGCCGATCAGCGAGAAGACCGACGGGTACGCGAAAGAGGTCCTGTCGCAACTCAAGGCGATCGGCTGCCGCGCCACCGTGGATTTCTCGGGCGATCGCATCCAGGCCAAGGTCAAGAACGCGACGGATTGGAAGGTGCCCTATCTGCTGGTGGTGGGGCCGCGGGACGAGGAAGTGAGCAAGGTGTCGGTCCGCGCCCGCGGCATCCAGAAAGACCTGGGGCAGATGAACCTGCGCGAGTTTGTCGCTGATCTGAAGGCCGAGATCGATAGCCGCGGCGGGAGCACGGTGGCGGCGAGGTTTGTGTGACGCCGCGCCGTCGAGATGGTGCAAAGGCGTGGTCGCAGTGGGAGCACTACGTCTGCGCGTGCCTGGGAAGGGAGGAGCGCAGGCGCTTGGCGGGCAAGCCAACGCTCAAGCCCGAGCAGAAGAGGCGTCTCCGCCGTAGAGTCGCTTTGACCAATGTCGGGACTCTGCTCGTCATTGCCCTGATCACAGCACTCGTGATCGCCGCCGGGCATCGCGTGCAGCGGGCTTTTCTCGTGTCAACGATCCTGATGGGTGGTGCGATGGTCTTTGTTGCAGGCGCGCTGCGTGTTGCGGGCAATAGGCGCTTGTTGATGCGGCTCCGGCGAGAGCGTGTCGCCGTGGTGAAACAGCTCGCCCACGAAGGATCGGTTCGGACTGCAATGGCGGAGGTCAGCTCGCGACGCGCCGCGGCCGCGAAGCAACTTGCTCAATCAGAGGGGTGCCTTCGGACCTACATGCTGGCTCGGGCGCACCCCACCAGCACATGGCTTTGCGTCACCGGCGGGTATGTGTACTCGTCGAGCTTCATCTTCGATGCGCAGTGGGTTCCTGGGCTGCCCGGATGGACGGTGCCGCTGAGTGTCGCATTCGGTGTCGTATTGATGATCCTCGGCATTCGCCGTCTCCGCACCGAACGTCGCCGTCTGGTCGCGGCCGCGCAGGGGGCCGTCTGCCCAGACTGCGGGTTCCCGCTCGGGAACGTGCGACCTGCGGAGATCGCCGCGCCTGACTTGGTCGCGCAGGTCGGCCCGGCGGTCTGCCCCGAATGCGGCTGTCTGTGGCCGTTGATCGCACCGGAGTTGCCCAAGGCGCCCGGGTCTGGTTGAAGTCTCACCCTTCGCCCGGCGGTCATCCCTGACAGGCGCCATCACGCCCGAGCGGCACGAGTTCGGAGATGTGCCTGAGCACGGTGTCGGCCTCGCCCAACCGCTCGGGCCCGAACGAGTGGCACACGGCGAGCACGCGCATGCCCGCTGCTTTCGCCGCTCGGATACCCGTCGGGCTGTCCTCGATCACCACGCACCCGCCCATCGCGTCCGCCCCCAACCCCAGCCGCGCCGCCGCGAGCAGGTAGCCCTCGGGCGCGGGCTTGGGCTCGCGGACGTCCTCGTGCGTGACCACTGTGCGCATAAAGGGCGCCAGCCCACTCGCCGCGAGCATCCCCGTCACCACGTCGCGCCGCGAGCCGGAGCAGACGCCCGCGGGCATGGCCGCGCTCACAAGACCGACGAGCTCGGGCACGCCGGGCTGCACCGAAAACCGCTTCTCTTGAATGAGCCTGAGGCAGTGCCGGTGCTTCTCCTCGCAAAGTTCCACGACGGCGCGGTCGGTCAGCTCGTGGCCGTTCTCGCGAGCGAGCAGGCGCATCGCGTGCTCGTCGCCCTTGCCGACCATGCTCAGGAAGTGCTCGCGGGTCATCTTCCAACCCCGCGAGGCCCCGGTCCGCTTGATCGCCTCCTCGTGCAGCGGCTCGGAATCCACCAGCACGCCGTCAAAGTCGAAGATCACCGCCGCGGCATCGCGCAGCAGCGGATGCAAACTCCCCCTCCCAGAGGGAGGGGGCCGGGGGGAGGGCGAGTCGAGCGCTTCATCGTCGATGACGCTCATCGTTCCGCACCGTGCGTCGCACCGCGTAAGAGGTTCACCCCGACCGCCAGCGCCTGCTGATTCCCGCGATCGCTCAGGCCCGAGGGCTTGACCTGGACGATCGCCGCCGCCGCCGGGATCGCCTCCCGCCGCAACGCTTTCGTCGCCCCGGGGATGAACAGGTCCGGGTACGCCGTCCCGATCGTGCCCAGCACAAACAGTTCCGGGTTGAGAACGTCGGTCATGATGGCCATCAGGCGGCCGAGCTCCGCCGCGACCCGATCGGTAACCCGGCACGCTGCGGCGTCGCCTGCCCGGGCCGCCTCGCACAGCGCCTCGGGCGAGATCGTGCCGCGTTCGGTCAGTTCGTGCCGCAACGCCGTTTCCTCGTTCCGATGCGTGCACGCGATCGCCTCGGACACCGCCAGTTGCGACATGCCCGGCCCGCTCGCGTAGCCCTCCACGCTGCCCCGGCGGCCGAAGCCGACGGGCCCGTCGTCGGTGTCGCGCAGGCGGATGCGCCCGATCTCGCCGGCCAGGCCGAGCGGGCCTTCGTAGAGCCGGCCGTCGATGATCAGCCCGGCCCCCATGCCCGTGGACATAGTCAGGAACAAGCTCGTGAACGTGCCGCGGGCAGCACCCCAGAGCCACTCCGCCAGCGCCGCGGCGTTGGCATCGTTCATCATGGCGCTGGGGCAATTGAACGCCCCGGCCATCCAGTCGCGCAGGCCAAAGCCGTGCCAGCGGGGGTTGTTCGGCGGGTTGATGAACCGCCCGGCCTTGTAGTCGAGCGGGCCGGGGCACGAGCAACCGACCGCCGCGAGCGGCGGTGTGTCCGGCCCCAACTGCTCGCGCAGTTTCAGCAGGCGTTCGCGGCAGACCTCCAGCATCGGCCCGGGGTCGGAAGCCCGGTCCACGGGCACGCGCTCGGCCACGAGCACGCGACCGTCTTGCGTGCCCAGGCACATCCCGATCTTGGTTCCGCCGATGTCCAGTCCGGCGATGATCCGGCCGGTGGACGGGTGAACGGGCTTCGTCACACGATCGGCTCCTCGGAACCCTGGGTGATTTCGCGGGTGTCACGCTTCACTGCGAGGAACCATATCAGGAGGAACAAGGGGTACGCCATAGCCAGCAGGACCGCCACGCCGATGAAGATGAACGCAAGTCCACCGCCGTGCGACTGGCTCTTGCCCCAGAAGTTGTCGGGGTTCTGCTTGGCCCAGGCCTGGATCGCGGCCTGCTTCTGGAATGCGAACGTCGTCCCGATCAGGGTCGCGAGAATGCTCAGCGCGGCGTAGACCAGGTGGGTCACCCGGCCCTTGGGGTTCCTGGCCACGAGCATTGCGCCCGCGACGATCAGCACCACGCAAAGGATCATGCCCGCGCTCATGCCGGCGATATCGAGCACCGTCGGCTTCATCACGTCCGGCATGGGGGGGATCTGCTGGGCGTTGGGCCCCGTCGGCTGGGGAATCATCTTCATCATCGCCGACTGGAACACCTGGCCGATCAGGCCGCAGCCGTTGCAAAAAAGCCACAACGAACCCCAGACGATCGACAGGACGCCGATGACCTTGGGCCAGGACTTGCGAGTGGGTTCCAGGCCCAAGTCGTGCCCCTCCGTCGGTGGGAACTGCGGAGGAAGCGGTGGGGGGAGAGGGGTCTGAGACATGCTGGGCCTCCAAAGAGGGCGACCGGGACCGGTTACGCGGCCGGCGGGCCGTTGTCGTGGATCGCCGCGAACACCCGACAGAATACCGCGCCCCGACACTTTGTTCCTTTGATGGGTTGGGCGCGGAGATTCCGATATTGGCGTCCGCGCCCTGGCGCGCCGGCCTTCGCGGCGAAACCCCAACCCGAGTCGCCCTCTTCCCACCGGAGCCCCGCCGATGACGGAGCATCGTGTCCGTATCAACCTGCTCGGAACCGCCGTTGTGCTGGCCGTCGGCGTCGCCGTGTCGGCCATTACGAGCACCGTCGTCGCCGGACGCGCCCTGGCCGGACATGCCCGGGCCCAGGCCAGAGCCCGGCAGGACATCACGGTCAAGGGCTCCGCCCGCGTGCGGGTGACGTCGGACACGGGCGTGTGGCGGATCGCCGTCAGCAGCGAGCACAAAGAGATGACCGCCGCGTTCGGCGTGCTCGAAGCCAGCGTCACAGCCGTGCAGAAGTTCCTCACCTCCCGCGGCTTCAAGCCCGACGAGGCCGTGCTCGGACCGATCGACACCGACCAGTTCTACGCGCGCGACTCCGCGGGCAAGGAGACGCGCGAGATCGCGGCCTACCGCCTGTCCCGCTCGTTCACCATCACCAGCACGGACGTCCATCGGATCGCCAAGTCGGCCGGCGAGGTGACCGAACTGCTCCGCGACGGGGTCAAGGTCAGTTCGTACGCCCCGCAGTACTACTACGGCAAACTGCCGGACCTGAAAGTCCAGATCCTCGGCGACGCCGCCAAAGATGCTCGGGCTCGCGCCGACGAGATCGTCCAGAACTCCGGCGGCCGCCTCGGGGCCATCCGCGACGCCCAGATGGGCGTGCTCCAGATCACCCAGCCCAACTCGACCGACGTGGCGTCCTACGGCCTCTACGACACCACCACCATCGACAAGGACGTGCAGGCGGTGGTGACGGTCACGTTCGGCGTGGACAACTAGAGCGATATCGGATGGCGGATGGCGGATGGCGTCAATTCCTTCCATCCGCTATCCGAAATCCGCCATCCGATATCGGATATCCTTCCCCATGCCCCTCACCCGCGACCAGATCACGATCCGTGCCAGCAAGGAACTCCGCGACGGCTTCATCGTCAACCTCGGCATCGGCATGCCGACGATGGTGGCCAACTACATCCCGCCCGGAATGGACGTCTGGCTCCAGAGCGAGAACGGTCTGCTCGGCATCGGGCCCTTCCCCGCCGACGCAGAGGTCGACGCCGACCTCATCAACGCAGGCAAGCAGACCGTCACCGCCCGCAAGGGCGCGAGCTACTTCAGCTCCAGCGACTCCTTCGCCATGATCCGTGGCGGGCACATCGACATGTGCATCCTCGGGGCCATGCAGGTCAGCCAGGAGGGCGATATCGCCAACTGGATGATTCCCGGCAAGATGGTCAAGGGCATGGGCGGCGCGATGGACCTCGTCGCGGGCGTCAAGAAGGTCGTCGTGACCATGGAGCACAACGCCAAGGACGGTGGATTCAAGTTCGTCAAAGAGTGCGGCCTTCCGCTCACGGGCCGCAACTGCGTGCACATGCTCATCACCGACCTGGCCGTGTTCGAGTTCGACGCCGCCAAGCACCGATTCGTGCTCACCGAGCTGGCCCCCGGCGAAACGGTGGAGTCTATCAAGGCGAAGTCGGGCGCGGAGTTCGCGGTTTCGCTGAGCGTGAAGCAGGTCGCTGTTTGAGTCGAGGTGTCCCGCTCGCTCAAAGGTGCAGCGTCGCCTTCAACCGCTCCACGAACGTGACCTCCTGAAGGTCGATGAGTTCGCCCGCGTCGAGCAGTTTCCCGCCGCACTCGGTACAGATCATCACCAGTACGTGCTGCTGCCTCTTGTCGGCGACCTCTGTGAGGATCGAGTTGTCGCGAGGGCAGGTCAGCGCCCCCAGCGGCTTGACGTAGCGGTCGTTGCGGAACGGCCCGATGTCGGCGCTCTTGGCGGCCTTCATCGCGATCAGCCGCTCCAGCTCGCCCTTGTCCAGCCACAGCGCCCCGCAATGCCCGCAGCGGTCGATGCCCACGCCGCCGGGCCCGCCCACCTGCTCGCGCTGCATGAGCGTGCCGTCCTTCGGGCAGCGCAGCCGTGGGTCGTTCCGCTCGGCCTCGTGGAAATGCTCGCGTTTGGCGGTCATGCGGGCAATATACCGCGCCCTAGACCGGAGCCGTAGCGCGGCCCCATACCATCCCGCTCCCATGTCCGGCCTCTTCTCGGGAACCCCGCTCGAACGCCCAGTCACCTGCGAACGTTGCGGCCAGACGCACGCCGCGTGCACCTGCCCCCGCGGGCGTGACGGCAAGGTGCTCGACCCCGTGGACCAGCCGGTGCGCGTCCGGCGCGAGAAGCGTGCCGGGAAGTTCGTGACCGTCATCAGCGGACTGGCCCCGAGATCAGAACGCACAAACGACCTGCCCGCCATGCTCAAGCAGCTCAAGGCGACGCTCGGCGCGGGAGGCACACCGCTCGACGACGGCTTCGAGATTCAGGGCGACCACCGCGACCGCCTGGTCGAGCACTTCAGGAAGCTCGGCTATCCGGCGAAGGCCGCGGGCGGGTAGATTCCCGTTGCATGTTGGCTCGACCGCACTCCGGACACCGCTCAACCGCCCCCCCCGCCCTCCCCGCCCCCCCCGACAGGTCGTACCCACAGCCCACGCACCCGCCGGATTCAGCCCGGCGCTCGCGTCGGCCGATCGACTTCGCCCACGCGCCGAGCACGGCGAGCATCGCCGTGTGCCACGCGACGGCCCCGCTCCCGATCGAAGCCAGCATCGCGAGCCCCTGGCTCCGGATGTACCACGGCCCGTGCGTCCGCTCTTCGATGGCGAAGAGCACCCAGACACTTCCCACGCCCGCGGCGATCGCCGCGCCCGTCATCCACCACCGGTTGGTCAGTTCGTACACCGCGCCCGCGCTCCACAGCCAGGCAAGCCCGACGCAAACCCAGACCGCCGTGCCGTTCGAGAGCCCGAGGCCCAGCCACAGACACATCAACGAAGCCGCTGTGACGCCGAACCCGACCACCGCGCCGACGTCGCGCCCGATGCGGCGCGAACGCTCGCTCCAGCGCCGGGCCAGGCCCATCACGAGCACGAACGGCGCTCCCGCAACGATCAGCACGAACAGGCCATACATCCACAGTTGCAGCACGCGCGCAGTCTACCGTTGCCGATGCTCTGGTTCGACGCTCACCTCGACCTGGCCTACCTCGCCGTCTGCGGGCGCGACATGCTCGCGCCGCTCGACCCCGCCGCGGGCCCGCACCCGCCCGCGGCCGTAACGCTCCCCGCGCTCGATGCAGGCGGCGTCCGCCTCGCCCTCGCCACGATCTTCACCGAACCGGAAGGGACCGGGCCGGAGGGCTACGCCGCGGGCGACTTCGAGCGGGCGCACGCCGTCGGCCTCGCTCAGCTTGAGGCGTACCTCACCTGGCAAGACGCGGGCCGTTGCCGCATCGACCTGCGCCGGTTCCTCCGCGTCGAGCCCGGCACCGGCGAGGTCCGCGGCGGGATGGGTGTCTCCAAGCCCGTCCCGCCCGGCCCGGCCCACTTCGAGCGAAAGGCCCGCGAACGCGGCCAACCCCCGCTTCACATCGGCATCCTCATCGAGAACGCCGACCCGATCCGTTCGCCCGGCGATCTGGCGTGGTGGCGAGAGCGCGGCGTGGTCGCGATCGGCTTGGCCTGGGCGAAGTCGTCCCGCTACGCCGGCGGAAACTCAACGCAAGAGGGCATCTCGGCGCTCGGGCGCGAACTGGTCCGCGAGATGGACCGCTTCGGCCTCGTGCACGATGCCTCGCACCTCTCCGATCGGGCCTTCTCGGAGCTGTGCGGCCTGACCGACCGGCCGATCATCGCCTCGCACTCCAACTGCCGTGCGCTCCTGGGCGACCCCGGCGCACAACGGCACCTCAGCGACGATCAGGTCCGCGAGATCGCGCGTCGCGGCGGCATCGTCGGCCTCAACCTCTTCGCCCGGTTCATCGACCCGGCGTGCGGGGCGGCCGGCGCGCCGCGACCCACGGTTGACGCCGCGATCGACCACGTCGAGCGCATCTGCGACCTGGCCGGCGACCGGCGGCACGTCGGGCTGGGCTCGGATATGGACGGCGGCTTCGGCGCGGACCGCCTGCCGCGGGGCATCGATTCGCCCCGCGACCTCGGCCGTCTCGCCGAGGTCCTCAGCGCCCGCAACTGGCGCGACGCCGACGTCGCCAACTTCGCCAGCGGCAACTGGATAAGATTTTGGTCCTCAACCGTGGCATCGGCGTCCAGCCGATGATCGGCCGCCCAGCCGCCGTGGGGCTGATGGGCGTTTGGCTTTCATCAAGGGTGATCGCCGGGCGAGAGCTGTGAACTGGCGCAGAAGCGATGGGGCTGCTCAAGCCGAGTTCGAAGGCGCGATGGGTGAATAGAGCCCGCCGACACGGTCGCGATTTCCGCATCGCGTCACGGACAGCCGGCAAACCACGCGGCGAGATAGTCGAAGAGGTCCTGCACCGTAACGGCGCCGCTGTGGTTGAAATCCGCGAAGGGTGAGTTGAGGAAGAAGGCTTCGATGTAGCTCAACAGGCCGAGCACGCCGGGGAGGCATCGCGGCGTCGGATCGGTGGGCGAGCCCGAGATGGAGCAGCGGCCGAAGAGCACCACGCCGCCGACACCGTCCAGGCCCTGGGCGCCGGCCGCGAGCGTGTCGTCGAGCAGGATCACGTCCATGCCCAACTGGGCGGCGTCGCTGTTGGGGAGCGAGTAGGTGCTGATGCCCTGCCAGTGGTCGGAGGTCTTCTCGAAGAGGTGGACCGCGCCCGAGTCCAGGCCGGCGGAATCTTCCTTGTACGATCCAACAGCGACACGGTTGCCGCGAACGGAGACGGCCATGCCGAAGCCCGACTTGGGCGGTGCATCGAAAATGGTGGGATGCTCCAGTTCGGCCTCGAGCGGCCAAGACCCGTCGGCGGTCCGCCTGAAAAGTCGTACGTACCCGACGGCGTAGGCGTCCGGTTCGTGGTTGGAGCCGACCGCGATCAGGTCACCGTCGATGGAGACGCTCACGCCGAAGTTGCGATCGTCGTTCCGGCCGGACAAAGTGTCGCGGAGAATCCAGCCCCCGGGCGTTCGCTCAAAGACCTTGACGACGGGTGCGGGTTCGCCGACGAACGGCGTTGGTTCGCCGAACACCGCGAAGCGTCCATCGAAGGCAACGGCGTGTGTGGGCACTCCTCCGTATGCCCTAGCGGGGATCGTCTCCGCGTCGAGAGTCCAACCCATCGGGGAAGTGTCGTCCCGTGTGAAGGTCAGTGCATCTTGGTTTTGGAAGGCAACGAGCACTGTATCGCCCGCGATACAGACGCCGCTGACAAACGGCCGGGCAGTTGCGGGCATCGGCGGCGGATAGGTCCAACTTCCGGTCTTCGACCATGTGTGGGTCCCGGCGGCGTTCATACCGCGGCGGTAAAAATAGAGCGTGGTATTGGGCCCGTTGAATCTGGAATACTCGGCCGCGACCACGGCGACGTCACCCTCGATGGCGGTGGCGGAGCCCATGCGCGGTGAGTCGGTCGAGGGTGGGGCAGGGTCCGGCGCGAGCGTGGCAGCACGAACCCACGCGCCGTCGGTGCCTCGCTCATAAATGGCGGCAAACCCGAGCGTAGTGCGAACACCCGGCGGATTGGGATTGGCGTAAGGGTCGCCGACAATCAGGCGGTCGGAGCGGATGTCGAACGAGTATCCGGCGGCGAACTGTCCCGGGAACTCCGGATTGATGACCAGCGGCGGCGTGGGGTTGTCGCAGTCGGCGAACGCGGGCGAGCCGATTCCGGTGGTCAGCGCGGCCACGAACGACAATGCAAGGCGTGCCCAGGTGCGAATCATCAGATGGCTCCAGACCTCTCCGTGTTCCCCTTCCCTTATTCTCCCCTCGTGCGTATACGCACGCCGGGCACGGGGCTGGCTCAGCCAAACGGGTGATTTTCTTGAGGGGCGAAAGAAGCTGTTTGAGCATCAATAGGTGCTGGCGCGGGCGGGGCGCGGCTCGGCGAGGTATGGCCGCCCGGTCCGCCCGTCGTCGAATAGCAGAATTGTGGATGTCCAATGCGAAGCAAAGACCGCCCGGACGGCGTGTGGTGGCCGGTTCGGGGGTCTCGCGGGTGGGGTTCGGCCGCGGGGCGGCCGACACGGACAGGGATGCCCGTGCCACCTTTTGCGTGTATCAGGGGCAGCCGGTGAAGTACGCCGCCAGGTAGTCGAAGATGTCCTGCACCGTGATCCCGCCCGTTCCGTTGAAATCGGCGCTGGGCGTCGCGGCGAAGTAGGCCGCGAGGAAGTCGAAGATGTCCTGCACGGTGGCCGTGCCGTTCTCGTTGAAGTCGGCCGGGCAGTGCGGCTGGCACGCTCCGCCGCCGCCGATGTAGCGGATGCGGAGGATGCTCGCGCCGCGATCGGAAGGCCCGGCGGTGTCGGTGTCCTTGTAGAGCTCTGAGAAGTACAGGCCGTCGGGTCCGAAGGCCAGGGCCACGGCCGTGGCGAAGCCTTCGCCGTGGTACTCCGCGATCGTGTCGGGCCCGGTCAGGCGCGTGCCGTCGGTGGCGAACGAGAACGAGACGATGCGCTTGCCCAGGCTCTGCGGCCCTTGCGCGTAGGTCGGGCCGGACTCGGTGACGAACGCGAAGTCGCTTGTGGCCGCGGGGAAACCGCCGTCGAAGTAGCCCACGCCGGATTGCTGGAACGCGATGTTCACCGGCCCGTGCGCGGTGGTCCAGTTGTACGCGGCGAAGTTGGTCATGCTCGCGTCGGAGCCGTCGTAGAGGTAGTTGCGTCCCGGCACGGCGACAAAGATGCGGTCCACGCTCGGGCCGTTCTCGACGGTGAAGTGCGTGCCGTCGCTCAGTCGCCACGCCCCGCCGAAGGGGTTGCGGACGCCGTACACCCAGACCATGTCGCGCGGGCCCAGGCCGTCGCCGGCGTTGTAGAACGGGTTGTCGGTGGGGATGGAGCCGTCCTGGTTGAGGCGGAGGATCTTGCCGCGGGCCGCGTCGAGGTTCTGGCCCATGCCCGCGTTGAAGCCGTCGCCCATGTGTACGTACAGCTTGCCATCGGGGCCGATGGTGATGCTGGAGATCTGGTGCGACTGTCCCTGCGGCTCGTTGGGGAACTCGCGCAGGAGCGTCTGCGTCGCCGCCGTGCGTCCGCCGTCGGTCGAGTGCAGCCGGATGATCCGCGGCCTCAGCTGGTTGGGATCGCCGCCGATCGCGTTGAGCAGCGTGGCGAACACGTCGCCGGTGGCCGGATCGACGCAGATGCCCGCGAGCCCGGACTCGCCCGACCCGGGGAAGATGCCCGTGGGGTTGTAGTTGAGCAGCGTGCCCGCGTACACGCTCACCTGGCCGGAGCGCGTCACCATCATGATCTGGCCGTAGAGTTCGGTCACGTAGAAGAACGGGTCGTTGGGCCCCGGTCCGGGGTTGGTCAGAAACGCGATATTGACCGGCAGACGGAGGTTGGTCGCGAAGCGCTCGATGACGTAGCCGGTCTGGAAGAGCGTCCACGGCAGCTCGGTCGAGCGGGCCGGGTGGCCGAAGGTGGGCGCCGTGTCGGTCGGCTGGGCCTGGAAGGTCGCCCCGGTGGTGCTGACCCAGAACAGCGCCTCGCCGGAGGCCGCGAGCGAGATCGCCGGAAGGTAGATCTCGTGCTCGATGCACTCGTGATCGACGAAGTGGATCGTCGACAGGCCGATGTTCATCGCCTGACCTGTCGGCGCGGCCACGCGAACCCGGATGGGGACGTGCGAGGCGACCGGCCCCGGGTTGGTGATCGCGTTGCCCGAGGGCGTGCCGTCGAGCCGGTAGAGCAGGTCGCCCTGAGCCGAGCCCAGCTCCATCAACGCGCCCGCGGGCAGGGTCAACGGACCCACACCGTCAACGTTCCACGTGGGTTGCGGCTGGTTCACAACGTCGTCGCCGGTCAACGGCTGGAGCTCGTCGGCGGGCGCGGTGCGGAACGTGGTGACGGCCCAGTGGCTGTACTCAGAGTCAGGGTTCCCCGAGTCGTCCCGGTGCCGAACGTGCAGGGCGAAATCGGGCCCCTGATCGAGCGTGGTCCGACCCGCGTACGAGCCGCCGAAGACGCCGTCGCCGAGGTGAATGTGCACGGCGAGGGCTCCGGTCTTGCAATACGCGCTCCAGACCTTCTCGGCCGGACCCGGGTTGATCTTCCAGATCTCCCAGTCGCTGCACATGTGCCCCGCGCCGACCGGGCTGGACATCTGCCCGGTGACCATGTGCACGTCGGCGCCGTTGAGGATCTGGCCCGGCGTGCCCGGCTCCTCGATCAGGGGCGTCGCCGGACGGGCGGCGTCGCCGGGCTGCGGGTTGGAGGTCGGCGTGAAGCTCCACGAGCGGACGTCATGGTTCTCGGTGGCGCCGCCGGTGGCCGCGGTGAATCCCACCCACGCGCCGCCCACGTCGAGGCTGAGCGTGCTCGCGATGTCCAGCGGCGAGTCGATCGCCGGATTGACCAGATCATCGACAAAGACCCGGATGCGTCCCGGCACGTACACGACTTGGCAAGTGTGCACCTGACCGTTGTTCAGGTCGCCGATCGATGTGTTCAAGCCGAGCGAGGCGGACTCCTTGGCGCTGTTCTCAAGCGAGCCCCGGGTGTGCAGGCTTACGTGGTTATCGTTGGGGTCGTTGACGTCGCCCGCGTCGCACGCGCCGCTCTGATACGTGTCGAACTCAACAGCGATGCTGTTGGGCAGCCCGTCGTAGCCGATCTGGCAACCCCCGGCGCTGAGCCCGATCGCGTTGGACGCGGAGTTCTGGATGACGAAAGCCATGCCGTCGGCGCCGCCGCCGGTGAGGCTGGACATCGAGAACGTGAAGGTCGTGGTGAACCCGGAGGCGACGGACTGCTTGGCGCTGAACCACGCCGCGCCGACGCGGCCGTTGCCGTTGTCGGTGATGCGCAGGCGGCTGTTGGACGTGCTGATCCCCGCGTCGCCGACCAGACTCAGACCGTTGGCGTTCGGGAAGTTGTTGAACGTGAACTGGGCCTGCGCGGGCGAACCGAGGCCGGCGGCGAGCAGGGCGAGCGCGGGGAGCGTGGAACGCACGGATACTGCGGGCATGTCGGCCTCCGGTGCCGCACGGGGCTCGGCGCCCTCCCAAACTCGGAGGGTGGAGTTCGCGGCCCGTGGCGAAGGGCAAGTATGGATCAGGACATCGACCCAAACAAGTCGGAATGTCGCGTCCGGACAGGAAAAAAAGGGAAAAAAGCCCGACCGACCCTGGGGTCGGTCGGGCCGCGAAAGTCAGCACGGGCGGGGAACGAGATGTGGGGGCGGCGGGGGCTTACCGGCTATCGGGGTTCAGGTGCAGCCGGTGAAGTACGCCGATAGGAAGTCGAAGATGTCCTGCACGGAGACCCCGCCGCTCTCGTTGACGTCGGCCGCGGGATTGAGCGTGAAGTATCCGCTGAGGAAATCGAAGATGTCCTGCACGGAGACCGCGCCGCTCTGGTTGTAGTCGGCGCGGCAGCACGGCGAGGTGTTGTTCCCGGGCACGTTGCACGTCGTACCGTTGCCGGCGAAGTGGGCGAAGTCGCCCGTGCAGGCGGCCTCGCTCGTGACGGCGCAGGTCGCGCCCGTGCAGCACGCGCCGCCCGAGGGCTCGGTCTCGAGGATCGCGTAGTCGTTGCTTCCCGCGGCGGCCAGGTCGTTCCACATGCCGGTGCCGATCATCTCGGCGTAGTTCTCGTTGTTGTTCGCGTTGTTCGGTTCGCCCGGAGCCCAGTTGAAATAGAGAGAGGTTGAGCCGTTGGTCCAGACGAAGAACCCCTCGGCGTCGCGGTCGGTGTAGCCCAGCCAGGCGCGCCGGTTGGTCAGCCCGTCGAAGTTGAGCACGTTGGTCATCACCCAGGTGTTCTCGGCCTCGTCCTCGATCTGAACCAGGTGCCCGCCCGCGAGCACGCAGGCCTGTTCCGCCTCGGTCCAGTACCAGTTGTTGGTGGTCGGGCTGGTGCGCCAGAGCGTGTAGCTGTGCCCGTTGGCGGGGTTGGCCACCGGTCCGGTCACGACAACCGGCGTTCGCGGCGGCTGAACGCCGCGTCGGATGTTCAGCGTCACGTCCGCGCTGGTCGAGCCCGGGAACGCCGCGACAAAGTTGGCGCCGAAGGCCACCGGCGCCTCGGCGACGGCGATGTAGTAGTCGGTTGTGGATGAGAGCGTGGCCCCGTCGCGCCCGTTGTACGCGGCGCCGTTGCCGGGGGCCGGCCGGGAGGTGAGCGTCCAGCCGTAGGTGAGCTGGCTGAGCAAGTCGGTGCCGTCGTTCGTGTCGGTGGTCACGATCGCGCCAGTGTCGCCGCGGAAGAGGCAGATGCTCGTGTCGGCCAGCGTCGAGCCCTCCGTGTCGATGTCGAGGTATTGCAGCAGGTCGCGGGAGACGTCCGAGTCGAGCGTGAAGTGGAACCAGGCGACGGTGCCCGCTACGGCCTGCGTCCGCGTGGCGGTGGTGCTCCCGAAAGCGCCGAGCTCGGTGAACGTGGCCGGGACGCCGCCGCCGGTGAATGTGCCCAGGTTGATCCGCACGGTCACCGGCCCGGTGGCGGTCGAGGTGGAGGTCACGCCGAAAGAGGCGGCGAAGGCGCTGTCGTTCCCGCCCACGGCGAGGTAGTAGTCGCCCGCGGGCAAGACAGCCCCGTCACGCCCGTTGTAGGCCACGCTGGTGCTGACCGCCGGCCGCGCGGGCACGTCCAAGCCGAACGAGAGTTGGCTCAGCAGCGACGAACCATCGTTGTCGTCCGTGGCGACGAGCACGCCGTTGGCGTTGTACAGGCCGATCTCGGTGTTGTTCGATGGGGCCAGGGCGCTGCCCTCGGTGTCGATGTCCAGGTACTGACCCATCGAGCGATCCACCGGCGAGGAGAGCGTCAGCTTGAGCCAATGGACCTGCGACGCGGCGAGGCTGAGCGAGTTGTTGACCGTCAGCCCCGACGAGATTGTCCCCAAGTCCACGCTCACCGTCGGCAGGGCG
This sequence comes from uncultured Phycisphaeraceae bacterium, assembly GCA_964630785.1. Taxonomy (GTDB): domain Bacteria; phylum Planctomycetota; class Phycisphaerae; order Phycisphaerales; family UBA1924; genus JADLCX01. The sequence continues at coordinate 7,044 of CAZVZG010000017.1, read as the reverse complement.
ACGATCGTGAGGTTGACAGCGCCGACGCCCGTGCGGTTCTGCACATCGGTAACGGTCGCGGGCAGCGAGGCCGCGCCCGCGGTCGCGGCCAGGGGGACGATCACGTCGGCCGACCAGAGGCAGTCTCCGGCGGTCTCGTCGCCGCCCGTGCCGCTGTCGTTGAGCGCCAGCATCCCCGAGAGCCCGATGGAGGATGCGTCCACCATGACACCCGTGATCGCGTTCATCGCGCCGCTCGCGGGCACGGCGGCCACCTTGAGTTTGGTGGTCGTGCCCTGCACCACAGAGCTCGGCGCGGCCGCGCCGAAGGCCGTCGGGTTCGCGACCGCCGAACCCTGATGCGACGCCGCGACGATCCCGTAGCCACGGTTGGCGTTGGGCGCCGGGAGGTCGGCGTTGCCGAAAGCGATCGACGCGAGCGTCTTGCCGGCGAAGCACCCTTTTCCGTCGAGCACCATCTGCGGCACCGAAATGACCGTCTCGATCACGCTGAGGTAGGCCGTCGTCGGGGCCGTGTCAGCGGCGTCGACGTTCTGCACGGCCGGCCAGGTGGCGTTGGCGCCGCCGATGCGGGCCTGCGACGATACACCGGCGTTGCGGGCCGGCACGGCGTTGGTCCCGCCGAACCAGTCCGGGCCGGCGGCCCGCACCGTAACGCTCGTGGCGTCGGTGAAGGTCAGCGTCACGTCGAAAGACCCGCCGCCGCTGCTGATCTGGTGCAGCACGCCGATCTCGGCGTTGGGCTCCAGCACGATCCCGAGCGAGGAGACGTCGGAGACCTGCGGACCGGTCTGGTCGGCGTTGACCTGCCACGTCGGTTGCACGCCGATGTTGTCGCCGTCGGCGGTGAGGTCGTAGGCCCAGTGCAGCGATCGATCCCCAAGGTGCACCAGGTCAAGGGTGAACGCCGTGGTGTTGATCGTGTAGATCATGCCCGTGTTGCCGACGATCGGGTCGGTGCCGAACTGACCCGCCATGCCGGTGACCAGCAGGCCGCGGTCGGAGATGGAGCGGTAGCCGTTGGGGTCGTCGGGGAAGCCCTGTTCACCGGCGTGGGCGATGCCGTTGAAGTTGTACGTGAGCGGCAGGGCCTGGCCCCATGCGGCCGTGCCGCCGGCGAGGGCGGCAACCACCAGTGCGAGTCGGAGTGCTTGCGGACGCAGAGTGTTCTTCGGGTTCATTCGCGTGCTCCTGACAAACATGCCGTGACCGAGCCATGAACGCCATGTTCACGGCCGATGAACGATCGCTTTCGCCCGGGCAAACGCCGGAACGTCGGGTCGAGTCGCGGAACCAAGCGCGGCCGGCGACGCTAGTCGCCGGCCGCGAGATCATGACGAACGCTCTGCGGGAGCAGGAGCTACGGGCAACCGGCAAAGTACGCGGCCAGGAAGTCGAAGATGTCCTGGACGGTGACGCCGCCGGAGTTGTTCACGTCGGCCGTGGGGTTGGACGCGAAGTACGCCGCCAGGAAGTCGAAGATGTCCTGCACGGTCACCGAGCCGTTGCCGTTGAAGTCGGCCAGGCAGGTCGGGGCGGGGTCGCGCACCGTCGCGGCATAGACGGCGACAGCCGCATTGCCGTTTGTGCGGTCGGAGAACGTGATGGCCTGGAGCTGCTCACCCGAGAAGTCGCCGAACCCGTCGGCGAGGAGCTTCGGGATGCTGATGACGGCCTCGACGATGTTGAGGTCGACGTCGGGCGCCCCTTGGTCCTCATCGGCCGTGCCGGGGTAGGTGCCGAGCTGCGACTGCTGTTCCACGCCCGTGCCGGGCGCGGCGGGGTTCTGGCTGCCGAACCAGTCTGGGGCCGACAGGGACACCACCGGCGAGCCGCTCGGGAACTGGAGCGTGACGCTGAAGTTCGTCCCGCCGTTGCTGGCGTCGTAGAGCACGCCGATGCGGGAGTTGGACGACATCACCAGGTTCATCGAGGTCAGGTCGGTGATCTGCGGGCCGGACTGGTCGGGGTCGGCGAGCCAGCTCGGCTGCACGCCGATGTCGTCTCCGTCCGGGACCGCATCGAACGCGTGGTTGCCGGCATCGGTCGTGTTGCGGTTGCCGAGGTGGACGATGTCGAGGGTGAAGGCGGTGTCGACGACGTCGTAGGGGATGCCGGTGAGCCCCTCAAGCCCGACCTCGAGCGAGCCCGCGGCGCCGGTGATGTTGATGCCGCGATCGGAGATGCTCCGGTAGCCGTTGAGGTTGTCAGGGTCGCCGGACTCGCCGGGATGGACCATGCCATTGAAGTTGTACGTGAGCGGGAGGGTGACGTCGGTGTGGATCACGGGCGAGGTGTCGAGCGTGAGGCCGAACGAGCCCTGCGCGCCGGCGACGCCCGCGACGCGGATGATGTAGGAACTGCCGGCCGACCCGTTCCAGCGCACCCGTGACTTGACGCCGCACGCGTTGTCGCTGCAGCCAAAGTCCATCCCGTTGCAGGCGTCGTACACGGCCAGGGTGGTGTCGAGCGTGCCCGCGCCGCCGCAGGTGCTGACCTCCAGCACGCCGTTGGCCGTGGCGGTGTAGGAGTACCAGACGTCGGCCGTGTCGCCGCTGCCGCACGCGGTGATGTCGGTGCCCGTGGCGTTGATGTTGGACCCCGCCGTCACGCCGGGCGTGATGGCGATCGCGTTGGCGCACTCGTCGTTGGCGGGCGGCAGCGTGCCGGCCTCGCCCAGGAGTTGGACCTCGCCGATCTGCATGGAGCCGTCGATCGACGCTCCCAGCTCGATGCGGTAGTGGGTGTAGGCGGTCGTGTTGGCGAAAGAGAACTGCTGGTCCTGGAAGTTGGAAGTGACGACGGTGAGGGTGCTGGTGAAGATCTGCGCATAAGTCACGCCGTCGTTGCTGCCGGAGATGGTGATGTAGGACGGCGTGCGGTTGGGGAAGGCGACGTCGTCCGCCGCGCCGATGACGTCCACCCCGGTGACGACCGTCGGGCCGGCGCCGGGCGTGACGTCCAGCAGTGTGGGCCCGAGGTTGCCGCCCACGACATTCATTTTGCCGTTGAGCGTGTTGTCGATCGCCTTGTCGCCGCCCTCCAGCACCGAACCGAAGCTCGCGCCGGGGGTCAGCGTCGTGACCACGGCGTCGCCGGGGGTGAGCACGTCGCCCTGAGTGACGAGCTGCACCTCGGCGATCTGCATGCTGTTGGCGCTGCCCGCTCGGACCGAGGGGAAGGTGACGCGGTAACTTGTGAACGTAGCGCTGTTGGCGAACGTCACCTGGCCGATCGCGAATCGCGCCGTCGGGAGCGTGATACTTCCGGAGGCGATGGGCGTGAAGGCGACACCGTCGTCGGTGCCCTCGAGCACCCAGCTCGCCGGATCGCGCTCCGGCGCGTCGTTGGCGGTGATGAAAACGATTCCCCGGACGACACCCGTGCCGCTCGGGGTGACGGTGAATCCCGTCGGGAGCGCGGCGCCCGCGTCGAAGTTGAGGTACTTCGTGTCGGCGGTGTTGTCAATCACGTTCGCTGGGGCCTCGCCGCCCGGAAAGTTCGCCGACGAAGCCGTGACGGGGTCTCCCGGATTGGTGACATCTTGCGCGAAGACCGGCGCCGCGCCCAGCAGCAACGCGACAGGGACCATGCCCGCGGAAAATCCGACTAAACGCATGAGGGGACTCCTTCTTGGAGTGAAAAAGGTGGCACACGACAGCAAAGACCCACAACGCGATGCAACGGTCCCCGGGGGCCGGAGTGCGCTCTCGGGAACCGGTGTATCGCGGCCGCGCGACAGGTTGGCCGCGGAACGCCGAATCTACCAGATCGTTGCGGTTTACGTCAACAGAGAACCTCGATCCCGCGGGTTCCGATCTGGCCACGACGGCGGGGGAATGCACCACGGGCGCGCGCACAATGACCGTGCGTGCCCGCGCGTTCACAGCCGCGCCAACGCCCGAATGGGACTGCTCGCGGCCGACCTCAAGCGTGACCTGAAACCGCGAAACAACCAGCCGGAGGCAGGGTTTCGGTCGAGATTCCTTCGATGAAACGGGTATTTGTGGAGGCACGACTCAGGTATTCGGCGGCGTACAGCGACCCGCTGCCGCACCCCACCACCCGCTCACCGACCGCCGGACCCCACGCGCCGCCACGCCGGCGCGTTCCCGCGGATATGCCGCTGGTAGTGGTGCAGGTCCCACACGCCCACGGTGTGGTCCACGCTCCCGGTCGCCAGCGTGCGCCCGTCCGGCGAGATCGCGACCGAGAGAACCATGGAGTCGTGTCCGTCGAGCACGGCGAGCTCTCGCCCGGTGCGCACGTCCCACACCTGCACCGCCTGATCGCGGCAACATGAGAACAGGATGTTCCCGGAAGGGTGGTACACCAGGCCGAATACGTGCTGCTTGACGTCGGTGAGGGTCGCTTCGCACGCCCCGGTCTGCGCATTCCACACCCGGATCGTCCAGTCGTCGCTGCCGGTGGCGACGTGCCGGCCGTCCGGTGAAAAGCACACCGCCCGGACCGCCGCGTTATGGCCGACCAGCCGCACGCGCTCCGAGAGGTCGGCGACGTTCCAGACGATCGCGACCCCGTCGCCCCCGGCGGTGACGAGAGACGCCGAGTCGGGCGAGAACGCGGCTTCGACCACTCGGGACTTGTGGCCCGCGAGCCGGCCCGTCTCGACGCGGGACACGGGGTCGTAGAAGTGAACGAGCGAGTCGTGGCCCGCAGCGGCGAACGTGCGCCCATCGGGTGAGTAGCCCACCCAGGTGCAGATGTCGGGGCCGCGAAGGGAGGGCGAGGCGGTCGAGCCGTCGCGCGGGTTGAGGAAGTCGATCACGCCGGTTCCGCTCGCTACCGCCACCGCTTGTCCATCGGGCGCGAAGGACGCGCAGCGGCAGGTGGAGCCGTTTGCGGGTCGCGTCCAGAGGCGTCTGGTCGGGTCGGCGCGGGACCAGGCGTGGACGGACCCGTCGGCCGCGGCCGCGAGGATCGTTCCGCCGTCGGGGCTGAACCGGACGCAGAAGATCGAGTGGTGAGCGTCGTGGAGGCTGGTGAGCCAGGAGTTGGTGCGAGTCTCGGAGATCCGCAGCTTGGCGGCGCTGTCGCAGGACGCGATGAGCGACCCGTCGCGGTTGATCGCGGGCAGCGCCGTGCGGGCGTTGTCGACCTCGAACGAGCTCCGGAGCCGGCCCGAGGCGACGTCCCAGGTGCGCACGTTGCGCTCGTTGCCCGAGGAGAGCAGCACGGCCGAGTCGGCGCTGAACTCGAGCCAGTTGATGAAGCCGCGGTGTCCGGAGAGTGTCCGCGGCGCGGCCGCGGGTTCGTCGAACCGGTAGAGCAGGATCGAGGTCGAATAGCCCGCCGCGAGGTAGCGGGAATCCGTGCTGAGGCGGACAAAGGACGCGTTGGCCCAGAGCGATCGGTCCTTGAGCTCGCGTGGAACCTCGATCGTGCTCACACGGGCGCCGGTGGAGGCGTCCCACACACCGATGGAGTCTTTGAGGCCCGCGGCGAAGTATCGTTCGTCGGCGCTGAACTGACCGATGCTCTCGCGGATGAGGTCGTGGCCCAGTTCCGCGGTGAGCCGGAGCGGGCGCGTCTCCCAGAGGCGCAGGACGCCGTCGTTGCCGAGCGAGGCGAGGTATCGGCTGGAGAGGCTGACCGCGGTGATGCAGTCGTCCGACAAGCGCGGATCATCGAGCTTCAACCATTCGCCCGACCCGAGATCGACGAGCTTCAGCCCGTCGCCGGCGGATACGGCGTAGCGGCATGGTGGGACCATCAGGCTGCGCCCCGGCGGAAGGCGGATGAGGGGCGCATCACGCGAGGCCGCGGCCGCCTCGTCGATGGGGCAGATCTGCTCTTCGGCGTTGGGCCGCATGACGCGGACTGCGTCGCCGCCATCGGTGAAGCGGATGCACTGGGCCCCGGGCGCGATATCGGCCTGTCGCAAGCAGGGCGAACGGCTGTAGAGTTCGTAGAGCGCCCATGCGGCCTGGGTGACCGGGGCGGAGGAACGGAAACCGAGCTCCGGGTCGGCGGGGTCTCCTCCGGCGCGGACAAGTTCGGGCCAGATCAGATCCTCGGCGCGGGTGGTCGCGCCGTTGAGCGCCAGCAGGCGGGCCCGCTCGATGGTGCTGGAGGAGAGCGCTCCAGCGAGCAGATGCCGCTGATGGTCGAGCCTCCGGGCCGACCAAGCCATCGCGCCCGCGAACGCAGTCAGCAGGACCAGGAACCCGGCCGCGACCGTCGCGGCCACGCGGTGCCGGGCCGCGGTCTTGCGAAGCATGTAGAGAGCGCTCGCCCGCTTGGCCTCGACCGTGCGTCCCGCGAGCAGATTCTCGATGTCACGGCCCAGGTCGCCCGCGGTCTGGTACCGCAGCGCCACGTCCTTTTCCAGAACCTTGGCGAGGATCGTCCGCAGTTCATCTCCCGCCGGCTGCGCTCCGGGCTCGATCGTCGCGACGGGCGGGGGGACGGTGCGTGTGATGTTCTGGATCGCGCCTGTGAGTGAGCGTTCGGTGTCGTACGGCCGGCGCCCCGTCATCACCTCGTAGAGGATCACCCCCAGCGAGTAAACGTCGGACCGGATATCCGCCGCCTCGGGGTCGCCCGAGACCTGCTCCGGCGAGGCGTACGCCAGCGTCCCCGCAAACTCGCCGGCGCGCGTGATGCCCTCCTCTCGCGAGAGCCGGCGTGCGATGCCGAAGTCCAGCACCCGCGGCACACCCAGGTCGTTCACAACGATGTTTCCCGGCTTGAGGTCGCGGTGGATCACGCCGCGCTGGTGCGCGAACGCCACCGCGTCGCACACCGATGCGAACGCGCGGAGCTTGATCCTCGCGGCCTCGCGCAGCGAGGCCCGATCGCCCGTGGCCGAAGCGTCGATCCGCCTCGCCCACTCGTCGAGTGTTACCCCGTCGAGGAACTCCATCGCGATCGCGTACCGCCCGTCGGCCAGCGGCGCACCGTCGAACACCGTCACGATGTTGGGGTGGCGCAGGCTGGCCGAGACCTCCGCCTCGCGCTCGATCCGCTGTCGCCCGCGCCGCGAGCCGGGCTCGATCATCTTCACCGCCACGCGGCGCTTGG
>CAZVZG010000016.1:0-104047 GCA_964630785.1 uncultured Phycisphaeraceae bacterium | reverse complement strand
AGGGGGGCGGAGGGGGTGGGGGAGGTGGGGGGGGTGGGGCGGGTGGGTGCCGGACCCGCTGGCACGGACCGGATGAGACGAAGCCGCCGATCGACGAGCACGCGGACCCGATGGCGTGCCTGTCCGCGGCGTGCGCATCGACGTTCATCGATCTTCCCCGCGAAGCGGCCGGCGATCGTCCGCCCTTCGTCGGCGGATGGATCGTGTCGCTGGGGTACGAACTCGGGCGCGTCCTCGAACCGCGGGCGTGTGCGCACCCGCTGGTGGGAGGGGGGGGCGGCTGGCCCCTGCTGCTCATATACCGCTGCCCGGGCGCGTACGTGCACGACCGTGCGACGGGGGTGTGGTGGGCCGTCGGCGCCGCGGCCGGCGAGCCCGATCCGGCATGGCTCCGGCGCGCGTCGGCGGAGCAGGGTGAGTTCCCCGCGCCCGCGGGCTTTGAGTGGTCGCCGCCCGACGTCGGCGCGGGGGAGGGGGAGGGAGGGGCGGCGGGCGCCCGCGCCCGCTACGAGCGCGGCGTGTCGCGCGTGGTCGAGTACATCCGCGCCGGCGACGTTTTCCAGGCCAACCTCGCGCACACTCTCCACGGACGCTTCTCGGGTTCGATGCGGGCGTGCTTCGCCGAGATGGTGCACCGCTCCGCGCCGTGGTTCGGCGCGTACGTCGAAGACGTGGCCTCATCTCACCCCTTCTCACTCCCTCCCGACCGCCGCCGCGCGGCCGTGGCGTCGATGAGCCCGGAACTGTTCCTCGACTTCGAGCCTCGCACGCGCCGGGTGATCACGCGCCCGATCAAGGGCACACGCCGCGGCGACGCCGCGCCCGCTCTGCTCGAATCCAGCGGCAAGGACCACGCCGAGCTGGCCATGATCGTGGACCTCGTGCGCAACGACCTCGGGCGCGTGTGCGAGTTCGGGTCGATGCACGTCGCCGAGGCCCGCGAGATCGAGCGCCACGCCGCGGGCGCGAAAGGGGCGGGCGTGTGGCACGGCGTGGCCACCGTGCAGGGCGTGCTCCGCTCGGGCGCGGGCGTCGCCGACCTGCTCCGGGCGACCTTCCCCGGCGGGTCGATCACCGGTGCGCCCAAGGTCCGCGCGATGCAGATCATCGACGAACTGGAAGCCCGCCCCCGCGGCCCTTATACCGGCGCCATCGGCTACATCAGCGACAACGGACACGCGTGCTTCAACATCGCCATCCGCACCGCGCTCATCGAGGGGGCGCCGGCGCCCGGCGGCCTCGATCAAATCGGTGACGGCCGTTGGTCCTACGGCGTGGGCGCGGGTATCGTGGCCGAGTCCGAGCCCGCCGCCGAATGGGACGAGACGCTCGCCAAGGCCGAGATTGCGCTGCGGCCGGCCTCCACGCCCGCGCACAGAGATCAGCCATGCCCGACGCCGGTTACCGCCTGACCCCCGCCTCCGGCCCGCGCATCCGCAGCGACGTGGTGGACCTCTACGTGTTCCAGCGCGGCGGGCGCACGCCGACGCCCGCGTTCGAGCCGCGCGATCGACGCCCCGCACGGATGGACAGCGACAGCTCGCAGGGGTTCAACGCCCGCGACGCGGTGCACTTCCTCCAGTTGCTCCGCAAGGGCCCGCCGCTCGCCGACACCTGGCACCCGGTGATGGGCCACTGCGAGAGCGGCGAGACGGCCGTCGCGTGTATGTTCCGCGAGATGCACGAGGAGCTCGGCCTCGACGCGGCCTCGCCCTCGCTCTGGGGCGTCTGGGCCCTGGAACAGGTCCACCCCTTCTTCATCGCCGAGATCGACTCGATCGTGATGAGCCCGAGGTTCGCGGCCGAGGTCGAGCCCGGCTGGATGCCGACGCTCAACGACGAGCACGCCGACCACCGCTGGGTGCACGCTCGCGACATCGCCGCCGCGTTTATGTGGCCGGGCCAGCAAGGCGCGTGCCGCGAGGTCATCCACCACCTGCTGCCCGACGATTCGCTGATGCGTGACTTGGTGAAGATCGGGAGAAGCGAGCGGCGGTGAACGTCGATTCGGCCGGGCGCAGACGGAACCGCGCCGGACCGACGCCGGCAGCCGGCGCGGTCACCGCTTGCGCGCGAGCACCTGGATCACGGACGCCTCTCCGGTGTGGAATGTGCCTTCGCGGACGTCCCGAAGCAGGGCCGCCCGGTGCTCGATCTCCAGGCGCCCGCCTGCGAGCAGTTCGCCCAGCACGACGTCGAGAGAAGCGAACAACGAGGGGTCTTTGGGCCCGCCGGTGGTCCGGGCGATCTGGTCCGGCGAGTAGGCCTCGAGCACGTACACCCCGCCGGGCCTGAGCCACGCGCCGACGCGCTCGTGCACACGCGAGCGGATTTCGCCCGGGAGGTGTACGAAGATCGAGCTGATCACGTCGAAGGAACTGTCTGCCGCGTTGAAGTCCCGCAGGTCCGTTGCCTGGGCGCGCAGAATCAAGCCGCGACCCCGGGCGCGCCGTTGGGCCTTCTCCACACCAACCGTGCTCTGGTCCACAGCCAGCACGTCCAGCCCGCGGCCCGCCAGGAACATCGCGTTGCGCCCCTCGCCGGCGCCGATATCGAGCGCGCTCCCCGCCCTCGGGAGCCGATCGGCCACCTGGGCGAGAAAGTCGTTGGGCTGTTCGCCGTAGCACAGACCATCGCCCGCGTACCGTTGATCCCAGAACTCGATCGACATGGTCCAACCGTAGTCCGGCGGCCGTCGATCCGAATCGGAGCCGATGCGGCGAACGCTCGCCGCGAACCGCTCGCGATCGTGCGGCGGTCGGGTGGCCGACTCTCCACCACTACGATCGCCGATGCAGCATGGTGACCGTCGTGCCGAAGCGATCTCACTCCGGCTCATCGAGCCGCGCGACCTGCCCGCGCTGTTCGAGATTCAGGCCGACCGGGTGGCCAGCGAGATGGCCGGGACCAAGCCGCGCACCCGAGAGGCGTTTGTCGCCGCGTGGGAACGAATCTTCGCCGACCCGCGCATCAACTCGCGCGTGATCGAGATCGGAGGCCCGCGCGGCCAGGCCGGATCGGAGATCATCGGCAGTATCTCGTGCTTTCAGGCCGCGGCGGAGGGCGAGCACTCGGGAGATCGGCCGGGTGAGGGGGGGATGGAGCGGCATTGCATCGGATACTCGATCGCGCGAGCGCACTGGGGCAAGGGCATCGCATCGCACGCGCTGAGGACGTTCCTCGGAGAGGAGCTCCGCCGACCGCTCCACGCGACCACGGCCAGCGACAACGCCCCGTCGCGTCGGGTCCTGGAAAAGTGCGGCTTCCGGAGGCTCGGTTCGTTCATGGGAGAGGAGACGGATCGGTACGTGGCCTGCGAGATCACGGGCTACATCCTGGAGTGACGCGCAATCTCGCAGGGCCCGTGAACCGGCTTGCCCTCGCCCTCGATTCGATCAACGGCCCGTCGGCGGTCCGGCCGGGATCGTGCCGATCACCGATCGCGCCGTGCGTGGTCCGCGGGCCACGCGGTGATCGCGAAGGCCAGCACCATCGCTCCCGCCCCGGCGCACAGGTGCTTGATCGTGTGCCCGCTGACGACGTGGATGTTCGCGCCGTCCCATAGGCCCCACACCGCGCGATCGAGCTGCTCGAACACGATCGCTCCGGCGTAGAACGCCAACCCGAGCATGAGCCGGCGCGTGGGTAGGTGCCGCGCCGGGTACATCGCGACGATCAGCAGAACGCTCGCCAGCGTCGCGCCCTCGATCAGGAAATACGGGCGCAGGTCGCCGTCGCCGATGCGCTCGGTCTGCTGCCAATAGACAAGGCTGGCCGCGCTCGCGAGCAGCAACGGCCCCAACAGCCACGCGGCCGTCTTGGGGCTCACCCGCTCGGCGATCAGGGTCGCGAGCAGGCTCACGAACGTCAACACCATCGGCAGGCGATCCCAGAAGAGCCGCTCGTTGCCGGGCGCGAGGTGGTAGTAACCGGAACCGATCGACGTGAAGCCGAGCCCGAGGAACACCGCGGCAAGGCACACGATGTCGATCCGCATCAGCGGCGACGTCGCGCCGACGCAGGCCGCCCGATCGCTCCGCACGCGGCGCATCAGGTTCAACATCCCGATCAGCGCGGCCGCGGCGAACGGCACGTTCGTCACCACGTCCATGAAGTTGGGCACGCCCAGCCAGGATCGCGTGTCGGCGAACCGGTGGAACGCCGGAGACTGGGCGATGGGCGGGACGCCGATCATCACCACCGCCGCGACGAGCACAAGGCCCAGGATCAGAGCGGCACGCCAGTCAAGGCGGGGAAACACGCGGCCAAAGACGGTGTTGGGGAAGATCGTGCTTGTCATGTTTGTAAACACTAACCCGCATTCGCCGCCTTGTCAAGCCGTGCCATCCCGTGCCACGGCTTCACGCCGTTCTGGGCGTCCAGCCGTGGGCTTTGGTTCAGCTTCGATTCCGGCTCACGCCGCCCGCGTGCCGCTCACCGGTTGAATCATCGGCATCACCAGTTCGTCCCATGGGCTGACCACCCGCGGGTCGCCCGCCCGGCGCGACCACGCGTCCAGCAGCGGCCCGGGCGAGAGCGTGCCGATAACCAGCGTGTCGGCGTCTTCCGCCGGAACCTCGCGCACCCCCAGCGCCCGCAAGGCATCTCGGACAACGTGCGCGTTCTTTCCCTCGTCGATCACGGCCGCGCTGCGGAAGCCGCGCTTGATCCACGCGCGCTCCAGCGAAGAGCGGCACACGGCCCGGCCGATGAAGCGGTCCCACAACGCGCTCGGCATCGGTCGGCGCGCCTGCGACCGCAACGTCAGGAGCAGTTCGGACAGGCCCGCGGCATGGCCCGCCTCGGCGTGTTCCTTGCTTGCGATCCGCCCGTACCGCTCGATGGTGCGGCCGAGTTCGCCCACGCGCCGGCGCGCGGGCGCGTAGCGCTGCACCACCCAGCCGTTGTTCCGCACCAGCCGGTGCAGGATCACGCCCATGTCGCGCCCCGCGGCCACCTTCCGGTGATTCACGCGGAAGCGGCGGTCCAGCTTGACCGACATTGCCGCCAGCAACAGTCGCGCCGCCAGGTCGTACTCCTCGGCGTAGTAGCCGAACGAGGCGTCGTAGCCGCCCGTGTCGAGGAACGCCTCGCGCCGGATCGCCACTCCGCAACCGGTGAACACCTCGGGCAGCCCGCCGGCCTCATGTTCGCCGCGGGGCCGGCCGCGTTCGTCGCCGAGTTCGATCTCGGCCGCGAGAGCGCCCACGCGCGGCCCGGCATCGCCGATCGCGTCGAGGTGGCCCAGGCCCGTCGGCGCCGAGTCGTCGTCGAGCATGACGATCCACCCGCACGACGGGTCGCTGGCCATGACTCCCGCGTTTCTCGCGGCCGCGCCGGCGTTGCTTCTCAGCGGGATCAGCGACACGCCCAGCCCGTTGGACAGCGTCGCGGGTACAACCGGTCGCGCCGAAGAGGCGTTGTCCACCACGATCACCTGCGCCTCGTGCCGCGGCAGGTCGCCGAGCAGGTCCAGCGTCTGCGCCAGCACGGCCGCCCGATCGCGCGTCGGCAGCACGTAGGCGATCCGCGGCGACCCGGTCGGCGTGCCGATCACGATGCCCGGGCCTCCAGCTTCCGCATCCCGTTCTGGACCATGCGCGACGAGCCCCGCGATTCGATCACCTCGCTCGGGGCATAGGCCAGGTGCGAGGTGTGCAGCCGCACCACGCCGTGACGCAGGTCGGCGCCCGAAACGACGGTGTTGCCCAGCCGCTGCACCTGCACGGCGGCCGCGATCGCCCCCAGGAACGCCGCCGGCAGCAGGCCTGCGCCGCTGGCCAGCCCCAGCGTCGCCGCGCTGAGCAGCGCATCGCCGCAGCCCAAGGGGTCGATCGCGTGCGTGCTCATCGCGGGCACGTGCTCGGATTTGAGCTTGGTCGCCCACGTCTCGTCACCGCCGGCGTTGGGCAGGCGGTCGAAGGTGATGAGCCCCTCGGCGCCCATCGTGACCACGGCCGCGCGGCTGCGCGTGTCGCTCAGGAGCCGCCACGCCACCATCGGCAGGCCCTGGTCGAAGAGGTGGAAGGAGTCGCGCACCTCGCTCTCGCTCGGGCAGAGCAGGTCCATGTCGCGCATCGCCCGCAGGTTCGACCGGCGCCCACTCACGTCGCCGCTGAGCACCGCCGCCTTCGGACGCAGCGCCGCGCACAGCCGGCCGATGACCGTCTGCGTCAGCAGGCCCAGGCCGAAATCGGCCACGATCGCGGCGTCGCAACCGCCCGCGTCGCCCGCGGCGTCACTCGCCAACCCGATCAACTCGTCCTGCTTGCCCGAGTCGAGCTCGATCGGCTCGACCAGGTCCACCTTCATGACCTTCTGCCCGCCCACGAGGAACCGCTGCTTCTCGGCCAGCGGCGCTTGCAGTTCGATCGCGCGCACACTCACGCCTTCGGCGATGAGCCTGTGGCGCACGGCGTCGGCCTCCGGCGAACGGGGCAGCGCGGTCACGAGCGTCGGCAGCGCCCCCAGCGCGGCCAGATGGCGGGCGATGATCGCGCTCGCGCCGTCGTATTGGCGGCGCTCCACCGGGCGCAGGGTCATGATCGGCCCCTCGCTCGCCACGTCGGGCCGGTCGCACAGCACATAACTGTCGATGATCGTGTCGCCGACCACCACCACGCGCTTGCCGCGGAACGAGGAGAGAACGCCCGTCAGCCGCTCGCCCTCCAGCTCGGGCATCCCCAGCAGGGCCTTCATCCGCGCGTGGTACGGGTCGGCCGACTGCTCCAGCGCCGCGATGAGCGCCGTCGAACTGAACACCACGTCGCCCGAACTGAAGAACACCCGCCCGCCGTGGCGCGTCACGATGTCCTGCTCGGCCTTGAAGCGCGGATCGTTGTTGAACTCGTACTCGCGCCCTTTGACATAGATGTCGGGCCGCACCTCTTCCAGCAACTCCGCCGCCGTCGGGCGCGGCTCGATGTAGACCCAATCCACGCAGTCCAGCGCGGCCAGGTTCTCGGCCCGCAACTCCTGCGGGATCAGCGGCCGGCCGTCGCCCTTGTTCACCAGACCGTCGCCCGTGATCGAAACGAGCAGCACGTCGCCCTGGGCCCGTGCGTGTCGCAGGTGCCGCAGGTGCCCGGGATGCACAATATCGAAGCACCCGTGGCAGTGAACGACCTTGAGCCCCGCGGATCGGGCCTCGGCCCGCCGGACGATGAGCTGCTCGCGCGAGAGGATCTTGGCCTCGGCGGGCGAAGGGGGGTGTGGCAGGGCGGAGTCATGCCCGCCGACAAGATTGAGTGCCGGCTTGAACGGATTCATGCCCCGGATATCGACGGCCCGCGCCCGGGACGGTGAGCCGGCGCGGGACGTTCGCCCCCTGCGCAAGATGTGCGCAGGAAGCAGGGTCGGGTGCCACAGGCACGATCGACGCTGCGATCGTGGCTGTGCGGGCGGCCAGCGAGGTCGGGCGCGTCGGTCGATACCTCTCGTCCGCGGGGCGCGGCCGACATCGGCTGGAAGCGCTGGAAGCCGATGCCACGCGCTTACGATCCCCCGCCCACCCTCCGCCGCTACCGCCCCCGCCGCCCGCCGGAACCCCCGATGCCCCTCGCCGACGAGATCGCCCGCCGCCGCACGTTTGCGATCATTTCGCACCCGGACGCCGGCAAGACCACGCTCACCGAGAAGTTCCTGCTCTACGGTGGGGCGATCGAGCTGGCCGGGTCGGTCACCGCCCGCAAGAACCAGCGGGCCACGGCGTCGGACTGGATGGAGCTCGAGAAGCAGCGCGGCATCTCGATCAGTTCCACCCTGCTGCAGTTCGACTACGGCGGCTGCCGCGTCAACCTGCTCGACACGCCCGGCCACAAGGACTTCTCCGAGGACACCTACCGCGTGCTCACGGCGGTGGACGCCGCGGTCATGGTCATCGACGCCGGCAAGGGCGTCGAGCCGCAGACGCGCAAGCTCTTTGAGGTCTGCCGCCGGCGCGGCGTGCCCATCTTCACGTTCATGAACAAGTGCGACCGGCCCACGCGCCCGCCGCTGGAGCTCATCGACGAGCTGGAGCGCGTGCTCGGCATCCACGCCTTCCCGGTGAACTGGCCGATCGGGACCGGCCCCGACTTCCGCGGCGTGTACGACCGGCTGGAGAAGCGGGTGCATCTGTTCGAGCGCACCACCGGCGGCGCGTTCGTCGCCCCGGTGGACGACATGGACCTCGACGACCCTGCGCTGGCGGCCAAGCTCACCTCCCCGGCTCAGCACGAGTCGATCGAGGAGATCAGGATGCTCGATGGCGCGGGCGCGGCGTTCCACCCCGAGGAGGTGCTCGCGGGCACGACCACGCCGGTGTTCTTCGGCAGCGCCATGAACAACTTCGGCGTGCGCTTGCTGCTCGACGCCTTTCTCAAGTATTCGAGCCCGCCCACCACGCGGAACTCATCCGCGGGCGTGATCGAGCCCACGCTCGACAAGTTCAGCGGGTTTGTGTTCAAGATCCAGGCCAACATGGACCCGCGCCACCGCGACCGCATCGCGTTCGTCCGCGTCGTCTCGGGACGCTTCGAGCGCGACATGTTCGTGGTCCACGCCCAGAGCGGCAAGCGCGTCCGCCTCGGCAACGCGGCCAAGCTCTTCGGCAACCAGCGCGAGACCGTCGACGAGGCCGTCGCGGGCGACGTGGTCGGCCTCGTCGGCAACGACCTCTTCGGCATCGGCGACACGCTCACCGACGACCGCACGATCGTCTACGACGAGATCCCCGTGTTCACGCCCGAGTGCTTCGCGTATCTGCACAACCCGCACCCCGGCAACTTCAAGCGCTTCGGCCTCGGGCTGGAGCAACTCCTCCGCGAGGGCGTCGTGCGCCAGTTCACGCCCGTGGGCGGCGCGCAGAAAGTCGCGCTCCTCGCGGCCGTCGGCCCGCTGCAGTTCGAGGTCGTGCAGTACCGCCTCCAGGCCGAATACAACGCCGAGTCGCGTCTCGAGAACGCCCCGTGGACCATCGCCCGTTGGTGGCGCAAGCCCGGCCTGCCCACGCCGTCGCTCGCGGAGGCCGAAGGGGACATGGGGCTCGACGTGCCCGACGGCGCACGCCTGGTCTTCGACGACCGCGGCCGCCCGATGGTCCTCTTCGCCGACGAATGGCCGCTGCGGTTCTTCACGCAGAGGAACAAGGACGTCGAACTGAGCCCAGCGCCGTTCACGGAAGCCGCCTCAACCCCCGTCTGAAGGCCCACTCGTGGCATCGGCTTCCAGCCGATGTCGGCCGCAACCGCGGCCGAACGCGTCGCCACCATCGCGCAACGCGGCTGCCCTCTCCCGACGAAAAAACCCCCGCGCGATGCGGGGGTTGAGAAGATGCACTCGGCCGCAGAGCCGGCCGACATCTGCTGGAAGCCGATGCCACGCGGTCACTTCGCTTCAAGGGCCTGGTTGATCGCGCTGGCCATCACGTCCTTGCCGGGCCAGGTCTGGAAGAACGACGCCACCTTGCCTCCGCCGTCGATCACGACGTACGACGGGAAGCCCTTGACCTTGAACTCCGTCACCGCCGCGTCGCCCTTGGGCACCAGCGTGTAGGTCAGGCCGTTGTTCTTGAAGTACTCCACGGCCGCGGAGTCGTTGGGCTCGCGGCAGGCCATGCCCACGAACTTCACGCCCTTGTCCTTGAACTCGCCGCTGGACAGCGACTGGATGTCCAGCGAGCCGATGTTCGAGGCCTTGAACATCGTGCCGAAGAACTCCAGCACCACGACGTTGCCCTTCATGCCCGCCAGCGACACCTCACCGCCGTTGGAATCCTTGCCCGTGAAGGCCGGCGCGGGCGTGCCCGCGGCGAGGCCGATCTCGGCGGCCGGCTGGCCCGGCACGGCGCCGGCCGCGTGTGCCGCGGGGGCGGCCTGCTTGTCATCGATGTAGCCCGTCGGCAGCGGGACCTCAAAGTCCTTGGCCGCCAGAGCCTTGGACGTGTCGAACTTGGTCATCTCCAGGATCATCGCCAGTTGGTTGGCGCCCTGGCCGGTCGCCATCTCCATCCGTCGCGGCAGGCGGTCCTTGGCGCTGATCGCCCACGTGATCGTGCGCGAGCCGTCCGCGGTGCTGCCCTGCACGATGTCGCACGCCTCGCCGTTGACGTTGTCGGTCGGGAGCTTGGACAGCTTCTCCATCCGCAGCACCTGCGCGTAGGGCTCGCCGCTGAAGTAGTCCTCGGGCACGAGCTGCTTGGTCAGCCCGAACTCCTGGATCGCGTCCTTGTCGGCCACCTGGCGCTCCATGCGCTTGTTGTCCTTGGTGTCCAGCCAGGTCGCCGTCACGCCGTCGGTCGCGTACGTGAGTTCCTTGTCGGCCGCGCCGGGCTGCTTGATCCGGCCCTTGATCAGCGCCGTCAGCGGCTTGCCCGCGTCGGCACGCCACAACTGCACGCTCCCGGTGCAGTCGATGAAGTCCTTGAGCATGCCCGTGCCGTACCGCTTGGACTCGAACGACACGTGCATCGGCGCCTTCATCGCCTTGGCGGATTCCATCAGCGTGGCCTTGGCGTCTTCGGCCTGCTGCGCCAGCGCCGGGGTCACGAGGGCGGCCACGACCGTTGCCGCGGCCAGGATCGAGCGAATGTTCATTGCCTGAAGCTCCCTTACTTGAAGGATGGGTGACTGAGTGGGTGGAACGTGGCCTCTGTTATCGGCCCGAATCCTTGTCTCAAACCGCGGCCATTGCTACCCGGCCCCCCGAGCGACCGCTGCACGCCGGGAACACCACCGGTTCTCGCACGCCCCGCAGACCGTCACAGAGCGCGGGAACCGAGTCATCGGCACGTTCCAACTCGGACATTGGCCCGATGGGTCCGGCCGACTCGACAACCGCCGTCGTACGGTTATCGGACGGGGATTCCTTGCATTCGCGCAAGAGCCGCGCCGGGGTCTTCCGCCTTCATGAGTGTTTCCCCGACCAGCACGATGCGCACGCGCTGTTGTCGAAGATTGGCGAGATCTTTGCTGCTGCGGACCCCTGATTCGCTCACCAGAACGGAGGGGTCGTCCACCAGGTCCACCAGTCTGAGGGTGTGGTTGATGTCCACGGTCTGCGTGGCCAGATCGCGGTTGTTGATCCCCAGAAGGTGGTAGGCCGGATGCGGAAAGCTGACGTGCGGGCGTACACGCAGCAGGTTCTCCATGCTGTGAACTTCGAGCAATGTGGTCAGCCGCAACTGTTCCGCCAGGATCAGCAGGTCCACCAGCTCCGAGATCGTCAGGCACTCGGCGATGAGCAGGACCGCGTCGGCCCCGTGGGCCCGGCTCTGCCAGAGTTGCCAGGGGTCGATGATGAAGTCCTTGCGGAGCACCGGCAGGGGCACGGCCTCCTTGATGCGTTCGATGTATGAGAGGTGGCCGCCGAAGTACTTTTCGTCGGTCAGGCACGAGATCGCGGCCGCGCCGTTGGCGTGGTAGCGCCGGGCGATCGGCACGGGGTCGAACGACTTGGCAAACTCGGGGCGCATAAACCCGGCGGACGGGCTCTTGCGCTTGATCTCGGCGATGACGGCGGTGTGAAAGGCGTCGGGGTGCTGGGTGACCGCCGCGAAGAAGTTGCGGGGCGGCTCGGCCTGTGCGACCATCGCCTCGAGTTCTGAAAACGGTACCGCTACCTTGGCCTGTTCGACCTCGGTCCGCTTGTGGGCGACAATCTCGGAGAGCACGTCGGTCATGTCGGCGTGAGAAATGGGATGGGTGCGTGCGGCGTGTGTTGGGGGGGGGGGAGGGGGGCGGTCGGCCGCGGGGGCGGCGCGCGTGGGCTGGGAGGGGGGCCGCGGGGACGAGGACCACTCGCAACCCGCGGACGCCCGCGTTCGCGGCCATGAAAGGTATGGATGGACGACGCGGTGTCCATGTTCATCGGCTCGCTGGTTCTGGCAATCGTCTTCGGGGCCGTGATGCTGCGCCGGGGGTGGTTATGGGATCGGCGCGGGCCGGGCGGGAGAGGCGGGGCGGTGGGGGTGGGGGTTGGGGGGGGGGCGGGGGGGACCGGGGGAGGCGTCCGTGATCTGAACGGAGTGCCGGCCCTCATCCTGTTGGTCGCGGGGATGCTCGTGCTGCTGGCGTCGATGTTCGGCGCGTCGATAGTGGCGACGCTGGGCCCCGCACGGATCGGCGCGCCGGGGAGCGCGCAGCGGGGCGCGCTGATGCAGGCCGGCGCTTACCCGCTGGCCATCGTGGTGGGGTTGGCCGTGCTGGGGATCGTGGGCCGGAGAGTCGGATCGCGCGAGCGGGCGGGGCTGTGTTTCCGCTGGGCGGACGTGCCGCGCGGCATGCTGGCGATGGTGCTCGTCGCGCCGTTCTATCTCCTGGCCTCCGACGCGGCGCAGTTCGTGTACCGCGCGATGTACGGCGTATCGCCGAGCCCGATCCAGCACGAGGCGCTCAGGACGCTGAGTCAGGGCCACGCCGATGGTTGGGTGTGGGCCATGATCGCCGGCGCGGTGATCGGCGCGCCCATCGTGGAGGAACTCACGTTCCGTGTGTTCGTGCAGGGCGCGGTGCTGTGCCTGCTCACCAGCGCAGGGAGGGGGGAGAGATCGGGAAACTCTCCGAGCGCATCCGCGTGGATCGCGGCCGCGACCGTCAGCGGCGTGTGGACCGCGACGCACCTGGGCGCCGTCTCGCCGGTTGCGCTGCCGGGCCTGTTTGTGCTGGGCGTGGGCCTGGGCGTGGCCTACGAGCGCACGCGCCGGCTCGGCGTGCCGATCGTCATGCACGCGGTGTTCAACGCGGCCAACATCGTGATCGCGATGGCGGGGTGGGGGGGGTGAGGGGGGGATGCAGAAGGGCCGAGGGGGGAGGGCCGAGGGCGGGAAGACAGGGAAGAGGAAGAGAGAGTGGGGGGCTCGTCGCGGCCCTCGGCTCATGCACCCTGTGCGTCGGCTTTGGGTCTTTGCCAGCCTGAGTCCGCGTCCTTTTCCAGCGCGGTGGCGCTCTGCTTGAGGCACCGCAGGCACACGCGGCACTCGGGGTTGACGGGGCTCTCCCACTCGGGCTGGGCGCGGTCTTCGAGGCACATGGTGCAGCGCTTGCCCTGGTGCTCGCGCCCGCCCTCGTTGAGCACGACTTCCGTGTAGGCGAGGCTCAGGCACCGCAGGCAGAGCAGGCTGCCCTGGTGGCCCTCGATCATCATCTCGGCGCCCTCGGGGTCCCACACGCGCCCGCAGAAGTCGCAGGTGGATTCGATGAGCGAGCCGTCGGGTCGGGTCTTGTGCATGGCGTGAGTTGTCCGTTCGCTCAGGCCACGGGCTCGGCGACGGGGGGAGTGGGGAGATTGGGGGTGGCGGGCTCGCGCGACTTGATGAGTTGGTTGTTCACGAGCGATTGGTAGATGTCGCAGCGCGCGAGCAGTTGATCGTGCGTGCCCTGGTCCACGATGCGCCCCTGGTCCATCACCACGATGCGGTCGGCCGCGACGACGGTGGAGAGGCGGTGGGCGACGATGAGGCAGGTGCGGAGTCGCTGCCCGCCCTCGCCCGCCGACACAAACTCCGCCAGCGCCTCGGCAATTCGGGCCTCGCTCTCGGCGTCGATCATGCTCGTGGCCTCGTCGAGGATGAGCACGCTGGGGTCGCGCAGGATGGCGCGGGCGATGGCGATGCGCTGCCGCTGGCCGCCGCTGAGCCCCGCCCCGCCCTCGCCGACCTGGAAGTCGTACCCGCCGGGCTTGGCGAGGATGAACGATTCGGCCCGGGCACGCCGTGCGGCGTCGCGGACCTTCTCGTCGGTTACGCCGCTGGCGCCGTAGCCGATGTTGAACGCGATGCTGCCGCGGAAGAGCACCGTCTCCTGCGTGACGACGCCGATGTGGGCGCGGAGCGAGCGGACGGCGAAATCGCGGACGTCGCGTCCGTCCCAGAGCACGCGCCCGCCATCGCCGGCGTTCGCGTCCGCGCCGTCCGGGTCGAACAGGCGCGGGATGAGCGAGAGCAGCGTGGTCTTGCCGCAGCCGTTGGGCCCGACGAACGCGACGGTCTCGCCGTGACGGATGGTGAGCGAGAGGTCGCGGAGCGCGGGCGCGTCGGCGCCGGGATAGGTGAAGTTCACGCGCTCGAAGGCGAGCGTCGAGCCGGGCGGCAGGTCCGGGCACGCGGGCAGGGCGCGGTCGTGACCGGGCTCGACCGGGCTGGACATGAGCTGGCGCAGGCGGTTGGCCGCGGCCGAGGATTGCTGGATGTCGTTGAGCAGGCTGACCAGGGGCTTGAGGCTGGCGGCGCCGGCGGCGAGCGCCGCGAGCACGATCATGAAGCTCTTGGAGTCGAGTCTGCCCTGGATGATGGCGTGGGCCGCGACGAGCGAGAACCCGCCGAGGATGAACAGGGCCAGGACCTCGATGAGCGGGCTGGCCAGGGCGCGGGCGGTGCGGACGCGCAGCTCGCTGGCGATGACGTGCTTGTTGATGCGGTGGAAGCGTCCGGTCTCGAAGCGTTCGGAGGCGTGGACCTTGACCACGCGTAGGCCGCCGATGGATTCGGCCGCGGCGTGGTAAAGGCCCGCCTGCGATTCGAGGGCCTTGCGGCTGGCGCGCCGGATGCGCTTGCCCAGCTTGCGCAAAAGCACCGCCATCACCACGGCGACGGCCAGGGCGACCAGCGCGACGGCGGGGTCGAGGTAGAACGCCACGGCGAGCGCGGCCGCGCCCTTGGAGATCTGCGCGACCGCCTTGGAGAGCAGCGCGTTGAAGCCCTGGCCGAGGCTGGCCGAGTCGTAGACGATGCGGCTGACGATGTCGCTGGGCCCGCGGCTGAGGACCGAACGCAGGGGCAGGTGCACGGCGCGGTGGAAGGCGTCGCGCCGGACGGCCGCCACCGTGCGAGAGACGATCGTGAGCGAGAAGTAGGCGTGCAGAAAGTTGGCGATCGCGCCGAGGATGGTCAGCACGCCCAGCGCGAGCACCACCCACAGCACCGCGTCGAAGCGCCCCGTGGGCAGGGCGTCGATCCACGACTGCGGCAGGCTCAGTCCGACGGCCTTGTCGATTCGCGTGCTCACGTCGGCGGCCAGTTGCGGCAGGTTCTGCGGAGCGACGCCCGGCTCGCTAGGCAGGATGTTGCGCAGCACGGGCAGCAGCCCGAGCAGACCGACACCGAACCCGCCGGCCGAGAGGGCCGCGAAGACCAGAGAGAGGGCCAGCAACGCGCGATGGCGCAGGACGCGGCGGGCAAAGTGCCAGAAGTCGTGCATCGGGAGGGGAAGTAAAGGGAACAAATGGGGCAAAGGGGAGCAAATGGGGCAAAAGTCACAACGGTTGGTCCTTTGCCCGATTTGTGCCACTGTGCCCCTTTTGCCCGATTTGGGCGCAAGGGTTTCCGGGGCCTGTTTGGTTCGTGCTCCCGAGTGCCGGGCCTCCGGCCCGCTCGTTGCGAATACTTGGCGGTGAGCGGCGGATCGCCCCCGGAAAACTCCGGCGATGTCCGAACGTCCGCCCCGGCGCGGGCGACGGTGGTGATCCCGTGCTTCAACCACGGCCGGTTCGTCGCGGATGCGGTGCGCTCGGCCCTCGAACAGACCGACGCCCAGACCCGCGTGGTGGTCGTCAACGACGGCTCCACCGATGCCGACACCCGCTCGGCGTGCGACTCCTGCAAGATCCTCACACGCGACTCGATCGAGCGGGTACGGGTGATTCACCAGGACAACCGCGGCCTGCCCGCGGCCCGCAACGTCGGTGCGCGGGCCGCGAGCGACGAGGGCTGGTGCGAGTACCTGGTGTTCCTCGACGCCGACGACTACATCCAGCCGAGTTTCGTGAGCAGACTGCACGCGGAGGTCGTGGCGGCCCAGGACAAGCAGCGCACGGTCTCGCACGCCTACTGCCAGGAGCGGCTGGTGGACAGGGCCTTCGGCATTTGGACCGTGCCGGAGTGGGACCCGGTGCTGCTGCTGGTGACCAATCTGCACCCCGTGACGGCGCTGGTGCGACGCGAGTGCTTCGAGAGCGCGGGCGGCTTCGACGAGTCGATGACGCTCGGCTACGAGGACTGGGAGTTGTGGGTCCGGCTCTCGTCGCGGGGCCTTCGCGGCGTGCGGGTGCGCGAGCCGCTGTTCAACTGGCGCCGGCACACCGACATCACCATGGTGATGGAGGCTGTGACGCGACACGAGCAGCTCTTCGGCTACATCGCCGACAAGCACAAGGACCTCTACGCGCGGCACGCGGCGGAAGTCATCGCGAGGTCCAACGCGCTCCTGCGCAAGGCCGACGCGAACTGGATCGACGAGAACCACGAGGCGATCGTGGTGCGCGACCTGCGAGCGGCCAACACACAGCTCTGGCAGGAGGTCTGCAAACTGCGCCAGCAGCACGCGGCGTTGGAGCAGCGCCTGGCGCGGGCCGAGGCGCTGGCGGGGCAGATCAGGGACGACTACGAGAAGAAGCCCGCGGTGCGCGTGTCGAACCGGCTGCGCCGCTGGCTCGATGCGTTGCCGGGGCCGGTGGGACGTGCGGTGAAGGGGATGGCGAAACGGGCTGGAGAGGGCGGGGGCGGGGGGTGACGGGGTGGGCGTGGGGTGGCGTGACGCGCCCATGGGCTCGCGATCGGGGCTGGCATGTCAAAGTCCGACTGGATATCGCCCGCGACCGTGCTGCACGATCCCGTGCTCACACCGACCATCCGGCTGGAGCCGCTGGAGCTTCGCCACGCGCCTGCGCTCTTCGCCGCGGCAGATCGGCGGCTGTTCACCCACAGCATGCAGAACCCGCCGGAGTGGTCGGTGCGCGGTTTCGAGATGGAAATGGAGCAGGTGAAGTCGGTGCCGGGGGTGGTCGCATTCGCGATCATCCACGCCGGCGAGGAGCGGGCCATCGGCCGGACGACGTTCATGGACATCCGGCCCGAGCACCGCGGGCTGGAGATCGGCCGGACGTGGATTTCGCGGGCGTTCCACGGAACACGGGTGAACCCCGAGGCCAAGTACCTGATGCTGCGGCACGCGTTCGAGGCGCTGTCGCCGACGGCGATCCGCGTGCAGATCACCACCAGCGGGACCAACCTGCACAGCCAGCACGCGATCGAGAAGCTCGGGGCCAAGCGCGAGGGCGTGTTGAGAGATGCGCGGATCATGCCCGCGCTTGAGGGCTGCGAAGGGCGAGAGACGCCGACGGTGAAGGACTGGGTGTTCTACAGCATCCTGGCCGCGGAGTGGGCGGGAGTCAAGGCGCGGCTGGAACGGCGGCTGATTGGGGTGGAGACAACGGGTTGACGGGCGCTTCGGGCTTGATCAAGCGGCGACATGGGTATGGAGTCGGGCGCTGTGACTGCTCACGGCGATTCTCCTGCCCTCCCCCCGCTCCCCCCGCGCCCTCCTCCGGCCCCCTCCCTCTGGGAAGAGGAGTCAGGCGAGACGGATGAACGTGGCTTCGTAGGCGAGGCTGACGGCGCGGGCGCGGTCGGTGCGGTCGGCGGGGGTGAAGGCGACGAAGGACATGTTGTCCCACGTGCGGCCCGCGTCTTCCTTGAGTTGAGCGACGGTGGGCGGATGGGTGAGCAGCGCGGCGATGTCGTCGCGGAGCGCCCACAGGTCGGCCTCAGATTCGGCGACGAGCCGGCCGCGAACGGTGATCGCGAGTTCCAGCGGGCCGACGGCGGTGGAGCCGGCCTGATAAGGATCGACGCGCGCATTGACGAGCAAGTACTCGCCGAGCGTGAGCTGGGCGAAGCGGTGGGGGCCGGAGCCGAAGAGGTCGAGCTCGTTGAAGGTGGACATGGGTGGTCCTGTTGATCAAAGCAGCAAAGCGGCAAACGGGGGCGGAACGGGGCGCGGGGGCTGACCTTGCTGACGATCAGGCGGGGGTGAGGGCGATGGGGTCGGTGGCGCCTGTGGGCGAGACGGCCAGAAGAGTGATGGTCTGGGTGGCGGTGGGGCGCGGCGAGTTGACGCTCACTTGGTGGCGGACGGAGTGGACGACGCACGTCGCGGTGAGGCGCGTGCGTGCGGCGTCGGTCGCTCCGACGCCCGCGGTCAGCGTGAGCTCGGCCTGATCGCCGGGTCGGAGCGCGGTCAAGTCCGGCGCTTCTAGGCGGCGGGTGAGCGTGATCGTCGTGCGCTGCTCGGGGATGTCGGCGAACGCCACGTGCGGGCCGGCGTCGCCGAACTCGACCGCGTCGCGTGCGGCGAGGCGGTCGATCGTGGCCGCGACGATCGAGTCGAGCGTGAGCGTGCCGAAAGTGACGGTGGTGGGGTGGAGGAGCATGGGGGGGGAGGTGGGGGGAAGGGCGAGGGGTGAGGGACGAGGCCGCGGGGGGGGAAGAGGGAGTAAATCGTTTGGTGGTTGGGTACGGCCTCTCTCGGCTTACCGCTGACCACTCACCGCTTATCCCCTCGCCAGCGGCGTCGCCCGCAACGTCCTTGTCGCATCAGCCAGTCCGTCGCCGTCGAGGTCGATGAGGGCTCGGGCCCGCCAGCGTTCCTGGGCGAAGCGCTCGTGGTAGTGGGCGGCGCGCTGGGCGAGGGCGGAGTCGGGGGCGAGGGTTGCGCTGGCCGCGGTGTAGAGGAGGTGGAGAGTGCCCAGGGCCTCGACGAGTCCGAGGTCGCGCGGGTTGAGGATCGCGCTCTCGCCGGGCGCGAGCGGGTCGATGGATTGCTGCGAGGGGTCGAGGCCGAGCGAGCGCAGGAGCAGGCCGTGGATGACGGCGATCTGGGGGTCGAAAGTGACGATGCTCCCGGTGAGGTTGGCGGTATCCGCGGGCGGGATTACGGGCGCGTCGGGCGAGGCGCGCGTGAGCGAGACGGTGAGGCTGGTGGGGCCGGTGATCGAGACGACCTCCAGCGGGAGGTCGCCGAACAGCGCGATGTGGCCCGGCGCAATGGAGGCGGGGAACGTGCCCGTGACCGTCACAAGCTGGCCCGACTCGATCTTGACCGTGTCGCGGTGCAGCGTCTGGGCGAGATAGACCACCTCGCGGCAGAGGTTGGGCTGGAGAGTGAGCAGGGCGTGGGAGGTGGTGAAGGGCATGGGGGTTCCGGGAAGGGATCGGGAGATCAGGGGATCGAGGGAAACTCGGGCGTCGGGGCGGCGTGTTGCCGGATCGCGGGGTTGACCCGCGATCCGGCGCATCGGCAGGGTGCCGATGCCACGCGGTCAGGTGGTGGCCAGGCCGCGGATGAGGCCGTGGGCGTTCTCGTTGACGAACTCGAGCGTGTACTCGCCGACGAGCATCCCGGCGGTGTTGTCGCCGGTCGCGGCCAGGGGTTTGTGGTGGAAGCTGCGTCCGGCCAGCGGCAGGACGTTGACGCGAGAGGAGTCGAGCAGGAGCAGGGTGTCAGCGGGGACCCAGCGGCTCATGACGATGCGGCAGAGGCCGAAGTCGCTCTCGTAAGCGGAGACGCGGCTCTGGAAGCGGGTGTCTTCGGGGCGGAAGAGGCGGGTGGCGGCGAGGAACTCGTTGATGCGGCGCTTCTGGATGCCGCCGCAGACGATGGTGTCGATGCGGCTGGAGGCCTGCTCCCAGATGAGGCGCATGGCGGTGTTGACGAGCGTCTCGCTGAGCGTGGAGCCCGACCCACCGCCCGAGGGGAATCCGCCGGCGCCGGGGGTGAACTGGTTGGTGGTGATGGCGGGGATGATGCCGTTCATGGTGCGCCGGACGCTGGCGGACCCCTGCGGGCTGGTGGCGCTGGCGACGCCGTTGATGACGCAGTTCTCCAGGTCGCGGAGCATCTCGCGGAGCCGTTCCTGCTTCTGGTAGTCGATCTCGTCGGCGACGCCGCCGACCCTGCGCGCGGCCTGCATGGACCCGGAAACCTCGACCGAGGTGGTGAAAATCTGCGTGTAGTTGCGCTTGCGCGTGCGAGAGGTGAACTGGGTCGCGGGCCGGTCGTCGCCCTCGATCGCGGCGTTGCCGAGGATCGTGAGCTTCATGCCGTTGGTGAGCGTGCCGGTGGGTGTGTTGCCGTAACGCCGCGTGACTGTGAGCACGTTGCCGGCGACGGCGGTGACGAACATCACCTCGCGCAGGTCGCCCGGGCGCACCTGATCGCCGACGCGGAAGCGCGAGCCGGCGGTGACGGTGATGCTGGTGGCGTTCTGGGCGTCGGGGCTGAAGGAGGCTTGGTTGATGGTGTCGGTGTTGGGGAGCAGGGCGTCCGCGCTGCTTACCCGTCTGATGGCCCGGCGATTCACTTGGCGCGAGGGAGAAATTGTCGGGATCTGACGCGCGGCTTGGCCCGTCGGGCCGACGTGCCTGTATACTGTGGCTCGCCGCGGAGTGGCCCCAACTGATTGCGGCTGAACAAACCCCTTGGCGGCACGTTCGGGTTTCGGTAAGATCATGCCATGACGATCGCTGCCATCAATCCGAAGAAACTCCGCGGCGGGTACTACACGCCTCCCGCGGTTGCCCGCTGGTTGGCCCGCTGGGCGGTTCGCTCCGGCGCAGACCGAGTGCTTGAGCCGAGCTGCGGCGACGGCGCTTTCGTCGAGGCTGTGGCCGCAGAGCTCGCAAGGCGCGACAGTCTTTGGGCTGACGAGTTGCCGCAACTAGTCGGCATCGAACTCGTCCCCGAGGAAGCGGCCAAAGCGAGGGCACGTGCAACCCGCCAGATCGATGTCGAGCGAGTTGGCATCTTCGATGAGGACTTCTTTGATTGGCTCGCGAGCGCCCCGCCGAGGTCGTTCGATGCCGTTGTGGGCAACCCGCCATTCATCCGGTATCAGAACTTTCCAGAGCCGTCACGCTCTCAGGCGATGGAGTTCATGCAGTCCCGCGGGCTACGCCCGAACCGGCTCACCAACGTCTGGGTGCCGTTCGTCGTCGGTGGGATTTCGCTGCTGCGAGAGGGTGGCCGCCTCGCGATGGTGATCCCTGCCGAGCTACTGCAGGTCTCCTACGCAGGCCAGTTGCGGCAGCACCTCGCCGATTCATTCAGCCGCGTCACGATCTACGCATGCAACGAGATGTTTTTCGACACCGCCGAGCAAGAGGTAGTGCTATTGCTCGCGGAGGGCAAGCTCGCGGACACCGACCCGACCAACAAGTGCGACGTCTCGCTCGTGGAGGCAGATACCGTCGCGGAACTGTTGCGAGGGAATCCGCGCACCGCGAAGCGGTCCACTCGTCCCAAGTTCGTGCAGCACGACACGGAGAAGTGGCTCAAGTACTTCCTGAATGCCACAGAGATCGAATTCATGCGGTCGCTCCGCGTGCATGCAGAGATCGGCACGATGAGGGACCACGGCGAGGTAGACGTCGGGGTCGTGACGGGGAATAACGCGTTCTTCGTGCTCAACCAGGAGCAGGTTGCCGCGTTCGACGTCGCGGACTTCGTCGTGCCGATGGTGGGCCGATCTTCGCAGTTGTCCGGCACCGTGCTCAAGGCGGCCGAGCTTCGTGACATCGCTAGTTCGGGCAAACAGGTGTACCTGCTGCACCTTGCCCAGCGGGCGTTCGACGAGTTCACCGTCGGGCTCCGCCGCATGATAACCGCTGGCGAGCGGAAGGGCGTGCACTTGGGGTACAAGTGCAGCGTGCGAGACCCCTGGTACAAAGTGCCTTCGGTGTGGGAACCGGATTGCTTCTTCTTCAGGCAGATCTACGACTTCCCGCGCGTGGTCGTCAACAAGGCCGGAGCGACATCAACCGACACGATCCACAGATTCCGCTGCAAATCGCCCGCCGCAAAGGTGGCATCCAACATCTACACACACCTGACCGCCGCATCGGCAGAGATCGAAGGGCGCAGTTACGGTGGGGGCGTCCTTGAGCTTGAGCCTACCGAGGCCGAGCGACTGCTTGTCCCGCGTGTGCTCAACGGTGCCATGCCCATTGAGGAAGCCGATCGGCTTGTGCGTTTGGGCCGTATCGAGGAAGTGCTCGAACACAATGACAAGGTTGTCCTCCAGAAATCGCTCGGGCTCAGCAAAGCCGACTGCGCGATGCTGAAGCGCGTGTGGGGAAAGATGCGCGACCGCCGGATGTCGCGTGCCCGGGGCGCTTAGCCACCTTCCTCATCAGTCTCTTCGGCGGGCTCGATAATTGCCTCCCCTGCCGCCTCCATCGCCGCCTTCTGGGCCCGAGATGGTTTGTCGTGAGGGGCCATGCCATCGTACCGCTTGTGGTAAGCCTCCTGCACCTGCTCCGAAAAACGGTCGATGCGGAGCGGCGAGCCTGGCGGGGGCCAGGCAGCATCCACCGTACCCGTCGTTGGGTCCCACAGCACCAGTGATACCACCTCAGCCTTGTGCGGTACGTCGATTGGCGAGTCCCGACCCACGAGTCGGTCCAGCATCCGCGTGAAACGCTCGCGCATCTGACCCGTGAGGCACGGCGCAGGGATGATGACGACGAATCCCACAACCGCGTAGGGGAAGCGGATGTGAACGGTCGTCGCTTCCGTGCCCAGATCGTTGACCATGTTCTGGAAGTTCTTGCCGACGCTCCGCGTGTCGTTCAGCGTCTTGGTGTCCGACACGAAGCGCACACCATCCGGCCGGTAGCCGACGTCGTAGTTCTGTGGCCGGATGCCACCAATCACTCGGACCGGACCGACCTCGACGGCGTCGGGCCGCGCGGGCAGTAGAGTGTTTTGATTTGGCGTGATTACCTCGATCCCGCCGAGCATCGTCGCGAGTGCAGAGCCGATGGCCTTATCGAACACCTTCCCGAAATTGGTGCTCTCCCGTGTGTCGAACGCTTGATTCACGAGCCACGTCCTGCCCCAGGTCAGAAGGTCGGCAGCGGGCACAACGATGGTCGGCATCGGAGCGAGCAGCGGCATGCCGAGAGCATATGTGATCCAAACACGGCCCGCACGATCAGGGCGTTGGGCTGCTGTGGCCGCCGGATAGAAGTGTCAGCCTCGCAGAATCTCGTGCAGGGGCAGGTAGATATTGCCCGTTTCCGATGCATTCCGCCGGAGACGGACGAGCAGAGAGACAAGGTCAATCCGTTCTTCGAGGACGCCCATCAGGTGAGCGCCGTCCATGACGAGGATGCTCGCGCGTCCCCGCTGGTGCGCGGTTAGCCCATCCTTTGTACATCCGTTGATCGATAGAAACACGCCCAGCGTGTTGTCGAGCTTCCGCTGCACCTTGGCGGCAAACGCGTCTAGATCAGCTGCCCCGCATGGTGCCTTCTGCCATTTTCCCTCGAATAGGTAATCGGTGCCTTCCAGTGAGAAGGCACCATCGATCTGCTCACCGACTACACGGAACGAGGCTTTGGGATCGAGGTCGAACAACTCGAAGATGTCGTACATGATGCGCTCGAGGGCATAGCCACGCGCTTGCGTGTCGTCGGACATCACGAACTGCATGTACCGGGCGTGAATCTCGCCAAGCTTCGCACGAACCGCTCCGCTCCGAGCCAGCCGATCCCTTTCCCGTTGTTGCCGCGCTGCGGCTGCGTCCCCTTCCTCTTGGGCGAGGTCATGCGTCTCAACCAGGGCACGGAGCTGCGCAATCGCCTCGCGTGCTCGCTTCGCCTTCTCGTCGCCCCCTTCCAGTCTTTCCAGGTGCTTGAAGCTGGTGACCGCGCAGACTTCATGACAGAGCCGTGTCAGGGCCGTCACGTGTGCATCCTGCCCATCGCAGAGCCGATCGACCACGTCCGAGGCGATCTGCCACTTGTACGTCTCCCAGTTGATGGTGCCGAGCACGGCGGCATCCTGGACGCACTGAGTTAGAAAGCTGCGCAGGTCGCTCTTGTACCAGTACAGCTTCCCCAAGGCCTCCTTGAGGGCGACAACGGCGGCGGGCGCAAGGCGTTTGGGCACGTCATGAGCGTACCCGGGAAACACCGTCGGGGCCGGTCGCTGCACGACCGGGAGAATATCTTCAGTCGGCGCTGCGAATCGCCCTCCGCGCCGGAAACAAGGGGTTGGGGGCAGGCATGTCGCCCGACGCCCCCCCCGGCAAGGAGACCACCGTGACCCGAATCGGACTGACCTTTGACGAGTATTTCGACCTCCGCGTGAAGGCCCGGACGGGCGCGGACCCTGCGTTCCAGGAGGCGGCGGAGACGGAACGGGACCGGATGTTCCCTATGGCGACGACCGTGGCGTCGCAGCATCTTCGGTCCCGCGGCTACGACTGCCGCCCGGCGATGCTCGACGCGCTCATCGAGCAGGGGGTAGTCACGCCGTCGCGGCCGGACGCCTGGACGCAGGCCGAGGTGGACGCCGCCGCCGAGCACTTCGAAGAGTGCCAGATCTTCGTGCCGTACGCGGTGATGTGCCAGGCGCTTGGATGCCGGTACGCCGACTTCCTGCGCCCGCTGCGCGAGGCCGCGGGGCGCGAGTCGGCCAAGTACGGGCGGTCTGTGCCCGCCGACGACCAGTACTTCGTCATGCACCGCGTGCCGCCTCGCGGCGCTACCGGCAAGGACGGCACACTCGTCGGCATCACCCCGGCGGTGATCTCGTTCACGCTGTGCGACGACATCCGCGAGAGGCTTGAGCGTGGCGAGGAGGTCTGAATGCCCGACCCCTCACCCGCTGAACTCGAACTCACGCCCGATCTGCTCGACTTCGCGCGGCGATCGGCGTTCAAGGAGGCCAAGAAGCGATGTCGCCCCGGTGTCGATCACGACGACGCGGTGCAGCAGGCTCTTCTGCACCTGATCGCCAAGCCGCCCGTCTGGGACCCGGCGCGTGGCGCGAAGCCCAAGTCGCTCGTCTACACGGTCGTCCAGCGGGCGGTCATGAAGTTCGCCGAACGCGAAGGGAAAGCCGTCCGCAAGTTCAAGCCGCTGCGGCAGGCATCGGACGCCGGGCAGAAGGCCACCGACGGCGTCTACCCGGACCCAGCCGGAAAAGAGATCGCCCGCAACCGCACGGTCAGTCTGTCGCAGTCGTTCTGGACGAAGGAGGACGTGCTGGACTTCATCGACAACGAGACCAGCCGGGAAACATGCCGGGTGATCATGGAGAGCGGCGGGAATGTCAGCGAGGCCGCGCGCCGTCTGGGTCGAACCGAGGGTGCGATCCGGAGTCGGTTGGACGTGCTGCTCCCCAAACTGCTCGCGACTGGCTTCAAGGTGGTCTCAGAAGGAGAGTTCAATGAACGCAAACACGGTCAAGGATGACCTGCTGCTCACGGCCGCCGGGGTCGAGATCGAGGCCGCGGGCAAGGACGCCCGCCCCAAGATCAGCGTCGTCGCCTACACCGGCCGCATCATGCGCGTGCCCGGCTGGGGCGACATCGCAATCGACCTCGCGGGTCTAGAGGCCGGGGGCCAGGTGCCCCTGCTGGCCGACCACAACGCCACGGTCGGAAGCGTCGTCGGCCACGGCGAACCTGCCGTCGCCAACGGGCGGTTGATGGTCGCGGGCGTCGTCAGCGGCGCTGGCGAACCGGCGCGGCATGTCGTGGAGATGGCCAGGGGCGGATTCCAGTTCCAGGCCTCGGTCGGCGTCGCGCCCATCGAGCACGAGCGGGTGAAGCCGACCCAGTCGGTCGAGGTCAACGGGCGGTCGCTGTCGTCGCCGGGCGGGTTCACGCTCGTGCGCAAGGGGCGGCTGCGGGAAGTCAGCATCACGCCGTTGGGGGCCGACGCGGAGACGTCGGTGGCCATCGCGGCCTCACGTCAAGGACGGACGAACATGGCGGACATCGCACACGAAGATCAGATCCGCGCCGACGAGCGCGACCGGTTGAAGGAGATAGACCTGACCTGCCGCCCGATGGGCGAGAAGGACTGGGGATCGCAGCAGAAACGGGTGGACGACATGAAAGCCAAGGCTGTCGCGGGCGAATTGACCGTCAGCGAACTCCGTGCGGGCGTACTCGAGGTGTTGCGGGCCTCGCGCCCCGTGTTCTCCGGCGTCATCACTGGCGGCGGCTCGGGCCACATCCCGCGTCCCCGGGTCATCGAGGCGGCCATCCTCAAGCGGGCGGGCTTCGCCGCGCTCGCCGAGAAGGCCCTCGGCCCGGCATGCATGGAGGCGGCCGACGACTTGCGGGTGGCCCACACGCTCGATCTGTGCCGCGCGGCCTTGCAGCACGAGGGAATCGATGCCCCCGCCGACCGTGAAGGCATGGTGCGGGCGGCTCTGACCACGCACACGCTCACCGAGGCCTTGGGCTCGGCGGTGAACAAGGTTCTGCTCGACGGCTACCGCGACAGCCCGTCCACGTGGCGATCCTTCGCGGGCGTGCGCAGCGTGCCGGACTTCAAGACCGCGACTGCGATCCGGCCGTCGTTCACCGGGGCGCTGCAGCAGATCCCGCCCGGCGGCGAGTTCAAGCATGGCGGTGCGGACGAAGCGACCACACAGTACAAGGTGGACACATACGGCAAGATGTTCAGCATCGATCGCCGCGACCTGATCAACGATGATCTGTCGCTCTTCGACTCGGTTGGCCGCGTCATGGGCCAGGCGGCGATGCGAAAACTGTCCGACCTGGTCTACGACACCCTGCTGGCGAACGCCGGGAACTTCTTCGCCGCAGGCAACGGCAACTACATCACCGGGGCGGATACCAACCTAAGCCCCGACTCGCTGGGGCGTGCCATCGCGGCGATGATCACGCAACGGGACGCGGAGGGGAACGACCTGGACCTCCGGCCCGTCGTGCTGGTCGTGCCGCCGGAGTTGCAGACAACGGCCCGCGCCGTGCTCGAGAGCGAGTACATCGCGGCCCAGACGAACCTGCCGACCGGCAATAGTCTCCGCAACGCGGTGGGCCTTGAGGTCGAGCCGCGGCTGAGCAACACGAAGAAGTACGGCACCAAGGCCTCGACGAAGCACTGGTACCTGTTCGCGGCCCCGGCAGCGAGCCCGATCATCGTCGGTTTCCTCAACGGCCAGCAGACGCCGACGGTCGAGTTCTTCGGGCTCGACCAGACGGTGAACAAGTTGGCGGTCTCGTGGCGCGTCTACTTCGACTTCGGCGCGGCCCTGTGCGACCCGCGAGCGGCGGTGCGGAGCAAGGGCGAGGCGTAAGCGGGCGGCGCTGGTGAGGCCGGGGGCGGTTGCGGGCTGCCCCCGGCCCTTCTCTCCCTCGGATCACGGATGGCGCACGCCGCGCCGATCGCGGCGGCGCGATGGGTGCGCTCATGGTCGAGCAGCAGGACATCCCGCCGTCCCAGATCCAGATCGGGGACATCGCGTTCGGGATCGAGTTCATCGAGGTCCCCGATGCCGCCGCGCGTTGGAACGAGGTGATCGACCACATCGGTGCGTGGTTGCTGGCCGAGTGGGAGCGCGAGCAACAGGAAAGCGAGCCGGAGTGACAGCGCAGCACTGCACAGAGTTCGGCATCGTCGTCGCTGCGGGCCAGCGGTACGCCCGCTGGTATGACGATGGCCCGTCGCCAAGCCGCTACGACGGCAGCGATCCCAACGACGTGGAGCGGGCGTATCGGACCGCGTTTCTTGATGCTGCGACCGAAGTGGCCAAGTGGACCGAACCGGACGAGCAAGCATTCGAGGCAGCGTGGCGGGCCAGGTGCGAGGCCTACTCCGTCGCCCGCATCATGCTTCCCTCGGCCGACTACTTCGGCGTGTCCGATCCGGAAGAGCGGAGCACGTTCATCGGCGAGCAGACGGCGTATCGGCTGATGCACGCCTCCGGAGCAGCACACGCCCGTGGTCGTCATCAAGCGCTGGCCACATCCGCCGACGCGTGGACGCGACTCTCCGATCTCGGCATCTCCGATGACCGGATCGTTGGATCGCTGCTTCCCGCCTGGCTCGCGGAGGTTCGGGCCTGGGCGGAACAGCCTGCGAGACCCACCGTCGTCGCCGTGCCGCCCGTGCTCGATGAGACCGAGGCGGCGTTGCGGCTGGCATCGTCGAAGGAGGCCGATCTGCCCATGCCCGACACCGAGCTACCGCCTCCGCAGTTCATCAGTGTGCGCCAGCTCATGGCTGCGTGCCCGGCGCTGCGTCCGCCCGTGATCGATGGCCTGCTCCGCGAGGGCGAGACGATGAACCTGATCGCGTCGCCCAAGACCGGCAAGTCGTGGCTCGTGCTCGACCTAGCCATCGCGGTCGCCACGGGCCGACCTTGGCTCGGCCGCTTCCCGACTGTCGCCGGCGATGTGCTGATCATCGACAACGAGCTGCATGGCGAGACCTCGGCCAACCGCATCCCCAAGGTCGCCAGGGCCCGCGGTCTCGGCACCGACGAGTTCGCCGACCGCGTCTTCATCCGCAACCTCCGCGGCGGGCTTCAGGACATCGTCTCGCTCTGCCCGTACTTCCGCGCCATCGAGTCCGGGAGATTCCGCCTCATCGTGCTCGACGCCTTCTACCGCTTCCTCCCCGCGGGCATGGACGAGAACGCGAATGCCGACATGGCGTCGCTCTACAACCACATCGACCGGTACGCCGCCGACCTCGGCTGCGCCTTCGTGCTGATTCACCACAGCAGCAAAGGCAACCAGTCCGGCAAGTCGGTGACCGATGTCGGCGCCGGCGCTGGCAGCCAAAGCCGCGCGACCGATGCACACCTCGTTCTACGGCCGCACGAAGAGCCGGACGTGGTCGTGCTCGATGCTGCGGTGCGATCATGGCCGCCGCATGAGTCGGTGTGCCTTCGCTGGGCGTTCCCGGTGTGGGACGTGGCCGACGACCTCGACCCGAAGCGGCTGAAGGTGGAATCCCCCCGCCGACGACCGCGTGCCGACCGTCCATCGCCGCCCGAAGACTGGACGCCGGAGCGCTTCGTCGGCGCGTTCATGTCCGGCGGCCCGGCGCTGCGCGACGAGATCCTCATGGCCGCCGCCAAGGACCTGTCACACGCCAAGGCGAGCAGCATGCTCAAACTCGCCGAAGCCCGCGGGCTCGTGCAGCGCGTCCAGCCCGGCCCGTCCGATCGCGTCCGTTTCGTCGTGGCGCGGAGATCCGAGGGTGGCCTGTGAGGGGGGGAGGGGGGTTGCGCGCAAACACGTACGCGCGTATGCCCCCCCCGGGGGGCATACGCACCCGGGGGGTATGGGGGGGGAACTCGACCCCCCTCCCCCCGGCGGGTCCTCGGAACGGAACGGCGTTTTCGCTTGGCCCGCGGGAACAGCCACGGGGATAGACAGACTTTGTTTCGCCTGTCCGGGCGCGGGCTGCCCCCACATGGCCCACATCACCGGAATGTGCCCGATTCGACTTGAACTTCGCCACCCATGACGCCCTCCTGTGTCCGCCGGGCGGCAATTCCGCCGCCCCGCGATTTGGAGACCTGACCATGGCCAAGAAGAACACGACCCGCAAGATGTCCAAGAGCGCCGCCCGCGCCGAGGGCGCAGCCCGCACCAAGCGGAACTTGGCCAACGCAAAGGCGACCGCCGGTTCGAAGCACGCCGCAGACAAGCGGCTCAGCGCCATCAGCGCCGCCGCCAAAGTGTTGGCCAACGCGGGCAAGCCGATGTGCGCCAAGGAGATGATCGAGGCGGCGAGCGCGAAGGGCCTGTGGTCGAGCCCCAAGGGCAAGACACCCGAGGCGACGCTCTACGCCGCCATCATCCGGGAGATCGCCGCCAAGGGGAAGGCGGCTCGCTTCAGCAAGGTCGAGCGCGGCCTCTTCGCCGCGACGGAGGTGGCATGATCGCCAACGACATCCGCTTCGCGGTTGGCTATGCCCGGCGCTCGACCGACCTGCAGGAACGGTCGCTTCCCGACCAGAAGGCGGCGGTCGAGCGCTGGGCTCGCGATCACGGATTCCGCATCCTGCGGTGGTTCGTGGACGACGCCATCAGCGGCACCAGCGCTCGGGGTCGCGACCAGTTCACCCGCCTCATCCATGAGGCGGAGAACGGGCGCGACTTCGACGCGGTGCTCTGCTACGACATGTCCCGGTTCTCGCGCGGCGGCACCAACGAGACCGGCTACTACATTCACCGCCTCCGCCTGGCGGGCGTCGAGACACACTTCACCGCCGAGGGCATCCCCGACGGCGATGAGGGCGAACTGCTCCAAGGCGTGAAGTCGTGGCAGGCCCGCCAGTACTCGGTGAAACTCTCGCGCGACAGCATCCGCGGCCAGCACTCGACAGTGACCGTGAAGCACAGCGCGATGGGCGGGCGCTCCCCCTACGGCTACGACCGCCAGTATGTGTCCGCCAACGGGCAGATGCTTAAGACCGTCCGCACGCTCCCCGATGGCCGCCGCCAGGAGTTCGGCCCCGACGGTCGGCACTTGCGCTTCATCGACCCGAAGGAGAAACTCCCCAAGAAGATGAAGTCGGACATCGTGCGGCTCATCCCTGGCGACCCGAAGCACATCGCCGTCGTGCGCGACATCTTCGACATGTGCGCCAAGGGGCTGGGCTTCCGGTCGATCCTCATCGCACTCAACGCCAAGGGCATCGAAGGCCCGATGCATGCCCGCTGGAACCAGATGGCGGTGAAGTCGATCCTCCAGAACCCGTGCTATCGCGGGGCGCTGGCGTGGAACCGTCGCACGTTCGGCAAGATCCATGAGGTAGCGTCCGATGGGTCGGCCATCCCGAAGAAGGTGGCGAAGACGACGCGCAACCCCAAGGACCGCTGGATCGTCATTGAGAATGTCCATGAGGCGATTGTGCCGCCGGACCTGTTTTGGAAGGCGCATGAGCAGATGGCCAAGCGCCGCAACGCGGGTGGCCTGGCCCGCCCGACGCAGCGGTACCTGCTGTCCGGGCTCGTGCGGTGCAAGCACTGCGGCCACAACTTCTGGGGCTGCGTGCTGAAGAACAGCGCGGGCGAGATCCGGTACTACGCCGACGGTGGCTACCGGGCGCAGGGGATCGGCGTCTGCCAGGCGACGCACATCCAAGCCGCCGCGCTCGACCGCTGGGTGCTGGAACAACTGCGGAGCACCTTCCTGGCCGACAAGGCCGGGGTGGAGCGGGCCATCGAGCAGTTCGTGAAGGCAGCGTGCGGACGTGGTGCGGCCGCGAAGGTGCAACCGGACCGCAGCAGAGAACTGGCCGATCTGAACAAGCGGATCAAGACGACGGTCGCGCTGCTTTCCGACAGCGACCTCGCCGACGTTGGCGAACTGCGGGCCGCGCTGGTGGACCTGAAGCGCCGCCGCGAGACGCTCGAGGCCGACGTGGCCACCAAGCCCGCGTCCCCGAAGTCGATCGACCCCGACCGCTTGCGGGCCTGGGCACGCGAGCGAGTCGCCGACCTCGCACGGGCTCTCAAGCCCGGCACGTCGATGATCGAGGCACGTTCGGCTGTCCACGCGTTCATCCCGAAGATCGAGATTGATCCCGACCGCAAGGTGGGTACGCTCTTCCTGCCGCGCGACACGTGCAGCGCCCTTCAATCAGCGTTTGTCAGACGGGATACGAGCGCATCCTCGACCCACTCGTGGATGGTGGAGGTGGCGGCGCGGCGGGGATCGCCGAGGTGATCCAGCAGCGGGGTCTCCCACGGCGAGACCAGACCGATGAGGTCGGCGACGTCCTCGGCGAGCTCGGGCAGGTCGGCGCCGGCGGTGAAGGTGGCTTTTCCGGTGAAGGGCATGGGGGGCTCCTGGTTGCGGTTGGTGCTGGGTGTGAGGAGGTTCAGGGGGCTTCGATAGCGGATGGCGGATGGCGGATAGCGGATTGGGGGGCGCGACCACGGGGCGTGCGGTGCGTCAATGTCTTTCTCAATCCGCTATCCGCCATCCGAAATCCGCCATCGAAAGGGCCGCGGGGCGGGCGTGGGGCGCGTCGCTTGTGTGGGGGCGCCCGCGCCTCCGGCGCACGCTCCGCCCCGCGGCGGGTCATGTGGGTGCAGGTTGATGCGCCGGATCAGGCGAACGAGCGCTTGAGTCGCATGTAGGTGAGCAGCGCGCTGCGGTCGCCGGTCATCGCGGCCCTTTCGGCACAGGCGACCAGCTCGTGGCGCGGGTCGGGGTCGGTGACCGGGGACATGGTCGTGGTGGAGGGCGGCGCGGGATCGGGAGCGGCGGGTTCGGTGGTCGGGGGTGCGGGGGCGTCGGGCATGGGGGGCTCCTTGTATGAAGAAGGGCGGGAATGCGGGCTTGAAGTCTGAAATTGCATATTTGAGATTTGAGATCGCGGATTTGGGATCGCGGATCGAAAAGCGGCGGATCGATGGTCCTGGGCACTTCCGATCCGCGATCCGAAATCCGCGATCCGCGATGGACTAGACGATGCCGGGGTCGGTCGGTGCGTAGCCGAGCTCGCTCAGGACGCGCTCGCGCGGGACGCCGAGTTCGATCTTCTTGAGCGCGGCGTCGAGCGTGTCGCGCTCGGGGCGGGGCAGCGGGTCGGGCCACTCGATGCGCACGTTGCGGTCGGCGGGCTCGGTGTGCAGTACGCCGGCGCGATCGAGGGCCAGGAGCACCAGGCGGCAGGCCTCGGCCAGGCCGCGCCCGTAGGTGACGCGCTTGCGCGAGGTCTTGCTGAGCAGGCCCATGAGCGTGACGCGCAGGGCGTTCTCGCTGGTGAGGTTGCCGATCTTGGCGCGGACGACGCCGCTGGCCAGCGGCGGCACGCCGGAGGCCTTGTCGAGGGCCTCGCGGACTTCGAGGACGTGGGCCTCTTCGCTGGGACTGGCGCCGTCGCCGCCGAAAGATTCGATGCTCGCGGTCGGGTTGTCGGTCGACCAGACCTGGCCCGGCCCGACGGTGAGTCGCTCGACACCGTCGAGGCCCTTGGCGAGGTACATCTTGAACGACTGGAGCGTGACGCGGCTGGCGCGATCACTCAGGCGCGTGTTGAGCTCGTTCTGGAGCGGGATGAGCGGCTCGACCTCGGACAGGCCGGCGTAGCGGAAGGGCTGGCTGATGTTCTGGATGTGGACGATCGGCGGGGCGAGCCCGTCGGCGGGCTCGCCGGGCACGGGCTCGCGCACAAGCGCCGGCGACTCGGCGATTGTGCGCGGGGCGGCGTCGCGCGAGTCGTGAACAAGCACTCGGCGAGTCGCGGCCGTGAACACCTCGGTGACGATCGGGCCCTCGCCGCGCGGTCCGGAGATGAGGCCCGAGAGCGGGCGGGCCAGCCACCGTGAGAGGCCGCGGGGCTCGGGCGATTGCGGCGTGTTCGCGGCCGGACGTTCGGTGCGCGGGGCGCGGACGGCATAGGCGACGATTCGCCGATAGTCGGCGGGATCGAGGATCGGCACGCCGCGGGTGGGCTCGACGGGTTCGATGCGCACGGCGCGGGCGCGGGCGATGAGCGTGTCGTCGCAATCTTCCGTGGCGTCGCCGACAGACTCGGCCGGCGCGAGGTCGGCGCGGACGAGCAGGTCGACGTGCCCGTACACGTGCCCGAGCAGGCCGATGTCGGCGAGCAGCGAGACGCCGCCGCTCGATTCGAGCACGGCGTCGAGGACACGGTCGATGGTGCGACGGAGTTTGTCGTCCCGCGCCGTGGAGGCGATCGTGATCGGACGGCCGAACATGAAATCGACCATGGTGTGGATGCGCCAGGCGATGTCGTTCTCGATGACGATCTCGCGGCTGGAGGCGAGGCGATCGTCGTCGGCGACGGTGCGGGCGCCGGTGAGGCGGTCGGGCAGGCCGCGCTCTTGCGAGAGGCGGACGCGGCGCTGCGGGCCGGCGTTGCGCGACGCCGCACGCCCGGTCGCGTCGCTCGGCACGATCATCGGGTTGCGGTAGTAGGACCAGAGCAGGTCGAGGCGCGGGCGCGTGATCGACTCGTGGCGGTCCAGGGCGTGCTCGATCTCGGCGGCGCCGGGCGCGGCGCTCGCGGGTCGGTCGGACCGTGTGGGCGTGTCGTGGGGCATGGGGCGGTCCCTATGGGGCTGGGGGGGGATGCGTGCGGCTCTCGACCCAGGGCACAGGGACCGGGTTGTGCGCGCGCGGGCGGACGCGGACACCGGCGCGGTGCGCGCACGTGCCCGGGGCGATGCATCAAGAAAATCTGGAAAAACTTCGGGCGGATGCCCGGCGTCGGTCGCGGCGTGCGCGCGCGACGGCCGCGGAGCCGCGCGGCGGCTCAAGCATCAAGGATCAATCACGGAGTGATCGCGGCGTCACGCGGGCTCGACGTGCGAATACTGGTCGAGGTTGAGCACGACCAGCTCGCCGTCGTCGCGCCGCAGCTCGACGCGGTCGAGCCAGAGCTTGTTGTCCATGGCATGTGCGTACCACGAGCCGGTCTTCTGCTGGCCCGTGCGGACGATCACGCCCTCGATCGGCTTGGAGACCATGGTCCCGGTGAGGCGCGGCACCTGCTGGATGACGCGGATGCGCCGGCCGGGGATGAGCGAGGTCTGCGGCCCGGTCGGGAAGTTGGCGGGTTGGAGGGGCATGGGGCTCATGGCGGGTAGAAGGGTATGCCGCGATGATTACCGCTGAGTCTCCGCCGATCGCACGTCGGTCGCGGGCCAGCCGGTGGCGGCGATGAGCCGGGCGCGGAGGTCTTCGGCGATGGCCGCGGCGGAGAGGCCGGAGTCGCGGTAGTCCTTGATCGGGAGGAACGTGAGCGAGACGG
Organism: uncultured Phycisphaeraceae bacterium; assembly: GCA_964630785.1. Taxonomy (GTDB): domain Bacteria; phylum Planctomycetota; class Phycisphaerae; order Phycisphaerales; family UBA1924; genus JADLCX01. The sequence continues at coordinate 69,725 of CAZVZG010000016.1, read as the reverse complement.
GGCGCGGCGGGCGCGTGACGAGGCTGCCCCAGGCGGTGGGGGTTTGCGCCGTGCCCTCGATGATGACTTGCAGGACCGGGGCCTTGGACTTGTGGATGAGCAGGCCGACGCCGGGTTGGAAAGGCAGCACTGTGCGGGCCGGGCGCTCGATGCCGCCCTCGGGGAAGATGCCGATCACGCCGGGGCGGGCGCCGATGGTCGGCGGGTCGCCATCGGCGAGGTAGCGGAGGGCCTGCCTCGCGGCGGTGGTGTCGGCGCCGGCGCGGTTGACGGGGATGACGCCGGTGAAGGCCCAGAGATCGGCGAGTGCGCCGGGCATCATGTCGCGGGCCATCATCCAGCGAACCTCGAACCGCACCGCGGCCTGCACGAGCACCGGATCGACGCCCGCTGTGTGGTTGCACACGACGATCAGCGGGCCGGGGTGCAGCGGGGTCGGGACGTGCTCGGCCCCGGTGATGCGGACGCGCTGGAACCATCGGGCGTACGCGCGAAGCAGGGCGAGGGTGAGCCCGGCCGCGGGGTCGCGGCGCGGGTTGCGCGTGAGAGCTTGGGCGAGGAAGGCCCAGAAGAACCAGAGTCCGGCCAGGAGTGCGGCGAGGGGCATGAGGGGCGGATGGTACAGCGCGGGGGCATACCCTCGGGCATGGCCGATCTGTGGGCCGCGAAGAGGAAGGCGGCGGTGAAGGCGGTCGAGCCGCTGGCGGTGCGGATGCGCCCGCGCACGCTGGATGAGGTGGCGGGGCAGAAGCACATCCTGGGTCCGGGGAAGCTGCTGCGCCGGATGCTGCTGGCGGACCGCTTCGCGAGCATCATCTTTCACGGGCCGCCGGGCACGGGGAAGACGACGCTGGCGGAGGTGATCGCCCGCCACACCGACCGGCACTTCGAGCGCGAGAACGCGGCGGGCGTGGGCGTGGCGAAGATCAGGCAGATCATCGACGACGCGCAGGAGCGGCTGAGCACGGGCGGGCGGCGGACGGTGCTGTTCCTCGACGAGATCCACCGCTTCACCAAGGCGCAGCAGGACGTGCTGCTGGCGGACGTGGAGCGGGGGCTGATCACGCTCATCGGGGCGACGACGGAGAACCCACTCTTTGCGGTGAACTCGGCGCTGGTGTCGCGCTCGACGCTGTTCCGGCTCGAGCCGGTGGGCGTGGAGGAGGTGATGGAGGTCTTGCGCCGGGCGATCGCGGACGCGGAGCGGGGGCTCGGGAAGCTCGACCTCGCGGTGGATGAAGACGCGATGCGGCTGTGGGCGGTCAAGTGCGACGGCGACGTGCGCCGGGCGCTGATGGCGCTGGAGGTGGCGGCGCTGTCGATGAGAGCGGAAGGCAACGAGGCACAGGGGCATCCGGGCATCAAGGCGAGGATCACCCGGGCCGACGCGGAGGAATCGATCCAGCAGAAGGCCGCGGTGTACGCGGATGATGAGCATTACGACTCGGCCAGCGCGATGATCAAGAGCGTCCGCGGGAGCGACCCGGACGCGGCGGTGTATTGGATCGCGCGGATGCTCGACGCGGGCGAGGACCCGCGCTTCATCGCGCGACGCCTGGCGATCCTCGCGAGCGAGGACATCGGCAACGCCGACCCGCGGGCGATCATGGTCGCGGGCGCGGCGTGGGAGCTGACCGAACGGCTGGGGATGCCCGAGTGCCGCATCACGCTGGGCCAGTGCGCGATCTACCTCGCGCTCGCGCCCAAGAGCAACGCGGGCTACATGGCGATCGAGAGCGCGATGAACGACGTCAAGGAGGGGCGCACGACGCCCGTGCCGGTACACATCAAGGACGGCAACGTGCGCAAGGCCAGCAGTATGAGCGCGGGCGAGACTCGCAGCGGCCGCGGCCCGGCGTACGAATACGCCCACACCGAGGGCGTGCCGACCTCGTCCGGGGGCGTGGGCATGGTGGGCACGCAGGACTACCTGGGCGTGAACAAGCGGTATTACCTGCCGACCGAGATCGGGGCGGAACGGATACTCAAGGAGCGGTTGGAGGAGGTGAGGAGGTTGAGGGGGATGGAGGGGGTGGGGGAGGGGTGAGGCCGTGAGGAGCACGGCTATCGCGCGTTGGCGGTCTCGACCGCGAGCGAGCGGTAAGCGTCGAGAGACGCTTCGACGACCGGCTTCGCAACCGCGGTGAAGGTCGAGAGCATGTACGCGAAGTCCGATTCCGAGACGCCGTAGAGGTGGGCAAACGCGGCGTCGAGTTCGGCGCGCAGTTGCAGGCGTTCCGCATCCCGCCACTTGTGGACACCGCCGCCCTCGGAACCGTCGAACTTGCACGCGGCCGCAAGCGGAGCCATGTCCTCTGCGGTGCAGGAGAGCTTCAGGACGCGCTCACTGATCCAGTGCTCGAGCGGCTCATTCCTGGACCACGGGCACCTGTCGGCGTAGGCATCTGGGGGGAGTGTGGGGAGTTGCTCGACGATGAAGAAGTTGAGCGTGATCGCTCCGATCTTCTGGCGTGTGACGTAATCGAATACAAATGAGTTGATGTTTCCGAGCAAGCAGGCCTGGCGGCGCGCCTCGACGCTCACAAGTATGAGCACAAACTTGTTTGTTACAGCGGAGCGGGGGATAAACGCCGCGATCATGGTTCGTTCGTTGGTTGGGCTCGTGATATCCTTGAAGCCCATGAACCACGGACTATTCCCCGGCTGGTCGGTGAGCGCTGTATCCACAACCGACTCATCCACCCACCACCTCGGCATCACGGCGAACTCGGGGTTCTGGTGCTGAACGAGAGAGGTCTCGGCTTTCTGGCCCTGGCGCACCCAGTTGGCGTCCTTCACCACCACGCTCGCGGCGCGGTGGTCGAACGCCTGCACCATCTTGGCTTCGTACAGAGGCAGGGCCCGTTTCTTGCTCTTGGTGAAGACATTGCCGACGAGCGTGTATTGGCGTTTTTCCCAGTGCGTACGCGGTTTAAAGTGCTCCGCTTTGTTGGTCTGATGAAACATTGTAAAAAACCTGACTCCCCACGGGTTGCCGCCCTGTCGGCGATTGTCGTCGATGAGGATGGGGACGCGCTTGTAGATCGCCCTGGTCAGGTCGGCATCGCGGCGTGTCCGGAAGATGGGGCAGGTCCGGGTGTTGGGGTTCAGGAGCGCCATGTCGGCTGCGGTGAGCGGGATGTGCCGCTGTTTGTAGACGCCCGAGGTCTCTTCCACGCTGTGCGCAAAGAAGACGAAGTCCGCCCGGTCGGTTTTCCTGTCCTTGCCGCCAAAGACCAGGGCGGTGAACTTGAACCGGCCGTCCACGTCCTCAAAGGCTTTGTCGCGGTTCTCAAAGTCGTATAGCGAGACCAGACGCTGGTCCTCCATCAGGCCGCGGAAGAAGTGCTTGGTCGTCTCGTCGGTGGCGATGCCCGAGGGGACGAGGATGCCCACGAGGCCGTCGGGGGCGACGAGCGATCGGGCGAGCTCGGCGAAGAGCATGTAGAGGTTGACGTCGCCCTTGCCCGTGAGCGGATAGCGGTCGGAGGCGCGGGCGTAGTCGAGCATTTTCTGTGCGTGATCGCGGGCGGCGACGTACGAGGCGTGCAGGTCGGGGTTGGCCTTGGGCATCGCGGCGATGCGTTTCTTTCGGTCGCCCGCGTTGACCGCCTCGGCGGTGGCGGGGTCGGTGAGCGAGAAGAACTCGCGGTCCTGCACCTTGACGCGCTCCCACGGCGGGTTGCCGATGACGCATGAAAACCCGCCCGGCCCGCCGGGGCCGAAGACCCGCGGGAAGGCGGCCGCCCAGTCGAGCGCGTGTGGGTGGACCGACTTGTCGGAGACGAGCGAGTTGCCGTGGATGACGTGCCTGGAGAGGTCGGCCAAGGTCTTGCCCTTGCGGGCCGAGCGGATCCAGAGCGCGAGCTGGGTGATCTCCACGCCCTCGTGGGAGAGGTCCACGCCGTAGAGGTTGTCGTTGAGGATGCGCTCGGGGATCGAGTCTTCGATGTCCGCCAGCTCCGCGGGGTCGGCGCCCGCGCCGCCGAGGCCGTGCGCGACGCTCTTGTAATGGGCGTCGAGGGCGTCGTAAGCGCGGATGAGGAACGCGCCCGAGCCGCACGCGGGGTCGCACACGGTGAGGGTTCGGAGGGATTCGAGGCACGCGGCCCAGTAGGCGCGGAGCCTGCGCGGGTCCTGCTCCTCGCGATTGTCCGGGTTCACCTTGTGCTTCGCGGCGAGCGCGGCGAAGCGGTCGCGCACCAGCGCATCGACCGTGCGTTCCACAAGGAGACCGGTGAAGGCGGGGGGTGTGTAGTAGATGCCGAAGCGCTTGCGTTGGGCGCTCTTGGGCATCCTGGAGAGGGGCGAGCGCGTCGGACCGGCCGCGGTGCGCGAAGTTGCGCCGCCGGGCCCCTGGATGTTCGCCTTGAGCGCGAACAGGCCGCCGATGCGGAGTTTCTCGAGCTCGGTGATGGAGCGCTCGAAGAGGTGTCCGAGCACTTCGACGTTGACTTCCTCGGAAAAGTCGTAGGCCCCGAACCCCTTGAATCCCGTGGTCCACGGTTCATCGTCGAGGTCGAGGTCGTCGATCTCCGGGTCTTCCGCGAACAGCCCGCCGTTGAACTTCTCGATGGGGGGAACGCCCGGGTTGCCCTTGTCCACGGCGTGGAAGAGGCCGAGGAAGTTGTGCCAGCGCGGGTTGGTGACCCTCGAGAACGCCGGGACCGATCCGTGGGCCCGCTCCAGGCATCGTTCGGGCAGCAGCCCGCGGTCCTCGCAGAAGGCGATGAAGATAATCCGGTCGAGGAGTTTCTGGGCGATGGCGATCGCCCGGTCGAGCGACTTGCGCTCGGTGCGCATGATGTGGTCGATCAATCGCAGGCGCTGGAGGCGGTACGACTCGTACAGGTCGTCGCCGACTTCCTTCTGTCGCTGCTGGGTCTTCTGGAGCAGGGCGAGGGCGCGTGGGGGCTGCTTGAGCGCCGACGTGAGCAGGCCGCCTCGCTCGAAGAGGGCGTAGAACTCGTTGAAACGGTCGCGGTTGCGGAGCTCCTGGAGCGAGAACTCCTCGTAGTTGAGCGTCCCCTTGCTCCGGTGGTAGAGGCGGATGGTCGAGAAGTTGGAGACGATGCCCCACTCGCAGCCCGGCAGGGCGTTGAGATAATCCCAGCACTGCTGGACGGCGGTGCGCCCGTTGGACCGGTCGCGGTCAAGGTCGGTCTGGGAGTCCTTGAGTTCGACAACGGCCGTGGGCGACGCGGCGCCGGGAAACTCGCCCAGCGCGGCGTCGGCGATGCCGACGCCGGACACGGAATACTTGTGGTCGAGGTGAAAGTCCGTTGGGCTCCTGGACTTGAGTTGGTACCCGAGCCCCTCGCCGAAGAGCTGATCGAGGAACTGGGTGTCGATCGACGTCTCTTTGTGCTGGGCGAGATTGCCCGAGGACTCCAGGTCCGCCCACCGAACGGTGAGCGCGTACGCCTTGTCCTGTGCGGAGCCGCTCAAACCCTGGTTCGCGGCGGCTTCTCTGACGAACTTTGGGATAAAAAGCGCCCGCTGGCGACGGATGCGGCGAACGTACGCTTGTTCGTGGGACTCAAAGAGTCGCGGGCCGTCCTTGGCTTTGGCGGGTCGTTTGGCCATTGCGGGTCCGTGAGAGTCCGTCCGTGCAAAGCGTGCATGGTAACGCAGGTGGTCCGCGACCGCCCGGGATGCCGCCCGGCGGGTGTCATTCACGACCCGTGAGAAAAGTCACTGGGCCCGCCTTACGGTCGGGCCTCCGGCGAGGCGCCGGCGTTCCGCGAGATTGGCCACGGTCCGGCGAGCCTGTGGCACTTTTGCAGCACCCTCTTACGGCACGATCTTCACCACGCTCACCCGCGGCGTCAGCAACTCATACACCCGCTCGACATCCGCCGCGTTCATGCGGACGCAGCCCATGCTCATCTCGTGGCCGATGCTCGCGGGGTCGATCGTGCCGTGGATGCCGTAGCCGGTGAAGGCCTTGCTCTTGTCGTCGAGGCCCTCCAGGCCCATCCAGCGTTCGCCGATCGGGTTTTGGGGGTTGTCGGCGTCGAACTTCTCGCCGGTGCGCGGGTTGACCCAGTGCGGGTTGACGAGCTTGGAGTTGCTCTTGAGCGTGAAGTTGCCCAGCGGCGTGAGGCCCTGCGCGCCCAGGCCCACAGGGAACGAGCAGACGTACGTCCATCCGGGCTCGGCGTTGTCGGGCGTGTTGCCGGTGCCGATGCTGCTGGGCGTGGGCGCGGGCCCGGCGTAGATGTCCATGCGGTATTCGCTCTTGTCGACGACGGCGTGGAACGGGCCGCGCACGATCTTGAGCGTCTGGCCGACGCGCAGGGCGTTGGGGTTGGCGAGCTTGTTGACGCGGGCGATGAGGCTTGGCTCGGTGATGAGGTGGAGCTTGTCGGCGATCTTGTGGAGGTTGTCGCCGCCGACGACTCGGTAGGTCTCGGTGAACGGGTCGCCGGGGGTCTGGGCCGGGCCGAACATGAGCGAGTCGTTGATCTCGCTCAGGCGACGGCGCAGGTTCACACGCTCGGTGGCGGTGCTCCGCGGATCGAGCAGGGCGCGGTTGAGGACGGTGCGGGCTTCAAGCGGGCGGCCCTGGGCCGTGGCGCGATCGGCCGCGCCGGTGGCCTCGGCAAGGAGGCCGGTGCCGGTAAGGGCGGGCGACGGCGAGCTCGGCGCGGGATCAGCGGCGGTCGAGGCGGTGGGGGGGGTGGTGGGGGTGGGGGGGGCGGTCGGCGGAAGGCGTGGCTCCGACGCGCCCGCGCTCGGCGTCGCGGCCGGCTGGAGTGTGCTCCGCGGAGTGCTCGCCGGCGGCGTCGTGGTCATGTTGGCCAGCGGCTCGTGCACCTCGCCCATGGTCAGCGACGGGGGAGGGGATGCGGGCTTGTTGTCGCGCCGAGTGCCCGCATCGCCGAGCGGGCTGGCCGCGACCAGGTTCCGGGTTTCGGGCGAGGTCGAGTCGGCGGCGTTGTCGGGCCCGCCCGCGGCGGCGGTGCCGTCGCGCTGGCGCATGGCCCAGTAGGTGATGCCGATGCACACGCCCGCCAGGAGCAGGATGCCGATCAGCCGTCGGTGACGCGTGCGCCGGTGGCTGCGGCTGGAGGCGCCCATCGAGCGGGGCATGGTCTGGCTGCGGATACTCTGGGAAGCAAGAGCCATGATGGGGGTCCGTTTGGTCGGAGCGGAGGAAAAAAGGAGTCGGCGCGTGCCCACGGTCGCGCCCCTCGTTCTCCCCCCCCGGGGGGGGTGGGCCCGCCGCGGCACGCCAGACTCTAGGGGCAAGATCGGTTATCCGGCCCGCGGCCGATCAGTCGCCGCGCCGCGCCCGGGTTCAGGCCGAGGCCAGGGACCCGATCACTTGTTGGAGGTGACGGCTTGAGCGGTCCAGACCGCCGGCGCGGTTGCGGACGGTCCACAGGCGACAGAGGTCGGTCAGGCATTGCTCGGCCAGCGCGTGCAGGCGCGGGCGGTCCTCGGGCCGGGGCGCGAGGCCGCCGGGCGTGAGCCGGCAGCTCAGGCCGTGCTCGATCGCGAGGCGCGCCATGGCGAGCGTGTGGTCGAGTTCGTCGTCGATGAGCGGGTCCGCGTTGCGGGGCTTGGCGGTGGCGAGCCGGTCGAGGTGTTCGCGGGCCCGCTCCCACTCTTCCGGGGGCGCGTCGGTGAGGTAGCGGTGGCCGGGTTTGGGCGGGATAGGCGGGAACAGGTCGCTGAAGATCGCGGTGGCGTTGCGCATCTTGTTGCGCTGACGCAGAGCGAGGTCGAGGTCGCCGAGTTCGTCCAGCCACGGCGCGATCTGGTTGGCGGGATCGTTGAAGAGGTGAAGCGAGGCGCCCGCGCTGTGATGGGTGTCGAAGCGTGCGTCGGGCCCGTTCCACGCGGCCTCGGCGGCGTCGGCGAGGCGGGTCATCGTGATCGGCCATTGCTGCATGTGCCCGGCGTCGCCCCAGTCGCAGACGAGCAAACCGTCGGCGTCGCCCGCGCACGCCGCGGCGGCGAGCATGTTGGCCCGCGACTCGCTTGTGCGCCCGGTGATGCTGCGCCAGCTCGACGTGCCTGGGCAGACCCACGCGCCCAGGGCGCGGCGGCGGAGGTGGGCGACCTCCTCGGCGAAGCGGGCCTCGGGCGGCGGCTCGTAACACCAGGCCAGGCCGATCACGTCGTTGCCGAGGCGGTCGAGCATGTCGGGGTGCGACATGGCGATGTCGGCCCACATGAGCGGGCGCTTGCCGTGCTCGCGGACGATGGCGCAGATGCGCCCGACGAAATCGAAGAATAGCTCGGCGCGGGCGCGGGCGAAGGCGGCCGTCTCGCCGAGGCTCGCGACGTGCGGGACGGCGCGCCGCGCGACCTCGTCCTTGCTCCGCCCCCAGCCGACGTCGAAGGTCTCATCGCACCCGATGTTCACCAGCGGCGAGCGGAAGTTGGGCAGGAGTTGGCCGAGCAGGTCGCGGACGAACGCCTCAGATTCGGGCAGGATCGGGCAGAGCGAGAACGGGCCGCGGCGTTCCCACTGCATGAAGCGCCAGGCGTTGTCGCCCTCGATCTCGGCGAGGTGGTTGTAACGCGGGCGGTTGAGGAACGCGCCGAGGTGGCCGAAGCAGTTCTGGTTGGCGGCGAGCTCTATGCCGCGGGCGGAGCAGTGGTCGTCGAGCTCACGCACCTCTTGGGCGGTCATGGGCGAGGCGTCGGCCCAGACTTCTTCATGGCCCTTATAGGCGAAGGCGTGCTCGGTGTAGAGCTGGAGGTGGTTGAACTTGAGGCCCGCGAGCAGGTCCACGGTGCGGCGCAACTGGTCCATCGTCGGCACCTTGTCGCGCGACACGTCGAGCATGAGGCCGCGGACAGCGAAGGCGGGCTCGTCGTGAATCTCCAGGCACGGCAGGCGCCGGTCGGGGCACTGATCGAGGACCTGCCGGAGCGTGCGCAGGCCGTTGCGGATGCCGGTGTCGCCGCGGGCCGAGATCGAGATGCTCACGCCGTCGCGCTCGGCGGGCTCGATGGTGAGGAGGTAGGCCTCGGCGCGCTCGGTGGGCATGTTGGTGAAGAGCCCGAGCCCGAGCAGCGGTTGGTGGTTGGTCGCGCGCAGGTGCCGGCGCGACAAGAGCCGATCGACCTCGCCGGCCAGCGCCCGCTGCACGCGGACGTGCCCGGGGCGGCGCTCGATGGACCGGGGGCGCGGGAGCAGGAGCAGCGGCTTGCCGGGCTCGGGCATGGGCGAGGGTATGGACGGGCGGCGGGGGAACGGGCCGCGATGGGCCGATCCCGCGCGGGATTGGTTCGTTATGCTGTGAGCCCGCCGTGCTCCCAGACCGCGCCTCCGAGGTGCCGCAAACTTCAGCCAGAACCCAAAGCTCCCCATCCGGCTGCTGGTTGCGCTGATCGTGGTGGCCCCGGTGCTGGCGTTGGCGGTCGCGCTGGTGACGCTCTCGACGATCGCGAGCCGTCGCATCGCCGAGGACCTCGCCCACGACATCGTGGCGACGGCGACGAGCCGGGTGCGCGGACGGGTGAGCGACTACCTGAGCGCGGCCGTGCGCACGAGCGATCTTTATGTGCGGCGCATGGCCTCCGGCTCGCTCCCGACCGGGACGCTCGCGGGATGGGCCGGCGCCATGTTCGACGACCTCAAGACCTCGCCCGACGTCGCGTCGATCTGTTTCGCCAACACCGCGGGCGACACGGTCTGGCTCCTGCGCGGTCCGGGCCGGCTGGAGCTCGGACGTGCCGACGGCGCCCACGGCGGCGCGGCGGTGGAATACGCGGTGGACGATTCGGGCAAGCCGAGGGGCTCGCCCTTGCGCGTGTACACCTACGACCCGAAGGCCCGACCCTGGTACAAGGTGGCGATCGAGCACGCGGACAGCGGCCCGCGATGGACGCCGATCTACTTCTGGTTTCAGGACAAGGGCGAGGACTCGGCGATCGGATCGGGCTACACGCGGGTCGTCCGCAACGGCGAGGGCAAGGTTGTGGGCGTGCTCGTGATCGACGTCTCGCTCGGCGCGCTGAGCAGCTTCGTGCAGTCGGCCGCGGCCGAGGCCGCCGGCGGCGGCATCGGCGAGGGAGGTGTGTTCATCGCCGACGACGAAGGCTTCATGGTCGCGTCGTCGCGGGGGTCCGTGAACACCGAGAAGGGTGAGCGCCGCCCGCTGGCCCGGGCGACCGATCCCGGCGCGAGGGCCGCGGCGGTGGTGCGCGTGAAGGCGGGGACGGCGTCCGGGGTCTCTCGAGTGAGGCTGGACGGCGGCTACGCCCGAATCGCGGCCACCCGGCTCGATCCGTACCTCGGGCTCGACTGGACGCTGCTGGTCGTGCTGCCCGAGTCGGTGTTCATGGGTGACGCCGCGGCGGTGCAGCAACGGTCGATCGTTCTGGCCGCGGTCGCGTGCGTCGGCGCGGTGCTTCTGGGGCTGGCGCTGGCGCGGCGGATCTCTCGCCCGCTGCGGGCGCTGGCCGCGCACGTGCGCCGGGTCGGCGAGGGCGACTTTGACGCACGCCTGGATCTGCACGCGGTCCGGGAGTTCACCGAGCTGTCGGCGGCGCTCAACCGCATGAGCGGCGAGCCCAAAGACCGATTGGAACTGGAAAAATCGATCTCCGTGGCCCGCGAGGTGCAGCTCAGCCTGCTGCCCGTGAAGGACCCTGTGTCCGGGCCGCTCGACGTCGCCGGGCGCGCGCGAAACTGCGACGCCACCGGCGGCGACTACTTCGATTTCATCGACGTCTCGCCGACGGCCGCGGGGGCCACGCTCATCGCGCTGGGCGACGTGTCGGGCCACGGCGTGGGCGCGGCGTTGCTGATGGCCTCGGCCCGGGCGGCCCTGCGCGCCCACACCGGTTCCGAGCCCGCGCTCGGCCACCTGCTGACCCGCGTAAACGGCGGGCTCGCGGGCGACAGCCGCAACAAGCAGTTCATGACCATGGTGCTCACGATCGTGAGCGTGGGGAGCGACGGTCGCGGGTCGGTGCGCTGGGCCAGCGCCGGCCACGATCCGACCATCGTGTGTCACCCCGACACCGATTCGTTCGAGGACCTCGACGGCGGCGACCTGCCGCTGGGGGTGATGGAGGGCGTCGAGTACGAGGAGTACCGGCGGGAAGGGCTGCGCGCCGGCGACGTGCTGCTCATCGGGACCGACGGCATCTGGGAGATGCGGGCCGGGCCGCCGCCCGAGGGCGGCGCGCCGGTCGGCGAGATGTTCGGCAAGGACCGGCTGCGCGAGTTCATCCGCAAGCACCATGCGCACACGTCCGCCGAGATCGCCGAACTGCTCGAACAAGCGCTCGCGGAGTATCGACAGAATGACAAGACCGAAGATGACGTGACGTATGTGGTGGTGAAGATCAGGGGCTAGCCCCGGTACAATCGGTCCATGAACACTTCCCGCGCGGCCGGCATCATTCTGGGAGCGGTTTTGGCGGCGATCGTCGGCTTTGCCGCGCCCGGCTGCTCGTCGGCGTCCATTGCTCTGCGTGAGAAGGTGCTCGGTGAAGCCAAGCGCGAGCAGTTGGTGAATCGGGTTGAGGACGCCCGCGACAGCCAGAACGCGGCCAAGCAGCAGTTCCAGTCGGCGCTCGACGAGTTCATCGCCGTGACCAATGCCGGCGCCGACGCGAAGGTCGCCGATCTCGAGGGGCGGTACAAGAAGCTCAACAGCGAATACGAACGGTCCGAGTCGCGGGCCCAGACGGTGCGCGACCGCATCGCGAGCGTCGAGCGCGTCGCCGACGCGCTCTTTCGGGAGTGGAGGGCCGAGCTGGACCAGTATTCATCCGCGACGCTCCGCTCCGCCAGCGAGCGGCAACTCGACGAGACCCGGACCCGCTACGACCGGTTGCTGGGCGTGATGAAGCAGGCCGCGGCCAAGATGGACCCGGTGCTGGCGGCGTTCAAGGACCAGGTGCTGTTCCTCAAGCACAACCTCAACGCCCGGGCGATCGCGAGCCTTCAGGGGACGGCGGCGCGGGTGCAGGCCGACGTGTCGGGGCTGATCCGCGACATGGAGGCGAGCATCAACGAGGCCAACGGCTTCATCTCGCAGATGCAGACGGCGGACGACTGATCGGGCTTGCAGAAGTTGCGCGACGCGCCCGGTTGCACGGCAATCACTGGCGTGCCGCGCGCCCGGCGCAACTCTCGAAGGAACTCAGAGAACTGGGAGAGATGGGAGGAACTCGGAGCGGCGTAGCCGTATCCAAACGCAAAGCAGGAACGCGGAGAAGCGGAGAAGGCGGAGGGCGCGGAGAGAGATCTCTTAGAAAAGTCTCTGGGTGCCTCTCATCCCTCCCGAACCTCTGAGCATCTTCGGGAGGTGCTCGGAGGGCTTACATGAACTCCTCTGCGTATCTCCGCTCTCTCCCCTCTCTCTGAGTTCCTTCTTCGGCGTTGGTTGCGGCTACGGCGCCGGGTCGCCCGGTCAGACCTCGACGGTGGTGTCGAGCGTGATGGGGACGCTGGCGAGGGCCTTGCTGACGGGGCAGTTTTTCTTGGCGTCCTCGGCGGCGGCCTTGATCTTGGCCGCGTCCTTACCCGGCGCCTTGACGAGCGTGCTGAGGTGGATCTTAGTGATCGCGAAGCCGCCGCCGACCTGCTCGATGTCGACCGTCGCGTTGGTCTGAACGCTCTGGGGCGTGATGCCGGCGTTTTGCAGGAACAGCGCCAGGGCCATCGAGAAACAACCGGCGTGCGCGGCGCCGAGCAGTTCTTCGGGGTTCGTGCCCGCGCCGCTCTCGAAGCGGGACTGGAACGAATACGGGGCCGCGTTGAGCGTCTTGGTCTGGGTCGAGACCGTGCCCTTGCCGTCCTTGAGGCCGCCGTTCCACTGGGCCGATGCGGTGCGCTTCATGGTGAACTCCTTTCGCTCTGGATGTGTGCGCTGGGGCGGGGGGGAGGCGAGGGAAATCGCGTGTCGCCCGGTGGATCATTGGCGCGGGAACGGTGGCGGGGGCGGCCGAGCCAACACGGCTCGAAACGACCGCCCCCGCGCACCGGAGGCATGCAAACGGTTCGGCCGCGATCGGGCGCCGAACGCGGCGTCGGGATCGATGGCCCCATAGAGCGCCGGCTGAGGCCTACGCCGTGTTATCGCGTGTCCCCGTGGTCGCCGGCGTGGCCATCGTATCGATGACCATCGATGCACTGTATCGACGAATATCGATACGTCAAGCCGCGGATCCTCCCCACCCCGGGGGAGGTGCGGGGGTCAATGGGAGGCACGAGCAGGAGCCGAACTCAGCGTTTGGCGCGGGCGGGGCGGGCGCTTGTCCGCGCCGGACGACGTGGCGCGGGCTTGCGCTTGCGGGCTCGGGCCGCGCGAGCGGGTGCGCCCGCCACGCTCCGAGCGAACCCGCCGAGCACCTTCTCGTCCACGGTCATCACATGGTACTGCCCGTGCTTGCGGCATCGGATCAGCCCCGCCTCGACTAGCATCCGGACGTGGTGCGAGATCGTCGGCTGGCTGAGCGCGAACCGCTCGTGGATCTGCGAGCAGTTGAGGGCGCCGTGAGCGCGGATCTCCATCAGCATCTGGTGGCGCGTCGGGTCGGCGAGGGCCTTGGCCACCTTCACGAACTGGGCGTCGCTCATGCTCACAACGAGCAGGGTATTCCACCGCTTCGGGACGGGTGGCGAAGATGCATTCTCCGGTGGCCGCGGGCCGCTGGCGGAAATGGAAAGCCCGAACAAGCCCTGTGCGGCTACGGCGTATCCGCCTGATCCGACTCGGCCCCGCCGGTCATGCCGCTCGCCTCCGGCTCGGCGGGGGGTTCGCGGTGCGGCGCGGCGGCGGTCGCCGGGGTCGGCCCGCCCGCGCGAGCGGCCAGCGCGGCCTGGAGAAACTCACGGACGACGCGCTCGACCTCCGGCGCGTGCGAATCCGGGCAGCGGAAGCCGGCGTCGAACACCTGCCGGACGTTCGCCTTCCCGCTCGCATCCTTCGTGACGACCCGGACGCGCAGCCGCCGCCACACCGGGCTGACGCGCGTGACCTCCACCGAGTTGGCTCCGTCGAACGGCGTGAGCAGGGTGTCCAGCTTGGCCCGCTCCGAGTTGGCCCGCAGCGCCACCCGGGCGACCCCGGCGGGCGTGATGACCAGCCGCTCGACCCCCGAGCGCTCCCGCGGCCCGGTGACCCAGAGCGCGATCGCGCCGCCGAGGGTCGCCGCGATCAGTCCGATCAGCAGCAGCACCTGGAGAATCAGAAGGACCGCCCAGAACACGCTCAGCAGCACCGCGCAGGTGACCACGGCGATCCACGCCACGCGCCGGCCGACCGAGATCGAGCGACTCCGGTGCACGATGCCCGTGAGCACGAGTTGCCCCGTTCCGTATGCGGCCCCGCACTCCGGGCATCGGCCGGGAGCGGCTAGGCCGTGCAGGGAGTATCCGCAGCCGACGCAGAGGTCGGCCGAGTCGGTCCAGACGGGGTCCTGGAGCGCGGAGACTTTGGGCAAGGTCGGCGGGCCCCGCGAGCGGAGAGGGAGGGGACGCTCGGCTCAGGCGCCCGCGGGCCCCTGGTACTTGGCCGAGCCGAACCCGAGGATGCAATAGAAGATCGGGGAAAGGAAGAACAACCCAACCGCGAAAAGGAGGCCCTTGCCGAACGACTTGGCCACGTCCATTGAAAGGACCGCCGCGATGATGATGTTGATGATCGGGATGAACATCAGGATCAGCCACCACCACGGCCGGCCGACGATTTTGAGCAGGATGAACAAGTTGAAGATCGGGATGATCGCGGCCCAGCCCGGCTGCCCGGCCTTGGTGAACACCTTCCAGAACCCGGCGATCACCAGAACGAGGATCGCGAGCTGGATCAGCAGGATGACGATCCCGCCTGCCGCGGCCCCGGCACCACCGCCGCCGCTGCCCGAGGGAAAGTTGGATTGAGCGAGCGTCCACATCAGGTTCGTCATGGGAGTTCCTTCCTGAGTTCAAACCTGCGATCGGAAGCGTGCGGCCGTGGCGCGCGGAAGACGCGAACGACGGAGTTGCCGTCCGCAAGCCATCGTGTTCGGCAAATTCGGCCGGTTTGCTTGATATTCGGGATCAGTCGGGGCCGGGCGGAGACCGTTCGTCACCGGTCACGCGGTCGCCATCGCCGACGCCCCGCACGCCTCAGGTTGCTTCCAGTTCCGTGCCCATCTCACGCAGCTTCAGCACCGTGTTCCAGTTGCGCCCCGTGCCGGCGACGCCGAGCGCCCGCTCGACAGCGGGCATGGAGAGCTTGGATTTGCCGGCGCCGTCCGGGAAGTAGACAAACAGCTCGCGTCCGATCAGGACCGGCTCTTCCGCACCCCGATTCACGCTGGCGAGCGACTTGGCCGCGGCGGCCGATGGGCGTCCATCCAGGACGAACACCAGTAGCTTGTTCGGCTCCACGCCCTTTCGACCCGAGAAGGGGCTGGCGTCGATGATCGCGCTCCACTCAACGAGCGTTCGCACCACCACCCGCGGCCGGAACCCGCGGGCTTTCTCGATGGCTTTCTCCAGCCGCTCGACGAGCGATGCGCTCCCGGCCAGCGCCGACCTGTCGGCGCGGAACACGATGTTGCCGCTCTGGATGTAGGTCTTGGCGTCCTCCATGCCCACGTCGGCGCAGAGCGAGCGCAGCGATTCCATCGGCAGGATGTTCTTCCCGCCGACGTTGATGCCGCGGACGAGGGCGATGGCGGTGGGCATGGCTGGGGTCCGATCGTTGGGGCGGTGCCGCGGGTCGCGGGGTGTGTGGCGCGGAGAGGCAGATTACCCTGTCGCCCGCGGCGCATACACTGAACTGTTCGCTCGGGGCGCGGCGGCAGCGTTTTCCTGATGCCCGGTGCCTGGTGCCCGGTCGCTGCCACCGCTGAGATGCACCCGTTGAACCTGATCCGGTTTGCACCGGCGGAGGGAAGCGACGCGAGCCGGGGCACGGCCCCGATGGGCGAGCGTTGGCTCCACGCGGGCGCGACCGAATCCGTTTTCGGAGCCCGCCATGCCGACCGCGCCTTCCAACGCTCGACCGACCTCCCGCCTGGGCCTCCCGCTACACGGCGCGGCCAACCCGGGGCGCGATCCCAGCGTCACCACGCCCGGCTCGTTCGCCCTCGCGCCCGACGTCGGCGGGCCGCTGATGTTCGCCAGCCCCGACACGCCCGGAATGCCCGCGCCCAGCGACAAGACGGCGTGGGACTTCATGCCCGATGGATGGCTCGTCGAGGTGCTCTCGACCGACCCGGCTTTCGACGCGGACGCCGTGAAGGCGTGCGCTTCATCGCCGTGCATGGCGTGCGAGGGCGTGGTGTTCAAGGACGCCCGCGGCGTCACGCGGCGCGTGACGCCTCCGCCGGGGTTTGAGCCCATTACGCAACTGGAGTCGGCCCGCCTCGGCGAGGTCACGGCGCCGATGCGCCGCGTCGCCGAGCGCGAGCCGCATTTGAGCCCCGAGCAGGTGCGCGACGAGGTGGCCGCGGGGCGGATGGTGATCCCCGCCAACATCAACCACCTCCGGCACCGGCTGGACCCGATGGCCATCGGGCGCGCCAGCCGCACCAAGATCAACGCCAACATGGGCGCGAGCCCGGTCTCGTCGGGCACGCACGAGGAGATCGAGAAACTGGACTGGGCCGTGCGCTGGGGCGCCGACACGGTGATGGACCTCTCCACCGGCGGCGACATTGATGAGTGCCGCGCGGCGTTCTGCGAGCACTCCACCGTGCCCATCGGCACCGTGCCGATCTATTCGATGATCATCGGGAAGAGAATCGAGGACCTGGACTGGGAGACGATCGCCGACTCGCTGCACAAGCAGGCGCGGCAGGGCGTGGACTATTTCACCATCCACGCGGGCGTGCGCCGTGGGCACCTCAAGTACGTGAAGAACCGGCTGATCGGGATCGTCTCTCGCGGCGGGTCGCTGCTCGCCAAGTGGATGCTGGTGCACAACCGCGAGAACATCATGTACGAGCGGTGGGAGGACATCTGCGACATCCTGCGTCAGTACGACGTAACGTTCTCCATCGGCGACGGGCTGCGCCCCGGAGGGCTGGCCGACGCGACCGACGACGCCCAGCTCGCGGAACTCGAAACGCTCGGCGAGCTCACCGAGCGGGCCTGGCGACGCGGCGTGCAGGTGATGATCGAGGGGCCGGGGCACGTCCCCTTCGACCAGATCGAGTACAACGCCAAGGTGCAGCGCACGCTCTGCCACGGCGCGCCGTTCTACGTGCTCGGGCCGCTCGTGACCGACATGTTCCCCGGCTACGACCACATCACCAGCTGTATCGGCGCGACGGCGATGGCCTACCACGGCGCGGCCATGCTCTGCTACGTCACGCCCAAGGAGCACCTGGGCCTGCCCAAAAAGGACGACGTGAAGCAGGGGTGCATCGCGTACAAGATCGCGGCCCACGCGGCCGACGTGGCCCTAGGCATCCCCGGCTCGCGCGACGCCGACGACGATCTGACCAAGGCCCGGGCCGCGCTGAACTGGGAGAAGCACTTCGAGCTGAGTTTCGACCCCGACACGGCCCGGGCCTACCACGACGAGGACCTCGACGTGGACACGGACTTCTGCGCCATGTGCGGGCACGACTGGTGCAGCGTGCGCATCAGCAAGGAGATCCAGGAGTTCGCCAGCGGTAAGGCCGAAGGTTTCGAGCGCGTGGGCGCGGGCGGCAGGCCGGGCGCGCCGGTGAAGTCCGACGCTCTCACGCCCGAGCAGCGCGAGATCCTCGAAAGACGGGGCGTCCTCGCCCCGGAAGAGATCCACCGCCTCGCCACCAAGACCCGCAAGCAGATGGGCAAGGCAGCAAAGCAGCAAAGCAGCGAAGTTCAACCGGGCAAGCTCGCCTGCCACTCGGACTACGTAGACCCGGAGACCGCACGCAACATGCAAGCACCAAAGGGCGAGCGGTTCGTGCAGATGGACGTGCGCCCGGCGCTGGGGATCGCGAAGGAGGACCGGGTGGTGTGATAGGTGGTGCCGACGCCGAGGCTCTGATATCCTTGCGGCATGGTCAGCCGGGACCCCAACTTCCGCACGCAGGTCACCGAGGCCACCTATGACGGTGGGGTTCTGCGGCCGGTGGATCGGTTGAACCTGCAAGACCACCAGCGGGTGCGGCTGATCGTTCAGAGCCTGGACCCGGGCGCGGACGCGGCCCGTGCCGCCGCGATGAAGCGCCTGCGGGCGGGGATCGCGGCCATGAACTTCCGATCGGTCAACGGGTACCCCGGGCGCGACGAGCTGCATGAACGCCGTTGACACCAATATCCTGATCTACGCGTGTGATCGCCGTGATGCCACGAAGCAGGCGCGGGCGCTCGGGCTGCTTGAACGACTCACCGACGGCGTGCTGTTGTGGCAGGTGGCGTGCGAGTTTGTCGCCGCGTCGCGAAAGTTGGAGGCGCAAGGGTTCACGGCGAGCGGCGCGTGGGCGAGGCTGGAGGAGTTTGCGGCGATCCTCCCGCTGATCTCGCCTTCCGCGACAATCTGGCCGAACGCCCGAAAACTCCATGTCGAGCGCGGCGTGTCGTTTTGGGATGCGATGCTTCTGGCGGCGTGCCGAGAGGCCGGAGTCGAGAGGCTTTACAGCGAGGACCTGCCGGGGGGAGTGATCGAGGGTTTGGCGGTGGTGAACCCATTCACGTCGCCATGACTGTCTCCGGCGTTGGGGATCGCGAAGGAGGACCGGGTGGTGTGACCTCGCCCCCGCCCCCCCACCCCCCCACCAAGAGTCAGCGCTTGGCAGCCGTCTTCGCCTTCTTCACCGGCTTCTTCTTCGCCGGCTTGGAGGCGCTCGGCCGCGGTGTTTGTCCCGCGAGCATCCGCTGATAGTGCGCGATGTATGCCGCCGCGGGGACGCGCCGGATCGCTTCGCCGATCACTTCCAGCGGCAGGTCGTCGATCTTCTTGAATCGCACGCACGCCTTGCCCATGTCGAGCCTCTTGCCGGTCTTGGCCCAGGCGTCGCGGAACCACTTCTCGTTTTCCGCGTGGCCGTAGAGGCACATGAGGTGCAGGCTCATGTGGTTCTTCTGTGAGGCCAGACCCGCAAAGGGCAGCGGCTGGCGCGGGTCGCAGTGATAACCGGCGGGGAAGACCGAGTGCGGCACGGCGTATCCGATCATGCCGTACTGCATCCCTTCGGCGTAGTTTTTGTCGAGATTGGAGAGGATGACCCTGCGCACGGCCGCGATGGCCTCGCGCCGGTCCGCGGGGAGCGAGGCGAGGTATTCGGCGACGGTGGCGGCTTTGGAGGGCATGGCGAAAGAGAGTGTATAGAAGCGGGCGCTTGCGTCGCGTGGGTCGGGTGGATGGCGGCTGCGCAAAGAACGTTGGCGCAATGGGTTGGGATGTCCGGGCGGGGTCGCCGGGTGTGCGGAACACGGTGTCCGTCCCGGGGTTTACGGCGAGCGCGGGGTCCGGCTATGCTGGGCGCGGCGGCGGGGAAGGGAGTCCGACCAGATAGGGGCGAAACCCGTGAAACTCACCGCCATCGACCGGATGCGCACGCTGCCCGTTCACCGCGACGACGAGGTGTGGGAGGTGGGTTGGGTGGAGTTCAAGCCGCCCAAAGGCGCGGCCGCGGGCTCGATCGCGCAAAGGCGCTTGTCCATGGCGTGCGCGTCGGCGACGCGCGACGGCGGCGCGATGGAGCGTTTCGATTCACCGACCGAGCCCGACGGCGATCTTGCGCTCCGGGTGATCGCCAAGTGCGCGCTCGAACCGCACGTGCCGGGCGCGCGTCCCTGGAACTATCTGCCCTCCAAGATCGAGGTGGGCGTGCTGCCGCCGGAGATCAAGCGGCAACTGGACGAGTTTTTCGGCCCGCTGAACGTGGTGGTGGAGGTCAAGCCGCGATTGCGGAAAATCGAGGAGGTGACGGAGCACCTGAACCAGATGATCGAGGAGATAGCGGAGAATGGCCCGAACGCCGGACCGCCGGGGTTGATGACCGTGCCGGGGATGACCCTGGAGCGTGTGCGCTCGTTCGCGGAGGCGGGGCGAGTGTTTTTCGACGCCAAGCCTTGGAAGGCGTTTGAAGGTTGCGACGACGTGTGGGAGATCCGGCCGGCTCCGCCGTGGCCGCAGTTGAACCACTGCCTACTGATGGGCGAACTGGCGGAGTTGTTCGGTGTCGCGTTCTTCAAGTCTCTCCAGGGCAACGAGGATTTCGCTCAACTCGGGATGGACCTCGAACCGGAGGAGGTCTTGGAACACCTGCACGACACGTACTGGTCGGTGGGCATGAACGAACTCGCCGAGACCCCGATGGAGGACGCGATGCTCTGGCAGCGCGAGTCGCTGCCGACGTGCGGGAAGCAGATGCGGGTGGCGGTGCCGATCGGTGTCTCCAAGGGTGGCGCCATCTCGCGGCCAACACCGGAGATGCTCGGGTTCATGGAGGCCGTGCTGCTCGCCTTGGCGTCGGTGAAGCGGGCGGACGTTCGCGCGGGGTTCTTCGAGCGGACCGTGAAGGCCGGGTCCGGGACGCGGACGCTCTCCTTCACCGCGCACTCCGCGGATGGAGAGGTCGGAGGCGACGATGGAGGTCGGGCCGAACCAGCGGGCGAGCCGAGCCTCTCCAAGAGTGCGCTCGGGCCGTTAGCCGGCCGGGTGATCGACCTGTCGCCGGAATCCGGCGATCTGGACGAGCTCATCGAGCTCCTCAAAGACACGCCCCTTGGAAAGAAGATCAAGCAGCTGAGGAACAGGACACGGGGTGCGCAGAAGCCCGCCAAGTCCAAGCGCCGCGCGCCCGCTCGTCCACTTCCGGTGAAGGCCGCGGCCGTGTACCAGATCAAGGTCACACTGAACACGCTCAAGCCCCCGATCTGGCGTCGGTTCCTCGTGCGGGACGACGCGACCCTGGCGGACCTGCACGATGCGCTGCAGGCCGCCTTTGGGTGGTGGGACGGGCACCTGCATGAGTTCACGGTGAACGGCGAGCGGTACAGCCGTCCCCACCCGGGGATGTGCGTGGACTCGATGTGGAGCGACAACGAGACGATCGACTCGTCCAACGTGCGTCTGAGCGACCTGGGCCTTGCACCCAAGCGGAAGTTCGGGTACGTCTACGACTTCGGCGACAACTGGGAGTTCACGCTCGCGGTCGAGAAGCTGCTGAGCGCGACGGACGCGGAAGCGGCGATCGCCCGCCAGCCCGGCGCGGCCGCGGTGTGGAAGAAGTTCACGGCGGCGACACGCACGCCGGCCGTCGCGTGCATAGCGGGGGCCCGGCGGGGTCCGCCGGAGGATTGCGGCGGCGTCTGGGGCTACGCCGAGCTTTGCGAGATCATGGCCGACCCAAAGCACCCCGAACGCGAAGAGCGGTGCGAGTGGCTGGGCCTCGAACCCACGGGACCGGGGGGCGGGTTCGATCCGGAGGAGTTCGACCTTGCCCGCATCAATCGCTCCCTCTCCGGTCGGTGAAGGCGATGTGAGGGACGGGGCCGTCCGCGGCCGCTGGCGTCCCGCACGGGTATCACTCGCCGCCCGGAACGGCGTCAAAACCCGGGGCACGGTTTGACCGATGATGGAGATGGTCCGGTGTGCGGGGCTATCGTCTCGGCGCGTGGACTTTGACCGGAAGGTCGGCATGGCGGACAGACCGTCGGGCTCAACAACGGCGCCGCGGGCGCAGGCGACGGGCGGCGGCCCGCTGTCGTCCGACCACATCGCCGAGATCCGGCGGGCCACCGCCCGATCCAAGAAGATCCGGCGCTGCGCCGGCGTCGCGGCCTTGAGCGGCGCGACCATGGCGTTCTTCGCCGTCACCACGCTGATGATCGGCCTCTTCGGCGACTGGCTCTCTCTCGTGTGCGGCGTGGCCCTCGGCGTCATCGCCTACAACGAGATCCGCGGGGCTAACGGGCTCAAGCGCTTCGACCCCGGCGCGGGCAGGCTGCTGGCGGTCAACCAGATCGGGCTGGGCGTGCTGATCTGCGGCTATTCGGCGCTCTCGCTGGTGATGGCGATCCGCAACCCCGCGGTCAAGTCCGCACTCGCGCAGCTTGGCGGGTCCACGAGCGACCCGAACATGGGCGCGGCGCTCGCGAGCGTCGCGGGCCTCGCGGACATGGCGGTGTACGGGCTCTACGGCACGCTGTTCGTCGTCGGCATCATCGCGCCGGGCCTGACCGCGCTCTACTACCACTCGCGGGGGCGGATGGTGAGCGAGTTCGTCGCCTCCACGCCGCCGTGGGTGATCGACGCCATGCGGGCGACGGGGTGACTCAGCGCGAGCGCCGACGCCTACGCACGCCCGCGATCACCCCCAGACCCAGCAGGCTCGCGGCGCCCGGCGCCGGCACGATCCGCACGTTGTCGATGTCGAACGTCACCGGGTCGGCGTGGCCCGCGAGGTTGGCGTCGACAAGCACGCCGACCTGCACGCGGGCGACGTCGGAGAACGTCGAGTTGAACGTCGTGCCCTCGAAGATGAAGAACGCGCCGGGGTCGATCGGCACGGTGTAGGTGATCCAGGTGTTCGGGGCCAGCGCGGGCATGGCCAGCGCCACCGCGCCCGGCCCCGCCGCCGGGGCAAAGCGGGCGAAGAAACTCACAGACGCCGGCCCGTTGTGGCGCACACTGAACGAGAACGAGGTCACGCCGTCGGCGATCCAGTTGCCGACGAATGCGTTGCCGCTGGAGTTGAAGTTGCTCTGGCCGCGAAAGAGCAGCGGCTGCTCGCCGTTCTGCGCGTTGGCGAAGTTGAACTCCGCGCTGCCGTAGCCGCTCCCGTCGGGCCCGCCCGAGGCCGGGTAGGTGAGCGCGGTGAACGTGCCCGCGCTGCTCCAGTTGGCCGCCGGCGACGAGAACGTCTCGGTGAACGGAACCACCGTGGCGAACGACGTGCCGGCGATGGCGGTCAGAACGCCCGCGGCGACGATCAAGGTACGGGTATCCACGAATCCCTCTCCGGAATGGCGACTTCCCTCCCTACTCCCCGAAATCAAGGGTAGATAGGTCATGCCTGTAGACCAAGAATTTTTCGTGTTTGACACGAATATCCCGTCCAGTGCTCTCAGAACATGCACACCTGCTGGGCGTAGTATCTGAACGAACACCGAACCCGGACCGACTTCTCAAACCGCGGGTGGAACCGAGCCGGTACAACGGGGGTCGCGTGGCGAGAACTTCGTTGGGGCGGGCGACGGGAAAGGTGCTGATGATGATGCGCACAGCGCAACGATTCGCGATGCTCGTGGCGGCCGCGGCCTGCGGCGCGACCCTGTTCGGCTTGGGCATGACATGGATGGCTTCGCCGCCGGGCGGAACCGGAAAGGACGACGACGTGATCAAGGTGCTTACGGGAGATCAGGCCGGGAGCGGAGCAAGCGCACCCGCGGGCCCGCGGTATTCGAGGTCGGGCTACGACGTCACGCCGCTGACGCAGGCGAAGATCGACGAACTGGCCAAGAAACTCGACCCCAAAGACGCCGAGGTGATCCTGGCCAAGGGCACCGAGCGGGCGTTCTGCGGCACGCTCCTGGACAACCACAAGCAGGGCGTGTACGTCTGCAAGCTTTGCGGCCTGCCGCTGTTCAGCTCGGACGCGAAGTTCGACTCGGGCACGGGTTGGCCGAGCTTCTTCAAGCCCTTCGACAAGGACCACATCCACTACATCAAGGACACAACGCTCGGAATGACGCGCGTGGAGACCGAGTGCGCCCGGTGCGGGGCGCACCTGGGGCATGTGTTCGAGGACGGGCCCAAGCCCACGGGCCTGCGGTATTGCATGAACTCGGCCGCGCTCGACTTTGTCGAGAAGAAGGACGGCACGATCGACTGGCCCGCGGCGTCTGCGCCGATCAAGACGGAGATCGCGTACTTCGCCGGCGGTTGCTTCTGGGGCGTCGAGGACCGCTTCCAGCAGACGCCCGGCGTGATCGACGCGATCAGCGGGTACATGGGCGGCAAGACCAAGAACCCGACCTATCGGGAGGTCTGCACGCACACGACCGGGCACGCCGAGACCGTGAAGGTGATCTTCGACCCCGCGCGGGTCACGTACCGGCACTTGCTGGAGATGTTCTTCAAGTACCACGACCCGACCCAGCTCAACCGCCAGGGCCCGGATGTGGGCGACAACTACCGGTCCGAGATCTTCACCGTGGGCCCGGACCAGGCCGCGGCCGCGAGGGCGTTCATCGACGAGCAGGCCAAGACCGACCGCTTCAAGGGCCGCAAGATCGTGACGCGGGTGGAAGACGCGGCCGCGGCGGGGGCGTTCTACGAGGCGGAGGAATACCACCAGGACTACCACGAGAAGCACGGGGGGAGTTGCGCACTGCCGCAGGATTGAGCGGGCCGTGGTCGGCACGCGCGAGGTTCACGCCCGGGGGCCGGTCGGTACACTGGCGGCATGAGATTCCCACGCGCGTGGTTTGGTGCGGTGATCGCGGCCTGTGCTCTGGGGCTGCTCGGCGCGGCCGGCGGCGGCTGCGCCTCCGGCCCCTCCGTCGGCGGCTTCGGCATCTTCTCCAAGTATGTGAAGGTCGGCGACATCGTCGAGCTCTCCGCGCCGTTCGACCCGCAGAAGGGTCTGGAGTGGCGGATCGCTTCGTACGACTCGGCCGCGCTGGAAATCAGCACGCGCCCGCGCGTGGTGCAGCGCGGCGATGGCTACGAGATGATCGCTGGGTTCCGGGCCAAGATGCCGGGCGAGACCGAAGTGATCTTCGAGCGCCGGGCGGGCGCGGGCGAGAATGGGGACAAGGTGCTCAAGAAGTTCACGGTAAACATCGTGCCGTTGTGAACCCTCGGAGCGCGGGTTTGGATCGGTCCGGGCGGGCCGTTGCGATCGACGCGTCGCGTCCAACCTCTCGCACGGATCGCACGGTCGATCGCAATCGCGGATCGTTCAAAAGCCACAACCCCGCGCCGTCACCGGCGCGGGGTCGTGTTTCTTCTTGATCTTGTGCTTCAGCGTGTGGGGAAGCTGTCGCGAGCGGGCTGATTACCAGCCGCCGCGGCCGCCGCCGCCACCACCGCCGCCGCCGCGGCCGCCGCGGTAACCACCACCGCCGCCGCCGCCGCCGCCACCCCAGCCACCGCCGCCGCCGGAGCGGGGACGGTCCTCGCGCGGACGGGCCTCGTTGACCGTGAGGTCACGGCCTTCGAAAGCGGTACCGTTCATCGCGTTGATGGCGGCCTGGGCCTGGCCGGCGTCGTTCATCTCGACGAAACCGAAGCCGCGGGGGCGGCCGGTCTCGCGATCCATGACGATCGTGGCGCTGGCGACCTCACCGTACTCCTCGAACTTGGCGCGGAGTGTGGCTTCGGTCGTGCTGAAAGACAAGTTGCCAACGTACAGCTTCATAGCCGACGTTCCTTTGATCTCGCCCGAAACTTGAACTGAAACCGTGCTGAAACTCGGGCGCGAGATCCGGCGTCGGCTGATCCAAAGGCCCGCCCATCGGGGCGGACGCATCTCTGAGTCACCAAAAGGATAGCAGTCCAGCCACGTCCGAGTCCAATTTTTCAAGTCACGCCTGAATAGGGTAGGGCACCGTTCGTTCGGGATATAGCCGGATTGCGTCCGATTGAGTCAGGATCGGAGGAGGCGAGGGGTTCGCGGAGGGGGCGCTGTCAGCGTGGCAGGCGCGGCGGGCGGGTTTGCCGACCTGACCGGAACGAGTCGGATCCAAGGCGGACTGGGGACGCTGGGAACCGGGCGTGCTGGCACGGGTGTTGCCAAGGGTCTGGTGGAGTGCGGCCGCGGGGTGCAGCCAGATCGCGTGAATCAGGAGAAACGCCCCCCGCGTCCGGAGCGTGGTTAGGCCATTGCGAAAGGAGCACACCCATGTCGATGCTGACCCGCCGTGATACCCGTGACCCGTTCTTCCACGCGATCGATCGCCTCTTCAACGAGCCGCTGATGCTCAGCGCCGAGATGCCCGGCGCGATCGCGCGGCTGGAGGAGGGCTTCCTGCCGGTGGACGTGTCGGAGACCGACACGCACGTGCTCGTGCGCGCGTCTGTGCCGGGCTTCCGCAAGGAGGACATCGACGCGGAGATCCGCGAGAACGTCCTGACCATCAAGGCCGAGCGGAGGGAGGAGCGCGAGGAGAAGAGCGAGCGGTACTTCCGCAAGGAGTTGCGCTGGGGCTCGTTGAGCCGGCGCGTCGCTCTGCCCAGCGTCGTCAACGAGCGCGACGTCGGGGCCGAGCTCAAGGACGGCGTGCTGACGCTGCGCATCCCCAAGGCCGCCGAGGCCACGCCGCGGAAGATCAAGATCGGCTGAGCGTCCAGCCCCCTGAGAAGGCTCAATGGGGGGGAACCATGTCTGGACCAACGCTGGCGGCGGCCGGGGAGATCCCGGCCGCCGTTGATGCTTTGGGCCGACGAGTTCACCGCTGGGTCGGGGAGTGTGCGGAAGGGTGCACTTTGAGGGTGCGGCTCAGTGTCGGCGCACCGGGACCGCCGGATGGGCTCTATGCTGACGCATGGGCGAGCAGCGGATCGAGATTCGGCCGGCGGAGCGTGCGGACGTGTCGCTGATCCTGGCGCTCATCCGCGAACTGGCCGAGTATGAGCGAGCACGGGAGCAGGCGGTGGCGACGCCGGAACTGATCACCCGTCACCTCTTCGGCGAGGGGCTCGGCCGCGGTCCGACGGCCGAGTGCGTGATCGGCGAGCTCGACGGGCGGGCCGAAGGCATGGCCCTGTTCTTCCACAACTTCTCGACGTGGACGGGCAAGCCGGGGGTCTACCTGGAAGACCTGTTCGTGCGCCCGCGGGCTCGTGGGTGCGGGCTGGGCAAGGCTCTGCTGGTGCACGTGGCGAAGATCGCCCGCGATCGCGATTGCGGGCGCTACGAGTGGGCCGTGCTCGATTGGAACGAACCGGCGATCGGCTTCTACAAGTCGCTGGGCGCGGCCTCGATGGACGAGTGGACCATCTACCGCGTGAGCGGGGCGGCGCTGGAACGGATGGCGGGGGGATAACGCAGCAGAGCGGCAAAGCAGCAAGCTATTCAATCGGTTTGAGGCCGAGCATGGCTCGGGTCTGCATGATCTGGCCGAGGTGGTAGCAGTCGTGCGCGAGGACGTAGGGGAAGCGTTCCAGCGACAGGCCGGGGTCGGCGATCGCGCCGCGGACCATCCGGTGGCTCTCGCCGAACTTTTCGCGGGCCATGCGCCAGTTGCCGCTGGTGGCGTCGATCGCGTCGGTCGGCGCGTCGAAGTTGCGGCTGGCGACCTCTTCGGGGCTCGGCGAGGCCCCGCCCATTGTGCGACGAACCGCGACCTCGCGCCAGAACATCACGTGGTGCATCGTCTGCCAGATGCTGTGCCGCTTGCTCGCGTCGCCGGCGGGCAGGTCGGGCCGCCATGCGGCCTGCTGCGGCGTCAGGTCGTCGATGGCTTTGGAGTATGACGCGGCCCAGAGGCCGCTCTCCCAGAGTTCGTCCCACAACTTGAGCAGGCTTTCGCGGTCCATCCGGGCAGTATCGCCAGCGGCGGGCGGGATGTAAAGAGCGCTCGGGCGCGGAGCAAAGGGTCGCCCGTTATCCCGGCTCGCCTTCGCTCGGGCTCACAGTCCCGAGAAAATCCCGCAGGATGGTCGCCGCGGCGAGGGCGTCGCGGGTCTCCTTTTTTTCCTTGCGGGTCTTGCCCGAGCGGGCGAGCTGCCAGTCGGCGTCGGCGGAGGTGAGCCGCTCGTCCTGGAAGTGGATCGCGCGCGCCGGGCCGAGGCGGGCGGCGAGCCGGGCCGCGAAGGCACGGACCAGTTTCGCGCGAGGTCCCTCGGTCCCGTCCATGTTCAGTGGAAGGCCGAAGACCAGCCCGACCGCTGCGTGAGGCGAGAACTGGCGGTTGATGGCCGCGACGAGCGCATCGAGCAGCGCCTCGCCCGCCCGCTCGGCGATGGGCACGCTCAGCACCTCCAGCGGCGAGACGATGCACGTGACCGCATCACCGACCGCCAGGCCGGTGCGCTTGTCGCCGAGGTCGATGGAGAGGTAGCGGGCGATGGCGGTGCATTTTATGCGGTGGTGTCCACTTGTTTGCGGCCGCACTCGGGGCAGGGGGCGTCTTCGGGGAGGCCGCGAAGGTCGTAGCGGCATTGGCGGCACTGCCAGGGCGCGCGGCGGATGCGGTTCATGACCGCCGCGACCGGTGCGCGGAGAAGGTGCAGCGCGAGGTACCACACCGGCGTGAACGCGAGCGTGTCGAGGGCGAACCCACCGGGCAGGATGCGCCGGCGGCCGCGGGCGTCGAGCGCGGTGTGCGGCACGGGCCATCCCCAGGCCAGCGACGACCATTCGACCACGCCGTTGCTCATCGCGGGCGGTTCGGCGAGGTTGATCCCCGGCGTGAGGTCGAGTCGCGCGAAGGCGCCGCGAGCGTCGGCGGCGCTGTCGGCCGTGCCGGTGCGCGTGAAGGTGCGGCGGAGTTCGTATCGGCGGACACCGAAAGCCCGCCACGTCCGCAGCCGCCACTCGTTGCCCGACGGGGCGAAGCGGTAACTGCCGGTGTCGGAGACCTGCGAGAGGCCGGTGACCAAGTTCTGCCACTGGCGGGCGCTGGTGGTGGCGGCCGCGAGCAGGATCGCAACGATCAGCGGCGTCCAGCGGAGCCGGCGCGCCGGGCGCTCGGGTTGCGCGGGGCGTTCATCCACGCCAAAAGTCTATTGGCCCCTCCCGCCTCCCGCCGGTCGCCCCGGTAGACGGCCAGGTCACCGGCGGCACCGGACGACGGCCGCTTATGGCTGCTGCGGTCAAGCCCTGACCAGGTTCACGGGCCATCCGTGCACCGGGCCCGGCCGTCAACCGGAGCGACGAGCGGGAGGTCCGAGTATAGGTGAGCCGAGGGGGCGATGAGCGTACCGAACGCCCGCGGAGCGCGGCCTTGAGACGCTGCGGCCGCCCGGCGAGATTTCGCTGGATCGCTGGTGGCGGGGAGGGCGTATAGAGAGAGGGTCGGGGATGGGGCGGGGAAGGCGGGCCTTCTGTCCGCTCTCTTGTGGGCGTTGGGACAAGTTCCCTTACACTTTTGGCATGGCCACCCCCCTCCGTCCCGAACACCCGCTCGACGCCGCGCGCCGCAACCGGCGGATGGTCATCCGGGTGGTGCGGATGGCGTTCTTCATCCTGATCACTACCGTTTCGCTGGTGACGATCATCCAGCAGATGTCCGACCAGGGCACCGACCGGCCCCCGCTCACGCAGCCCGACCTGCGGAGCCCCTCGGGCGCGGCCGAGCGCCCCACAGTTCCCGCGGGCTCGCGACCGACGCCGATCGGGTATTGGGAGCAGCCCACGCCGGCCTGGTGGGTGCCGGTGACGGCGGCGCTGATCCTCTTCGGGATCGTGCTGCTCATCGACGTGGCGACGCCGAACAAGAAGATCGCGAGCATTTCGGCGGTGATCTTCGGGTTGCTGGCGGGCGTGCTGGCGACGGTGGCGATCTCGGCGGTGATCGAGCTGGCCCTGCGCGTGTGGCTGCCCGAGGCCGCGCTCAAGGCCATCGAGCCCATGATCCAGATCATCAAGCCGCTGCTGGGCATCGCGCTGTGCTACCTGGGCATCACCACCATCCTGCAGACGCAGGACGACTTCCGCCTGGTGATCCCCTACGTGGAGTTCGCCAAGCAGATCCGCGGCACCAAGCCGTTGATCCTCGACACCTCGGCGCTGATCGACGCCCGCATCGCCGACATCGCTTCCACGGGCCTGGTCCAGGCGCCGATCATCGTCCCGCGGTTCGTGGTGGCCGAGCTGCAGGCGCTCGCGGATAGCGCCGACAAGCTCAAGCGCGCCCGCGGCCGGCGCGGGCTCGAGGTCATCGCACGCCTGCAGCGCCAAGGCACGCTGGATTTGAGCATCGACGAGACGCCCGTCGCGGCCATGGCCGTGGACCAGGCCCTGGTCGAGCTGGCCCAGCAGTTGACCGCCCGCGTGGTGACCACCGACCACGGGCTGACCCGCGTGGCGCAGATCCACGGCGTGGTGGTGGTGAATGTTCACGACCTGGCCGCGGCGATGAAGCCCGCGCTCATCCCCGGCCAGTCGCTGGTCATCAGGCTCATCAAGGCGGGCGAACAGGCCGGGCAGGCGGTGGGCTACCTCGACGACGGCACGATGGTCGTGGCCGAGGGCGCGGCCGGCATGATCGGCGGCGATGCGCACGTGCTGGTCACCAGCACGATCCAGACCACGGCAGGGCGGATGGTGTTCGCCAGGCCGGTCGATGGCGCGGTGGTCCATCCACCGCGGGACCACGACGGAGCGGAGGCCGCGTCCGACTTGTCGAACGCGAACGACGAGTCGGCGATCGCCGCGGCCCAGTTGGCCGGCGAGCGAGCGGAGGCCGTCGCGCCCGACACGGGTGTTGATGCGAGCGCGGGCGACGCGGCGGGATCGCCGATCGAGGCGGTCGCCGCGCCGGGCAAAGCCGGGCCGTTCCCGCCCAAACCGCCGGCTCGCCGCCCGCCGAGTCCGCGAAACCCGAGGCGGTGAGCGGCCGTTTGCACGGGCGGGAGGGGGAGGGGCGATGTACGCTCAGGGCGTCTTGCCGGGCGTCGGCCGCCGCCGCGTGCGGCGGTTATGAAGCGAGCGCTGCTGACGGTCCTGCTGCTGATCGGCTCGAACACGTTCATGACGTTCGCGTGGTACTACCACGTGGGAAAGAAGACCTGGCCGCTGGCGATGGCGATCGGGGTCTCGTGGCTGATCGCGCTGCCGGAGTACATGCTGCAGGTGCCGGCGAACCGGTACGGGCACGTGAGCCACGGGGGCGTGTTCACGCTGCCGCAACTCAAGATCATTCAGGAGGCGGTGACGCTGGCGGTGTTCACCGTGTTCGCGATCACGGTGGCCAAGGAGCGCGTCCGCGTCAACGACGCTGTCGCGATGGCGCTGGTGTTCGCGGGGGTGGTGGTGTCGATGGTGGGGCGAAGGTGATCGTCGCGCGGCGTGCATGGCGCCGCTGCGCGGCGACACGGACTGGAAGCCCGTGCCACGGTCAGCACGCCCTGAAGTAGGCGATCAGGAAATCGAAGATGTCCTGCACGGAAACAGTGTGGTCACGGTTGAAGTCGGCCGCGCTGTCGCCGGAGAAGTAGGCGCTCAGAAAGTCGAAGATGTCCTGCACGCTCACGCCGTCGGCCCGGTTGAAGTTGGCCGGGCAGCAGGCGATGGGGTTGTCGATGTCGCCGCAGGCGGTGTCGGCGCCGGCGAATGAGCCGTTGACGCAGTCGGGCTCCTCGGCGACGAAGCACCCGTCGGGCACGCAGCACGCGCCGCTGACGGGCACGACGCCCCCGCCGCCGATGACCTTGAGCGTGAAGACGCCCGTCTGCCGGGTGATGTCGCTGTAGGGATAGCCCGCCACGCGGATGAGGTAGGTGTGGCCCGCGTCGAGCGCGACCGCCTGGATGTCGGAGCTCGGCTCCGGAGAGACGCCGGCATCGTCGTCGCAGTCCAGCAGTTGCCCGCCGCAGGCGCTGAACACGCCCAGCGCAGTGTCGAAGTCGGTCGATCCGCCGGGCGATCCGCCGACGGGCACGGAGTTGTCGGTGGTGATGCGGACGTCGCCCGAGACGGCGGGCCGATACTTGTACCACACGTCGCGGGCGCCGCCGTTGGCGCAGGGGGGCGTGGAGCCGTCGGTGTTCGCGTTCGCGTTGGTGGAGGTGACGGGCACGCCGTCGGCGATCCACAGGGCCTGGAAGCAATAGTCGTTGGCGGGCGGCACGGGCTGCGGACAGGGGTTGGGCAGGCAGACGGTGCCGTCGCCGCTGTACGCCGCGTTGCACGCGGAGGGGCGACTGCGGGTGCACGAGCCGTCGGCGCGGCAGCACGCGCCCGTGGGCAGCGGGGGCGGCGTGAGCGTGAGGACGCCGTTGCCCGACTGCGCGCCCGCGGCGGCCTTGGGCGACCCACCCACGCGGATGAGGTACGTCTGTCCGGGGGCGACCTCGACGCTCACCAGCGAGGCCAGCGAGCCCGGGCCGCAGCCCGCGGGATTGTCGCCGGGTGCGTCGTCGTTGCAGGCGAGAGCTGCGCCGGGCGCGCCCGGGCACGCGCCGCCGGCGTACACGGCGATCTTGGTGTCGAACGTTGAGCCGCAGGTGGAGACGGTCATCGTGCCCGCGAGGCCGTCGTGTGTGTAGCGGAACCACACGTCGCGCACGATCGCGCCGGACGAGCCCGGGCCGGCGCATTCGTCGGGCCCGACATCGGTCGCGTAGGCGGTCGAGAACGCGAAGTCGTTGCGCCCGATCGGGACGGAGTCGGCGCAGTTGTCGTTGAACGGCGGAACGGGAGCGGCCGCGCCGCCGGGCGTCGGGCCCGCGATGCGGACGGCGGAGACGTTCGGCGGCGAGGCGCTGTCCGAGAACGGCACGATGGTGAGCTGGCCCGAGGTCGGGGGGCGGTCGGAATCGAGCCAAAGGTTGTACAGCGTGCCCCAGCGCAGAGCGTTGCCGCGTGGGTTGGCGGCGGCCGTCTGCACGGCGTGCCACGTCAGCACGCCGCCGGTCGGCCCGGCGACGGGGCGGGCCCAGTCGGTGGTGTCCCAGACCTCGCCGGAGTGCGCATCAGTGTCGTGGAAGCCCGCGTTGGTGTACGCGCCCGGCCCCGCGCCGACGCTGACGCCGAAGGCGTAAGCGGCGCGTTCGGAGTCCAGGTTCTGGAGCGCATACTCGTAGCGCCAGGTCGATGGACCGGTCTGCGTCACGCGCGAGCCGACGAGGAAGCGCCCGTCGCCGGGCAGGTCGATCGGCGTGATCGTGACCGCCGGGTCGGGCACGCCCGCGCCCAGGCCGTGGTCGCGCCAGGCGTAGATCGCGGGGACGCCGCGTTGGGTGATGTCGGCGGGGACCACCTCCAGCGTGGACGGATTGACGGTGACCCGCCGGTACGAGGCGTTGTTTCCGCTGTTGCCGGCGGCCGTGTCGTCCTGGGCGACGTACTGGCCCTCGACGAAGTAGCGTGCGCCGGCCGTGGTGAGGTCGGCGCGGGCGACGCGTATTCGGCGCGCCACCACGCCGTTGTAGGGCGGCTGGTCGCCGACGCCGTCGCCGGTGATATCCGGGAACGCGCCCCACGAGATCGGGAACGGGAACACGCCCGTGGCGGCGTTCACCTCGCTGCGCGGGCCCATCGCGCTCTGCTGGCCGTTGAGGAACGCGCCGTAGGGGTCCGAGCACCCCACGCCCAGCACCGAGCCCATCGGGCTGCCCGGCGGACAGAAGTCGCAGTAGGTGCCCGAGAGCGCCAGGAAAGCGTGCTTGAGCCACGACTGGCCGATCTGGTCGAACCGGGTCACGCCCGGTGCGGGCGACCAGAGGCGGTACATGTTCTGGGCGATCACGGGGTGGTGGCTGTTGTAATCCACCCACGCGAGCAGGTCGTCGCCGATGTTGCACGAGAGCGTGCCCACGGCGTACGCCTGCGGGTCGTCGGCGGGCTGGGTGAACTGCACGACCTCGGGGAGGTCGCCGACGATCACGTCAGGCCCGCTGCTCGGCCCGGCGGTCGCGCTGAGACAGGCGGCCGCGGCGATGAGGGCGGCAGGTCCGAGAACACACATCGGTCGTGCGGTGCGCATGCGTCTAGCGATAGGGTGCCTCGCTCCGGCCGGAAGGCAAGTCGCGTGGGCATGGAGCCGGGAATGAGCCACGGATAAACACGGATGCGCACGGATCGGACTGCGGACAGGTCAACTGCCGGGACGGCGTCAATCGGGGCAATCGGTGGATCGGCGGTTCAACACCCGCCAAAACGAAATCGGGGCCCGGCTTGCGCCGAGCCCCGAAGGGAATCAGGTTGTCAGGAGTGCTCGATCAGCCCGGGCAGCCGCCGAAGTAGGCCGCGAGGAAATCGAAGATGTCCTGCACGGTGATACCGCCCTGGCCGTTGAAGTCGGCGGCAGGCGCGTTGGCGAAGTAGGCCGCGAGGAAGTCGAAGATGTCCTGCACGGTGACGCCGCCCTGATCGTTGAAGTTGGCGGGGCAGCAGGTCGTCGGGTTGCCGGCCTGACCGCAGGCCGAGCCCACGCCCTGGAACGTGCCGGTGCACGCGGCTTGGGTGGTGGTGGTGCAGGCGGTGCCGGAGCAGCAGGCACCGGTGGGCTGGGCGCAGGGGTTGGGCGAGCAGACGCCGGCCTCGGTCCAGGTGTCCGAGCAGGTGGCCGCGGTGGTCACCAGGCACGAACCGTCGGCGGCGCAGCACGAGCCGGTCGCGGTTGGGTGGGCGGTGATGGTGAGCTGTCCGACGCCGGCGGCGGTGTTGTAGCCACCCACGCGGATGGTGTAGTGCTCGCCGGAAGTGACGGGGATGGTCACCCTGGACTGAAGACCGTTGCCGGTGGGGCAGGTCGTGTCGTCGTTGCAGGCGAGGATGCGGGTGTCAAAGTCGGTGCAGCCGGTGCCGGAGTAGACGGCGATGCGGGTGTCGAACGACGAGCCGCAGGTGTCGATGTCCACCGTGCCGTCGAACGTACACGGGAAGTTGAACCAGATGTCCTGGCCGATCTGGTTGGTGCCCGAGCCGTCGCAGAGGGCGTTGGCCGGCCCGTCGGTGGTGGCGTTGGTGGTGTCAAAGGGCGTGGTGCCCAGGCCGACGCCTTCGCGGTTGTTGCACCCGTCGTTGAGCGGGGCGCAGGGGTTAGGCGAGCAGACGCCGCCCGCGGTGAAGGTTCCCTGGCAGACCGACTGGGTCACGCTGGCGCAGTTGCCGGCGCTGCAGCAGGCGCCGCTGACGTCGCAGGGGTTGGGCGAGCAGCCGGCGCCGGCGGTCCAGTTGCCGGAGCAGGAAGCGTCGGTGGTGACGGTGCAGGCCGTGCCGTTGCAGCACGAGCCCGAGCCCGCCTGGCAGCCCGTGCCGCCGCCGCCGGTGGCGGTGACGGTGAAGGTGCCGGTGTTGGCGTTGTAACCCGAAACGCGGATGAGGTAGGTCTGGCCGCGGTTGAGCGTCGCGGTGATCCGAGAGTGCAGGTTGCCGCAGGCGTCGTCGTCGCAGGCGACCTGGGTGACGCCGGGGCAGGCGCCGGACCAGACGCTGATCGCCGTGTCGTAGTTGGCGCTGCAGGTGTCGACGGTGACCGAGACGGTGCCGGAGGCCCCGCTGGGCGTGTAGCTGTACCAGACCGAGGCGTTGTCGCCCGAGGTTCCGGCGCAGCTCGCGTTGCCGTCGTCTGTGGCGCCGACCGTGCTTCCGGCGACGGGCACGCCGTCGCAGAGTCCGACCGCGTTGGAGCAGGCGTCGTTGGCGGGCAGGGCCTGGCAGTTGGCGTTGCCGCAGGTGATGCCGTCGCCGATGTAGCTCCCGGTGCAGTTGGCGGCGGTGACGATCGTGCAATCAGCGCCGTTGCAGCACGCGCCCGTCGGGGCCGGGCAGTTGTTGGGCGAGCAGGAACCGCCGGAGGTCCAGGTCCCGGAGCAAGCGGCCTCGGAACTCACCGAGCAGGAGCCGTTGAGCGCGCAGCACGCGCCGGTCTGGCAGGGGTCGGGCGTGCAGGTGGCCCCGATGGCGCCGAACGTGCCGGTGCACGCCCCGGGCGAGGTGATCGAGCAGACCTGGCCGATGCAGCACGGTCCGGTCGAGTCGCCGATGGTCGCGCCGCCGGGGGTCTGCACGGCCATGCCGAAGGCGCTGGGCGAACCCGGGCGCCACAGGCCGATCTGCACCGAGCCCAGGGCCGGAGCGACCGTCGTGGTGAAGCGGAAGTTGAACAGCGTGCCCCAGCGGAGCACGTTGGCCGTGTGGTCGTTGCCCGTGCCGGCGGTGAAGCTGTCCACCTTGAACGGCGTCGTTCCGCTCACGGTGTAGATAGCCGGCGTGCCCGAGTAGGACGCGCCCGACCAGGTGATGCTGGTCGAAGCCGTGGTCACGGTCCAGTCGTCCGAGGTCGGATCGGTCGGGTTGGCGAGCTGGTTGGGCTCGCCCGAGTGGTACTCGGCGTCGTGGAAGCCCACGCCGCTCACGGCCGTGCCGGAGGGGAAGGGCACGGCGAACGAGCCCGCGCAGCGGTCCGAGTTGAGGTTGTGCAGGGCGTACTCGTAGGTGTAGTTGGCGCCGCTCTGCGTCACCTTGCACGCCAGGATGAACCGGCCGTCGCCGACGATGTCGGCGGTGGTGATGCTGACGCTCGGGTCGATCAGTTGCCAGGCGTAGATCGCCGGCTGCTCACGGTGGGTCGTCGCGCTTGGGGCGAAGGCCATCGTGAAGTTGGGCGAGCTGCCGGTGAAGGCGACCTGCTTCCACGAGGCGTTGTTGTTCTTGTTGCCCATGCCGGCGTCGTCGCCGCAGACGTACTGGCCCTCGATGAAGTACTGGGCGCCCGCAACGATGTCCGATGAGCGGACGCGGAGCCGCCGAGCGGTGCTGCCGCTGTAGGCCGGGTTGGCGAAGGGATAGGGGAAAAGGCCGGTGGCGGCGTTGACCTGCCACTTGGGGCCCAGGCCGCTCTGGCCCGCGTTGAGGCCGGAGGAGTACGGGTCGGAGCAGCCCACGCCCAGCGTGATGCCGGACGTGGCGCTGCACGGGAAGCCGAACTGCGTTGAGCAGATGGAGCCCTGGAGAGCGGTGAAGCCGTGCTTGAGCCACGACTGACCGATCTGCTCGAAGCGACCGCTGCTGAGGCGGAACAGGTTCTGGCCGATCACCGGGTGGCGGTTGTCGGTGCCGCCGGTGTGCCAGTTGAGAGGCGTGTTGCCCTTGTTGCACGAGGTCGTGCCGACGCTGAACGCGTCGAAGTTGATCCCGCCGACGGCCTCGCTGCTCTGGTTGGTGAGGTCCGGGAGCTCACCGACCAGAACATCCGGTCCTGTGGATGGCTGACCGAGCGCGACGCCGGCGGTACAGACCGCCGCAACCGCGAACGCGCTCACGTTCTTTTTGTTGACCATTCGACGCATTTCAGCTCCCTGCGACTGCGAATATGAGGGCCGCGACACCGGCCTTTGTGAAGTGAATCGACAACCGACCCACAAATCAGCGGACGAAGCGTCCCGAGCGGGACGAACGGATCAAGGCTCTTGAAACACGGCCAGACTCCTCCGGGCCCGCGAGCGGCGCAGTCGACGACGGCGCCCAACCCGGACCGGAAGCCCACAAAAGATGCCACGCTGTAGCCTGATTGTCCAGCCCGGACCCAAAGAAACCGACTTCTCGGGCCCGAATGTTCGGCACTCGGACGCCGATTGAGCGTCCGACGGTTGTTTGCAGATATTCATGTCTGGATTCATGTGCCCCGCGGCGATCGCTAGCACCTTCACGCGCTCGCGGCCAGCGCCCGGCGCCCGGCGACCCGCGGCGAGCGTTGAGACGACACAAAGAGGTACTCGGTATTGCGCAGCCGGCCGACGCGCCCCACCTTCTCGCCGCGGGGGTTGTGGATGCCGATCTGGGCCCCCACGTACCGCTTGAAGTCGCTGGCGATCACCTCGACCCGCCCGCGCCCGGCCAGCAGCAACTCCATCTGCTCGCGGGTGATGTACCCCTCGTCGTTGAACGACACGACCAGCACGGGAGAGCGGATGGAATCGATCAGCGCTTCCATGATGGCCGGCGCGCCGGCGCGGGTGTTGAACACGCTCTTGCGCTCGCGGCAATCGACGCGCTTGCAGGCCACGCCGTAGACCTCGGGCCGGTCCCAGCGGACGAGCGTTTCCCAGACGTGGTAGTTGCTGAGGTAAGCGTGTTGATTGTACGGCGGGTCGAGATAGGCCACGTCGCACGCGCCGGCCTCGGGCGATCGGACCGCGTCGATCGCATCCAAATGAAGGGCGGTGCAACGCCCGCCGGCCGGGCGGGACAGCAGGTCCGGCACTCGCAGGCTCAGCGGCTTGAACGCGCGCGGCGCCCACTTCTTCAGGTAGGCCATCTGCAGGCCCGTGGTCGAATCGACCCGGTCCGCCGCCTCCATCAGCGACACGAGCAGGACCGACTCAGTCTCCTCGTCGATCTCTTTCCCGGCCCGCCACTCGGCGATGCGCTCCCGGCAGGCGTCGATGCGCCGGCCGTTGCTCGGATGAAAGAAGCGGCTGCGCAGGCAGAACGTGTCGTGCATGTACCCGCCCGTCGGCTCGGCCGCGGCCGGCCGCTCCGGCAGCGACGCGGCCAGCCGGTTGAGCTCGCCCACCAGGCGCGAAACGTGCCCGAGCAGGCGATCGTTCGAGTCGGTCTGAACGTAGCAGCGGGCCAGCGCGTGCGCGTAAGCGTTGTGGTCGTTGGCGACGACGGCGCACCCCGCCCGCTTGAGCGCGTGCCCGACGCGCGAGGTGCCGCTGAACAGATCCAGCACTCGCGGCGGGCGCGCCGAACCCGGCGCCCGGCTTCGCCACGACGCGAGGATCGTCTCGACGATCCGCGGCGCCAGCACGCGCTTGGAGCCGATGTACTTGATCACGCCGCGTATATCGACGCGCGCGAGGCCCGGGCGTGATCGGTGGAGCGGGGGCGGGGGGGGCGGGGGGCGGGGGGTCAGAACCGCTTGTGGGACTCGCGCTCGGC
The DNA here is from genome assembly GCA_964630785.1 of uncultured Phycisphaeraceae bacterium. Classification (GTDB taxonomy): domain Bacteria; phylum Planctomycetota; class Phycisphaerae; order Phycisphaerales; family UBA1924; genus JADLCX01. The sequence goes on along the minus strand of CAZVZG010000016.1, from coordinate 31,307 downwards.
CGGCGGGCGCACACCCAGGATCGCCCGCGCCAGGTGGATGTCCGCATACCGCGTGATCTTGAGGTTGCCCGCCTCGCCGGGCACGACCAGCACCGGCTCGCCCAACCGCTCGACCAGTTGGGCGTCGTCGGTGCTCGAAAGGTCCTTCTGGGCGTACGCGCGCCGCAGCAGGCCGACCTCGAAGACCTGCGGCGTCTGCACGGCGACCAGTCCGGCGCGGTCCACGGTCTCTTCGACCAGCCTGCCGATCGACTTGGGCGTGCCGCCGTCGCCGAGGATGGCCGCCAGGGGGTCGGCCTTGGCCGCAACGTCGCGGGCCGAGACGCGCTTGAGCGTGTCGGGCACGTCGAGCCCCGGGATCACGGCCTTGTGGCCGCCGCCGTCCTCGCTCGCGGCCGCGAACACGCGCTCGATCAGCCGCTCGCTCGCGCACGGTCGTGCCGCGTCGTGCACGGCCACGTGCGTGCAGGCTTCAGGCACGAGCGAGAGCGCGTTCGCCACGGTTTCGTAACGATGCGTCTTGCCGCCCTGGCACAGCCTGACGCCCAGGAGGCCGAGCTTGTCGCCGTGACGCACCTTGAACTCGGCAAAGGCGGCCGCGTCGTGCGGGCCCGCGACGATGGTGACCGTCACGTCGGGGTGCTTGGTGAAAAGCTCGACCGTCCGCTGCAGCACGGGCCGCCCGCCGAGGTCTTCTTCGAGCTTGGACCGCGGCGCGGCCCCGAGCTCGGCCGCGGCGGATTCGAGGTAGCGCGACGACGACCCCGCGGCCGGGATGATGACGGCGATGTTCATGGAGGCAGGGTATGAGGAGTGGGTATCTCAAAAAATGCACAACCCGCCCGGAAACACTCCCGGGCGGGTTGCATGGAGAAAAGGCTGAGTGCTCGAGCCGACTTTACGGGCAGGGCGTGAAGTAGGCCGTGAGGAAGTCGAAGATATCCTGGACCGTGATCCCGCCGACGCCGTTGAAGTCGGCCGCGGTGTTGCCGGCGAAGTAGCCGGCGAGGAAGTCGAAGATGTCCTGCACGGTCACGCCGCCGCCGCTGTGGTTGAAGTCGGCGGGGCAGAACTCCGAGGGCATGCTGGGCACGGGCAGGCCGGTGGCGTCGATCGTCTCGGGCGTGCCGGGCTTGAAGAGGCCGAGGGTGACGCTGCCGGTGGTGGGCGGCTGGTTGGCCTTGAAGCGGAAGTTGTAGAGCGTGCTCCAGCGGATGGCGTTGGCGTTGGCGTTGACGGCGTAGGGCGTGGTCGAGAAGTCGAGGCTGGTGCCGTTGACCGTGCCCGTCCAGTCCGTGCCGTCATACACCTCGCCCGAGTGGTAGCTCACGTCGTGGAAGCCGAGGTTGGTGATGGTGACCGAGGGCGAGTTGGTCTTGGCGATGCTGAACGAACCGACAGAGCGGTCGGAGTTGTGGTTGTACACGGCGTACTCGTACAGCCACTCGCCGTTGTTCAGGTCGGAAACCTTGCAGCCGACGATGATCCGTCCGTCGTCGGGGACGTCGACGTACGAGAGCACGACCGCGGGGTCCACCACCTTCCACGCCTCGATGGCGGGCTTGAGCGGCACGGTCGCACCGGTGAAGGCCAGGTTGTACCCCGAGAGCCCGGCGTCGTTGGTGCAGGAACTTGTGGTGGTGTTGAGCGAGCCGACGAGCACCTCGCGGTAGCTGGCGTTGTTGGAGCGGACCTCGGGGGCTTCGTCGGTCGTGACGTAGTGCACCTCGCAGAAGTATCGGGCGCCGGAGTAGTTGGCCGGGTTGAGGTCGCTGTTGGCGACCTGGACACGCTTGTAGACGCAGTTGCCCGTCTGCTGCCAGCCGAGCGCGTAGGGGAACGAATAGGCGCCCGTGCTGGCGTTGACGTCTGAGCGCGGGCCGCAGTTGCCCTGCGACCCGTTCAGGCTGGCCGAGTAGGTGTCGGTCGCGAACTTGCCGAGCCAGTCGCACGAGCTGACGGGCTGGTAGGAATCGTTGCCGTCGCCGGGCGCCGGGTCGAGGTTGAGGCAGTTGGGGGCGTCGGCGGCGCAGAACCCGTGCTTGAGCCAGTTGAGGCCGATCTGCTCGAAGCGCCCGCCATGGAAGCGGTAGAGCTGCGTGCCGATGACCGGGTGCTGGTTGGCGGTGTGGCCGCTGCCGTTGGTATCGAACCACTCAGCGTTGGCGTCACCGATGTTGCACGAGACGGTGGTCACCGCGTAGCCCGTGGTGGGTACGCCGTTGACGTTGTTGGTGCCGTACTTGGTGAGCGTGCTTCCGATCGTGCTGACCACCACGTCCGGACCCGCCAGGGCCGCGCCCGCAGTGAACAGCCCCACCGCCAGCCCCGCGACGACGGACAGATGCATCTTCGACGCCATGGATCCTCCTTCGGCGCGCTCCGGGAGCGCGACCGCTGCCTGACCTACCCCCGGGTATCGCGCGCAAACAACAGCCCGAACGGGCTATCCCGCGATACGGCCGAGTTACCACAAAGGATGCACCCATTCGCGACCCGAGCAAACATTCCACAGACAAATAAATCCGTTGATCATCACCGGGCCCTCCGTTGGGCGGCCAATTCCGTCAGCACCCCGCAAACCATGCCGAAAGGAAGTCGAAAACGTCTTGGACACTGATCTGTCCGTCAACGTTGACGTCCGCGCTGGGCTGGCCCGAGAAATACGCGGCGAGGAAATCAAACAGGTCCTGCGGCGAAGTGCTGCCGGAACCGTCGAAATCGCCGGGGCAGGCGTCTGCGGGCACGGGCACGCCGGGGACCCGTACGGATGCGGGATCGTCCGGGTTGCCGGGCGCGAACAGGCCGAGCGTCACCGTTCCCAGCACTGGGGCCCGGTTGGCGTGGAACCGGAAGTTGTCGAGCGTGCCCCAGCGGATCGCGTTGGCGTTGGGGTTGGTGTCGAAGGGCTCAGTGGACCATTCGACCGAGCCGGCCCCAACGCTCGGCGTCCACGCGGCGTTGCCGAACGGTTCGCCCGAGTGGTAGGCGGGCGCGTGGAAGCCCAGGTCGGTGACAGCGACGCCCGGGTCGCTGCTCTTGGGCAGGCCGAAGCGCCCGATGGCCCGGTTCGAGTTGTGGTTATAGATCGCGTACTCGTACCCCCACACGCCGCCGCCGAGCGAGACCGCCTTGCACGCGAGGATCACGCGCCCGTCGTCGGCGATGTCCACGGGGATGAGCACCACCGAGGGATCGACCGCCTTCCACGCCTCGATCGCGGGCTTGAAGGGGACGGTCGCGCCGGTGAGCGTCAGGTTGTAGCCCTGGATGGCGGGCGAGCAGTTCTCGCTCGCCTGCCCGTTGGACAGGCCGCCGACCAGCGCCTCGCGGTACGAGGCGTTGTTGGTGCGTGCGGGCGAGGCCTCGTCGGGTGTGACGTAGTGCGCCTCGGCGAAGAAGCGGGCGCCGGGGTAGTTCGCCGGGCTCAGGTCGGCGCTCGCGACCTGCATGCGCTTGTACGTGCAGTCGCCCAAGAGCCCCCAGCCAAGCGTGAACGGGTACGGGAAGTAACCCGTCGCCGCGTCCACCTCCGAGCGCGGCCCGAGCGTGTATTGCCGGCTGTTGAGGAACGACGAGTACGTGTCGTTGGCGAAGAGCCCGAGCGTGTAGCACGTGAAGTCGCCCTGATAGGCCGAACCGGGGACGAGGTTGGTGCAACCGGGCTCGTCGGCGGCGCAGAAGGCGTGCTTGAGCCAGCTCAGCCCGATCTGCTCGAAGCGCCCGGCGTGCAGCCGGTAGAACTGCTGCGCGATGACCGGGTGCATGTTGGTGTCGTCCACCCACGCGGCGGGCTCGTCGCCGATGTTGCACGCAGTGGTGGTGAGCGAGTAGCCCGTGACCAGACGCGGATCCCCCGGCGTGCCCGCATCGCGCGTGCCGTACTTGGTCAGGTCGGGCCCGACGATGCTGACGACCACGTCCGGCCCGACCGCCGCCGCGGCGCTCGCGCCGAGCAAGCCAGCGGTTACCGCGAGGGCGACGGGCGCGCCGGCGTTGAACATCCTGGAACGGGCGCGGGGCAAGCAACCTCCAGACTCTGCCGCGGCCCCGGCACGAACCGAGCACGAGCGCGTGCAGTCCGTAACGGCGCCGTCGCGTTCAGCATACGCGATCGGGCGTGCGGCGAAAGAGGTGTTGTCGCATCGAGGGTCGCCAAAGTTGACGAACCCGTCCGGGCAGGTGAAGATGGGCAAGCAGCGATGCGATCTTCGTGCCGGACCGGGGCCCGTTGAAGCGGACGGAGGTTGCTTGCGTTCACCACCCAAAGCGACAGGCGGCGTGCCTCGGGAGGAGGACACGCCGCCGTGCGCAGGGCAGACAGGAGCAATCGGGCGGAGCGGGAGGACGAGGGCCGTCCGGTCGCCCGGAGATGGGTCCATCACCCATCGACGTTCAAGGTCCGGCCCCGATCCTCCGGTCCCGGTTGCGTTATGGGCAACCGGTGAAGTAGGCCGCGAGGAAGTCGAAGATGTCCTGGACTGTGATCCCGCCGACACCGTTGAAGTCGGCCCGGGCATCCCCGCCGAAATAGGCCGCGAGGAAGTCGAAGATGTCCTGCACGGTGACCCCGCCGGCGCAGTTGAAGTCGGCGGCGCAGTAGGTGAGCGTGGCGGGCTCGGTGGTGACGCTGACGGTCTCGTTGCACTCGCTGCTGCTGAGCACGCAGGTGTACACGCCCGCATCGGCCGCGGTCGGGCGGATGATGATCATCGACCACCCGTGCGTGTTGAGCACGCCGTACTCCTCGGTCGAGCCCGAGCCGACGTCGTTGAGCGGCACGCCGTTGCGGAGCCACTGGTAAGAGATGTCCCCGCGTCCGGAGGCGTTGACCGTGAAACGGACGAAGAAGTCGGCCGTGCTGCTGCTGGCGGTGGCGGTGCAGGCGTTGATCGTGCGGCTCACCGGCTGCGAGTCGATGCTGATGCCGGGGCAGGGGCCGATGGTCAGCGTGCCGGGTCCGCGATCCTCGTCGCTCCAGCCCGAGACGCGCACCCACACGGGCACGCCGGCGGTCACCTGCATGCCGATGGTGCTCTGGACCGGGCAGGCCGGGCTGTCGTCGTTGCAATCGAGCTCGGTGCCCCCGCAGCTCGGGTACGCCGTGAGGATGGTGTCGAAATCAGCGCCGCCGCAGGTCGAGATCTGCGCGAAGTACGACTGGGTCGGGGTGTACTGGAACCACACGTCGTTGAACCCGCCGCAGCCCGAGTAGCCATCGGTATTCGCCCAGGTGGAGTCGAAGGCGAAGGAGCCCTCCCCGACCGGCGTGGCGTTGGCGCAGACGTCGTTGGCGGGCACCGGCACGGTCGGGACGACGGTCGGGTCGTACCAGAAGCTGTCGCCGCCCTGCGGGGTGCTGTCCGCGTAGGGGTTCGGGAACGCGACGTACACGCCGTTGTCGCCCTGCGAGAGGTCGTAGGCGTAGTAGTTGTCCGCCGCGACGTGGTCCGGATCGCTCACCTCGCGCCCGTTCCATGTGTTGGTCAGGTACACGACGTTGTTGCCCACCGCCAGCCCGCGGCACGAGCCGTAGGCGTTGGGGAAGGTCGCCACCGGCGGCGGGGGCGCGATGCGGTGCTTCTCACCGGTGGTCGGGTTGATCCGGTACAGCCCGGTGGTCCCGTACTCCGAATACCCGTAGAGCATGCCGTCGGCCGGGTTGCCGTCGAGGGCGAAGAACAGCTCGCTGGTCGAGGCCACGGCCAGCGTGCACGCGCCCGTCTGGGTGTCGATGCGGTAGATCCCGCTGGGCGAGGCGTACTGCGCCCATCCGTAAAGCTGCCCGCCCGCGTAGCCGAGACCGAAGATCGTCTGCGAGGTCGGGGCCACGAAGCTGGGGCTGCGACCCGGGATCGTCACGTACAGGTCCGTCGAGAACGTGCCGGTGGTCATATAGACCAGGTTCTGCGGCGTGCAGGTCGCTCCCTGCACAAAGAACGAGAATCCGCCGAACCAGCTCACCGATCCCGGAAATCCGGCGTTCAGGTCCGTCTCGAATGTCGGGGGGACGTCGTCGGGGTCATAACCGTACTGGCCGACCACCAGGCGCGACGTCTGGGCGTTGGCGGAGGCCGCCAGACAGCAGGCCAGACCGACGAGGGCAAGAACTCGTTTCATGGGCCGATCTCCGAAAGGGTCCGAGGTTGAACTCCGGGAACGATTCGACGTGGAACGCGGGGCCCACCCCTCCCCGCCGCTCCGCGGCTCCGGCTTGTCCGGGAACGCGGGCGCAAGGGTGTGCCGAAACGGATCAAGGCATCCGAACCATACTCTGGGAACTCCGGCCGGGCGAACAATCGGTGGAAAGTTTCAGAAATTTTGGAATGCGCAATTAAAGCGATCTATCGGGGAATGTCCCGACCCTGTACACCCCGGCGGGTCGCCCAGAAGAAAGCCCGGTAGGCGTTGAACCCGCCGGGCGCCCGCAGCATGGACCCGTCGCCGTTCTCCAGCCCGTCCCGTCCCAGCCCGTAGCCGTGCAGCGAGGACGAGAACGGCCGGTTGGGATCGCCCAGGATCGAGTCCGGCACCCGCCACTCCCCCGAGGGGTCGAAGACGTCGGCATCCTCCGGGCGCGAGGTCTGTGGGTCGGTGAGGTCGTACAACGCGGCCACCTTGATGCTCGACACGCCGCCGTCCACGGTCGCGAATCGCGTGGTGGCCTCAGGGTTGTTGAACGTGGGCGAATAGGCCTCGCGCCCGCCATTGCGGGCCCGGCGAGTGGGGCGTGAGAAGTCCATCCGCTCGAACACCATCACCTTCGCCTGCGGCGAGACCACGTGGTCGAGCCGGTTTCGACGCCAGAGCTGGCCGCCGGTGAACTGCCCCGCGGGCACCCACTGGGTATCCCGGTACCGTTCCGGCGCGAACCAGAACGTGGGCGGGTACCAGTAAGAAGTGTCGAACATGAAGCCGTCCCGCGAGGAATCCGACAACCCGGAGGCCTTGGTGGCGTTCACCTTGGGCAGCAGCGCCGCGAACCGCAGCCTCGCCGCCGTGTCGTTGGGCGCCACCAGCATGTCGCTGTAGAGGTTGTTTCCCGAGATGTACTGCGTGATGAGGCTGGCCCAATGGGCCGCAAAGAGCTCGGTGGTCCAGTCGTCGTTGCCGAAGTCCCATACCCACGCGCCGCCGCCGGGCGTTCCGTTCTGCGAGCGGGGCGCCACAACGTCGTACCACGGCACGCCGTAGTTGTTCGGGCCGAAGGGGTTGACGAACGAGTCCTTCGAGTCCGCGGCGTAGGCGAACTGGAGCGTCGCGCACTGGCGGAGGTTGGACAGGCTCACGGCGCTCCTGGCCGCGGCTCGGGCCCCGGAGAGCGCCGGCATCACCAGGCTCACCAGCACCGCGATGATCGCGACCACCACCAGCAGCTCGATTAGCGAGAACCCGGGGCGGCGAGGCGGGGGTGACATGGCGGCGGGTCCTTTCCGAAGGTCGGTTCGCGGCCCGCGCACGCGGGCGGACCGTCCCGGTAACCATACCGACGACCTTGCTATTCGGACGCTTTGACAAGAAAGTTTCTGAAATTTCGGACAAATCAGATGCCGGGGTGTATCCTGTGGATGGGCTCTCGGATCAGTATCATGACCCAAATGGCGACGTCCAAACTGGTTGAGGCCCAATCCCGGGCCGTGGAAGTCGAGGCGGTCGAGGTTCTGGGGGACCTTCGCGCCGCCCTGAGCGAGCTGATCGCGGAGCTCCCACCCCCCGTGCTCAGGGCGGTCGACCTGGAGCAGTCGCTCGGGCTGGACAAGAAGCTCGCCTGGCAGATCTTCCGGGTCGTCCAGTCGCCGCACCCGCTGGGCGAGGTCCACAACATCCCGGCGCGATCGTCGGTGCGCCGGCTGCTGGTCTCGGCCCGCAAGCGTCGGGTGTCCATGCGGGTGATCGACCGGATGGACACGGCGTTCGCGACCTTCGAGCGGTTCGTCGCCATGTACGCCGGCAACCGCGAGTCGCTGGTGTCGGTCCTCAATGGCCTGGGCCAGCGGAAGGATGCGCCGTACGAGACCAAGCTCCGTAAGTCGCACTTCCGCACGGCGTCGCAGCTCTGGGGTATCCACGCCCAGACGCTGATCCGGACGAGCATCTTCCACGCCCAGCCCGGCCCGGAGTTTGTTCTCGACAGCGCCCTCATCCAGGCGGCGATCGGTCTGGAGCGGGTCCGTGTGAGCGAGGCCACCGACGTCACCATCATGATGCGCACCAAGGGCACGCCGCAGACCGCCGGCGACGCCCCGCCGGCGCCCATCCGCCACCCCGCGGAACTGCTGGACGAGTTCTGCACCGGGCCCCGTCCGGAGTTGCCGCCCCACGCCGAGGGCGGGGCCGAGGGCGAGAGCAAGCTGAGGTTGCCGCCCGGGCGCACGGGCGCGGCGACCGTGTACTGGATGCAGTGGCACGAGGCGATGTCCAGGGCCCTCTCGACCGACTATTACGGGCGCACGTTCGTCACGATCCCCACGCAGACGCTGGTGTGGGAGCTGCTGCTGCCGGCGGGTTGGACCGAACCCGGCACGGCGAGGTGCTGCATGTACGCGTGCCGCGAGCACCCCGAGCAGGCGTTCGCCGAGCGCGCCTCGGAGCTGATGCCGCAGCAGGAGAGCGTGCAGTACCTCGGTTCGCTGGACTCGGTGCCGCTGCTGGGCGGGTCGCCCAACCACGCCGGCGCCGTCCGCCGGGTGCTCGAAAAACTGGGCTGGACCGGCACGCGCTACGACGTGTACCGTGCCTCGGTGCAGTACCCGATGCTGCACACGATGCTGGCCCTGCGCGTGGACGCGGTCAAGGGCAACTGACGCGGCCCGTCGTCAGACGCGCCGAACGAGCCGGCCTATCGCCCCGTCCCCGTGCCCACCTTCGGCTGCGGCGCGTTCTCGCTGGTTCGCCGGACCACCACGAACCGCTCGCCGTCGAGCAGCACATGATCGCTCGGGTCTGGGGGTCTGCGCGTCTTGTCGAAGACGAGCAGCGCGCCAACCGGCACCCTCCATCGCTCGTCGGTGTTGGGGTCGTGCGTGAACTTCGGCCACACGCCGCTGCGGATGTAGAGCCGGGCGTTATCGTAGTATTGAACCGACCCGTCCCAGTAGTCCTCGTTGGGGTGGTCGCGCAGGTAGTTTTCGATCACGGTCATGTCGGGCGGAGCGCCGGCGTCGCGCTCGAAGCTGGGCCGGAAGACCACAACCGCGACCAGCGCGCCCGCGGCGGCGGGCCACGCCACGGCCCGCACGATGCCGCGCACACTCCGCGGCGTGATCCTCGCCAGAAACAAGGCCGCGATCCACGCCAGGCCGGGGAAAACCGGCATCAGGTACCACGACTTCTTGTCGCCGAACAGGCAGAGCGCCGCGAGCAGGCCGAAGGTCCAGACCTGGGCCAGCACGCCGCCGGCGGGCGAGAGTCGCGGCGCGAGCTTGCGCCCGCGGATGCGCCCGCACGCCCACCACACAACTGAGCCGAGCACGCACAGCACCCACGGCACATACCACCAAGCGACGCTGCGCCCGCCCAGCCGCCGGCCCAGGTCGGTCGAGACGCCGGAGAGGTAGACGAAGTACGCGTACCACGGCTCGGGGTTGAACCTCGTGCCCGTGGCCCTTCGCAGCGTCTCGCGCAGGAAGTAGGCGTTGACGAACGAGTCGCCGTGGATGGTCCACATCGACAGGTGCCACGGCGCGGCCACGGCGACGGCGACGGCGGCCGCGGGGATGAGCCACCACGCCGCGCGGCGCGAGCGCCCGCCCACGAGCAGGATCCACACGCCCGCGAGCGCGAGCGCCAGCAGGCCGAAAATCGGCTTGGTGAGCATGGCCAGGCCGATCGGCACGCCCGCGAGGACGATGAGCCACGGGCGTGCGGGGGCGGCGCTCATGCTTTGCGGCCGCCCGTGGGGCCGGGGCATGAACCCGGCGATCACCAGACGCAGGGCCAGCAGCATGAACGCCGTGTGCGCGATGTCGAGCCGGAACTGGCTGATCCGCCGGATGTATTCGTCGCAGAGCGCCAGCGCCACACCCGCGATCAAGGCCACGCGCGGGCCGTGCAGGCGGATGACGATCGAGACCAGCAGCCCGACGCACGCCAGCGCGGCCAGCAGGTCGGGCAGGCGCAGCACCCAGTCGGCCTCGCCCAACACGCTCGCGAACGCGCCGTGCACCCAGAACCACAGCGGCGGCTTGTTGAAATACGTCAGGTTGGCATGGGCGAGCGTCCACCAGTGGCCGTCGCGCGAGGCTTGCAGCGAGACGGCGGTATAGAAGCCCGGGTCCCAGAGCCAGTGCGGGAACCACAGGCCGGGCAGGTACGCCGCCAGGGCCGCCAACAGCGAGACGCCGTAGGCGCGGGTGATCGCGGCGCGACGGGCGGTCATGCCGTGCCCGCGAGCTTGCGCACCGTCATGTCGAAGTTATGCGTGACGCTGGCCTTCAGCCCATAGACGATCGCCATCATGATGCCCGCGGCGATGATCGCGCCGATGCTCAGGCCGATACGGGCGGCGGCGAAGTCGCCGTTCTTGACCGTTCCGTACAGCCCGTTCTCGGGCTCCAGCGAGGCGTAGACCAGCGAGCCGGGGCTGAGCGCGGTCAGCACGGGCCCGACGAACTCGAACGTTGCGCCGGCCTGGAACGCGCAGAAGCCAATGATGCCCGCCACCGCGCCCACCACCAGCACGGTCGAGACCACCGATCCGATCGAGCCCTTGCTCTTGGTGGACCAGTGCAGGCCGGCCATGCAGCACGCCGCGGCGAAGGGGATGACAACCACGGCCGCGAGGATGCCGGCCTCGGGGAACATCGCGGGGATGGTGATCGGCGTGCTCGAACCGCTGGGGTTGAACGCGACGCCCACGCCGCCCGTGCGCGTGATGAACCCCGCGTCCGCCAGCCCGACGTAGACCCCGGCGATCAGGAGCGTGCAGATGGGCACGGCCAGCAAGGGCAGGAGGTAGGCGACCATCCCGCGGACCTTTCCTCCGAGATAGGCCGCGGGCGTGATCGGCGTGGTGAGCAGCAGATCGAGCGTGCCGTCCTCGCGTTCGCGGGCCACGGCGGTGGCGGACATGTTGAGCGCGACGAGCGTGACCACGCCGATCTCGCCGAGCACGGTGGCGAGCATGACGCCTCGGAACGTGACTGTCTGCATCGACCCGCCGCTGTAATAGAGCACCACGCCCAGGCCCCACAGGGCGCCGAGGGTGATGAAACTCCACCGGGCGAGCATGCGCCCGAAGGTGGCGTTGCGAGCGGCGGCCTCACGCCACGCGATCGGGTTGCTCCAGACTTGCCGGGCCGGTCGCGACTCGGCGCCTTTGCCGCCCAGGCCGAAGATGCGCCGGTACCACGGCGCCCCGCCGCGGACGCGCTCGCCGCCCGCACCGGCCAGTCCGCCGGCGCGAACGGTAAACGTCGACGCGAGCATGAGCACGGCGCTGAGGGTGATGGCCAGCACGCACCAGGTCGCGACAGGCGATTCGAGGAAGTACCGGGCCAGTCCCGACTGCGTGCCCTCGGGATAGCGGGCGTAGCCGGTCGGGTCGAGCAGGGCGTAGAGGGCGAGGAAGGGGTTGATCGCGGTCATCCACGTCACCTGGCCGGCGCTGACGATCCGGTCCGCGGCGAGCGTGACGGCGAGGTACGTGACCACCGAGATGTAAAAGGCGAACACGGCCCGTTTGCCGACCAGGCGGCTGACCGAGAGCGAGATCGCGGCCGCGCCCACGAGCAGCGCCGCGGCCGCGGCGATGAGGTAACTCAGGAAGATCGTGCGACCCGGCACGCCGCCGAAGAACTGGGTCATCGCGAACAGGGGCAGGCTGGAAAAAAGCAGGGCGAGGATGAAGAAGAGGCGGCCCAGCAGGTTGCCCAGCACGATCTCGCCCGCGCTCAGGGGCGTGGTGAGGAGGATGTCCCACGTTCGCGGGTTGGCCTCCTGGGCGATGGCGCCGGCCATGAACACGGGCGCGAGCAGGCAGATGAGGGCGATCTGGAGATAGGCGACGGCGGCGAACGCGCCCGACGCGCTGGCCGCGAGCTGGCGGACGCTCAGCGTCCCGCTGCTTGTGAAGATGAGCAGGTAGAGCAGGCAGATGATCAGGGCGCCCAGGTAGAGCGTTCGGATGTAGAAATGGCGACGCCGGCGCGAGCCGCCCTGAACCAGGCGGACGGCGATCGGGTTGATCGGACCCAGGCGGAGCAGCCAGCGGAGGAAGATGGGCATGTGCGGCGAATGATACGGTATCGACTCCCCCTCCCAGAGGGAGGGGGCCGGGGGGAGGGCGAGCGGGGGCAAACACACTGTCCGATTCCCGAGCCAATCCCGACCGCCTTCTGACTCATTTGGTGGGTCAGCGGAGAGGAAAATCGTGGGGAGATCGGATCGGGCGATTGCCCTGCGGGAAGGGCGATGGGGCGCAGGGAGACTCGGCCGACAGTTCACGTTCCGGCAGTTGGTGACGCCGCATTGGGCGCGATCAACAAAAAAGATCGGGGCCCGGGAAAATCCCGAGCCCCGCGAACGTCGTGGTTCAAAGTTGGAAGCGATGAGCGATCAGGCGCGACGGCGGCGGAGGCCGAGCAGGCCGCCCAGGCCGAGCAGCGCGAGGCTGCCGGGGGCCGGGATGACCGTGATCTTGATGTCGCCCGTCACCGTGCCCGAGTCGGCGGCCGAGGCCGTGAAGCCCGAGCTGAAGTTCAGGTTGTACGCGGAGGCGGCGATGTAGTAGTCGCCCGCGGCCATGCCGGTCGTGATTTCGATGTTGCTCCAGGGATCCGAGGGATAGGAGAAGTCGTCGTTCGACGCGATCACGGCACCCGACGAGTTGAACAACGCGATTTCGGTATCTCCAGGGACAAGGCCCCCGGTGAGCGTGTTGCCGGCGGTGTGCACGCGGAAGAGCTCGCCCGCGGGGATCGCGGCACCGAGCGTGACCTTGTACCACTGCACGGTGTTGGCGACGTAGGCGTTCTGGCCCATCACCATGCCGCCCGGAGCCAGGTTGCCTAGGTTGAAGGCGGTGGGGGGCGTGGGCGGGGTGTAGTCATCGAAGTCGAACGAGAAGTTTGACCACGTGGCGTCGACGGCGGCGGCGCCGTCGTTGTACGACTCGAAGGCGCGGAAAGTCCAGGTACCGACCGAGTTGGCCACGCCCGAGAGCGCGCCGGCGGTGTTGACCGTGACGTTGCTGAAGTTCTGGGTGGTGAATGTGGAGACGCTGCCCGGCAGGCCGGTTGACATTGTGAACGTCTCGCCGCTGGGAGCGATCACGCGCCAGCGGGCCTCGCTCGAGTACGAGCCGATGCCGGCGCTGGTCAGGTCGCCCGAGAACCGGAAGTTCCCCGGGAGGAACGCCGGGCCGGCGTAGTTGAACGTGTACACGCCGTTGAGCGCGTCGCCGGCGGGGCCGTTGCTGTTGAGCGGGCCGGCCTGAACGCCGGTGCTGAACCCGGCCATCGCGGTGGACGCGGCCGACATGGCCGCGCCGGCCGCCAGGAGAATCGCAAACTTCTTCATCTCTACTCCTCTCTCGCTTCCAGCCCCGTGGAATCCACGTTGGCGGCACCGGAACGGGGCGGGTTCCGGCGAGCCAAGCACGTACCCGCGCCGTTGTGGGACGCGGTGAGCAGCTGCGTGAGTGTGGAAAACCGCGCGAAGGACGGGGGTGCGCGGGTCTCTCTCTCCAGACTCTTGCGGCGGATGCGGGCAGAGCGCCCGGTCCGCACGGCTCCTCAGATGTGGAAACTAACCCGAAACAGGTAGGTCCACAAGCACGAACCGACCACTTTTTACAATTCGATGCAAAAAGATCGGCTGTTCGGAGCATGGTCGCCCGGTTTTCGGACAGGGAGGACGGGGGGGGAGGGGGGAGGGGTCCATGCGGTTCACAGTCGCCGGCAGAACCGCTCGTGGGACGATTTCCGATCAACATCCAAACAAAGAGGCCCGGTCTGACGATCGGGCCTCTGGTGCTTCAGACTGGTTATGGACAGTGACCGGACTCAGCCCTTGGCCGCACCCTTGCCGCCGCCGGCGCCGGCCTTAGCGGGCTCGTGCGCGGCCGGGGTCTTCTCGACGGGCGCCGGGACGGCGTCGAAGTAGAGGTGATCCTCGGGCTTGCCGTCCGCGTCGTCGCGACGCGACACGGTGATGTTGCACGGGGGCTTGAACTGGCCGCCCAGGAGCATCTCGCTCAGCGGGTCCTCGACGTAGGTGCCGACGGCGCGGCGCAGGGGCCGGGCGCCGAAGTCGGGGTTGTAGCCCTTCTCGATGAGGAAGTCCTTGGCCTTCTGGTCCAGGGCGAGGTGGATGCCCTGCTGCTGGAGGCGCTGGGCGACCTTGGCGGTCTCCATCTCGACGATGCCGGTGAGGTCGTCCTTGGTCAGCGGGCGGAAGACCACGACCTCGTCGAGGCGGTTGATGAACTCGGGCCGGAAGAACCGCTCGATCTCCTTCATGAGCATCGACTTGATGTTGTCGAAGTCGGTGCTCTCGGTGCGCTTCTGGAAGCCGAAGCCGCCGCCGCCCTTGATCAGGTCCGAGCCGATGTTGCTCGTCATGATGAGGATGGTGTTCTTGAAGTCGACGTTCCGGCCGAACGAGTCGGTGAGGCGTCCCTCCTCCATGATCTGGAGGAGCATGTTGAACACGTCGGGGTGGGCCTTCTCGACCTCGTCGAGGAGGATGACGCTGTAGGGGCGACGGCGGACGCGCTCGGTGAGCTGGCCGCCCTCCTCGTAGCCGACGTAGCCGGGGGGCGCGCCCACCAGGCGGCTGACGTTGTGCTTCTCCATGTACTCGGACATGTCCAGCGTGATGAGGGCCTCCTCGTCGCCGAACATGAACTCGGCGAGCGTCTTGGCCACCAAAGTCTTGCCCACACCCGAGGGGCCGACGAAGATGAAGCTGCCCATCGGGCGCTTGGGGTCCTTCAACCCGGCCCGGGCCCGGCGGATGGACTTGCTCAGCGCCTTGATCGCCTCGTCCTGGCTGACGATCCGCTTGTGCAGCTCCTTCTCCAGCTCCATGAGGCGCGCGGCCTCGTCCTTGTCCAGCCGCTTGAGCGGCACGCCGGTCATCTTGCTCACGACCTCGGCGATCACCTCTTCGTCCACGGTGCCGGAGACCTCCTTGGTCTTGTCGCGCCACTGGCGCTGGATAGTCTCCTTCTCGCGCCGGAGCTGGTCGGCCTTGTCGCGCAGCTCGGCGGCCTTCTCGTAGTCCGCGGCCTTGACGGCCTCGTCCTTGTCGATCGTCAGCCGCTCGACCTCGGCCTCCAGGTCGGCCAGGTTCGGGGGCTTGGTCATGCTCTTGATCCGGACGCGGGCCCCGGCCTCGTCGATCACGTCGATCGACTTGTCGGGCTGCACGCGCCCGGAGATGTAGCGTCCGGAGAGCTCGACGGCCGCCTGCACGGCGGCGTCGGTGATCTGCACGCGGTGGTGCTGCTCGTACTTGTCGCGCAGGCCCTTGATGATCGCGATGGTCTGCTCGTCGGTGGGCGGGTCGACGGGGATGGACTGGAACCGGCGGGCCAGCGCGGCGTCCTTCTCGATGTACTTGCGGTACTCGTCGAAGGTGGTGGCGCCGATGCACTGGATCTCGCCGCGGGCCAGCGCGGGCTTGAGCACGTTGGACGCGTCGATCGCGCCCTCGGCCCCGCCGGCGCCGACCAGCGTGTGCAGCTCGTCGATGAACAGGATCACGTTGCCCGCGCGGCGCACCTCGTTCATCACGGCCTTGATGCGCTCCTCGAACTGGCCGCGGTACTTGGTGCCGGCCACCATCATCGCCAAGTCGAGCACGACCAGGCGCTTCTCGTGGAGGATGTCGGGCACCTCGCCCGTGATGATGCGCTGGGCCAGGCCCTCGACGATGGCGGTCTTGCCGACGCCGGCCTCGCCCAGGAGAACGGGGTTGTTCTTGGTGCGACGGCACAGCACCTGCACCAGGCGCTCGATCTCGTTCTCGCGACCGATGACGGGGTCGAGCTGGTTGTCGCGGGCCAGTTCGGTCAGGTCGCGCCCGAAGCTATCCAGCGCGGGCGTCTTGCTCTTGCCCTTGCGGGCCTCACCCTGGCCGGACCCACCCCCGCCAGAGCCGCCAGAAGCGCTCTCGCCGCCGCCGCCGCCCGCTCCCCCGCCGCCCGCGCCCGCTTCCTCCTCGCTCGGGCCGGCGCCCAGCAGGTTGAGCACTTCCTCGCGGACCTCCTCGAGCTTGAGCCCGAGGTTCATCAGCACCTGCGCGGCCACGCCGTCGTGCTCGCGCAGCAGGCCGAGCAGCAGGTGCTCGGTGCCGACGTAGTTGTGGTTGAGGTTGCGGGCCTCTTCGATGGCGTACTCGATGACCTTCTTGGCCCGCGGGGTCTGGGGCAGCTTGCCCATCGTGACCATGTCCGGGCCGCTCTTGACGAGCTTCTCGACCTCCAGCCGGACCTTGCGCAGATCGACGTCCAAGTTCTTGAGCACGTTCGCGCCGACGCCCGAGCCTTCCTTGACCAGGCCGAGCAGGATGTGCTCGGTCCCGATGTACTCGTGGTTGAACCGCTGGGCCTCCTGGTTGGCCAGGGCCATCACTTTGCGGGCTCGATCCGTGAAGCGTTCAAACATCTGGGGGCCTTTCCTCGGGCCGGGTGTGCGACCGGTCCGGAGTTTCTACCGGTGCGGAGCCAATCGCGGCCGCCTTTCGTGCCGCGAGTCCTCCGCCCGGGTCAATTCGGACGGACTGTCCGACCGGCTGCACTGGCGCCGGCCTTTCCGTGGTCTGGTTCGGTTCGGCACGCGGTTTCTTGCGCAACCTTCGCGCAAGTTCCCCTCGCTTTCGGGGGTGCTTGCCGGGCCGGACCAGCCCATCGACCGCATTACATCGGTAGCACGTGCCGTGCCGGTCGGTTGTTCCCGGAAGTTCTCCGGAATTGGTGGGTTTGGCGACGTGGGATCGCCGGAGACACGGCGACCAAGCCCCGAACCATGATCGGGTATGCGGGCACCCGGCAGTGTCGGCGGCCGTGTGCCGGAATGGCAGGTTGGGGGTTGGGGGTGGGGGCTGGGGGCTGGGGGATGGGGGCCGCGGTCAGCGTCCGCCGGAAACCGGGCCCGTGCCCAGCGGCTGCGGGCCGGCGGTGGGCACGCCCGCGGTCGGCTTGGGTGCGGCGTCCATCGGCGAGGGTCCGCCCCCCAGCAGGCCGGGGTCGGCGACGATCGTGATCGGGATGGTCGTCTCGACCACCGCGTCGCCCCCGAGCCGGTCGCGCACCGTGACCTTCAGGTTGTACTTGCCGACAGAGAGGTTCGCGGGCAGGTCGATCCGCTGCACGAGAAAGAAGTCGCGCCGACGCGTGCGGGCGATGTCCCGCACCGCGGCCTCGGCCGACCGCCACTGACGCGAGCCGTCGTCGTGGAACAGTTCGGCGCGGATGGTGAGCTCGACGGCGAGTTCGTCGGGATCGGCGTTCCTGTGCGCGGTTCCGCTCGCGCCGGCGGTCTCCGCCACTGGGCGCTGCGTGAAGTTCTCGACCTCGGCGTACACGATCGCGGGGTTGGTGCGCCCGGCGAGGAAGCGGTTGCCGGTGAACGGCGTGTAGCGCCCGAAACTCTCGACGCGGCTGCACAGCGCGACGGTTCCAAAGCCCAGACCCTCACCGGCAGGGGCGCCGGGGGCCGTGGTCAGGCGGGCGAGTTGGCGGGTCAGTTCCGTGCGGAGGGCGATCGGGTCGGCGATGAGCTTGGGATCGGACGCCAGCGTGCGGACGATGTCGCTGGCAACGCGGGCCGCGCCGGCCTCGTCGGGCGAGAGCGGCTTGATGGCGGCCTCGATCTCGGGCGTGGCCGCGCCGGGCTCGACCGCCTCCAGGGCGATGAGCGACGACAGGGCCCTGAGCACGTCGGGGTTGTTGGCGGCGTCGGGGCGGAGCAGGCCGGCGAGCTCGGCGGTCAGTTCGACGCGGCGCTGTTCACGGGTCTTGGTCTGAGAGAACGCAGTGGGCGGGTGATCCAGGGCCGAGACGGGCTTGGTGCTCGCGCCGGGATCGGGCGTCGCGGCCGCGGGCGGCGCCGGCGTCTGCGACGGATCGACGGGTACAGCGTTCGGGGTGGCCCAGCGCGAGGTGGGGGAGTTGGGAGCCGGGCCGTCGGGTTCGAGGGCGGGCAGGCCGGGGTCGGCCTCCGAGGCGCTGGGCGTCAGGCCCGAGTTGAACAAGGCCTGCAGGTCGGTCGCAGCATTGTCGTACGCCGTCTTGTCCGGCTTTTCGGTCGTCTCGTTCTGCTTGTGCGCGGGCTTGGCCTTGGCGCTGTGGAACAGGGGTTTTTCGTTCGCGCTCGCGGCGTTCTTCGAGCCGGCGCAGGACTGAAAGACGATGCCCACCGACGCGAGCGCGCCGAACACCGACAAGCCCCAGACCCGCCGGGCCCGACGGCGACGCGCGGCGGCCTCGTCCTGAGCGATGGCGATGAGCGTCGCCAGGCGCAGTTGTTGCGCATGGAGAGCGCGCGGGCCGGAGAGGAGGTCCGGGGCCCGCTGGCGGCGTGTCGAACCTGGGGAGATGGACAAGGACGTGCCTCCTGCACTGGGCGGCCGACATCCTGTCGGCGAGCTGGGCGCGACCGCCCGAATTGCGGTACATCGGTTGGGTGATTACGGGGCCTTGCAAAACGCGAGGTGGCACGGGCTCGACCGGCTTTGAGGCCGTGATTGCGGGAGTCGCGATCGAATGCGGGAGGCGCCGATTACATCGCCCAGAGCGACGGTGCAAGTGGCACGGATCACCGAAAACCTACCCGCGCGAACTTCACGGCCATCACCTCGAGGTTTCGCACAGGTTCGCCCAGGCCGGACTTGTTGGCCGCGTCGGTCTGGACCGTCTGGTTGAACAGGCGAGCGGCCGCGGCGGGGGTGACGTTCCTGGTGATCGCGGCGAGGTTGTTCAGCATTTCCTGCGCGCCCGGGCCGAAGGCCTTGAGCTGGTACTGCATGCTGAAGACGTTGCGGCCCTCGCTGACGGCGCGGGCGGCGAGGTGGAGCTTGCGGGCGGTCTCGATGTAGGCCCATCCGATGGGCACGGGGTCGTGGCGCGAGACGTCGATGAGTTCGCGCAGGTGCGAGAGGGCGCGCCCGGCGTCGCCGGAGAGCAGCGAGCCCTGGATGCTGAAGAACTCGTCCTGGCGGGTCATGCCGGTCATCATCTCGACCAGCTCGCGCGTGATGGGCGAGCCGTCGCCACCGGCCGCGAGCGCGAGCTTTTCCAGTTCGCTGTCGATGCGCCCGAGGTCGACGCCGGTGGTCTCCACGAGCGTTCGTGCGGCGTCGGGGTCGATGGTGGAGTTGTGGCGGGCCTTGCACCGCCGGGCGGCCCATGTCGCGGCCTCGTCGGGCGTGGGCGCCTCGCACTTGACGACCGCGCCCTGGCCGTCGGGCAGCGCGGCGATCTTCTTGTCGAGGTTGCCGGGCCGCCAGACCGAGGCCCGGAGCACCAGCGTGGCGGAGGACGAGGGCTCACCCGCGTAGTTCTCCAGGATTTCTCGCGGCGTGAGCGCGGCGGGCGGACGCGGGCCGGACCGCTTGCCCGCGGCCTTGGGCGGCGGGGGCGTGGGGGGGGTGTCGTCGTCGGCCTTGAGCAGCAGGTCGGCGTTGTCCACGATCACCACTTTGTGCTGCTGCATCAGCCCGAACGAGCGGCACTCGTCGAGCACATCGGCGATGATCCGCGGGCCCTGTTGGCCGTCGAAGCGGACGGTGTCAAAGCCCTCGGCGCCGTGGGCCTTGGCCAGGGCCTCGCGAAGCGTGCGGAGGTACTCGTCCTGAAGAAAGCGGTCCTTTCCGTGCAGAACAACCATGCGCGAAGCGGCGCTCAGCGCGGCCGGCCGCTCGCCGGAGGAGGGTTTGGCGGATGCTCTGGCGGGGGCGCGGGCCATGACGGGCAGGATAGTCGGGGACGGGCTACGGGGTCGGGCGACCCGCGGCGGCGGTCACCAACCGCTCGACCCATTGCCATCTTTGGAGCGGACGATGGCGGTTGAACTCGCGGAACTGACCGCGTGCGCCGGCCGCGGCATCGGCGACGTGGTTGCTGCCGAGCTTGGCGCCGCGACGGAGCAGGAGGTCGACCACACCGTCAGACCCGCCGACGATCGCCCATCCCAGGGGCGTGTTGTGGTGGAGGTGACCGGAGGGACGCTCGATCGGCGCGCCGCCGTCGAGCAGGGCGGCCGCGGCGTCGGCGTGGTTGTGCCACGCGGCCACATGCAGGGGCGTGGCGTCGTCGTAACCACCGGTTGCGCCGGGGTCGGCCCCGTGCGCGAGCAACCGGCGGCAGGCGCTCGCGGCGCCGGCGGTCGCGGCCGCGTGCAGGGGCGTGCAGCCCGTGCCCACCGTGTAGTGGTAGATGCCCAGCGCCTGCGAGCCGGGCGCGGGGAATCGCTCGGGCGTGATGCGGGCGTTGACGCCGCCGGGCTCGCCGGGCAGGAGCCGCTCGGCGAGTGCCGCGTCGTCGATCATGCAGGCCATGAAGAAGTCTGCCTGTGCGCCGCGTTGGGCGAGGAACGCGGCGACTTCGGGGCGGCGATCGGCGGCGTACTGCGCGGCGGTGCTGGCGTGGTCGATGTCGCGGGCGTCGATGGCCGCGCCGCGTTCGAGCAGGAGCGCGGCGATCGCGGGCGTCTTGGCGTAGTGGAGCGGGAGTTGGCCGTCGCCGCCGCGGGCGTGGACGAGGGCGGGCGAGGCGTCGAGCATGGCCCGGAGGTCGTCGAGTTTGCCGAGCCTGGCGGCGGCGTGGGGGGTGAGGGTCGCGCCGCGCGAGAGCAGGTGCGCGGCGGTCGCGTCGTCGCAGTCATCGAGCGGACGGAAGCCGCCGGCCCA
Source organism: uncultured Phycisphaeraceae bacterium (assembly GCA_964630785.1). Lineage (GTDB taxonomy): Bacteria > Planctomycetota > Phycisphaerae > Phycisphaerales > UBA1924 > JADLCX01. The sequence continues at coordinate 10,454 of CAZVZG010000016.1, read as the reverse complement.
CCAATCGCTGGGCGTGTCCGGGCTCGCGCCGGCGTCGATGAGCAGGTCGATCATCGCGGTGTTGCCGGCGCCGGCGGCGTGGTTGAGCGGGGTGGCGCCGAAGCAGCACGGGTCGAAGGCGTGGACAAGCGCGGGTGTGTCGCGAAGGTGTTCGCGGACGCGAGAGAGGTCGTCCTGGCGGAGGGCTTGGAAGAACGCAGAAACTACCGAAGAAGGTGGGTCGTTCATGGCGGGGTCGCGGTGCTCGAGATCGCCGGCGGTGAAACGGGTCAGCTCGGGTCGGAGCGTACACGGGGAGCGCGGGAATTGGGAGCGAGAATCGGATGGAAGCAAGGAGACCGAACGTTCGCGGCTCGTTAGCCATCGGGGCACGCGGTTGTGGCGGCATGATTATCCTCAGCGTCGAGTTCAGCCAAGGAGCACCTTCATGTTTCGAGCGATTCTCTGCACCGCCGTGCTTGTTTCAGTTCTGGGGCCTGCGGCCGCGTCGGCCCAGAACACGCCGATCGACGTGAAAGCGATACCGGCGGAGATCAAGTCGCTGAAGTGGAAGGACATCGATCTCGACGGCTTGACGCCGGTCGAGCGATGCCGCTCGCTCCAGTTCATGAACGAGACGCTCGACGAGATCACGGCTCGGTTCACGGCCGAGGCGGACCTCATGAGCGGGTTCATCGACGCCAAGGATCTGGGGCCGCAGTTTGCGAGCCAAGCGCCGCAGGTGGACCCAACGGCTCTGACCTTCGCCGACGGTCAGAAGATCGCCGTGGCCCTTCTCCGGGGACCGATGGCCGGGTCGTCGTACGCCGGATCGTTCGCGGACGCGTCGTCGGATGTGCTCGCCGCGTACTCGCACCTGTACCAATCCACATGCCAATGGAAGTGGGGAAAGATGGCCGACCTTCGGCTGCGGGTGCGGAGCATGGCGGGGTTCCTGCGGTCGCAGCACAAGTGGGAGGACTACAGCGCGTGGGCTCCCGGTGAGGTGAAGCGCCAACAGCAAGAGCACGCGGCCCGGCTGGCGCAACAGGAGGCCGCCGCCGCGGCGGCTCAACAGGCTGACCAGGAAAAGCGGCTGCGTCAACAGCAGGCGATGGTTCAGCAGGAGAAGCAGCAGGTCGAGCAGCAACAGCAACAGGTGCAGGCCGCGAGTCGGATGCAGCAGGCGATGGCCGCGGCCCAGCAGTCGCAGGCGGCGCCGAGCGGCTCGCCCCAGGTGGTCGGCGACGACGGGTATTCAGACGTGTACTACGGCGGCCTGGGGGCTTACGGCGCGGCCGCGTGGTACCGGAACAACGCCTACCTGGGAGCGGCCGCGGCGAGAACGGATGCACGGCTTGGGGCGTGGCACGGCGCAAGACGAAGGCGGTGATACGCCGCACATACTCACGCGCGTGTGTTCACGCGTACCCGAACGCCCGCTCCGCGACCTCGATCGCCCGCGCCAGGCCCGCGGCCTTGTTCACTGTTTCCTGATACTCGGGCTCGGCCTGTGAATCGGCCACGATCCCGCCCGCGGCCTGAATGTGGTACGTCCAAGTGTCCGTGCCTTCGTCGTGCAACGAAAGCGGTACGACCATCGTCCGCAGCGCGAGGGCGATATCCATCTCCCCGTCGAGGCCGACGCAGCCGAAGCCGCCGCCATACGGGCCGCGGCGGACGGGCTCGAGCTCGTCGATGATCTGCATGGCGCGAATCTTGGGCGCGCCCGAGATGGTGCCCACCGGCAGCGTGGCTCGGAGCGCGTCCCAGCAGTCCAGGCCCTCGCGCAGCTCGCCGGTGACGGTCGAGCTGATGTGCATGACGTGCGAGTAGCGCTCGACGGTCATGATCGCGGGCAGGTCAATGGTGCCCGGTTCGCACACGATGCCCAGATCGTTGCGCCCCAGGTCCACGAGCATGACGTGCTCGGCGCGTTCCTTGGGATCGGCGAGCAGGTCACGTTCCAGCGCACCGTCTTCTTCGGGGGTTTGGCCGCGTCTGCGCGTGCCGGCGAGGGGGCGGTTGGTGACGACACACGCCGTGCCGCCGGCCCTCCCCCCGGCCCCCTCCCTCTGGGAGGGGGAGCGGCGCACGCGGCAGAGGATCTCGGGGCTGCTGGCGACGAGGATGCAGCCCTCGGCCTGCATGTAGACCATGTACGGGCTGGGGTTCACGGCCCGCAGGGCGCGATAGACCTCGAACGGGTCGGCCTTGCTGCGGCGCTCGAACCGCTGGCCGAGCACGACCTGGAAGACGTCGCCGGCGCGGATGTACTCCATCGCGCGGGCCAGCATGGCGCCGTGCCGGGCCCGGCTCATGTTGCTCGGGAGCGGCGCGGGAGCGGCCGCGGTGTCGCCGACGGTGCCCGAGGGCAGGGGTTTGGAATGGGTCTGGAGTTCGGCGAGCCGCGCGCCGAGGCGGCCGGTGGCGCGTTCGTATGCCGCGTTGATGGCGGCGTCGTTCGGTGAGCCGTCGGCGGGGACATCGACCTCCGCGAGCTTCACCACGTAGACCAGCTTGTCCACATGATCGAAGGCGACCACGCCGTCGTAATAGGCGAAGTGGACGTCGGGGAGGCCGCGGTCGTCGCGCGGCGCATTCGAGAAGGGCAGCTTGTCCGGCTCGGCGTAGCGCACGCTGTCGTAGCCGGCGAAGCCGACCCAGCCGCCGAGGAAGCATCGAGGGAACCGGCCCCACGCCGGCGGCGGCTTCACGAGGCGCGTGCGGGCCGACATGGCGCGGACGAGCGAGAGCGGGTCGGGTTCGTCGCTCTCGCGGGTCTGCGGCGTGCCTTCCCGCAGGTCGGTCACGCGCACGCGGCGCTCTCTGGCGACCACGTGCAGCACGGGCTGTGCGCCGAGCATCGAGTACCGCCCCTGGCGCTCGCCGCCCTCGACCGACTCGAAGAGGAACGAGGGCGCGGTGCGGGCGTCGGGCGCGACCAGCCGCCGGTAGGCCAGCACAGGCGTGAGCTGGTCTTCGAGCAGCGCGACGCACAGCGGGACGGCGAGCCGGAGGCCCGCATGACGGCGGGCCTGCTCACGCACAAACTCGCCGAAAGCATCGGGCGAGGGCACGGGCTCGGGAAGAGGGTTGGTGGGGGGCGGGGGCATGGATGGGCCAAGTCTAGAGTTGGTGCGTATGCGCATTCACTCCGCCGCGGCGTGTGGGTTTTTCGTGGCCGGCCTGCTCTGGGCCTGCGGACCAGGGGTGGGCCTCGCGAGCGCCCAGCCGCCGGCGACCCACGATGATCCCAAACCCGCAGCCCCCGCGCCGGCACCCGCCGCACAGCAACCGGCGGACGCCAAGCCCGCGCCCGACGACGCCGCGGACAGGTTCCGGCACATGCCGCCCAGCCAGAAGCTCGGCCTGCGGGCCGCGTTCGTGCGGGCGAAGATGCCGGTGAACCCGATCGTGGTGATCGTGCCGGACGGGCGGTCGTACATCGCGGCCATCGAACGGTGGAGATTTGACGCGGGCGTGCGGTACCCGGTGTTGATCGACGATGGGTCGTATCAGGCTCAGCAGGCGATCGCGCGGTTTGTGCGGGCGTTCGAGCCCAAGTCCGTCGTCCGCTGGCTCGCGCCGAACGATGCCTCCGCCTGGCCCGGCGATGCGCCGTCGCGGCACGCGCTTCTTGAGCGGGCCGCGGCCCGGCCGTGGCTGAGCGGGGATGCTCCGGCGGACGGTTCGCCCGCGGCGGCGCTCAAGGCGCAGTGGGACAAGCTGCAGTTCGTGCCGCCGGGCATTGTGGTCGCCAGCAGCGAGGACCCGGCGTGGCCGGCCGCGCTCGCGCTCGCGGCCGGACGCGGGCAGCCGATCGCGTGGCTCAAGGGTCACGGCAAGCCCGACGGGTACATGAGCCCGGCGGAAGCGACCGAATTTGAGCGACAGATCGAGGCCGCGGCGGAGGCATCCGGACGTTCGTGGTCCGGGCTGGGCGACGATCTGGACGCGGTGACTATCTGTCTCAACAGCGCGACCAAGGTGTTCCTGGGCGAGCAGGAGCAGAACGCGATGCTCGCGATCACCGACTGGGTCGGTCGCAAGGCGGGTGAGAGTTCCATTCCCGGGGAGACGGGCCGCCCGTCGAAAGACCGCTGGGCGTGGGCGGGGCAGGTCATCGGGCCCGAGTGGCGCTCGGCGTACGCGGCCATGTGCTCGCTGTTTCTCGTGACGGATTCGGCATGGCTGTTCGACGGCTACGACTCGTCGCCGCCGTGGTTGCTCTTTGACGCGACCGAGGCCGCGACCGTGCTCGAAAAGGTGAAGATCACGTGCACGGTCGACGATAACGCCGACGGCTCGATCTCGGCGTGGCGGCGGCGTGCGGCGGGCGGTCCGGGCGGCGGGAAGGGCATGGGGGTTGACGCCGGGCTGGTGATGGTCAACTCCAGCGGCAACCCGGACCTCTTCAACCTCAAGCCCGGCGAGGGCAAGCCCGCCGACGCGCCGATCCTGCGTCGGCCGGCGATCGTGCACTTCGTGCACTCGTGGTCGGCGGCCAACCCGACAGACGTGCACACGGTCGCCGGCGCGTGGATCGAACGCGGGGCGTATGCGTACGTCGGGTCGGTGCACGAGCCGTACCTGCAGGCGTTCGTCCCCACGCCCAAGCTGGCGATGCGCCTAGCGGCAGGCCTTCCGCTGGGCGCGGCCGCGAGGCTGGACGACGGCGAGGTGTGGAAGATCAACATCCTCGGCGACCCGCTCATCACGCTGGGGAACGCCGGGCCGCGGGTGGAGGTGGACGTGCGATTGCCCGGTTCGGTCGATCTTCAGCAGGACCTCTCGGCGGCAATCAAGGGCGAGCCGCAGCGGGACTATCGGCGGGCGCTGACCGACCTGCTGCTCATGGGGCGCGACAAGGATGGCGCTGAGCTGCTCGCGGCCGTGCTGAGCCAGGACCGCGAAAAACTCACGCCCGACGTCGCGCTGGAGGGGCTGACTTCGGCATATTTCACGGGCGACCTGGGCACGTTCATCGCGACGTACAACGTCGCGCAGCCGCGGATGGCGAGCGAAGAACTCGTCGCCCGCGACGGGCTGTGGGACGCGCGCGACATGCTCTGGCACGCGCTGTGGCCGTCGCTGGGGACGATCGGGCGCGACCGGGCGCAACTCTTGAGCCTGAACCTGCGGGCCGGCACGCTGGCGCGCGACGCAGCCGAGGCGTACGGTGCGATCGCCGGCGCGGTGAACAAGGGGGCGGCGCACGACGTCGTGGCCCGCGCCCTGCGCATCGCCACGACCGACGCGCAGCGCCGACAGATCGAGCAGATCGAGAAGTAGCCCCTCCGTTCATCTTCAAGTTCACCGCGGAGACGCGGAGAGCGCGGAGCCGTTGTGATTTCTTTGAATCTTCTCCGCGGACTCCGCGACCCCGCGGTGAAACGTCTTGCCCTTTCGTCACTCGTGCGAAGCGTTGACTGAACCGTCGTCGCGGACCTCGACGCTCACCGATCCGCACGCGGTGGGGAGCAGAGCGGCATCGCGCTCGCCCAGCCGGGCGAGCAGATCGGACGCGGTGGGGGGCGACGCGGAGAGAACGATTGTGCGTGAGCCCAGGGCACGAATCGACTCGGCGGGGCGTTCACCCGCGCGTGCCGTGCGCGGCAGGACGAGCGAGTCGGCGTGGCGCTCACGCCCGGGGAGATCGTTCAACCTCGCGTAGCGCACCGCCGAGGCGAAGAGTATCGAGCGTGGGCCGGCGGGTGTCTGCACGGCCGCCCGGGGCAGCAGTTCCGGGCGCGGCCCGGCATCCGAATCCACTCCGACCATCGTGACCACGGCTCGTCCGAGCGAGAAGCGGTTGTCGGCGTCGAGCACGCGGATGTTGACGCCGCGCGCACGCAGCACCGCGATCAACCCCGCGTGCGGGCCGGTCGGGTCGAGGTTCGCGGCGTCGGCGAACGACTGCGGCATCAGCACCGTGCGCACGCCGAGCGGCTCGACGAGCCCGGGCAGCTCGGACCACGACTGCACGCGGGGCTCGGTGATCAACACGGTGGGGACGTGCCACGCGCCCAGGGCCCGGACCGCGCGGGCGAGGTCGTGGGCGCTCGGGTGAGACCCGCTCGAACCGGCGTTGATGAGCATCGCATCGGCATCGGAGCGGAGCAGGTCGCACTCGCCGTCGCCCACGGCGAACACGTCGGCACGCAAAGGCACCGACGCGGGCGTGCGCGTGCCGAGCGTGCAGAGCAGGGCGAGCCACGCGCCCGCGCACGCGGCGAGCCCCCAGGCGCGGAGGTCGCGGGCCCACGCGCGCCAGAGCCAGTACACCACGGCGACCGTCGCGAGCAACGTCCACGCCGCGCTCAGGCGGGGCAGGTGCACGGTGGCGCCGGGCCACTCGTCGAGGCGTGTGACGATGCGAACGGTGAGCTCGCCGATCCGGTCGAGCACGCCCGCCGCGAGCGGCTGGGCCGGCGGCACGACGAGCCCGAGCAGCACCGCGCCGTACCCGATCGTGAGCAGCACGACCGTCGCCGGCAGCACGACCAGCGAGGCGATCGGCGCGAGCGGGCTGAACACGCCCGAGTGCAGCGCGATGAGCGGCGCGGCCACGGCCCATGCCAGCAGCGTCGCGCTGGCGTGTCCCTTCACGATGCCGATCGCCCATCGACCCGTCGCGTTTGACCATCGGCGCTGCCGGGGCGTGGGCGTGAGCCCGCGGATATCCACGCCCCAAAGCCGTTCGTGCACCGGCCGGCCGAGCCACAGCAGGGCCGCGACCACGCCGAACGAGAGTTGGAACCCCAGCGACCACAGGTCCATCGGGCGGATGAGCAGCAGCACGAACGCCACGCACGCCAGCAGCGACAGCCGGTCGTACCGGCGGCCGCAGGATTCGGCGAGCGTGAAGACCAGCAGCGTGAGCCCGGCCCGCTGGATCGACGCCTCACCGGGCAGAACCAGCAGGTAGAGGCATACGGCCGCGGCACCGAGCACGGGCTCGACCCAACCCCGATCGCCGGTGAGGCGGATGAGCAGGAGCGTGACGCCGACGAGCACGGCGAGGTTGAATCCGCTGATCGCGACCAGGTGGAGCAGGCCGACCCGCCGGAACGCGGGCTCGACGTCGGCCAACGCGGGGTCGCGTTCGCCCAGGAGCATGGCGCGCACGAGCGCGTGCCCACGGGCGTGCGCGGCGGTGTCGGTGTCGGAATCGGTTGGGGTCTCGCCGAGTGTGGCGAGCACGCGGGCCCGCAGGGCCTCGCGGATGCCGATGAACGTGCCGAGCGCGCGGTCCAAGGCGCCGACGGGCGCGCCGGGTTGGATCAACGCCGCGCTGTTCACGACCAACGTCCCCACGCGTCCGTCCTGCGAGGCGAGCAGGTCTCGCGGCGGATCGCCGGGGTTCAGCGGCGGGCGCGCCGGGCGAAGTCGCCCGGTCAGATGCACGAACGCGCCCGCGCGGACGACCTCCGCCGACAGCGCCGGCGGCGGGCCGTCGATGTGCACGATCACGCGTCCGGAGACCGGCACGTCTTCACCATCAACATCGGCGCTCCGCAGCGTCAGGCCGAACACGCTCGCCCGCGCTGGCTCGGGCCTGAAACTGTCGGGCGGCGGTCCGGGCGCGAGCGACGGAGCGTCCTCGATCATCCCCGCCACGCGGACCACCGCGGGCTCGGCCAGCGGGCCGTGGTCCAGCCGCCACCACAGAGAGTCGGCCGGTCGCTCGTTGACCCGGGCCGCGAACCAGCCCGCGCCCCCGGTCAACACCGCCAGCGCGAGCAACACCCGGCAGGCCGCGCCGCGCGCGAGCAGCGTCAGCACCAGGCAGAGCGAGCCCGCGCCGAGCATCGGCGCGGAGGGGAGTTCCGGGACGTGTCGCGCGACGAAGTAGCCCGCGCCCAGCAGGGCGAAGGCGACGATCGGCCGACGCGCCCGGCGCGAGCGCTGGGCGTCGTCATCGTCGGCCGGGTTGAGCCGGTTCCACGCGAGCACGCGTGGGCAAAGTCGCGGAAGTCGCGAGCGGCGTCAAGTGGGGGGATCGGGCCGCGATCACTCGCCCTTGACCACCAGGTCGTCGAAGTCGCCTTCCTGGAAGTAGTCGCGTCCGACCGGGGCGGCGAGCGTGCCGCCGGAGGCCTTGCCGCCGCGCTCGGAGCGACCGAGGTACACGCCGTTGGTGCCGGCGGAGTGGAAGATCATCTGCCCGCGGGCCTCGTTGGCGAAGGCCGGGTTGCCGACCAGCCCGGCCAGCGAAGTGCCCGGCGCGCCCAGGAGGCTGCCGGTGGTCGCGTCGGTCTGGTCCGACTTGAGCTTGCCGAGCGAGGTGGCGGTGGTGAAGCAGGCGTTGGCGGTCCAGTAGAACCGGGCCCGTGTGCCCGAGTTGTTGGCGACCAGCGGGAAGCTCGTCCCCGAAGGCAGTTCGTCCTGCACCCAGGCCAGGATCGGCTGGCCCCATGCGTCCACCAGCACGGGCATCGCCGAGCGGGCGTCGGTCGGGCCGCCGGGGTTGCGCTGGTTGGCCTCGCACTGACGCACGAAGAACTTGGGATCGGGCCTGAAGTATCCGGCGACGGCCTCACCCTTGGCCCCGCCCTCGGTCGCGCCGATGCGCCCGACGTCGATGTTGACCTTGGCCGTGCCGGGTCCGACCGCGATCACGGGGTTGTTGGTGGTGTCGCAAGCGTTGGCGACGCCGCCGCTCGCGGCGTCGGTGGTGACACCGCCGGCCAGATCGATCATGATGTTCTCCATCGCGCTGAAGCCGTTTCCGAGGTTGGATCCGGCCCCCATGTCGCGCGGGGAGTAGTAGCCGGGCAGCCGGCTCTGCGACTGCTTGAACTGCCCGACGGCCGTGGCCAGGCTCGCCATCAGGCTGCCCGTCGCGGACTTCCGAGCCGAGTTGCGGGCGGCCTGCAGCGTCGGGATCACGATCGAGATCACGATCGTGAGGATGAGCAGCACCACCAGCATCTCCACGAGCGAGAAGCCGCGGCGGATCGACCAGCAGAGGTGGGTCGGGCGGATCGAGCGTGTGTTGGTGGGCTGCTGCGGCATGGCGGTGATCCTCGGGCGATACGAACTGGCCGAACGGGCGGACGGTGAGGGTGACAAGGCTATGACAACCGGCGGCCGACGGCGGCCGCGGAAGAACACCCGCGGGATGCCCCGTCCCCCAACCGAGCCCCGCTCCGGCCCCCTTCGATCCCCTGATCGCTCGTTCCCCCGGTCCCTTCCACCCCGCCTATTCGTCTCCCGGCGACCGATTGATCCCGCGGCCGTCATCCAAGCCCCGTATCTCGACCGAACATGGGAAGGGTACTCCAGAATACGCGGTTGACCGGGTGTTCCGGCGGCCCGATGGGCGAATTGTCGCGGGATCGGGCGGCCGCACCATGCGGCGGCGATTGAACACGCGAGGGGAACTCGCCATACTCAACAGACTCGGTATGTTGTTGCCGGAGGGCGAGTTGGACGAGAGCGGTGGCGCGTGAGGTCGGCGCCGGCGACGGTCGGGACGGTCGGTGTTCGCTTATGAGCAGCCCGGTTTCATCATCCAACAAGGCGGGCACGACGCAGGCCGAGAGCGTGGCCTCGCTGGCCGACGCGCTCACGTCGGGCCGTGCGGCCGTGCTGCCGATCGAGGGCGGGTTCGTCGCGTGCGCGCGGTATGAAGGGGGAGAGAGGGGCGAGGGCGTTGGGGGGGGTGGGGGGGGTGGGGCGGCTCGGGTGCTCGTTTCGCGCTTGGGGGCGTTGGCGGCGTGGTCGCCCGGGGAGTTCTGGCTCGCGCCCTCGCCCGCGGCGTGCGAGGCCGCGATGGGCGCGGAAGCGCTCGGCGTTCACAGGCGGCTGGTCCGACGGCTCACGCCGGGCCCGGCGATTTTCGTGGCGGGAGCGGGGATGCAGGGCTTCAGGCCCGATCCGGCGAGTGGGCGGGTGTTCCCGGCCGCGATGTGCACGGGCGGGCCTTCGGCTCTGGCTGTGCTGGAGAAGGTGGCGTTCCCCGTGGTCGCGTCCGAGGTGCTCGGCGTCGATCGCCGGCCCGTGGACGATCTCGAATCCGCGATGGCCGCGGTCAGAGCGCTCGCGGGCGAGGGGCAGGCGGTTGCCGGCCCGGACCCGGGCGCCCGTCCAGTCGGTCGGACTCCCCCGACGGTGATCGAGTTGGTGGGCCCGCCGGGCGCGGCCGGGGAAGGAGGCGGGGGTGCAGAGGGAGGAAATGGGCCGGGCGATGCAGCCGGCCGCGGGTACGCGATCCTCCGGGCCGGCGCGTACGAGGACCGTTTCATTCGCAAGCAATCGGGCCTGACAGTGCTGTTCGTCTGCACCGGCAACACGTGCCGCAGCCCGATGGCGGAGGCGATCGCCAACTGGTTGGTGGGCCGGTCGGCGGCGGGGGTGGCTGCGGGCGGCGGCGGGGAGGTCCGGTTCGTGTCGGCCGGCACCGCGGCCGCGGGCGTCGGCTTGCGGCGGTCAGGCCTCGAACGGGCCTTCGTAGACCCCGCCGCGCA
>CAZVZG010000015.1:0-122347 GCA_964630785.1 uncultured Phycisphaeraceae bacterium | reverse complement strand
GGGCGACTCGGACCCGGGACCGGCGCTGCCCGCTGCGTGCCCGCCCTTGGGGGTGCCCAGGTGATACCCGACCGTCGCTTCCGGGTCCTTGAGTTGGTGGCCGGTGAGAATGCACACAACGGTCTCATCGGACCGGATCACGCCCTCGCGCAGCAGCAGGTGCGCCCCCGCCACCGACGCGGCCGACGCGGGCTCGCAACCGAACCCGTGCCGCCCGACGAGCGCCTTGTGGTCGAGGATCGTCCCGTCGTCCACGCTGCGCACGACGCCGTTCATCGCGTGCAGAGCCCGCAGGGCCTTGGGCAGGTTCACCGGTCGGTTAATCTCGATCGCGCTGGCGACCGTGCGGGCCCGCTCGCCGGCGGCGGCCATCCGGGCCATCTCGCGATCGACGAGGTCGCGGTCCCACGTGCCCGCGAGTTCGTCGTCGTGGTGCGGCCGCCAGCGCAGGCCCAAGTCGTTGTACAGCCGGTCGAGTGTTCGTGCGCCGCGGGCGTTGATCACCGCCAGCCGGGGGATCCGATCGATCATCCCCAGCCGGCGCAGCTCAATGAACGCCTTGGCGAAGGCCGAGCAGTTGCCCAGGTTGCCGCCGGGGACGACGATCCAGTCGGGGACCGAGCCGCCGCGACCGACGCCCAGGTCGCGCAGCACGCGGGCCATGATTGTCTTCTGCCCCTCGATACGGAACGGGTTGACGGAGTTGAGCAGGTAGACCCCCGCCCCCGGTCGCTCCGCGACCTCGCGCACCCGGGCCAGGCACGCGTCGAAATCGCCCGCGACCTGCAACGTGGCCGCGCCGTAGTCGAGGGCCTGGCTGAGCTTGCCGTAGGCGATTTTGCCCTCGCCGATGAGCACGCACGCACGCATCCCCGCTCGGGCCGCGTAGAGCGCCAACGAGGCGCTCGTATTGCCGGTGCTGGCGCAGGCGACGGTCCTGGCGCCGGTCATCCGCGCGTGCGTGACGCCGGCGGTCATCCCGTTGTCCTTGAAACTGCCGGAGGGGTTGAAGCCTTCGTATTGGAGGTACAGCCCCGGGTTCGGCACCCCGGGTGGAGCGAGGAAGCCCAGCTCGGCCGCGAGCGAGTCCGCCCTCTGGAGGATCGTCCGGCCCTCGCCCACGCTCACCAAGTCCGACGGCGAGCGGTAGAACGGCATCAGTTCGCGAAACTGCCAGACCCCCGAAGGGTCGCCCGCGGCCTCCGGTCGCAGAACATACGCGAAGTCCCGCGGCCAGCCGCGGGCGATCGAATCCCAGTCGTACACGACGTCCAGCAGCGACTCGTGCCCGATCGCGCGGCACGCCGGGCACGAGGTGAGCACCAGGTCGATGGGGTGCTCCGATCTGCAAGGTCCGTGCATGCAACGCTGGATGGCCGGAACCCGCGGGGTCATGGGCAATGCTATCGGCGATCGGGACAGGCCCCACGAGCCGCCCACGGCCCCGGCGTTACCATGGCGCGATGCCGAACGTTGGGTTCGAGAGCTGGTCCAAGCCGAGACTGCTCGCGGCGTGGTGGGCCGCCCAGTCGGTGTTGATCCTCGTGGTCATCTGCTGCGCGGTGGTGTACGAGCGCGTTCGGTTCGAGAGCGCCCTCGCCCAGGAGTTGGCCCGGGGGGTCCGCAGCGCGGCCTCGCTCCTTCACGATCGCGAGTTCTGGTGGTGGTGGTTGGGCGTGAGCGTCGCCATTGCCCTAACCCAGTTGCTCATCCTGCTGCCCGTGCGCCGCCCCGCGCCGAGGTGGGAAGGTCACGGGCGATCGATGTGGGTGAGCCTGCTCGTCTGCTCGCTGCTCATCGGGGGCGCATGGGCGGCGCTGACGCTCGCCCTGCTCGACGTGCCCTGGCTGCTCAACATCTATGACTGGACCGAGAATCGCTACCTGCCCAGAATCATGGTGTGGGGATGCCCGGTGGTCGGCTGGGCGGTTGCCACGCCGCTGGTCGTCCGCTTCGTTCGTCGTGGCCGTCGAGAGGACCGCCTCTCGCGGATCGCCTCGCGCCTTTTCCTGGGCACCGTTATCGAGGCGATCGCGATCGTGCCCCTCGACGTCATGGTGCGGCGCAAGACCGACTGCTACTGCGAGCAGGGCACGTTCTGGGCGTTCATCCTCTGCGGCACGGCGGGGTTCGCGGCGCTGGGTCCGGCCGTGCTCCTGCCGCTGATCGCCCGCCGGCGCAAGCGCTGGTACGAGGGGCACTGCGAGGTCTGCGGCTATGACATGGCCGGGCTCATGCGGGCCGACCGCTGCCCGGAGTGCGGCTCGGGGTGGCGGGCGACCCGGCCGTGAAATGAAAAGGGCCCGCGTCGTGTGACGCGGGCCCTGAGGGATCGACTGAGGTCGCCGGTCGGTTCAGCAACCGGTGAAGTAGGCGGACAGGAAGTCGAAGATGTCCTGCACGGTGACCGCGCCGCTGGCGTTGATGTCGGCCTGCAGATTCACGTTGAAGTAGCCGCCCAGGAAGTCGAAGATGTCCTGAACGGTGACGGCGCCGGAGTGGTTGTAGTCGGCCAGGCAGCACGGCGTGGTGTTGTTGGTTCCGAAGACGTTGCACACGGTGCCCACGCCGGCGAAGCTGGTGTTGGCGCCGGTGCAGGTCGCGGCCGTGCCGATCGAGCACGTCGATCCGGCGCAGCACGCGCCGTCGGACGAGGCGCCGCCGGCGATGTTGAGCTGGAACCCGCCGGTCGCGCCGCCGTAGCCCGCGACGCGGATGAAGTAGGTCGTGCCCGCGTTGAGGGAAACGTCGACGCTCGAGAGCCAGTTGCCGCCCTCAAGGTCGATGTCCTCGTTGCACGCGATCTCGTTGCCGCCGCAGGCGTCGAAGACCGAGAGCGTGGTGTCGTCCATCCCCAGCAGGTCGGAACCGAGGGTGTCGATGGTGTAGGTGGCCGAGGAGGTCGGCGTGAAGCTGAACCACGCGTCGATGTTGTCGAGGAACCCGCAGCTCGACGCGGCGAGCTGGCTGGTGAAGTTCGTCGTGTCGCCCGTGGTCGAGCTGGGCGAGGTGACCACCACCGGGTTTTCGCAGTTGTCGCCGGCCGCGGGCGGGCCGCCCACGCTGACATCGAGCACGAAGTCGCCGGATGTGTGGTTCCAGCCCGCGATGCGGATGAAGTAGGTCGTGCCCGCGTTGAGGGAGATGTTGAGGCGGGAGAGCAGACCCGTGCCGCTGTCGTCGTCGCAGCCGATCTCGGTGCCGAAACAGGCGTCGAACACGGAGATGGTCGTGTCGGTCAGGCCGATCGAGTTGCTGGTGTCGAAGACGTAGAAGTCGGTAGCCGCCGGCGTGAAGCTGAACCACACGTCGCGGTCGTCCGTCGGCGTGAAGGCGCAGCTCGACGAGGCGAGGTCGCTGGTCGCGCCGAGCGAGGTCGCGCTGATGCTGCTGGGGACCGAGGTGATCGCGGCCGCGCCGCCGCAGGTGTCGTTGCTCGGGGGGAGGATGTTGTCGGAGACGTTGAGCTGGAACGCGCCCTGGGCGCCGTTGTAGCCGGCAACGCGGACCAGGTAGGTGCCGGGGTTCAGCACGATCTCAAGGCGGGAGAGAAAGCCCGTGCCGGCGTCGTCGTCGCAGCCCAGTTCGGTCCCGCCGCAAGTGTCAAAGACAGAGAGCACCGTGTCGGTGAGGCCGGTCGAGCCCTCGGAGTCGATGATGTAGGTCCCAGCGGTAGAGATGGCCAGGGAGTACCAGACGTCGGTCGCGTCCTGGAAGCCACAGGTGGTGAGGTCCGTGCCCGTGGAGTTGGTGTTGTCGCCGAACGTCGCGGTGCCGGGGGTGACCGCCACCGCCGAACCGCAATCGTCGTTGGCCGGGGGCGTTGCCGCCTCGACGGTGAGGTTGATCAACGCCAACGGGGGCAGCCCCGCGGTGCCAGAGGCGCCGACGAGGATCGTGTACTGCGTGCCCGCCGTGCCGCTCACGACAAAGTTGCGCCCGCACGCGCCGGTCACCTCGGTGAAGCCGCCGCCGCAGGTGCCGGTGAACACCGAGGCGAATGTCGCCAGCGTGCCGTTCAACCGCACGCGGAAGCCGTCGGTCACGGCCGGTGTGAAGGTGTACCAGACGCCCTGCGGCGTCACGACCGCACCGGCGTTGTTGCACGACGCCAGGTCCGCGTCGTCGGTGGCCCCGGAGATATCGGTGGTCGAGTCGGCGAAGGGCAGGCCCGGAATCACAGTCGCGGCCGCGCAGTCGTCGTTGGCCGGCGGGGGCGGGGGAACCACGGGGTTGCCGACGTTTAGGGTGAACGCGCCCGTCGCGCCGTTGTAGCCGGCGACGCGGATGAAGGCCTGCGAGGCCGCGGGCAGTTGCACGTTAACCATCGACTGCAGGCCGCCGCTGTCGTCGTTGCAGGCCAGTTCGGGGCCGCCGCAGGCGTTGTAGACGGCGAGCGAGGTGTCCAAGCCGGAGCCGAAGGTGTCGATCTGGTAGAAGCCGGCGGTGGTCGTGTTGAGCACGAACCACACGTCCTGGGTGTCGCCGCCGGCGCACGAGGTGATGTCCGTGCCCGACGCGGTGAGGTTGTCGCCTGCCGTGGACGAACCCGGCGTTACAGGGACCGCGCCGGTGCACTCGTCGTTGGCCGCGGGCATCATCGGGTTGCTTACGTTGAGCGTGAAGGCCCCCGTCGCGCCGTTGTAGCCCGCGACACGGATGTACGCCTGAACGCCGGCGCCCAGCGACGCGACGACGCTCGACTGAGCACCGCCGCCGCTCTGGTCGTTGCACGCGAGCTCGGTGCCGCCGCAGGCGTCGTAGACCGCCAGCGAGGTGTCCAGGGTCGAGCCGAAGGTGTCGATCTGATAGAGGCCCGCGCCGGTCGTGGTGAGCACGTACCACACGTCCTGAGTATCGCCGAAGGTGCACGAGCTGACGTCCGTGCCGGAGGCCCCGAGGTTGTCGCCGGAAGTGGAAGAGCCGGGCGTCACCGCGATCGCCGAGGTGCACTCGTCGTTGACCGAGGGCTGGATCGGGTTGCTCACGTTGAGCGTAAAGGTGCCCGTCGCGCCGCCGTAGCCCGCGACGCGGATGTACGTCTGCACGGCCGCGCCCAGCGACACGCTGACGCTCGACTGCAAGCCGCCGCTGTCGTCGTTGCAGGCCAGCTCGGTGCCGCCGCAAGCGTCATACACGGCGAGCGACGTGTCCATGGCCGAGCCCAGAGTGTCGATCTGGTAGAGGCCCGCGGTGGTCGTGGTGAGCACGTACCACACGTCCTGGGTGTCGCCGCCGGCGCACGAGGTGATGTCCGAGCCAGAGGCGCTCAGGTTATTGCCGGGCGTTGCCGAACCGGGCGAGACCGCGACCGCGCCCGAGCAATCGTCGTTGCCCATAGGGGTGATCGTGTTGCTCACGTTGAGCGTGAAGGGGCCCGATCCGCCGGCGTAGCCCGCCACGCGGATGTACACTGTGACGCCGGCGCTGAGCGTGACCTGGACGGCCGATTGCAGGCTGCCCGAGTCGTCATTGCAGGCCAGTTCGGTGCCGTCGCAGACATCGAAGACCGAAACCGAAGTGTCCAATGCCGAGCCGAGCGTGTCGATCTGGTAGATTCCGGCCGCGGCGGGGGTGAACGAGAACCACACATCCAACGTGTCGCCGAATGTGCAGGAGGTGATGTCCGCTCCCGATGCGCCGGTGTTGTCGCCCGGCGTGGACGATCCCTCCGTCACCACTTGGGCCGCCGTGCACAGGTCGTTGGCCGGCTGCGCGTAGGCAGCCGAGGTCGCGGCGATCGCCGCGCCCACGGCGAGCAAAAACCTGCTCGTGTGCCGACAGTTCCGAAGCATCCTCATCTGATCTTCCTTTCTTCCCGAGGCCGTCACCCCGACGGGGTGCTGAAAACTTCGTGGCGACACCACGCCGCCGACGCGTGAACGCTGCTGGACGTGAAACGACCCGACAAGCAAGCTGGGCCAACCCAAACAAAAGCCGTAGAAAAGGCTTGGGCGAACTCGTTAGCTCAACTAGAGTACCACAGGGTTGCTTTTGGTGAGCAAATCTTCGCAAAGTTTTTGAATGTACGGGTAACGATCGGCATCAACGCCCCCACTACCAGGGCTGTCCCGAGAGTTCTCGCCACGTGCGGCGGCACGCCAAGCCCGCTCGTAGCCGGGTCTGGTAATCCGAACCCGAGATTTCCACAACCCCGAACTGGTCCGTGTGGTGGTTGCGGAGTTGGACATCCAGGAGCGTGAACCCGCAGACCCGAAGGTGACGGACCAGGTGCGCCAGAGCGACCTTTGAGGCGTTGGTCCCGCCGCGATCGGGCCGGCAGAACATCGACTCGGCCGAAAACGTGGACCCGATGGCCACGCCGTACACCCCCCCCGCCAACTGGGGGGCTTCCCCGGCGGCGGCCGGGCGCGTCCACGCCTCGATCGAGTGAGCGTGCCCGTGCTCGTGCAGCGCGATGTACGCCCGGATCAACCGCTCGTCCAGCCAGGTCTCCTCGCGGCCGGGCACGGGCTCGGCGCACGAGCGGATCACGCGCTCGAACGCCCGGTCGGTCGTGACGTCGAACGGTCGGAAACGGAGCGTCTTGAGAAGCGACCGCGGGATGTGGAACCCGCCGAGGTCGTGGGCCGAGCGAGATCGGCCGGACAGGTCGGAAGGCGCGTGCAACTCGATCACCGCACGGGGGTCGGGGATGAACCAATCGATCCGGTTCGCGCGGGCGCGGCTTCCCGCGCCGCCCGCCCGTGCCGGCTCGGCCATGGGAAATGCCCCGTGCCGGTAGGCTTCAAGGAAGAACTCGACGACTTGATCCTCGGGCGGGAACACGGCGCGAGGATAGCGGGTGGGTCCCGGAGAGGGGGTGCGAGGTTGGGGGTGGGGGTGGGGGTGGGGGCGGGGGGGGGGGTGGCGGGATAGGCTCACACCATGGACCAGCCCTGCGGGTACCTCACCATCGCCGCCTGGCCGCCGGGCTGGAACGCCGCCGAAAAGGTGCTGGCGCTGGTGGAGTCCGCCGGTATCGCCCCCACCGATGCGGAGCGGCGGTGCGTGGGCGGTGTTCCGCTGGTTGTCGCCCGGATACCGCTGGTTGCGGCCCGCTCCGCCGAGGCGGTGCTGCTCGCCAAAGGTGTCGATGCGTTCGCGCTCGATGCCGCGATCTTCGCGAAGGTCGGACCGCCGCGACGCGCCAGGCGGCTCATCGCCCTTTCAGAGTCGTCCCCGGTGAAGTACCGGGTGGAGCTGTGGCGGGGCGAGCCGATCGAGCTGAACACCGCGAGCGTGTGGCTGATCGTGCGCGCGAAGCTGCGCAAGACGACGCTCGGCGAGGTTCAGGCCGACGCCCAGCTCGTGCCCGATCCCTACACCGGCGACTACCACGTGGAGACGGGCACCACGCGCAAGAAGGTCATCAACATCAACGACCTCATTGACGTGTACCTGCGGGACGGCTCCCGCGTGCGGATCGACTCTTCCAAGTTCAACTTCGCGGCCGTGCAGGGGCCCAGATCAATGGCCGACGCGTCGAACACCGACCGCCTGGCCCTGCAACTCGCGACCGAAGCGCCGGGCGCGATCGTGGACACCGGGTTCGATGCGCTGGTGGGGGCCTCGGTCGTCCGGCCCCGCGACATCCCGAGGTCGGCCCTGGAACGGCAGCGGTTCCCCAACGACGACCCGGCATTCGAGTTTTATTCGGTGTGGTCGGCGGCCCGGTACCGTCGGATGTTGACTGCTCAAGGAAACTCCGGCGGGCGGCGTGAAACGGGCGGGCCATAATTCGCAACAACCTGTCAATGGAGGCCCGCCGTGAACGGTCAGGAGCTCGTCAACCGCCTGCTCAACGAGGACGTCTGGGTCCCGCTGCTGTTCGCGGCGAGCATCGTGTCCATCATCCTCATCCGAACCATCGGCGGCGTGCTCCGATCGGCCTCGCGTGAGCGGACTCGCCGCGAGATCGCGGCCTACATCGCCGAGGGCAGCATGTCGCCCGAGCAGGGCGAGCGGCTGATGAAGGCGGGTAAGGGCGGGCGGGACGGGTGCTCGGGGGACTGATCCGGCAGAGATTGGAGATCGCCATGCACACCACACTCGCGCTCGCGGACAGTCAGTTGATGCAGATCGTGTCGGTCGGGGGCGCGTTCTTTGTCGCCATCGTCGCGATCGTGGCCAACGCGATCCGCAGGACGATGATGAACCGGTCTCGGGAACAGTCGCGTCGCGAGATCGCGGCCTACGTGGCCGAAGGTTCGATGACCGCTGAGGAGGGCGCCAAGCTCATCGACGCCGGCAAGACCAAGTGGGACCGCGTGTGCTCGTGAGCGACGGGGCCCGCACCGCGCTCACTCGCGCCCGATGAGCGTCAGCACGCGCAACACCTCCGCCACCGACCAGGCCTGCGCAGGGCATCCCTGTGGACGCTGCGGATCGCCGCCGTCGTAAATCTCGGCGATCTGCCCGGGGCAGCCGCCGCCGCGGGCACCCATCGTGAAACCCGCCGGGTCGAGCGTGTCCATCAGCGGCCGCAGCACCGCCAGCGCCTCCCGGCGTGCCCGCTCGGCGGAGAACCCGCCGCAGCGCAGGATCGCCTCGGCCAGCGGTCCGAGCAGCCAGGGCCAAGCGGCCCCCTGGTGGTACGCGCCGTCGCGCTCGAACATGTTGCCCTCGTACCGCGCGCGAAATCGCGAATCGGCCGGATCGAGTGTGCGCACGCCGCGAGGCGTGCAGAGCCGGGATCGCACGCACGCCACCACGCCGGCCTGCTGCTCGGTGGTCAGCGGCGAGTGGGGGAGGCTGACGGCGAAAATCTGGTTGGGCCGGATCGAGGCGTCCGGGTTCCACGCGATCGGGCCCCGCTCGCTGTCGGAGGGGACCAGCACGTCGTAAAGGCAGCGTTCGCGCTCGTTCCAGAACGCTGCCCGGAACGAGCGAGACGCCGATTCGGCGAGGTCGTTGAGGTTGGCGGCCTGCTGCGCGTCGTCGGGCGCGATCGCGTCGGCGAGCCGGCGCAGGCCGCTGATCCACAAGGCGTTGACCTCGACCGCCTTGCCGTGCCGCGGCGTGAACACCACGCCATCGCGCCGGGCGTCCATCCACGTGAGCTGCGTCGCGCTGGTGCCCGCGGTGACCAGCCGATCGAACGGGTCCATCGCGATGTTGAACTCGCCCCCGATGCCCTTGCGGTAGTGCGCGATCGTGTCCAGGCACGCGGGCGCCAGCCGCTCGCGCCAGGCCGCGCGATCGCCGCCGGCCGCGAGCCACGAGCAGGCGGCCTGGATGAACCACAGCGAGCCGTCAACCGTGTTGTACTCGGCCTGCCCGGATCGGTCGTCGAACACGTTGGGGATGAGCCCGTTCCGCCGGTGCGAAGCAAAGGCCAGCAGCGTCGCGAGCGCCTCGTCGAGCCGGCCCGTGGCAATCATCAGCCCCGGAAGGCTGATGAACGTGTCGCGCCCCCAGTCGCTGAACCAGGGGTACCCGGCGATGACCGACACCGCAGGTGCCACGGAACCTTCCGCCCCCGCACCCTCTGGCCCGGGATCGCGGGCGACCACAAAGTCGTCCGCGGCGGCGGTGAGCGCGTCGATCGCGGTCAGCACGTCCGGAGCGGCCGCGCCGGTGTGCTCGCGGATGATCGCGCCAGCTCGGCCGAGTCGCCGCGCGCGGGCCTCGTGCTCGCGATCGATCTCCGCGAGCGTCGGTGCCGGCAGGTCGGACATCGACGCGCGCAGCAGGAACTCGGCGCGGGCCCGGCCCGGCGCCAGGTCGAGCGTGAACTCGCCCGGCGAGTACAGGTCTTCGACGCAGTCCTGCCCGCGTTCCGCGTCGGCGGTGTAGAGAAAATCGAACCACCACTGCGGATCGTGCCTGAACGCCCCGTGATCGGCGCGGAGGTGCAGGCTCAGCCCGTCGCGCTCGACCCGGCACGCCGGGCCTTCCTGCGCCGGAGCCACCGCGAAGCGGTCCGCCCACGACCGGCGCACCAGGCCGTGGAAGTCGCGCATCGACACCAGCGGGCGCACGCTCAGCCGGAGCGGAGCCGCATCATCCCCATTGGAGGGCGACGCACCGGGGCGTTCGACGACGTAGCGGAGCGTGGCCGCGACCGGCCCGCCCTCGCGGTGCAGATGGAGCGATCGCGTGACGCGGCCCACGGGCAGATCGAACCCCCACTCGACGCCCAGGCCCTTGCGGAATCGGCCCGCGCGCCCGGCGCCGTCGGGGTGGAGCGAGCCCGGATCGCCCGCGAAGCGGAAGCCGCTCAGCTCGATCGGCATCGCGTGCGGCGCATCGGGATGCACGATCAGCCGATCGACGGTCGCGTTGAGCATCGCGATGCGTCCGACGGGCGGACGGGTCGCCGCGATGAACAGCGCGTGGTACCGGCGCGTCGGCACGCCCGCGACCGTGCCCATCGCGAACCCGCCGTGCCCGTCGGTCAGGACCCACTCGGTCGCGAGCGCGTCGGGCGTGTCGAGGGGGGCTGCGAGGGCGTACTCGGGAACCTGTTGGGATGCAGGATCCGCGACCCGCGCCGCGACCACAGCCGGGCGCGAGGTGGCGGGAGCGGGGCGTGGGGAAGGTCTTCTGGCCATTCGCGCTTCCGTGAGATGCGACGGGACGGGCGAAGGTCACGGTAGGTGGGCGAAGGATCGCGGGGAGGAGTCGGTCGAAGAACGAGAGCACGCTTGCGGTTAAGCCGCGCCTCACTCGCGGTTGCCCCGTGAGGCCGGTTGCACTCCCATTGTCGACGACGCGTGCCTCCCCCGGGTCGCCCGTTCTCCGGCGCCTTCCCGCCGGCGGATTCACGCCGAAGCGCGGCGGACGACAAGGCTCATGTAGTCATCCGTGAGATGGTGAACGCGCTCAACGCGGAGGGGCTTGTCCGGACCGGCCAGGATGCGGCAGTCTCCGGCGCGCGTCATGCAAACCAGGCGATCCGCATCGACGCGGAGATCGAACTGGTGGAGTTCGCTCCAGTCCTCTCGCGTACCCTCGTTGACGGCCCCCTGGATGACGCCCAGCCCGTCCGGTCGAAGTGCGGCTCCCAAGAGCGTCACCACGCGCTCGGGATCCTGCGTGTGGTCAAGCGCATTTGAAGTGTAGACAAACCCGAATCTGCCATCGATCTCGTCCGCAGACAGTTCTTCCGCGAAACACGGGAACGACGCCGCGGGGGTGATGTGCGGCAGTCCGAGCAGGCCGTGACGGGCAAGGATTGCGCGATAAATGTTCAGGAGCGGATCAACCCCGGTGGTCCGCAGGAGCCCCCGCATCTGCCCCCATCGAAGTCGTGACAATAACCCGCATCCGATGTCCAGCGCCTCGATCGGCCGCCCTTCGCGGGCGGCCAGCCGCCCAAGCTCGGGGAGGACGTGCTGCGGAAAGTGGAACTTGCAGTGGACCGCGCTGAGGTGCCAAAGCACGTATCGGCTGAACTGCACCCGTCCGTCGGCGAGCCACGCGTTGTACCCGCCGAGCTCGTGGTCGTGGTGCGCGGCCTCGATGCACAAGGCGTAGTCGAGCGTGCCGATCGAGGGCAGCGAGCTGTCGAACACACCGACGCCCCGCGACCGAGCATCGCTCGCGAGCGCGACCGTCGCTTCGTGATCGTCGCAGAGGAGCAGGTGTCGGACCCTCGCATCTTGCAGGTCCGTGCATTCAGGTATCCGCTGCTCGCACGCGACGAGGTTCGCCCACGCTGGCGTCCCGTCGAATGCGAGCGCGCATTCGATTGCATCGACTCGACCCGCCAACTGAGGATCGATCCACACCGTTACGCTAACTGGGTCGGCACCCCGGCGCAAACGACGAACAGCCCGTTGGGCGTGATCCAGTTTGTAAAGAGCAATGAGGAGCCTGTTCATCATGGTGACGGCTCGCAGGTAAAGTATCTGGCCGCGCATCACAGAACAATACACATCGTTCTGGAACCTCGGTGTGTTGCGAGCCCACGGACACGCCAAATGAGGTCGTTATGGCAACTTCCAAGTCGTGACGGGTGCCAAAGTAGTCGTATCTTCAGGCGCAAAATATTGAATGACACCCGAGCCCGTTGAGTTGGCCGAACCGGTGATTCGGTACAATGATCCAGCCTCGAATGTCAATCCAACTCCGCTGATGCTCTTGGGCCCATTTGTGACGTAGATTCCATGCACCTGTTTCGCGGGGATTCCGAAAGCCAAAGCGGAAAGCGCGATAGCTTCACCACCAGAGATCCGAAGTGCCGGTTTGATAGTCGGCAACGCATTGCCATTGTTGTTGCCCGCAAAATTGCACGCAGAAATCGATGCTCGTTTGCACGATTCCAAGGATAGTCCGATGCCGTAATTGAATTCGATTGTCGTTCCTGACAAAGCGATATTCTCGGAAAGATAGGCGTAAAATCCTGAGTGGTAGAATATCGGAAATGGAGGCGATTCCGATAGCGTGTATCCCTGTGTGCAATTGGAAGTAATTGAACACCCAGAAATGTTCACATTAAACGAATTCTGAAAGCTTACGCCATGCTGATAATTCTTGTCAATTTGGCAACCGACAAGGTGAATATCTTGACATGCATACTCACTCCCAATGAAACTCATGCCATTTCCACGATTAGAATGCACGCTGGAAGTTGAGATATACGCGGTACCTTCGTATGCCGAGTGGCAGTTCAGTAGAACGCCATCACTGCCGTTCGCGACGACAAGACAATCGGAGATCGTGATCTCGTTGAACTCGTCAAATTGTAAGCCGCAAGATCCGTTATTGAGGATTGTTGAACCGCGAAGTTGCAGCCTCTGTACTCTCGCGCCTTGACTCGCTGACACCCGGTGACCGTGGATGCCGATGAACTGTCGTTGGACCGTGAGGTCGCTCAGAACGACTGTGGAAATTTCCGAGATTCCGCCGCCGACGTTATCGGAGAACGTTATGCCGTTCCCCCCCGTCAAGGCGGTGGTCGAGCGGTCGAGCCGGAGCCGTTCAATGTAAATGTTCGCCGGATCAATGTTCGAGTATTGCGATGATCGCGCCACCTTGATGAGCGCGATGTTGGGTGTACTCGAGAAAATGGTTGAGCCGTATTTGTTAGTGAGTGTTGTTGGCAGCGGAGGCCCGGAAAAATCTCCAATGAGTCGGACATTCTTTGAGGCAATCAACAAATGGGTAGTGGGATCGCTGGGATCCGTCGAGACAAATTTATAGCTTCCAACGGGGACGCGGACAGTGCCGCCACCCGCGCTCACGACCTTTGCGTACGCGGACCGAAACGCTGGGGCCGAATCGGCGATGCCAGATGGATCGGCCGGCGGGGACTCGTTGAGCACGTTGAACTCGGCTTGCCCAATCGCGTTGCGAGGAACAAGCCAGAGGGTGACGACGATTGCAGCGATGAAGATACGAAGGGTGATCATCCATTGGTCTCGGTGGAAGCGTGCGATGCGACGGACCGGGTGGAGCGTCAGCGTTGAGCGTAGGCTCTCCAATCCGCGGGCAAGCTAAGGGGTGTGACCTGCCCGGCTGGCCCGTACGAATTCAGACTAGACGGACTGTGTGCGAGTCTACTGACTTTTCTCGCCGCGTCCAGGCGTGCGACCGAGGGAGGGCGATCGCGGCGAGTCCGGACAGGGCGCCCCCGGCACGCCGTAGCGAACGCGGTGGGGGGGCTGTAGTCCAGTGTGTTTTGTTTGGGTATGTCGAGGACCGGAACACGCCACCCACGTCCCTGTCTCCCCGATGATGAGTAACCGTCCACCGCGCGCAGCGGAGGGGATCCCAATCCAGGTTGCCCGCGATTTGTGGTATGCGGACGTCATGGGGCAGTTGTCGCGACTTGACCGTCGTGAACTTCCGTGCAACAATATGCATGGCGACTAACGGTTCAGTGAGCGGTTCGGCCCCGTCGTTTGCCCGGGGGGGGGCGGGTGATCGCGTATTCGCCGATCTGGCCTCCCAGAAAATCATCTCCGACGGGATCACGTTCGACGACGTGCTGCTGTTGCCGCGCTACAGCGACGTCATGCCGTCGGAGGCGGACACCGCGACGCGACTGACGCCCACGATCACGCTGAAGATCCCGCTCGTGTCGGCCCCGATGGACACGGTGACCGAGTCGGCGTTGGCGGTGGCGCTGGCGCAGGAGGGCGGGATCGGGGTCATCCACCGCAACCTCTCGATCGAGACCCAGGCCCGAGAGGTGAGCAAGGTCAAGCGCTCGGCCAACGGCGTCATCGCCGATCCGATCACGCTCGGCCCGGCCGACACGGTCGGACGCGCCCGCCAGTTGATGCGCGAGCACCACCTCTCCGGGTTCCCCGTCACGGCCGACGGCGGCAGCGCCCTGCGGACGCACGGCAAGGTTCTCGGCATCCTGACGCGGCGCGACCTCAAGTTCGTCGAGGACGAGGCCACGCCGGTCAAGGACGTGATGACGTCCCGCGATCTGGTCACCGCCGCGCCCGGCACCACGCTCGAGGACGCCGAGCGGATCATCAACCGAAACAAGGTCGAAAAGTTGCTGCTGGTCAACCCGGACGGCACGCTCGCGGGCATGATCACCCAACGCGACATCGACCGCCTGAGCCAGTTTCCCAGGGCCAACACCGACGCCCGCGGCCGCCTGCGCTGCGGGGCGGCCTGCGGCGTGGACCAGTACGAGCGCGTCGAGGCCCTGCTCGCCGCCGAGGCCGACGTGCTGGTCATCGACACCAGCCACGGCCACAGCGAGAACGTGCTCCGCACGGTCCGCACGATCAAGCAGCGTTGGGGCTCGACCGGCATCGAGGTGATCGCGGGCAACGTGGCCACCGCCGAGGCGGCCCGGGCCCTGGTCGAGGCGGGCGTGGATGCCGTGAAGGCCGGCATCGGCCCCGGCTCGATCTGCACGACGCGCATCGTCACGGGCGTGGGCGTGCCGCAGATGACGGCGATCTTCAACGCCCTCGCGGGCGTGGCCGCGAGCGGACGCGACGTGCCGGTCATCGCCGACGGCGGCATGCGGACCAGCGGCGACATCGCCAAGGCGCTCGCGGCCGGCGCGAGCGCGTGCATGTTGGGGTCGCTCTTTGCCGGGCTCGACGAGTCGCCCGGCGAGCTGGTTATCAGCCAGGGCCGGCGCTACAAGAGCTACCGCGGCATGGGCAGCGCGGGCGCGATGGAGGCCGGCAGCGCCGATCGCTACGGTCAGCACGCCGGCGAGGAACGCAAACGCAAGTTCGTGCCCGAGGGCGTGGAGGGGCTGGTGCCCTACCGCGGCCCGCTGGCCGAGTTCGTCTACCAGATGGTGGGCGGCCTGCGGGCCAGCATGGGTTATTGCGGGTGCAAGACCATCGACGAGTTTCGGGATAAGACCCGGTTCGTGCGGATCACCAGCGCGACGGTCGTCGAGAACCACCCGCACGACATCCGAATCACCAAAGAGTCGCCGAACTACACTTTCGACGCGGCGCAGACGAGGTAGTCCGCGCCGGAAGCGTCCTGCGGCGGATTTCTGGGCTGTTGGGTTGGGGTTGGGACGATGTCATACCGGACCGATCGCGTCGGGCCTCCCGCGGGCGCGGTCACGGAAGAAAGGACCAGCGCATGTCGGTTTTCCGAAGCAGCAATCCGTTCCTCAAGACCGAGGCGTTTGACGACCGCCGCGGCGGCTTGGATCGCTTTGGGGATACGCCGATCGCCCGCCCGGGCACGATGACCGTGCAGGGCACGGTGAACGTGAGCTTCATTCTCGTCGGCCTGACGATCGCCGCGGCCGTGTTCTGCTGGTCGTTCCTCCAGAACAACCCTGGGATGCTCTTCGGCGGCGCGGCCATCTCCTCGATCCTGACGTTGGTCCTCACGTTCGTCGCGTACTTCAAGCCGCAGGCGTCGCCGTTCATCGCGCCGGTGCTGGCCCTGGGCGAGGGCGTATTTGTCGGGGCGTTGAGCGTGTTCTGGACCCGCTACGCCGACAACAGCCAGTCGGGCACGGTCCAGGCACTGGGCCCGGGCCTGGTGCTCCAGGCGGGCGTGCTGACCCTTGGCGTGACGGGCGGGCTGCTCGTGGCCTACACCACGCGCCTGATCCGCCCGAGCCAGCGGTTCCTCCGCGGCGTGGTGGCCGCGACGTTCGGGCTGTGTCTGTTCTCGGTGGTGGCGCTAGTGCTCTCGATGTTCGGCATCCACATCCCCTACATCTGGGACAACGGCCCGATCGGCATCGCCTTCTCGGGCTTCATCGTGGTGCTCGCGGCCATGAACCTGCTGGTGGACTTCGATTTCATCGAGCAGGGCGCCCGCAACGGCGCGCCCAAGTACATGGAGTGGTACGCCGGCATCGGGCTTCTGGTCACCGTCGTGTGGCTCTACGTCTCGATCCTCCGGCTGCTGGCCCAGTTGCAGCGGCGGAACTGAAAGCAAAGCGGCGAATCAGCAGAACAGCAAAGCAGCAAAGCAGCAAAGCAGCAAATGGGAACTCTCCGCGAGCTCCCCGCCTCGGCGGCGGATCGGACGTTCCGCGACGAGAGCGGCGCTGGCGAATAATCCGCCCATGCGTTCGGTGTGCGAGCCCGCGGTGACGGTTGAGGCGCCGACAGGGCCAGCGCCCGATTTGCCGCTCTCGCGGGTCCGCGCATGGTTTGCCCAGAGCGGGTGGGAGCCGTTTGCCTTTCAGGAGGCGGCTTGGGCGGCGTACGCGCGCGGGGCGAGTGGGCTGATTCACGCGCCTACGGGGCTGGGCAAGACCATGGCCGCGTGGCTCGGGCCGGTGATGGAGGGGATGGGGGGGGAAGGGATCGGGGGAGCGACGGATCAGGGGATCAAGGGATCGAGGGCGCGGGGGGCAAAGCGGGCGGCGACCGAGCCGCTGCGGGTGGTGTGGATCACGCCGCTGCGGGCCTTGGCGAGCGACACGCTGGCCTCGCTGGAGCGTCCGGTGCGAGACCTGGGCCTCAACTGGTCCATCGAGAAGCGCACGGGCGACACTTCGAGCTCGGTGAAACTGCGCCAGAAAGAACGCCTGCCGAGCGCGCTGGTCACCACGCCCGAGAGCCTGTCGTTGCTGCTGTCCTACCCCGATGCGCGGGCACGGTTTGCCACGCTCCGGGCCGTGATCGTCGATGAATGGCACGAGCTCATGGCGACCAAGCGCGGCGTGCAGACCGAACTTGCGCTGGCCCGCCTGCGCTCGTGGTTGCCGACGATGCGGACGTGGGGAGTGTCGGCGACGCTTGGGAATCTGGAACAGGCGAGGGATGTTCTCTTGGGGAAGGGATCGAGGGATCAGGGGGTCGAGGGACCGGGGCGGGGGATCCCTCGATCCCCTCATCCAATCATCCGCGGCGACACACCCAAAGAGCTCCGCATCACCACCGTCATCCCCAAGGATCCGGAGCGCTTCCCTTGGGCCGGGCATCTGGGCATCCGGGCGGTGGACGAGGTCATCGAGCGCATCGAGGCTCTGGCCGCGAACGGCGAGGGCGGCCACGAGGGCGCGCCCTTCGCCGCCAGCCTCCTCTTCACCAACACCCGCTCGCAGGCGGAGATCTGGTTTCGCCGGTTCATGCAGCTCCGCGACGACTGGATCGGCGAGGTCGCGATCCACCACGGCTCGCTGGACCGCAAGCTGCGCGACCGTGTCGAAGCCTTGCTCGACGGGGGCAAACTGCGCTGCGTGGTGTGTACCTCCAGCCTCGACCTGGGCGTCGACTTCCAGCCCGTCGATCAGGTCTTCCAGCTCGGCTCGCCCAAGGGCATCGCCCGCCTCGTGCAGCGAGCCGGGCGCAGCGGCCACCGTCCGGGCGCGCCCAGCTGCGTCATCGGCGTGCCCACGCACAGCTTCGAGCTGGTGGAGTTCGCCGCGGCCCGCGACGCGGCCCTGGCCGGCAAGATCGAGGCCCGCCCGCCTTTGGAGCGCCCGTTGGACGTGCTCGTGCAGCACCTGGTGACCTGCGCCTGCGGCGGCGGGTTCGTCGAAGCAGAACTGAAGACCGAGGTGCGCACGTCGCACGCCTACCGCAACCTCACCGACGAGGAGTGGGGCTGGGCCATGGACTTCTGCCGACGCGGCGGCCAGTCCCTCACGGCCTATCCGGAGTACGCGAGGATCGTCGAGCGGGTGGACGAGCACGGCGAGCCGCGCTGGCACCCCGCGAGCGTGCGAACGGCCCGGATGCACCGGATGGCGATCGGCACGATCACCGCCGAGCACGCCCTGAGCGTGAAGTACCTCTCGGGCCGGACGCTCGGGACGATCGAGGAAGGGTTCATCGCGCGGCTTGTGCCCGGCCAGCGGTTCGTGTTCGCGGGGAGGGTGCTGGAACTGATCAGGGTGCGGGGGATGGTGGCGTACGCTCGCCCCGCCAAGAAGAAGAGCGCACTGGTGCCGACGTGGAACGGCGGCCGCTTCCCGCTCTCCAGCCAGCTCGCGGCCGCGGTTCGGGCCAAGCTCGACCAGGCTCGGCACGGCGTGTACGACTGCGCCGAGATGCGGGCCGCCCGCCCGCTGCTGGAACTTCAGAAGGCGTGGTCGCGCGTGCCGGCGCCGGAAGAGACGCTCATCGAGCTCATCGACGTGCCGGGCGCCGTGAGCGGCGGCGCGGGGTCGATCGCGGTGGTCTATCCGTTCGAGGGGCGGCTGGTGCACGAGGGTCTGGGCGCGCTGGCGGCCTACCGCCTCAGCCGCTTGCGTCCGATCTCCGTGGTGACCACCTGCAACGACTACGGTTTCTGTCTGCACTCGCGCACGCCGCTGGGTCTGACCGAACAGGACTGGCGGACCCTCCTGAGCGCCGACCGCCTGCTCGACGATCTGCTCGCGTGCCTGAACACCACGGAACTGGCCCGCCGGCAGTTCCGCGACATCGCCCGCGTGGCGGGCCTCATCATGCCCGGCTTCCCGGGCCAGAAGAAGACCGCGCGCCAGTTGCAGGCCTCCAGCGAGATGTTCTTCGACGTGCTCAGCGAGTTCGACCCGGACAACCTGTTGCTGAGCCAGGCGCGCCGCGAGGTGCTGGAATCGCAGTTGGAGGTGGGCCGTCTGCGCGGCGCGCTGGAACGGGCGGCCGAACGCCCGATGTCGATCATCGCCCTTGACCGCCTGACGCCGCTGGCCTTCCCGATCTGGGCCGAGCAGCTCCGCGCCGTCCACCTCTCCAGCGAGAAGTGGTCGGACATGGTCGGGCGGATGGCGATGGCGCTTGACGAGGCCGCGGGGGGGACGACAATGGGGCCGGACGGGGGACGAACGGCGAAGCCCAGCAAGAAGAAAACCGCCCGGCGGAAAAAGGTGCAGGGCCATCGGCGCCGAAAGTGAGGACGGGCAGAGATGCGTGCGATCGCGGGGTCGGTGATAGTCCGATGGGGTGACGAACGGTGGGTGTTGCTGCCGCAGCGGGCGGTGTGGTGGGAGCGCCGGCGGACGCTGATCGTCGCGGACGTCCACCTGGGCAAGGCCGCGGCGTTTCGCGCGGCCGGTGTACCCGTGCCGGAGGTCGTGCACGCGGATCTGGAGCGTTTGAGCGGGATGATCGACGCGACGGGGGCGGAGCGGCTGGTCATCGTGGGCGATCTGCTACACGCGCCCACGGGGCGGACGCGGGCGGTGATGGACGCTGTCGGGGCGTGGCGATCGCGGCGATCGGCGCTGCAAGTCACGCTCGTGCTCGGCAACCACGACGTGCGTTCGGGTCGGCCGCCGGAGGCGTGGGCGATGGCTGTGCATCAACCACCGCTGACGGACCCGAGCGATGACGGCATCGCGTTCGTTCACGATCCGGAGACCGAGGCGATCGAGGGCGTGCCCTGCATCGGCGGGCACCTGCACCCTTCCGTCACGCTGGGCGACGGCACGTCGAGCCTTCGTGCGCCGTGCTTCTGGCTGCGCGGGGGCGTGATGGTGCTGCCCGCGTTCGGGCGCTTCACCGGCGCGAGGAACATCCGCGTCCGCGCCGGAGAGCGGGTGTTCGTGGTGGGCGACGGCGAGGTGGTTGAGGCCGGGTTCCGACGCGACCCGACCGCGGGCGCGGTGGTCGCTTGAAACGCGACCGCGAGCGGGCCGTCAGTTGGAGCCCAGCGGCATCGGGGGCAGGCGCGTGCCGCCGGTGGACGGCGGGTGCTGCCCCTGCTGCTTTTGCTGCTGCTGCTCGGCCTTGTTGAACGCCGCGGTCTGCTCGGGCGTGGCCTCCGGGGGCGCGCTGGCGTCAAAGTGCGGGCGCGACTCAAACAAGCCCGCGTTCCACATGATGATCACGGCGGCGAGCGCGAGCACGGCCACCGCGCCGATCGCCTTGACCTTCTGGGATTTGGCGTCGCCGCCGCCGGACTTGCCGGACGACTTTTTGGCGGAGCCGGACCCGGCCTTGCTGGAAGAGCTGCCGCTGTCGATCGAGACGCGTGCCATGGCGAAACTCCGGGTTGGGTGTGGTGGCGTGGAGAGGGTGGGGCGGCATCGGGGCCGCGGGATGGACTTGAACCGCGGGACGGGAGCCACGGGCGCGACAGGCCCGGCCCGGCCGAGAAATCCTACCCGACTTCCCGCTTCTGGAACAGGATCACGCCCAGGCAGAGGAACGCGCCGATCTGCATCACCGCGTACAACGCCACCAGCCCCAGGTGCTCGGGCGGGATGGGCTGCACCTGGGTGACGGCGTCCACCAGCCAGAAGAACTGAATGTTGGGGATGATGCCCCACGCCAGCCGCGCGCCGAGGTTGTAGTGGGTCGGGCGGAGGAACAGGTAATCGTCGGCCCGCGGGGGGCGCGTGGCCGCGGGCTCGTCCGCGCCGATCCGCCGAACTTCAACGGTCTTGTCCTGGGCCGAGGCGATGATGACCGACGGCGGCAGGTCGCGGGACGAGAGCCGTTCTTCCGGTGACATCTTGCCGAAGGCGTCGGGGTCCGGCCCGTCGTTGAGGTTGCAGAGTTCGGCGCCGCTGGGGTTGGGCCCGTAGAAAACCAGCGAGTCGGGCTTGAGCCGCACGCGCGGGGCCATGTCGAGCGTGAGCTTGTAGACATCGCCGTTGTGCGCGAAGGCCACGCGGCTGGGGAGCGTCGATTCGGCGGTCTGGACACGGGCGACGAGCATGTTCTGGATCGCCCGGCGACCGAGGAACTCGTTGGACAGCAGGCCGCCGACGAAGACCCCGCAGCAGATGACGATGGTCATCACCTGGCCCAGGCGGGCCGAGATCGCCGTGGCGATCGCCGTGAGCACCAGGTGGGCCATGAGGATGCACGCGCTGGCCATGGTGATCTGCGGCTTGAAGTTGGTCCCGATCGGCTGGAAGTTCCACTTTTTGCCGATGAGCATCACCATGACCACCGCCAGCAGCATCAGCGGGCAGAGCAGCATGGTCGCCGTCTGCGTGAAGACCCACCCGTAGAAGAAGTTGCACCAGATCGCCGTGCCGATGGCGATCACGATCGCTCCGAGCGTGAACGCGATCACCGGACCGTCCAGGTCGTCGGCCGCGGTGGACATCACGCCGTGCCGGATCCCCATCTGCAGGAACAGCAGCATCGTGACCACAGCGATGACGATCGCGGCCGCGACCCCCAGGTACTTGCCCAGCACCACCGTGGGCCGCCCGACCGGCTTGCTCACGACCGTGAGGACGGTCTTGTTCTCGATCTCTCGCGAGAGCGCGGCCGTGGCCAGGAACGCCGCCAGCAGCATCCCGCATACGAACACCGTCGCCAGGCTGATGTCCACCATCAACTTGTCATCGCCCGAGACCTCGCCCGAGTCGCTCAGGCCCATGCTGAACGCGGCCGTCCAGGTGGTAAAGAGTTGCAGCAGCCCCGCAAGGGCGATGATGATGAAATAGATGGGCTGCCGGACGCTCTCCAGAAAGGTATTGCGGGCGATGGTGAGCAGTTGAACGGGCATGAGGGTGGGGAGCGGGCGGGAGGAATCGGGGAGGGGGGAATCGGAAAGGGGGAGTTGCGGGCGAGCGGGCCGAGCGACGGAGACGCCGTCGGATGGTCTGGACTCGTTCGGGGATGGTCTGCGATGAAAATCGCGGGGCGAGAGAAACCGACCCCCACCCGGGGGTACGACCGGAAAAAATCTCTCCGGGGCACGAACATAGCGGAGGGGGGCCCGTAGTTCAACGTACTGGTTGGTTCCGGACCCGGTTCGTGGTCCAAAGAATGTTCTGACTCTGGCCTGCGCGTCCCGCCCGAACGGGCACGTCCCCGGCTTCTTTAGGGGACGGAGGTGAGAGGGACCGGGCTGGTCGCCCGGACAAGTTGTGAGCGCGTGCGGCCGCGCCGTCGGCTCCGGTTCGACGCGCGAGGTTTGCGCATCGGATCGACCGGATTCGCCGGTGTGGTTCCTCCCCCGGGTGGACAGACCCCGCACGCGGGCGGACAATCCCGGCCCGACCGGGTCGCCCCGGCGCGGCGGTCGGGGCACACGGACGGCCGGTGGAATGGGGTCGGGCGCGGGGGTACGAGGGGGTTGGGGTTGGGGGGGTGAGTCTGACCTCCGGGCGATTCCGCCCGGCGCGATCATGGGAGTCGCATGAAGGCCGACCATCTCACCTTCAAGCGTGCCGCGGGCGTTTCGCTCCTGGGCTTGGCGCTGCAACTGGTCATGGGGCTGGTGCTGCTGATCTACAGCTTCATCCTCGCCGACCGGGCCGGGATGGCGGGCTCGTTCCTGGTGCTGTCCGGCTCGCTCGTTTGGATCACGCTCGCGATCGTCTTCGACCAGCACCGGCGCGAGCGGCTGGAGGCGATGGAGTCGGAGGCCATGGCCGCGGCCGGGGCCCGCGAATCCAGCGTGTTCGGCGAACGGGGCGACGAGCTCCTGGTCGCCGCCCGGCGACTGGCCTCGATGCACAAGTGGCTGGTTCCGATCACCAGCCTGCTCTTCGCGGCGCTGCTCACGGGGATCGGCATCTGGCAGCTCAACCGCGGCCTGAGCATCATCTCAGTCGACCCGCTTGCGAACGCCGAGAGCGTCAACAAGGTCGCGTTCAAGAGCCTGGATCAAACGGCGCAGGGCTGGGCGATCTCGATCGGCCTGACCATGGCCTTCGTCGGGTTCATCTTCGCCCGGTATGTCTCGGGAATGGCCAAGCAGGGACCGTGGGCGAACCTGCGGGCCGGCGCGGCCCAGTCGGTCGCGGCCGCGCTGGTCGGACTGGCGATCGCCGTCGGCCAGTTCGTCGATTACTTTGGGCCCGACTACATCGCCAAGTACCTGCTGATCGCGTTCCCGGTGCTGATGCTGCTGATCGCGGCCGAGACCGTGCTGAACTTCCTGCTCGGGCTGTACCGACCGCGACGGCCGGGGGAGATCCCCAAACCGGCGTTCGAGTCGCGGGTGCTCGGGTTCGTCGCGGCCCCTGACCGCATCGCCGAATCGATCGGCGGAGCGATCAACTACCAGTTCGGGTTCGACGTCACGGGGAGCTGGTTCTACCAGTTGCTCACACGCTCGCTCACGGTGCTGGTCATCGTGGGTCTGGCGGTGATCTGGGGGCTCACGAGCATCGGCATCGTCCAGCCCAACGAGCAGGGCCTGCGCGTGCGGTTCGGGGCGCGGGTGGGCGCGCCCCTCGGCCCGGGGCCGTACCTGAAACTGCCCTGGCCTCTCGAAACGATCGAGCGGTTCGACGCTACGACGGTGCGCCGGGTGGACCTGGGCGGCGATCAACCCAAGGTCAAGAAGTCCATCCTCTGGACCAACGACCACGGCGTGACGGAAACGTTCTTTGTCGTGCGTCCCTCGGCGGCCGACATCGAGGCCGGCCGGGAGATGGAACGCGAGAAAGCGGCGACCGAGCCCGCTCCGAGACTGAAGTCCGGTGGTGGGAGTGGGGGGCGGGACGTGTCGTTGGTGTCGGCGGAGGTGCCGCTGCGCTTCGAGGTGACCGACCTGGCCAAGTACGAGATGTTGGCCGCGCCGGACCAGCGCGAGGAGATCATCCGAGCCGTGGGCCGGCGTGAGGTGTTCAAGTACCTCGCGACCCGGACGGTGGAGGACGTGCTGGGCGACGCCCGGCCGGAAATCTCGCGTGTGCTTCAGGAGCGGGTGGGCGCGAAGCTGGAATCGATGGACTGCGGCGTCCGCGTGCTGTTCGTGGGTATCGAGGGGGTACACCCGCCCAAAGACACCGCCGAGATGTTCGAGAGCGTGGCCCAGAGCATCCAGAAGCGTCAGGGCTCGATCGAGAACGGCATGATGGAGGCCAACCAGACGCTCATCAAGGTGGCCGGCAGCGTCGAGATGGCCCATGAACTCGTTGAAGCGATCGACGCGGTCGCCGCGGCGCCATCGCCCCAGCGGTCTGAGCTCCAACTCAAGGCCGAGGAACTGCTTGCCAAGGCCCAGGGCGAAGCGGCCTCGAAGCTCGCCGCGGCCAAGGCCGACCGCTGGACCAAGCACATGACCGCCCGCGGCAAGGCGGAGCGATCGACGGGCCAGGTCGCCTCGTTCCGCGCGGCACCGTCAGTTTATCTGGCCCAGGTCTACTTCGACACGCTCACCGACATCTTCAAGAGGGCACGCGTGTACGTCGTGTCGGGCCAGGCGAACCTGGAGGTCAGGACCGACGTGTCCGACACGGCCGCGTCCGGCAACTTGTTCGATGAGGGCAAGAAGCCGGACGAGCAGTAGCGGCGCGAACAAGCAGGCGAACGAAGCATCGGCGGAATGTCCGGAGTCGGAAGGTCTCTTTGAGCAAACACGCGGCGGCCCCCCCCCCCCCCCCCCCGGCCGCCGCGACGACGAGATTCGGAGTCAACAGTGCAGAGGATTCTCATCATCGTCCTGATCGTGGCCGTGTTCCTGGCCTTCATGGTCACGTACACGGTCCGCTTCACCGAGAAGGCGGTCGTGACCACCTTCGGGCGGGCCGACGAGAGCTCGGTCATCACCACGCCGGGCCTGCGGTTCAAGATCCCGTATGTCCAGCAGGTGACCAAGTACGACTCCCGGGCGCGGTACCTGGAATCGAACCAGGAGACGCAGGTGACGGCGGACGACTCGCCGATCCTCGTCACCGCCTACCTGACGTGGCGCGTGAAGGACCCGCTGAAGTTCTTCCGGAGCTTCTCCTCGGCGGGCGAATCGTCCAGAGACCACTACGCAGAGGCCGAAAAGGTCCTCAAGGGCAAACTGCGCTCGGCGCTGGGTGAGGTCAGCCGGTTCCGCTTCGGCGAGCTCTTCAGCAGCGACGAGAAGGGCAGCCGCATCCCCGAGCTCGAGAAGCGGGTGATGGAAAACCTCGACCAGAGCGCCAGCGCCGACGGCGCGCTGGCCGACTTCGGCGTCGAGGCCATGAGCGTGGGCGTCGTCCGCATGGGCCTGCCCCAGAACCCCACCCGCGACGTGTTCACTCGCATGAACGCCGAGCGGCAGCGAATCGCCAACAAGGCCGTCAGCGAGGGCCAGGCCCAGGCCGAGGCCCTCCGCTCGGGCGCGGACGCCGCGGCCAAGAAGATCCGCAGCTTCGCCGAACAACTCGCCGAGAGCATCCGCGGCCAGGGCGACATCGAAGCCGCGGAGTGGATCAAGAAGCTCAACGTTGAACCCAAACTGGCGGTGTTCCTCCGCCAGATGAAGTTCATGTCCGAGGCCATCGGCGGGCGCACGACCATCGTGCTCCCGACCAACCAGCCCGGGCTCGAACTCCTCCGGCCCGACGCCCTTAGGGGCCTCAAGGCCGGCGAGATCCCCGGCCCGTCCAGCGCCGACGTCGAGAACGTCAAGCCCCCCGTGATCGCCGACAAGCCGGCCGCGGCCGAGCCGACCGGGAAGGAGGGCCATCGGTGAGCAGCGCCGGAATTCCCCCAACTGGCGACCTTCCCGAGGGGCTCGACCTCCCGCCGGAAGACAGTGGATCATCCCCACCCCCTCTGACGTCGCCGCGCCGTCGCGGCAACGCCTCCGTGGCGTTGCGCCGCGGCGAGGGCGATCAGGGCGAGGCCGCCAGCCTCGACCCCGCGACCAAATCGCTCGCCGACGCGCTGCGGGTCACCTTCCGCCTTTTGCAAGCGGCGATGGTCGTGCTCGTCGTGCTCTACCTACTCAGCGGGTTCCAGACGGTGAAGGAATCCGAAAAGGGCATCCGCCTGCTGTTCGGACGCGTCGTTGCGTCGAACCTGCCCCCGGGGTTTCAGTTCAGCCTGCCCGCACCCTTCGGCCAACTGGTCAAGGTTCAGACCGGCCTCCAGACCGAGGAGATCAAGAACCAGTTCTTCCCCCACCTCTCCGAGCCGGAGGAGAGGATGTTGGTGGACAAGGACAAGGGCGTGTCGTCGCTGGCCGGCGGCTCCGACTCGCTCGACCCCGACGCCGACGGCCAGTTGCTCACCGCCGATGGGAACATCGCGCACGCGCGATGGTCGGTGACCTATCAGCGCGTCGAGGCGGCCAAGAACGCTCAGAACATCAACCCGGACAACGAGGCCGAGATTGTTGAGGCCGCGGCCTGCCGGGGCATCGTTCAGGCCGCCGCGAGCCTGCCGATCGACGATCTGCTCAAGAAGCAGAGCGACTCGTCGGCGCAGTCGGGATTGAGCAAGGTCGAGACGATCGCCCGCGACGTGGCGCAGAAGGCCCTCGACGAGATGGAGTCGGGCATCCAGATCACTTCGCTCACGATGAACGTGGTCATGCCGCCCCGCAACGTGATGAAGGCGTTCCAGGACGTCGCCGCGGCCACGACCCAGGCCGGCAAGGCCCTTGAAGAGGCCCGGAACTACCGCAACGACAAGCTCACCGAGGCCGCGGGCACGGCCGCATCCACGCTGCTGACGCTCATCGACCGCTACGACCACGAACTCGCGCAGAGCCAACGCGACCGGGCCGCGCAGACGCTCGACACGATCGACAAGGTCATGCAGCGCCAGCCCGTGCAGATCGAGGGGGCGGGGGGGGAGGGGGCGGACGCGACGCGGGTGTCGGGCGACGTCAGCCGGATCATCGACGACGCGACGCAGTACCGCACCAGCGTGGTCAACCGGGCCAAGTCGAGCGCCGACCTGTTCGACGCCAAGCGCACGCTGTTCAAGTCCAACCCCCTGGTGATGATCTACAACGACTGGGCCGACGCGTACAGCACGTTCCTCGGCGCCGACACCACGCAGGCGATCTACCTCCCGCCCGACGTCGCCCGCCAGGTGCTGCTCATCAACAAGGACCCGGCGGTCGCCCGCGACATCGAGCAGAAGCTCATCCGGGCCGAGAACGAGAAGGCCCAGAAAGCCCGCGAGCTCCAGCGAAACCGCGCCCGCTTCGAAGAACGCATGAACGCCGAGAGCCGGACCCGCGAGCAATAAACTTCCCCCGCATCCGCTTCTCCCCTCTTTCTCCCCCCCTCCTCAACCTCCCGCCGCGGCGCGGCCCAGGAACGCGGTTCATGGTCGAAGTTCAACCCACGCCCGCCACCCACGCCGCTTTATCCCGACCCGGGTCGCGCCCCGCCCCACCCCCCCCCGCCGGCGACAACGTCGTGGTGGTGCAGCACCTGTTCAAAACATTCCGCGATTTCTGGATGCGGGCGAGGGTGCGGGCCGTCGAGGACGTGACCTTCGAGATCCGCCGCGGTGAGATCTTCGGCCTGCTCGGGCCCAACGGGTCGGGCAAGTCCACGACCATCAAGATCATCCTCGGCCTGCTGCACAAGACCTCGGGCCGGGTCTCGGTCTTCGGCGGCCTGCCCAGCGACGTGGGGATCAAGAAGCGCATCGGCTACCTGCCCGAGGAGTCGTACCTCTACCCGTTCCTCGACGCCCGCGAGACGCTCGACTATTACGGCAAGCTCTTCGGGCTCGGGTCCGAGGTCCGCACTCGCCGCATCGACGAGCTGCTCGACATGGTCGGGCTCACGAGCGTGCAGTTCCGGCCCGTCCGCGAGTACTCCAAGGGCATGCAGCGCCGCATCGGCATCGCTCAGGCCCTCATCAACGACCCCGAACTGCTCATCCTCGACGAGCCGACCACCGGCCTGGACCCGATCGGCACGCGCCAGATCAAGGACCTGATCCTCGAGCTCGGCCGTCGCGGCAAGACCGTGCTGCTCTCCAGCCACCTGCTCGCCGACGTCGAGGACTGCGTCGATCGCATGGTGATCCTCTACGGCGGCAAGGTGCAGGCCGAGGGGACGTGCGACGAGCTGCTCGAATCCCGCGACAAGACCACCATCGAGACCGAAGACCTAGACGACGCGACCATCAGCCGCATCGACGAGCTCATCCGCGAACGCACCCACGGGGCCAAGGCGATCACCCGGGTCTCGCACCCCCGCCAGAAGCTGGAGGAGCTGTTCATCGACATCGTCGAGCGTGCGCGAGCGGCCAAGGTCGAGACCTTCGGCGCCCAGCTCGGCGGGCACACGGCCGCGTTCCTCCGGGCCGAGCCCGCGGGCGACGAGCTGATCAGCTCGCTGGTCGACGCGGGAAAGACGTCAGACGCCCCCGCGGGAGGCCCCGCGGCGACGCCGGCCGCGTCCGCGACGCCGAAGTCGGGGCCGGACGACGACGTGCTGGCGGGGCTCCTGCACAAGGATGAGTCGCCCGCTCAGCCCGCGAGTCCCACACGTGCCGCCAGGCCCACCGCCGCGCCGCCGCCCCCGGCGGACGTGGACATGCGCGTGCTCGACTCGCTCATGGGCGGCGACGACGGCGCCGGGAATCCGCCGCCGGGAGGCCGCAAGCCGTGAAGATCGGCGCCGTGCTCGATCGACTCAACCGCGTGCAGCGGGCCTTCTGGTTCAAGGTGGGCGCGTCGATTCTCGTGCTCGCGCTGGCGATCACGGTGGTAACCGTGCACGCGGTGCGCATGCAAGCCGAGCGCAAGGACCAGGCCTTTCGGGCGGTCGAGAGCCCCTCGGCCCAGCCCCTGCCCGAGGAGACCGTCAAGCCCGACGCGACCGACGCCGAAAAGGCCGAGGCGGCCCAGATCAAAGCCTATCGCGAGGCCCAGAAGACCGCCGCGGAGGCGACCGTCAAGGCGCTCAACCGTATGTTGGAGGCCAAGACCGACCCCACGGCCGTGGCGATGGGCGCGGCGATCATCGCGGGGCTCGCGCTCGGGGTCATCTGGCTCGGGCAGGCGCTGACGGTGCTGGGCATCCTGATCGGCCCGGGGCTGGTGTCGCAACTGCTGGTCCGCTACG
The DNA here is from genome assembly GCA_964630785.1 of uncultured Phycisphaeraceae bacterium. Taxonomy (GTDB): domain Bacteria; phylum Planctomycetota; class Phycisphaerae; order Phycisphaerales; family UBA1924; genus JADLCX01. Next base: position 93,297 of record CAZVZG010000015.1, on the reverse strand, counting down.
GCGCCGGGCGCTGGGCCGACGCGGGATGGTTCATCGCCGCGCTGGGTTCGCTGGCGCTCTCGTTCGTCATCCTCATGGAGTTGCTGCGGGTGCTCTTCTCGAGCCCGACGCCCGTGGTGGCGATCGCTCGCAACGTGGTGAACGAGGCGGTGCGGATCAAGGTCTCGCTGATCTTCATCGTGCTGCTGCTCTTCGCCCTGGCCGCGCTGCCGGGGATGCTCGACGCGTCCACGCCGCTGCGCTACCGCGTGCAGAGCTTCCTGCAGTACGGCACGGGCGGCTCGTTCTGGATCATCGCGATCCTGGTGCTCTTCCTGGCGGTGTCGAGCGTCACCTTTGAGCAGCGCGACCGGGTCATCTGGCAGACCATGACCAAGCCGGTCGCCCCGTGGCAGTACATCCTGGGCAAGTGGCTCGGCGTGGTCGGCGTGGCGGCCGTGCTGCTGGCCGTGAGCACCAGCGGCGTGTTTCTCTTCACCGAATACCTGAGCGACCAGACCGCCATCGGCGAGGTCCGCCCCTATGTGCCCGCCGACCGCTCCGGCGACACGCTCATCACCGAAGATCGCCTTATCCTCGAGTCGCAGGTGCTCACCGCGCGCGACTCGGTCCGTCCCCAGTTGCCCGAGCTCGATCCGCAGGCCGTCGCCAAGGAAATCCAGGAGCGGGTGGTCAAGGCCAGCAAGACCGACGAGAACTTCCGGGACACCGACGCGGCCAGGGCCAAACTGCTCAACGACTATCGGGAAGAGCGCCGGGCCCAGTTCTACGCCATCGGCGGCGGCGACGCCAAGATCTTCGAGTTCAAGGGGCTTCTGGCGGCCAAGGAGTCCGGGTCGCCCCTCACGCTCCGCTACAAGGTGGACGTCGGCGCCAACGATCCCAAGGTCGTGCACCGCGTCACGTTCGGCCTGCCCAACGCCGCCCCGGTGGTGCAGGTGGTGCCGCTGGGCCAGATGATGACGCTGAACGTCTCGCCGGCATCGATCGACAGCAAGGGCAAACTCGAGCTGCGGGTGCTCAACGGCGACTACTACCAGTTCGCCGACGGCGCGCCCCCGGATCAATGGAAGAACAAGGACACCATGTCCTTCCCGCCCGACGGTCTGGAGGTCTATTTCCCGGTTGGCGGTTACCAGGCCAACTATCTGCGAGTGGTGGTCGTGCTGTGGATGAAGCTGGCGTTCCTGGCGATGGTGGCGGTGTGCGCCGCGACGTTCCTCTCATTCGCCGTGGCGAGCCTGGTCGCGTTCGGCACGTTCCTCATCGCCGAGAGCGCCAAGTACCTCTACGACTCGCTCGAGTACTACGCCTCGACGACAGATAATGGCCAGATCGACTTCTTCCGCGTGGCGGTGCGGGCCATCGCCGTGCCGATCTCGCGGGCGTTCCATTTCTACTCGTCGCTGCGCCCCACCGCCAACCTCGTCGAGGGCCGGGTGATCCCCTGGACAACCGTGGGCCTCGCCGCCATCGTGCTCGGACTCCTCACCCTGCTGCTCTACGGGATCGCCGTCGCCGTCTTCCGCCGGCGCGAACTGGCCATGTATTCAGGACAGTAGAAATCTCGGATCGTGAACCGCGGATCGTGCCACCGCCGATCCGAAATCCGCGATCCGAAATCCGAGATTCCACATGCGTCGCGATTCCGTCATCCAGCTCGTCGCCCTCGGCCTGATGCTGGCGTTTTTGTCGGCATCGGTCGTGCTCACGGGCAAGGTCTCGGCTTCGATGGGGCGCAACCGTCTGGTCTACGCCGACTCCACCGAGGGCACCGACAACAAGCTCGAGGCCCTCGGCATCGCGATGGGCGCGTTCCGCGGCGTGTTCGTCAACTACCTCTGGATCCGCGCCAACGCCCTCAAGGAAGACGGCAAGTACTACGAGGCCGTTGACCTGGCCAAGACCATCACCCGCCTCCAGCCCCGATTCCCCAAGGTGTGGGCCTTCCACGCCTGGAACCTCGCGTACAACATCTCGGTCACCACCCAGACGCCGCAGGAGCGCTGGCACTGGGTGCAGGCTGGCATCAACCTGCTGCGGGACGAGGGCATCCCGGCCAACCCGAACGATCTGGTGCTGCACAAGGAGCTGGCGTGGATCTTCCTCCACAAGGTGGAGGGGTTCATGGACGACGCCCAGCAGTACTACAAGCGTGCGCTGGCCCGCGAGTGGACGGTGGTCATGGGCTCGCCGCCCAAGCGGATCCTCGGGAGCGTGGCCGACTCACAGGCCGACCGGCGGCTCTTCGTGGATCACTGGCTCGCGCCGATCGCGAGCGCCCCCGACACGATCGAGGAGGTCTACAAGCAGCAGCCGCTGGCCCGCGAGCTGGCCGCGCGGATCAAGTCCGAGGCGGGGCTGAACCTTGACAAGGGCTTCCTCGAGCGGATCGCGCTCATCACCTCGTTCCTTGAGTCCGCTCAGTCGTTGCCGGGCATGGCCCCCGAGATCTCCGACCCGCTGGCCGCGCTCATGGCCGAGCCGAAGTACCACGAGGCCGGCAAGCTGCTGGTGAACTACACGCGCAAGAGAGTGCTGGTCGACGAGTACCACATGGAGCCGGAGCGGATGATCCGCTACACGCTCAAGTTCGGGCCCATCGACTGGCGCCACCCCGCGGCCCACGCGCTCTACTGGTCGGCCCGCGGCGTGGAGGAAGCCGGCCCGCGCGTCAACACCACGAACAGGTCCGACTTTGATTTCGTGAACACCGACCGCGTCGTGGTGCAGTCGGTCCAGGCGCTGTTCCGCTCGGGCCTTCTCTTCTACGACATCACCAACCCGCAGATGTATCTCGCCCTGCCCGACGTGGACTTCCTCGACTCCTACGCCGCGTACCGCGAAGAGGCCTTGTCGCGGGCGGGGGTGTTCGAGTCCAAGACGCGCCGGTGGACGGAGTACACCGCGGGGCTGGAGAACTTCTGGCGCGACGCGATCCGGTTCCTGTACCGGCGCGGCGATCGGGCCAAGGCCGAGGAGTACTACCGCAAACTCCGCACCGCGCCCTGGCTGCCGATGAACGACCCGGAGAAGATCTACCGCGACTACGGACGCACGCTCGACGAGTTCGTGGTCCACGAGATCACCGACGAGAACCGGATCACCAGCCCGACCGTGGCGCTGCAGGAAATCTCCGGCGCGCTCGAAGCGGCCTACCTCGAAGGCCTGCTCGGCGGCGACATGCAGGTGTTCGACTCGAACTTCAAGTACGCGAGGATGTTCCACGCCGAGTACCAGAAGAGCCAGTCGTTCCGCACATGGGTCGCCGGTTCGCAGGGCCGGCTCGGGTTCCCGCCGTTCGACTTCTTCTCGTCGCAGTTGCTCTCCGGCGTCATCATGACCGTGGGCATCCCCCAGGGGCCGATCATCTACAACAACGCCCCGCCCGAGCTGCGGGCCCGGGCCTACGTGTTCCTCTCCGCCAGCCAGTGGAAGAAGACCATCGATGCCACCGCCGCGCAGGGCGCGCCCGCCTTCGACACCTGGTTCCCGCCCCCAAGGAACGTGGACCAGGTGCGGGAGGAGCTCCGCAAGTTCATGCAACAGGGCGTCGAGAAGGGCAACACCGAGCTCAAGTGAGCCCACCGCCCCACGCGCCCCGGCCCGCCCCGCCCGCCCTCGCGTGCATGGTCAGGTCTCGATGACCTGATCGGGGACCGTTTCGGCGCGGGGCTTCCGCAGCGAGCCCGCGCCCGCGGCCAAATCGACCGCGAGCGATCGTGCGTCGGTCTCGTCCTTGATGACAATGGCCGCGCCCCTTCGGCGAGCACGGGGGGAATACAGCCACCGCGTGACCGCCGCGAGCGTGTCGAGCTGCGCCGGCCCCGGCGATAGCGGCGGTGCCGAGCGTGCCGCATCGATCACCCTCACCGCCGCGGCTTCGAGGTCGGGCGACGCGACCCCCGGTTCGATCTCCCCGACCACGCCCAGACGGCCGCCCGCCAGCACAAGCAACCGCGCCCGGCGCGGGCGCGGGCTGGGCAGCACGACGGCCATCCGCCACCGCCGCGCGTCGGTGATGTGCGCGAACGCGGGCTTGGCGAGTGCCGCGAGCCGGGTCGCCTGCTGCTTGAGCTCGGCCGCGGCCTCGAACTCGCCGGCCGCGCCGGATTTTCGCATGTCGGTGTCGAGCCGTGCGAGCATCTCGCCCAGCCCGCCCGAGACGGCCTCGACGGCACGGCGGGTGCGCAGGCGGAAACTGGGCATCGGCTCGCTTCCGTCGCACGGGGCCGGGCAGCGCCCCATTTCCTTGTACGCGCAGGCCCGGGCCCGCGGCGCCTGCACGAGCAGTGAATAGTCGCGGCACAGGTCAAAGGCGTCGGTCACGAGTTCGATGAACCGGCCGGCGGTGTCCTTCTGGGCCATCGGACCGAGCAGGACTTGTTCCGAGATGTCAACCCCGTCGGCGAGGTTCGTGCGGGCCCACTTCGGAAACTCCGCCCCCGGATCGACCCGGACGAACCACGCCCGCCAGCGCTCGCCGACGATGCGGTGCGTCTCGGGCGTGCGCAGCCGGGCCTGCGCGAGGTACACCACGTCGGCCTCCAGCCCCGAGCCCACCTCGAACGCGAGGATGCGGCGGGTGACCGCCCGGTGGTCGGCCCGCGCCAGGCCCGCCCCGCCGGGCCCAAGACGCCGGCGCGCGAGTTCGCGCAGGTCGGCCGTGGTGGCGATCACCAGCGGGTGTGCATCCTCATCCTCGAACACGGCCACGCCGGGGTGCGCGGGCAGGGCGGGGTAATCGGGCTCTCCGTCCGCGGGGACTTCGAGCGTGTGCGATACCGTCGCCCCGTCCAGCGTGGGCAGCCACGGCGGCGCGGGGGCGGAGCGATCGTCGGTCATCTGCGGGTGTCGGGAAAGGGGGGCGGGGTGGTCAGATCGCCAAGCCCTGCACGCGGGCCTCAAAGGCGATGCGGTCGAGCACCAACCCCTGCACGTCGCAGGTAAAGCCCCGCTTGGTCCACTTGACCTCCTGGCAGAGCAAGTAGAGGTCGTCGCCGGGCACGACCGACGAGCGGAACGAGGCGTTCTCGATCCGCGTGAACGCCGCGATCCGGGGCTCGGGGAGTCGGACGTTGTACAGGTACACCGCTAACTGGGCGGCCGACTCGATCATCAGCACGCCGGGGAACATCGGCTTGGCCGGGAAGTGACCCTGCACCCAGAACTCGTCGTGCCGGGTGTGCTTGAGGGCGATGCCGCGGGTGTAATCCTCGGATTGCCAGACTATCCAATCCATGAGCGCCATGTTCCCGCGGTGCGGGTTGTGGCGCTCCAGATCGAGCTTGCTGAGCTGTCGGCCGGCCAGATCGATGGAGCTCAGGTCAAACAATGCACCCTTACAAGCCCGCAGGGCCTCGATTTGGCGCGCCACATCGCCGCCGGGCGACGGAGCGCCCGGGCCGATGGTCCGTTGAGCCTGGGAAGCCGCGGTGGTCATCGTCGGTGAAGGAGGGGCGGGGTGCAGGCGGATGAGCGGGGAATCCGGGACGTCCGACCCGCGCGGGTTGACAGCTATCGGCGGGGCGGGCGGTTCAGGGCCCTCAGGCCTTGGGTTCGTCGACCTTGCCCAGTTCGAGGACTTTCTCACGGATTGCCTGAGCGGCGTTCTTGATGTCCTGCATGGTCTTGCGGACGCGGACGCCGGCGGCCTTGTTGCCGCCCTCGGTCTTGGCGATGTCGTCTTCCACCTCGGCCACAAGCTTCTTCAGTTGATCAAAGGCTTCCACCGTGGCTCCTTTTCGGACCGTGGGCCCACCGACGCCCCTTTCCCGGAGCCGACGGCATTCCCGCCGCAGCAGTATATGACGGCCCCCGGCCTGGGACGCCGCGGCGGGCGTTTCCTTCAAGTTTCAAGGACTTTTGTGTCCACAATACCCGCCAACTGATCGCGGATCAGCCGGGGATACCACCTAACGGGCCACAATCGGCAACAGCCGCTCCAGCATATCCAGTGCGGCGTGGACGTATCGCGGGTGACCCTCATGCTCAAGGAACGCGGGCACCGTGGCCGCCATCAGCACGCGCCGGATATTGGCCAGCGTCGCGTAGTCATCGCCGGTGTCGAGCCCGAGCTCCCGGCGGCAGCGGGCAAGGGTTGAAACCACTTTGACGCCGAAGAGCAGCTCGGGCTTCCCCCAATACAGGCGCTCTAGATACAGCGCATCCTCCACCCAGTGGCCGGGGTGGACCATCGCCAAGTCGATCAGCACGCACCGCCCGGGTTCATCGGGGCCTGCGCCCTCCCCTCTGTCCGCCCCCCCCGCCCCCCCCGCCCGACGCATCGCGTTTCCGGGGTGCAGGTCGCCGTGGCACCAGGACTGAATGCCGCGGCTCTCCCACGCCCCGGCCAGCCGAGCGAGCGACTTCTGAACGTGCTTGAGCCCGTCGTTCCAGCGCTGGCTTTCGGCGATGCCGCGGTCTTTGACGTTTTGCCGGCACTTGTTGAGCAGCGCGGCCCAGTCCTCGCTCTTGGGTGAGTCGTCGGGGCCGAGCGGCGCCAGGCGGCCGGCGCGAGCGTACCACTCGGCCGCGGCGTGGAGCAGGCCCTCGATCCCGTCCTTGCTCAGCGAGGCCGAGAGCGGGCTGCCGGGGAGCCGTTCGAGGACCATCCACGCCAGGTCGTAGCCGCCCAGGTCGGTTCCCGCGGCGAGAACACGGGGGGTGGGGCCGTCGTGCACGTCCCGGTCGGCGGGACACTCGCCCAGGCCGACGGTCCACCGAAACTCGCTCGGCCCGACGGGCAGTTTGACCACGGCTTCAATCGTGAATCCGGGCCGGAGCTCGAACGACGCGATGCCCGTAGAGGCTCCCCCGGCCTGCCATGCGGAGCGGAACCACTGAATATCGGAGAGGCGACCGCCGCAGGTTTCACGCAACACCGGCGTGAGCAGGGCGGCGAGCGAAGCGTGATCGCCGCTCGGCGGCGGCGGGCGCGGCGTGGGGGAGTGATCGGGCAACGCCGGAAGATAGTGCGGGGCCGGCGACAAAGGCAACCCCGGGGAGCGGTCGTTACGGCATCAGTCGCGGATCCTGCCCAGGGCTCGCCCGAGCGCGAGAATCAGGGCCGGAGAGAGTTGCTCGGCCCGGAGCGTGGGGGCCACGCCTTGGCACGCGGGGGCCGCGCCGATCGCCGGCCAGTCGATGCCGTGCCCGAGCAGGCCGCCGAGCTGCTTGCGCCGGTGGGCGAACAAATCGTGGAGCAGGTCGCTGAGGCCGGTGAGGTCGCCGGTCGCGGGCGGCGGATCGACGCGGCGGGTCAGCAGGACCATCGCGCTGGTGACGTCCGGGCGCGGCCAGAAACACTCCGGCGGGGCCTTGGCGATCCGCTCGACGCGTGCGGCGACCTGGGCGATCACCGCCAGCGGGCCGAAGTCCTTGCCGCCGGGCTCGGCGAGCAAACGGTCGGCGACCTCTCGCTGGATCGTCACGGCCATCTTTTCGCACGTCGGGAACGACAACAGCAGGGTCATCATCAGCGGTGTGGCGGCTCCGTAGGGAAGGTTGGCGATCAGCGAGAACGGGCGGCCGGCGAGCGCCGACACGATCTCCGGGGCGAGGTGGTGCTTGCCTTCCAGACAGTCGCGGTGGATGAGCGTGAATCGCTCGCCGCCGGGAACACTGGGGAGCCGCTCGCGGAGCAGTGCCGCCAGGCCGTCGTCCAGCTCGCACGCGATGACCTCGCACCCGCGGGCGAGGAGGTCTTCGGTCATCGTGCCCGTGCCGGGCCCGACTTCGAGCACGAGGTCGCCGGGCCCGACGCCGGAGGCGTCCACGAGTTTGCGGATGAGGTTGTGATCGACGAGAAAGTTCTGCCCGAGCGAGCGCTTGGGGCGCAGGCCGCGGGATTCGAGGAGAGACTTGATCTCGGCGAGTGTCTGCACGTGAGCGGAGCGTAGAGGGGGCGGCGGGTGGAGAGGGGTCATCGCGGGGGGGCCGGCGAAACGACGACCCAGGACTCGCGGTTGTTGCGCGTGGGGACGCCGAAGACCCGCGTGTGCTCTTCCCGATCCTCGGCCACCAGCCCGTGCCCGGGCACGAACCACTGACGCGTGGTGTTGACAACCTCCGCCGGCGCGAGCGCGCCCGAAAAGACCCGGACAACGCGTTGCGCGGGCAGCCGCCCGGTGTCGCTCGCGACGGTGTCGCCTCCCTCGTGCCGTATGGTGACGCGGACCGGGCCCCTGGCCCTGATCTGCGAGGGTTTGTCGATGGGCGAGACGCGAAGGCGGATGGACTGGGTGAACTCCGACCCGCCCGCAGGAAGGCTCGCGGGCATGACGATCATGGGCGGTGTGAACGTGAGCTCGGCGTCCTCGGTGTGATTGGTTTCACTCGCGATCGCGGCGTCGCCCCGGTCGGTGGTGACGAAATGCTGCTCCACGGTGAGGGTCCAGGGGCCGCCGGGGGTGGGGCCCTCTGACCGGCGGACGATCCACGCGGGATGGGTGGGGTCGCCGCCGGGGTCCGGTAGTCGTTCGATGGCCAGGTAGCGTTCGTCTTCCCCCGGCTTTCCGCCGGCCTCTGACAACCGCGAGCGGAAGAGCGCCCTTCCCGGCTCGGCGAGCCGACACTCGACGGGGGTGAGGGGCAGCGAAGGGACCGCGGCCTCCGCCGAAGTGGTGGCGGGAGAGTCGGCGGAGTTGGGTCTGGACACGGGGGCGGAGCGGCAGCCGGCGATCCCCGCGAGGGCGCCGAGCGTCGTCAACCAGAGAAATCGGGTCCGGCGCACGTGGAAGGGGTCTGATTGGCGGGTGAGGCGCATGGATGCCGATCACGTTATCATCCTTTTTGGAGAGGGCCTGAATCGCATGGAGCGTCGGCAGCAAATCAGGGTCTCGGGGTGGCGGGCGGGCACACTCGGAATGGCGACGCTGACGCTTCTGTCGGCGGGGCTCGGCGGGTGCGGCATCACGCCCGAGCAGCGGGCCCAGATGGCCCAGTCCAACAGCATCCTGGCGCCGTTCATGCGTGACCTGAGCCCGCGGGAAGCGGCCCAGTGGGCGGCCGATCCCTACGACGCCGACAAGCGGGCCCGTGGCACGACGAAGCTGGCCAACGCGCCCTTCGGTGGCGCCGATGCCTATCTCGGCCTGTACCGCAAGTATGTAACCGACGAATCGGCCCCGGTGCGGGCCGCCGCGGCGCTGGGCCTGGGCATGCACGGATCGCCCAGCGACGTACCGCTCATCCTGCCGCTGATGAAGGACCCCGAGAAGACGGTCCGACTCAACGCCGTGAAGGCCCTGCAACGGCTGCACAACCCGGCGGCGGTCCCGACGCTGATCCTGGCGCTTGACCCGATGAAGGAAACGGAGCCGGACGTGCGGGCCGGGGCGGCGTCCGCGCTCGGGCAGTACGCCGACGGCAAGGTGCTCGACGCGCTGATCGCCGCGCTGGGCGACGACTACTTCCTGGTCTCGCACAACGCCTACGAATCGCTGCGGACGCTCACGGGCAACGACCAACTGCCCGACGAACGCAAGCCGTGGGTGGAGTGGGTGGCGAGCAACAAGGAACCCTTCGCGCACCAGCGCCCGTACTACTACCCGGTCTTCCACCGCGACACGGTCTGGACCGATTACCTGCCGATTGTCGGCGGGCCGGTGCCCAACGAAGAGTCGGCTCAGCCCGCGGGCGTGGCGAGCGTTTCCGGGGGCACGCCGGAATCGACCCCCGGCGGCGCGTCCGACTCCGGCAAATAGCCCCTTCTCGGACCCAGACCCGACGCGACCGCCGGGCCGATCGGGCCGATGAAGGGCCGTGCGCGCCATCCGATTCGACGGTGAGTCTGTTCGTGTCGTCGCCAACGCGGCCGACCCGGCCCTCCAGCCGGGGGAGGCGCTGGTGCATCCGACGCGCCTGCTGGTCGGGCCGACCGACGCGGCCGCGGCCGCCGCCGGCGATCGCGCCGGTTCGCGGCTCATCGGCGTGATGGGGCACCAGTTTGTCGGCGTCGTCAAGCAGGTGCGCCCGGCCGAGGAAGGGGCGGGCCTCCGGGCGATGTCGGCGGCGCGGCAGATCCTGCTGGGCAAGCGGGTGGTGGGCTCGCCCACGGTCGTGTGCACCAACTGCGACATGTGCCGCGCGGGCCTGCCGTCGCACTGCCGGGCGAGGCGCGTGATGGGACTGCACGCGCGCGAGGGGTGCTTCGCGGACCTGTTCGCCATCCCGCTGGGCAACCTGCTCGCGGTTCCCGACGCGGTGGACGACGACCGGGCGGTGTTCGCCGTGATGGCCGCGTCGGCGTCGCAGGCTGGGCAGATGCTGCGTGCCGCGGGCAAGCATTACATCACGATCATCGGCGACAATGCGGCCGCGCTCATGACGGCGCAACTGCTGGCCCGCCTGAACAAGAGCGCACGGCTGCTGTACACGCGCCCCGAGCGGGCGCGCCTGTGCGAGCGGTGGGGGATCAAGCACCGTGCGGTGGAGGAACCCGGACGCCGGCAGGATCAGGACGTCGTGGTCGAGTGCACGGGCACGCCCGGCGGCCTTCGCCTGGCGATGCAGCTCGTCCGCCCACGCGGTGTGATCCTGCTCAAATCCTCGGGCGTGCTGACGCCGTGCCCGTCCGGACAGCCGTTCACGGAGAGTTCGGCCTGGAGGGACCGCGGGGTCGATCTGACCCCCGCGGTCGTGAACGAGGTGCAGGTCCTCGGCTGCCGCGACGCGTCGATCGCCGACGGGTTGGGCGCGATCGCGGACGGGCTGATCGACACCACGGGGCTCATCACGCGCCGGTTTAGAATGGACGACGCGCCCGCGGCGCTCGCGGCGGCGTCCGGCGACGATCAGCTGGCGGTGGTGATGGACGTTTGAGCCGGAGGAAGTGGGGAGAGTCGGCTACGCTCTGCGCGTGAGCAGACGCTACGACCTGATCGCAATCGACCTTGACGGAACGCTGCTGGACACCCAGCACCGGGTCTCGGCCGTCAATCTCGCGGCCATCGAACGGGCGCGGGCCGCGGGCTACATCGTCACCGTGTGCACGGGGCGCGGGTGGGTGGAGTGCCGCGAGTACGCGCGCCAGATCGGCCAGCGCGAGCCGGCGGTGGTGGCGGGCGGCGCGATCGTGACGTGCGCCCACACCGAGCGCACGTTGCACCGTTTCGCGATGGACCAGAGTCTGGTTTCGGAGATGGCCGCCTGCATGCTCGAACACGGGCACGCGGTGATGGTGCTCAAGGACCCCGACGCGACCGGCCCGCGTGCCGGCGAGCGCGGGCACGACTACGTCATCGTCTCGCCGCGGGGTGAGCACGCGATCGATCCCGTCTCGAGATGGTGGTTCGACAGGCTCAACGTGTCGATCAAGATCGTGCCCGACCTGGACCACGACGAGCACCCCGAGCACACGGTGCGGGTCGGTATCTGCGGCCCGCGTCAGAAGACGCGCCGAGCCGCCGAGGAGGTCCTCGGGCGGTTCGGACCGCGGGTGCAGACGCACCACTTCGGCGCGGTCGCTCCGACCAGCGACGGGAGCGATCCTGATGCTCAGGTGGTGATCTTCGAGGCCTTCGGGCGCGACGTGAGCAAGTGGACCGCGATCAAATGGTTGTCGAGTCGGGAGGGCATCGATGAGTCGCGGGTCGTGGCCATCGGCAACGACATCAACGACGTCACGATGTTGCAAGGCGCAGGCCTGGGCGTGGCGGTGGCAAACGCCATCCCCGAAGCGCTCGCGGCCGCGGGCCGAAAGACGCTCAGCAATGACGAGGACGGCGTGGCGAAGGCGATCGAGCGGGTGTTGGCGGGAGAGTGGTAAGGGCCGGAAGGCGGGCGGGTGTTGGAGCGCTATTCCGTTTGGTCCATCCCGCACACCTGGGCCGCGCCCGGGCCGAACGTGATCTTGTTCTTCCCGTTGCCCTTGCTCTGGAGGGCCAGTTCGTCGGCGCGGTCGAGCAACTGCTGCACGGTGCGTCCGTCCCAGGGAAAAGTGGCCATGCCGCCGGAGATCGTGAGCGATCCGGCGGCGAGTTCGAGCAGGCGGGGGAAGCGATGCTGGCAGATGGCCTGCTGAAAACGGCGAACGATCTCGCCGATCGACTGCGGGCTGGTGGGCCCGCCCAACGGCCCGCGCGGGCCGGCGGGATCGTGGAAAATCACGGCGAACTCGTCGCCGCCGATGCGGCAGACGCGATCGGTCGCGCGGATCGACGTGTTGAGCAGACGCACGGTCTCGATCAGCACCTCGTCGCCCGCGGCGTGGCCGAAGCGGTCGTTGTAGGTTTTGAAGTTGTCGATGTCGAAGGCCAGCAGCGTGACGGTGTGCCGTTTGGCCGCGGCGGCGGCTATCGCCGCGCCGAGGAATCGGTTGAAGTACCGGCGGTTCCACGCGCCGGTGAGTTCGTCCGTGAACGCGGCCCGACGGAGCTCTTCCTGTTGCCTGGCCAGCACGAGCCAAGGGGCGAGCGCGGCCGCTTCGAGCGGCGCGGCGTGCGCGTCGAGCGGCGGTTGTGTGACCAGATGTCCGAGCACACGCCCTCCGAACGTGACGGGCTCGCCGCCGACCACCCCTTCGTGGGCCGATGCGCCTTTCGTCACGCTCGCCGATTGCAGGCGGTGGCGGGATTTGAGCGATTCGAGCGCGGCGGCGACGGGGTCGTGCCCGGTCGCGAGGGCCACGGCCGGAGTGCTCGCGTGCGAGGTCGATTCGCTCGCATCGGAAGTCGCCGGCTCGTCGTCGGCTTCGGCGGCCGCGGGCTGGGACGCGGGGGCGGGCTCGGGCGGTGCGGGTTCGGGCTGAAAGTGGCGCACCTGTCGGCGCACCGATTCGGCGCTGTCGGCGGCCAGTCTCGCGTCGAAGCCGTCCAGCAGGTTGTCGCCCAGGCACAGCAACCGGGCGGAATCATCGATGCGCCGGACGGCGCGGGCGAACGTGCCCGCTCGCCCGGCGTCGAGCGCCTCGGGCGAAACCACCACGGTCAGGTCTTCGGGCGATTCGCCGTCGATCGGCGTGGCCGCCTCTCCCAGCGCGGCCAACGCCGAGCGGGCTCGGATCAACTCCACGTCGCGGTCGGTGCGGAGCGCGGCATCCACGCCCGCAAGCGCGGTGCGGCCCACCACGATCACGCGGACGGAACGCGGCGGGATTTCGGCGTCGGACGCCATCACGGCCCGCCTCCCTTGCCGTCACCGGGCTTGCCGCTCGGGGGGTGACGGCCGTTGGCGGCCTTCGGACCCGCGCCATCGATCGGGTCTTCGCCGAGCAACATGCGGAGTTCCTCGGCGGTGAGCATCGGCCGGGGCGTGGTGCTCGACTTCGGCGGTGTACCTTCGAGGGAAGCGGGTTGCTGCGTCGCCGGCGGGCGCTCGGGCAATGGTTCGCCTCTCAGGATGAGCGATGGTTTGGCGCGGATCGGCGGCGGCGGACGGACCACGACTTCCGGGGTTCGCGGGCGCGCGGTCTCGTGCATGGGGGCCGCCGACGAATCGGTCTGTGAGGTGAGCCGGAGCGCCGGGGGCCGCTGGGGTACTCCCGGCTTGTTCAAGGCAGCGGGGTTGGCGGCCGGGGCGCGCCGCGGCGTGTTCGTACGCGCGGGGGTCAAGGGAGAGGAGGTGGAGGAGAGGTCTCGCTGCTGATTGCTCGTTGTTCTACTCGCGTTCAGCGAACGGTCAACCCCCGCGTCCGCGGCCGCGCCCCGGGCCATCCAAGTTGTCACGTCGCTCTCAACGACGGCCGAGAGCCTGGGGTTCGCGCGTTGCTGGAATTTCCAGCACGCGACCGACGGGGCGAAGGTCCGGATTTCCACGAGCAGTTCGGGCAGGTCGGGGAGCAGTTCGGGTTCGACCAACAGGAGCACATCGCCGGGTGCGGCACCCGGGTTCGGACGGGCGGTTTCGCTGTTCCGTTCGCCGGCGCAGACCTCCGCCATGGCGGAGTACGGGTCGGCGCAGACCGCCATGCGGCGAACTCGCCGCGACAGGCTGTTGAGCAGGTCGGCGGGCAGGGGCACGCCGGGCGGGTGCCAGATGACGCAGCGGAGCGAGGGGTTGTCCGCGGGCGCGGGCATCGCGACAAGTGTAATCGCGCGACGGCGGGTCAACAGGCGATAACCCCGCAAAGGCCGGTGTTCGCGGGGTTCGCGACCGATGGCGCGGGGTTATCGCTCTTGGCGGGTCCGCAGTGAGGAGGGTGCGGGGGGGGAAGGGGCGGGGTCAGCCGGGCGCGATCCCTGCGGCGGGAGTCATCATCCCGAGCAAGTCTGCGGCGATCCTCGACGCGCCGTTGGCGGGCCCGAGTTGCTCGAGCGCCGTTCGCATCCGGCGACGCTGTTCGGTGTTCTCGATGAGCGAGATGAGCACGGGCCCGACGCTGTCGAGATTGCGGGCCGGGTCGATCAGATCGCGGGCGATGCGGGCGCCGCCGCACTCTTCGAGCGGCATGGCGTTGAACCGCTGATGCTCGTCCTTGTGGTGCGGATAGGGGAGAAAGAGGGTGGGTGTTTTGTTGGCCCAGACCTCGGCGACGTTCCCCGCGCCGGAGCGGGCGACGGCGAGGTCGGCCGCGCCCCACCAATCGGCCATCCGATCCGTGAACGGGCGGACTACGGCGCGGATGCCGGCGCGCTCGTAGGCGTCGGCGACGGTGGCGTCGGCGTCTTTGCCGGTCTGATGGAGGACCTGCCAGGGCTTCTGCCCGCGGGAATCGGGGTCGATCTTCAGGGCGTGTCGTCCGGCGTCGGAGAGCGTCAGGGCGGCGAGAAACTCGTTGAGCGAGCGGGCGCCCTGGCTGCCGCCGGTGACCATGAGCGTGGGCGACTGCGGGTCGAGCCCGAGCCGGCGTCGGCATTCGGCCGCGCGGGCGCCGCCCGCGGGCCCGCCGAGCGTGCCCGCGTCGGCCTCGATCCGCACGATCGGGGGCACCGGCGTCCACGAGGATGCGTACTCGCCTTCGTGCACGCGCGTCGCGGTGAAGTTGCGTTGCGCATGGTTGGCGATGCGCCGGTTGGCCTTGCCGGGCACGGCGTCGAGATTCACCAGCACCAGCGGTGTGCGCTCCACACGGGCGGCCTGAGCGATCGGCGCGGCGACGAAGCCACCCATCGCCACGACACACACGCGCGACGGGCGGCCCTGGGCGTCAGGCTTGCGGAGTTCGTGGATGAGCCACCGCCCGGCGCGAACGCTGCCACCCCAGTGCACCGCGAACCGTGCCAAGCCGAGTACACCGCCGGCCGGCGGGCGCGCGTGGATCGCGCGGAAGTTCGCGCCGGCCGCGCTCAGGATCTCGGCGTCGAGCGGGCGGTCGGAGCAGACGAACACGCTGCGCACCGGGCGGTGATCTGGCGGCGCGGAACGTTCCAGTTCCGCGGCGATGGCCAGGCCGGGGTAGAGGTGCCCGCCCGTCCCCCCGCCGGCGAAGATGAAGGCAAGGCTGGGTGTCAGAGACGGCACTCTCGCCAGGGAGTTTCGGAGCGGGCGGGTCGTGAACTGGGCGGCTCAGGCCGGGCGCAGGCGGGTGACGTCGGGCCAGTCCCGGGCGCTCTCGGCGACGACGATCGGTGGCGGCGGTTCGGTCTTGGACGGTTCAGCGGGGCTTTCGGCGATCGGCCCGGGCTGGTCGGCGAAGAGCATGCCCGTCTCTCCGACAGGTGCGGTCGAGGCGTCCGGCGTGGGCAGGGTGGGAGTGGCGGAGGGTGTGACCACGGGTGGGGCGAAGCGCTCTTCGCTCGTCTCGAAGATCGGCGTTCCGACGCCCGCGAGCGCGGGCGCGGGTGTCGCCACCACGACCTGCGGGAGCGATGGCTCTGCATCGCTGACCGCCGCGTCGCTTTCGGCCTCGCCGCCGGTGCGGTACCACTGCATCACGCCCTGTGAGCGGTCCATCGCGATCACCAGTCCGAGCGAGGCCGCGGTCAGGATCCAACCAGTGCCCCCGGACGACAGCAGCGGGAGCGCGATGCCCTTGGTCGGGCCCAGGCCGGTGACCACGGCCAGGTTGATGAGGGCCTGCAGGCCGACCGTTGAGAGCACGCCCAGCGCGACGAGCTTGAGAAACCGGGACTGCTCGCGCCGGATCACGGTGAGGATCATCGCCAGCAGCAGGCCGTACAGGAAGATGACCAGGCCCGCGCCGAACACGCCCAGTTCCTCGCAGATGATCGCGAAGAGGAAGTCGGTGGTGTCCTCGGGGAGGTAGCCGAACTTCTGCAACCCGTTGCCCAGCCCGCGCCCGAAGAACTGACCGTTGGCGACCGCGACCATGGACTGGATCATGTGGTAGCCCTTGTCCTGGGCGTCCTGGTAGGGGTCGAGGAAGCTGGTGATGCGGTGGATGCGGTAGGGGTTGGTGATGATCGCCGCGGCCATGCCCGCGAGCGGGATCGGCGCGAGCAGAGCGAGTTGCCACAGACGCGCGCCCGCGGCGATCAGGACGATGCACGCGACCATGCCCACCAGAGCGCCGGTGCCGAGGTCTTCGAGCACGATGAACGCGGCGACCGCGCCCGCGGCCGCAAGCCCGGGGAGCAGGCCGTACCAAAAGCTTGGCATCCTCTTGGCGTTGCGGCAGCAGTACCAGGCCATGACGGCGATCAGGCCCCACTTGGCCAGTTCGCTCGGTTGGATCGAGTCGAGGCCGGGGACGTGCAGGTTAATCCACCGGTGCGAGTTGTTCACCTCTTTGCCGATGCCCGGGAGGTAGACCGAGGCCATCGCGCCGATCAGGATGGCGACCGCGGCCCACATCGGCCACAGGCCGGCCATGTGGCCGAGCAGGTCTTTGATGGAGAGGCGGAGCGGGGCGTCGGCGAGGGCGGTCTCCGTTGCCGGTTCCGGGCGCTCGATGAACCGGGCGACGAACGCGCGCACGGGCAGCAGCCCTACCCCCATCATCGCCAGCACGGCCAGCCCCATGTAGATGGTCGATCGCGAGAGCAGGATCGACTCAATGGTCACCGCGTTGCGGGCCTCCACGCTCATGCCGGCGGAGTTCACCATCACCACACCGATCATGAGCAGGGCGAGGACGCACAACGCGATCGCTTGGCCGGGGCGCAGCATCCGAGGTTTATCGGCAACCGGAGCGTTCCGGGGCGAGAAAGCAGCGGGCCGGGGCTTCTCGACCTGTCGTCGGGGCGGCTGCTACCGTCGCTGGGCATGGCCATCGAACTCGCACAGGCCGTTGAAGCACTCGGGCGGACGCCCACGGTCCTCCGGGCGATGCTCGGGACCGCGAGCGGGTTCTGGGCGATGAACAACTACGGCGAGGCGACCTTCAGCCCGTTCGACGTGGTCGGGCACCTCATCGAGGCGGAGAAGCACAACTGGGTGCCGCGGGCGAGGATGATCATCGAGCACGGGGACTCGCGCCCGTTCCCGCCGTTCGATCGTTACGCGATGTTCCAGGCGAACAAGGGCCGCACCATGCCCGACCTGCTCGGGGAGTTCGAGGATCGCCGCGGGCGTAGCCTTTCGGATCTCGGCTCGCTCGGCTTGACCCCCGATCGGTTGCAGCTCAGGGGCCTCCACCCGGAACTCGGGCCCGTGACGCTTTCGCAGCTCATCGCGTCGTGGGTGGTTCACGATTTGGGGCACACCCACCAGATCGCCAAGGCGATGGCGTACCAGTACCGCGACCAGGTCGGGCCGTGGGTGAAGTTTCTGACGATTCTGCCCAAGCTATGAAAGATTCGAGGGTTCGTGCGATCCGCGGGCAAACCGAGCGCCCACCCGCATAAGCTCCGCCGCATCGGGAAGGTCCCGGTGCGGAGACGGCCTCATGCACGATCTGCCCCTGTTGACGACCATCGCCGCGGCGTTCGCCGCCGCGTGGGTGCTCGGGCTCATCACCCAGCGCATCGGCCTCTCGCCGATCGTCGGTTATCTGCTGGCGGGCGTGGTGATCGGCCCGTACACGCCGGGATATGTCGGCGACAAGCACCTGGCCCAACAGCTCGCGGAGGTGGGCGTCATCCTGATGATGTTCGGCGTCGGCCTGCACTTCCACCTCAAAGACCTTCTGGCCGTCAAGGGGGTCGCGATTCCGGGGGCGATCGGCCAGAGCCTCGCGGCCACGATCCTGGCGATGCTGGCGTTCCACTACTTCGGCTGGTCGTGGAAATCGGGGGCGGTTTTGGGCATGGCGATGGCCGTCGCCAGCACGGTGGTGCTGCTGCGCGTGCTGATGGACAAGGACATGCTCAACACATCGCACGGGCACGTCGCCGTGGGATGGCTCATTGTCGAGGATATTTTTACGGTGCTGGCGCTGGTGTTCGTGCCCCTGCTGGGCCCGGGTGGGCACGCCGGCGCCGAGGAGGCGGGCGGAGGCGTCGGCGGGTTGGCGACGATCGGCTGGGCGGTGCTCAAACTCGGGGCGTTGGTGCTCATCGTGCTCTTCGCGGGTTCGCGGGTAGTGCCGTGGATTCTGGCTCAGGTGGCCAAACTCCGTTCACGCGAGCTCTTCACGCTGACGGTGCTGGTGATGTCGATCGCGATCGCGGTCGGATCGTCGGTGGTATTCGGGGCCTCGGTCGCGTTGGGCGCGTTTCTGGCGGGGATGGTGGTGGCGCAGTCGCCCACGAGCCACCAAGCCGCCGCCGATGCCTTACCCCTGCGCGACGCCTTTTCCGTCCTGTTCTTCGTGGCCGTCGGCATGCTCTTTGACCCGAAGTTCCTCGTCGAGCAACCGGGCATGGTTGCTTGCGCCCTTGGGGTTGTGCTGCTGGTCAAACCGCTGGCGGCGCTCGTGATCGTGGCGATCCTGGGTTACCCGGCGAGGACCGCCCTCACCGTCGCCATCGGACTGGCGCAGATCGGGGAGTTCTCGTTCATCCTCGGCGAGGTGGCCTTCGAGCACGGGCTCATCCCCGACGACGGCCGCCACATCCTCATCGGGGCGGCCATGATCTCCATCACGCTCAACCCGCTTCTGTTTGGCTCGCTTGATCGCGTCGAACGCGGCGTGCGCCGGTGGCCGTTGCTTTGGAGGCTGCTCAACGCTCGATCCGAGCGGTGCCGGCACGCGATCAACTCGCCCGCCGAACGGGCCATCGCGTCGGTCGGCAAGCCCATCGCGGTGATCGTCGGGTACGGGCCCGTCGGTCGGGTCGTCGATGCGCTCCTGCGGGACGCAGGCCTGCACACCGTGATCGTCGAGATGAATCTCGCCGCCGTGGAGGCCTTGACCAGCGCGGGGCGAACCGCGATCTACGGCGACGCGACGCGACCGGAAATCCTGGAGCAGGCCGGGGTCCGCCGCGCGGCGTACCTGGTGGTCACCATCCCCAACGCCACCGGGCGAGCCGACCTGGTGCATGCGGCGCACGACCTGAACCCCCAGATGAAGATCGTCATGCGGGCGAGGTACCTTGCCGAGAAGGACGACCTGCGGAACGCGGGCAGCACGCGGACGGTCTTTGAAGAGGGCGAGACGGGCGTCGGAATGGCCCGGCAGGTCATGGAACTGCGAGGCATGGACGCCGCGACAACCGACCGGATGCTCGACGCGATTCGGGAGGTCTGGCGGATGAAGGCCTGAGTGCCGGCGCCGGCGCGCACAAGCAAGAGCGAATCAAGCGTGGTCCGGGGGCTCCGTAGCCCCGCGCATCGCGATCGATGGCCCGAGGATCTCGGTCATCACGATCGCGCGGCGCCACGCCTCGGCGGCGGCTCTGGGCGTGTTGGCCCCCATCTTCAGACCGGCGATCGTTGCGGCCAGTTGCGAGCGGGCGGTGGAACGGGGTTGACCCACAACGCCCGCGTCGGAGATCTGCGAGGCCTCGATGCCCGGGCCTTCCGCCGGCTGGTTGGGCTCGGTGGTGGTGATGGTTGTGCCGGCCGCGGTTTGCGCTTGTTCACGGGCGGCCCGCTCGCGCTCGGCTCGCTGGCGGGTCGCTTCAGCGCGAGCCCGCAGTTCCTGGCGGCGACGGGCCTGTTCAAGCTCGGCCTGGCGTTGTCGCTGCGAGGGGACGCCGCGAACCGGCTGAGGGGGGGTGGGCTGTTGCGCCGGGCGAGCGATGGGGCGCTTGGGTGAAGGCGCTGCCGGCGCGCGCCGCACGGGCGCTGGAAGCGGAGCGGTGGGACGGGGAGCCGAGCCGACTCCGCCGCCGGCCGCGGCACGCCGGGCCATTTCTTCGAGTTGGGCCTTGCGTCGGGCCGCGAGCTCCATCAACTTCTTGCGGGCGTCGTCGTGGACACTCACTCCCCTCGCGGGCGGAACAGCGACCGAGGGCTCGTCGGCCCGGCCGGTGCGGAGCACCTGTTCGCGCCGCCGCTGGGCCGCGACCTTGCCCGCCTGATTCG
Organism: uncultured Phycisphaeraceae bacterium; assembly: GCA_964630785.1. Taxonomy (GTDB): domain Bacteria; phylum Planctomycetota; class Phycisphaerae; order Phycisphaerales; family UBA1924; genus JADLCX01. The sequence goes on along the minus strand of CAZVZG010000015.1, from coordinate 73,044 downwards.
ACTGATAAGCCTTGAACTGGCGGTACAGCCAGCTCAGCACCGACATCGACACCACGAGCAGGATGATGACGAGATGGACCCACTGCTGGTTGCCCATGGCCCCAGATGCTAGCGGATCGATGCTCAGGAAGCACCGTCCGCTCCCGGCCGGGCCGGGCGTTCGGCTACCATCGCCATCGCGGCCGTACGGCCGCACGCCTCCCTGTCCGCCAGAACCCTCCCGGGGTGCGATCCACCATGACCAACGCCGCCAACAACGCCCCCCGCACCGTCGCCGTGACCGGCGCTTCCGGCTTCGTCGGGCGGTACGTCGTGCGCGAACTGCTTTCTCGCGGGTGGTCGGTGCGCGGGTTGGTCCGCGATGTCGCCAAGGCGAGCGAGGTTCTCGGGGCCGACGCGGCCCGTGTCGAGTGGGTTGTCGGCGATATCTGCGACGACGCCGCGCTGGGGCGGCTGCTCAGGCAGCCCACCGGAGGACCGGTCGATGCGTGCGTCCACCTGGTCGGCATCATCCGCGAGGTGCGCGGCGAGTCGACCGACCGACCCCAGACGTTCCAGCGCATGCACGTCGAGGCGACGCGGCGCGTGGTGGACGCCTGCCGCGCGGCCGGGGTGAAGCGATACGTCCACATGTCGGCCCTGGGCGTCGGGCCCGACGGGCGCGCCGAGTACCAGAAGACCAAGTGGGAGGCGGAGCGGTACGTTCGCCGATCGTTCGACGATGGGACCGATCTTGATTGGACGATCTTCCGCCCGTCGCTCATCCACGGCCCGGACGCGGAGTTCATCCAGATGATCGCGGGCGTGTGCGCGGGCGAGGTGCCGCCGTTCTGCTTCCTGCCCTACTTCGCCCGCAGGCTGGTCGACCTGCGCGTGCCCGCGGGTCGAGTGGACTGGGTCGCGCCGAGCGTGCAGCCGGTCGCGGTCGAGGACGTCGCCTTTGCGTTTGCCGAGGCGATCGCCCGTCCGCAGAGCATCGGCGAGGTCTACAACCTCGTGGGGCCCGACGCGCTCACTTGGCCGACCGCCCTGGAGTGCCTGCGCGACACGATCCCGGGGTCGAACGCGAAACTCAAGCCGTTCTTCGTTCCCGGCGAGCACGCCGCGATCATCGCGGGTCTCGCCGGCGAGCTCGGGCTCGGAAGGCTGCTGCCATTCGATCGCGGGCAGGCGCTCATGGGCGCTGAGGACTCGGTCGCCGACCCGACCAAGGCGAAGCTGGACCTCGGGCTCACGCCGCGTCCGTTCCGGCAGACGCTCGCGGCGTACGCCTCGCAGATCTGAGCGGGGCGGGGGGGGCGGGCGCTTTGCGGATCGTCAGCGGCGGCGATAGTCTGCGTGCGAGAGGAACCAACGGAGAGGCGGCCTCGCCTCTCGGGCCAGCATGTCACTGAAATACCAATCCCGCCTGATCGCACACCTCGCCCACGACCGGTACCAGCCCGCGCCGCTCGAAGAGTTGACGCGCGACCTGGGCATCGCCGACGACGAACGGGAAGAGTTCGAGAGCGCTGTGCGGGCGATGGCCGGCGCGGGTGTGGTGGCGCTCGACGGCGCGGGCAACGTGCGATTACCGCCGATGCCCGAGGAGATCTCCGGGAGGTTCCGGAAGAACCCGCGCGGGTTCGGCTTTGTGATCCCCGACCGGGCGTACCGCGAGGGCGACCTGTTCGTTCCGCCCGACGCCGTGGGCGATGCGCTCACGGGCGACACGGTTCGGGCCGCGGTGTCGCGCCACTACCGCGGCGGAGACCGCGAGGTCGCCGGCCAGATCGTCGAAGTGCTCCAACGAAAGCGGGCCAGCTTCACCGGCGAGCTCGCCCAGCGAGGCAGCATGTGGCTGGTCTACCCCGACGGGCGCGAGTTGACCCAGCCGATCGTCGTGAAGGATCCGGCAGTCAAGAACGCCCGCAGCGGCGACAAGGTGAGCGTCGAGATCACGCGGTATCCCGAAGGGGGCCCGGGGGGCGGAGGGGCCCTCGCCGAGGGTGTCATCGTCAAAGTGCTCGGCGAGGCCGGCCTGCCCGACGTCGAGACCCAGGCGACCATCGAGGCTTATGGTCTGCCCGGCGAGTTCCCGCGCGAGTGCGTCGAGCAGGCGCGGCGCGCGACGACGCGGTTCGACGAGGAAGTCTCGCTCGCGGCCAGGAAGGGCTACGACAAGCACGAGCGGACCGACCTCACCGCCGAGTTCATCTGCACGATCGACCCGCCCGACGCCAAGGACTACGACGACGCGATCAGCCTCAGGCGCACCGCCGACGGCTGGGACCTGGGCGTGCACATCGCCGATGTGGCCCACTTCATCGAGCCCGGCTCGGCGCTCGATGTCGAGGCCCGCGAGCGCGGCAACAGCGTCTATCTGCCGCGATTGGTCATCCCGATGCTGCCCGAGGTGCTCAGCAACGGCATCTGCTCGCTGGCCGAGGGCGTGGTGCGGTTCTGCAAGTCGTCGTTCATGAGTTACGATCGCGACGGCAACATCATCACCGAGCGCGTCGCGGCCACGGCGATCAAGTCGGCCAAGCGGCTGACCTACCTGGAGGCCCAGGCGCTCATCGACGGCGACCTGCGCGAGGCCCGCAAGCACGCCAAGACCGAGCCGAAGTACACCGACGAGCTCGTCAAGACCCTGCGAGAGATGGATGCGCTCGCCAAGGCCATCCGTCAGCGACGGCGCAAGGCGGGCATGATCCACCTCGAACTGCCCGAGGCCGTGCTCGTCTACGACGACGCCGGCCATGTGATCGACGCCGTGCCCGAGGACGACGCCTTCACCCACACGATCATCGAGATGTTCATGGTCGAGGCCAACGAGGTGCTGGCCCGGCTCTTCGACGGCATGCTCGTGCCGCTGCTGCGCCGGGTCCACCCCGAGCCCGCGCCCGGCGACGTGACCGAGCTGCGCCAAACGGCCCGGGTCGCGGGCTTCGCGATCCCAAGGAACCCGACGCGACAGGAGTTGCAGTCGCTGCTCGACGCCACCGCCGGCACGCCCGCGGCCCGCGCCGTCCACTTCGCCGTGCTGCGCACGCTGACCAAGGCCGAGTATTCGCCCGCCGACATCGGCCACTTCGCCCTCGCCAGCGAGGCGTACGCGCACTTCACCAGCCCGATCCGGCGCTACCCCGACCTGACCGTGCACCGGGCCCTGCGGGCCTACCTGCGCCAGACCGACAACGGGCACGACCGGCCGCGGAACGACAAGGCCCGCAAGCGGCTCGGCCAGGCGCTCATGGACCTGGACGCGGCGGGGGGCGTGTTGAGCGAGGAGGAGCTGGTCCAGATCGGCCGCCACTGCACACAAACGGAAGTGAACGCCGAGCAGGCCGAGCAGAGCCTGCGCCAGTTCCTGGTGCTGCAACTGCTCACCAGCCACCTGGGCGAGGCGTTCCCCGGCATCGTCACCGGCGTGACCAACGCGGGCGTCTTTGTGCAGATCGAGAAGTACCTCGCCGACGGCATGATCAAAATCGCCGACCTGCCCACCGGCTCGGCCTACGGCGGCGGGCGGTGGACCATCGACCAACGCTCCGGGGCGCTCGTCAACGCGAGCACCGGCCGATCCTTCGCCGTGGGCGACCGCGTGAGCGTGGTCATCGCGGCCATCGACCTGCCCCTGCGCCGGATGGACCTCATCATCGCCGACCCGCGCTCACGCGAAGCGGGCAAGCTCAAGAAGGTCAAGCCCGCGCCCACGCGCCCCGGCGGCAACGGCCGGGCCAAGTCCGAGCGCGACGACGACGAGGCCCGCAAGCGATCCACCGGCGCCGACCGCCGCGCCCGCAAGAGCAAGCAGCGAGATCGCGGCAAGCCCGAGCATCGGGCGGGGAAGAAGAAGAAGGGGAAAGGGCGGTAAAGCCAAGGTTGGGCGCCGTGATAAGGCTTCCGCGCCAAGAGGTTGGTGTGGGTGTGGATTGCTCGATCGCGGCGGCCTTGCCACGTCGGGCCGGTCGTCGATGCGGACCATGCGGACTTTCTGCCGCAACATCGCCCGTCCGTGGCCGAGCCGCAGAGCCGGCTCAACCGATTGGGATGGAGAACCTGCCGGAACGGCACCCGGCTCATGGGAGAAGATCGTTCTCGACAAACGGCCTCGACCAGACAACGGGCTGCCGAAGAACGCCTTTGTAGTGAAGCACGTAGAAGAGCCATTGGCTGGCCAGACGAAGTCCCTGCTGGAGGTGGATATCATGGACCCGGATGCCTGTTTCCTTCGGGAATTGACAAAAGATGGCACTCCTGGTACGTTGATTACGCCTCCGGGAGTAGTTGACTAACATGAGCTTTGTGCACACAATCATTCACTGTGCTGACGGCGAGACTGTCGCTCTTCTGAGCGACGGGCTGCGGTGGGTTTGCCCCGTCTGCGGCTACGCCGAACTCGGTGAAGCTCCTTACGACATGAAGGGCGTGGCATCATTTGGGATTTGCCCCGAGTGTAAGACGGAGTTTGGATATGATGATGCGGACATCGGCGTCATGACGCTGCAGAGCAAATGGAAGGGGCTGCGGTTTCAGTATTTGGAAAAGAAGCAATGGGCGGAAGATCGCATCAACGTTGTATGCAGAGTACTCTCAATCAGCAGGAAGAGCTTAGACTTGGACGCAGACGCGTGGAAACATGCGCGAAAATGAGCGCGTTCTGATTCCATGTTGCAGCGGCGTCCTGTGCAAATATTCCGTCCGTGCATTTCGGCTGGATTTCGAGGGCAAACCGTGTCATGCGGCCTTCCGGTAGTAGTACTTGATGACGCCGCCGAGCTGCTCCTTGCAGCGGATTTCGCGGGGCTCGACCGGCCCGGCGCGTACCGGCGGCTTCCGCCCCATCGGCGTGGCCAAATCGAGGGACGAGTGCGGGCGCTGTTGGTTGAAGTAATCGATGTACTCCGACAGCAAGTGGTCCAGGTGCCGGGTGCCGAGGACCACAAAGTGGTCGAGGCACTCGACCTCTATGCTCTGGATGAGCCGCTCGGCGTAGGCGTTGAGGTTGGGCGACCGGTGCGGCAGCCGCATGGTCTCGATCCCGACCGCGGCCAGCGCCCTGCCGAAGGCTCCGTCCCCCACCGCGAACTTGTCGTCGCGGTCACGGAGCAGGAGCCCGGGCTTGGCCATCCCCTTGGGCACCGAGGCGACGAACCTTCGGACGACCTCCGTGAACCATACAGCGTCCGGCGTGGTCGTGTTGGCTGCGACTTGACTATCAGAGCACAGCGCTCGTCAACGACAGTAGCCGGGTGCCGTGGTAAGGCTGCCGCGCCAAGGGGTTGGCTTGTGGGGATTGCTCGATCGCGGCGGTCTTGCCACGTCGGGCTGACCCTCGATGCGAACCAGCCCGAATTGTTGCCACAGGTCGCCCGTCTGTGGCAGCTCCGCAGAGCCGGCCCGACCACGGCACCCGCTTCACTCACGCCGCCTCTTCCCGCGTCCCCGCCACCCCATCCCGCGTCACATAGAACAAGTCGCTCGTGATCGGGTAGGGCAGGCGCTTGTAGTCCTGCTGCACGCGTCCGAGCAGGCGCTGGATGAACGGCTGCGGGCCGGCGGTCATGGCGATGAACATGTCGCGCGCGGGCGTGGCGACGTAGAAGTCGCCGCCGAGTTGCGGCGCCAGACGCAGGTAGAGCCTGCTCAGGAGCAGGCGTGCCGCGTCGTAGCCGTCCTGCTCGCTCAGCAGCGCGGCCTTGCCGCCCTCGCGGCTCTCGACGATCTGCACGTTGAGTTCGGGCGAGTATTGCTCAAGGTTTTTGCGGGCGATCTCGTCGAGGTCCTCGACCTGCACGCCCCAGCGGATCATCTGCTCGGCCGTGATGCTCACGGTCATGTTCGGCAGGTCGAGCACGAACACCACGACCGTCCCGTTGACAAACGGCACATAGGCCACCTGCTCGCGCACCAGGTGCTCGAAGATGGTCTCGGGCTGGATTCGCGGCATGATCCGCGGCTTGGCGAAGTCGAAGCTCGCCGCGGTCATCAGCATCGATTCGCCGCTGAAAAGCTGATCGAGGTAGTGCTCGACGATCTCGACGCCCCGGTCGGTGTCGCGGCTGACCAGGCGGAAGAGGTTCTCCAGGTCGAGCCGCCGCCCGTTGACGATCAGCTCCCGCGGGCCGGAGAGCTGCACGGCGTGGTCCGGGTGCAGCCGGCGCAGCAGGGCCGCCACCTGTTCGGCGAAGGCTTCTGGCTCTTGCGGCATGCGGGGCATGGCGGGCTCGTGTCTCCGGCGGGAGAGCGGGAGGGGAGGCGGGAAGAGGGGGGCGTGTTGAATCGGGACGCCATCCCCCTGAAATAAGTACGAACACCGGCTCGCCGGGGTCGCACGTATTCCGGGCGCGGGCTCGCGTTCGCGCCCGCGTGCGGTGGGGTTCAGATCGTCCAATCCGGGTGGGTGATGCACAACCTTCGGACAGTTGGGGCCTGGAATTTGGATCGCGGGGTGGGTGGATAGGGGCTTGGCCGGTGCCCAGTTGCGCCGAGTCGTCGCGCGTGATGGCGGGTTTTGGAGGAAACGGCTATATTTGCCTCCCGTCCGCCGTCGGCGTTTCATGGTCGGTGACGGGATGGGTGGGACCGCGTGCCCGAATGGCCGCGGCCCGAGGTCTTCCGGCGTGTGGCGGAAGGTGGTTAGGGAAGGGGCGGGGGTGGAACGGTCGGTCCCAAGGCATCCGGGCCGGCCGCAAACCCGTTGAGGAGACTCTGACGTGACCGAAGCGGAAATCGAAGCGAAGGTGATCGAGATCGTCGCGAACCAGATGGGCGCGGACAAGGCCACGATCACGCGCAGCACGTCGTTTGTCGACGACCTCAACGCGGACAGCCTCGACACGGTCGAGCTGGTCATGGAGTTTGAGGACGCGTTCGAGACCTCGATCCCCGACGAGCAGGCCGAGAAGATCAAGACCGTGGGCCAGGCCATCGAGTTCATCAAGCAGGCTCAGGGCTGAGGCCCGGGCGCGCCGACGTGCCGGGCTGTGAACCCACGCGCCGCCCCGGCGGACGGGGCCACCCACATTCGGCGTCGTTCAACCCATGCATACCCCGTCGAACAAACCTCCGGCCCGGGTGGTGATCACCGGCATGGGCGCCGTGACCAATCTGGGCACGAACGCCGCGACCACGTGGTCGGGCATGCGCGAAGGCCGGTCGGGGATCAGCCGCATCGAGGGCGAGGACTTCTCTGCATACGACAGCAAGTGGACGGTGCGCGTCGGCGGCCAAGTCAAGGACTGGACGCCCGGAGGCTTCATCGAGCCGCGGGAGGTCAAGCGGCTGGACCGCTTCGCCCTCTTCGGCATGGCCGCGGCCCACGAGGCTGTAACGCATTCCGGTGTGGAGTTCTCGAAGGAGGACCCCGAGCGTTGCGGCGTGATCGTGGGCTCGGGGATCGGTGGCATCCGCACCATCGAGGAAGGCTGCGGGGTGATGTTCGCCAAGGGCCCGGACCGGCTGAGCCCCTTCACCGTCCCGCGGCTGATGGTGAACGCGGCGACCGGCAACATCAGCATCCTCTACGGCCTTCAAGGCCCCGCGACGGCGCACGCGACGGCGTGCGCCAGTTCCGGGCACGCCATGGGCGACGCGGTCAACGTGCTCCGCTCCGGCAAGGCCGACGTGATGATCGCCGGCGGGGCCGAGGCGGCCATCAGCCCGCTGTGCATCGGTGCGTTCATGACCATGCGGGCCCTGAGCACCCGCAACGACGAACCGTCGAAGGCGAGCCGGCCGTTCGACCGCCGTCGCGACGGGTTTGTGCTGGCCGAGGGCGCGGCCATGTTCGTCCTGGAGACCGAAGCGCACGCCCGCAAACGGGGGGCGACGATCTTCGCCGAGCTCGTCGGGCACGCCAACTCGTCGGACGCGACGCACATCACCGCGCCGGACGCCGCAGGGCGCGGCGCCGCCCGCAGCATGCGCTGGGCCTTGGAAGACGCCGGGCTCACGGCGGACCAGATCACCTACGTCAACTCCCACGGCACGAGCACGCCGCTCGGCGACAAGGCCGAGGTCGAGGCGGTACTGAGCGTTTTCGGCGACCACGCCCGCAAGTCCGCCGGCGGCAAGCTGATGATGAGCTCCACCAAGAGCATGCACGGGCACGCGCTGGGGGCCAGCGGAGCCATCGAGACCATCGCGTGCATCCACGCCGTGCGGGACGGGATCGTCGCGCCGACGATCAATCTGGACGACCCGGACGACGGGTTCGATCTGGACTTCGTGCCGCACCACGCACGCGAGCGACGGGTGCAGTTCGCCATGAACAACACGTTCGGGTTCGGTGGGCACAACGTGACGCTGGTGATCGGGCGCTACGCCTGACCCGGCGGCGAGCAGCCGAAAAGCAAAGAGAGCCGGGGCTCTCATTCGGCCTTTTGGCGCCGGCGCACCGATAACTGCCCCATGCCGTCGGACATCCGCTCCATCCTGAGCCTGGAGGTGCCCATCATCGTGCTGCTGGGCGAGCGACCGATGAAAACTTCGGACGTCATATCCCTCATTCCGGGGGCAATCGTGGAACTGCCCAAGAACGTGGACGAGGAGTTGTCGCTCTTGGTGAACAACCGCACGGTGGGCACCGGCGTAGCGGTGAAGGTGGGGGAGAACTTCGGGCTCAAGGTCACGTTCATCGGGGACCTGGAGCAGCGGATCAAGGCTATGGGCGGGGAGGCTGGGGGCGAAGCCGCGCCAGCCGGCGCGGTGGCCGCGGAACAGGCGTGAGCGCCGGGAAGTTGGTCACGCGGGCGAAGAAATCGCCCGATAGTTCCCGCGCCCAGGGCCGCCGCAGCGGGGCGAGTTGAAGGTCGCGGATTCTGGTTTCTGGCGGGAGCCCGCGACTTTGAGGTTTGGACGAGCACATGCCGCGTGATATCCCGGTTGGCAACGGCGACTTGCTCATCAACTTCGACGAGTTTTACCGCGTCCGCGACGTGTACTACCCGTGCGTGGGCCGGTACAACCACACCGGCGGGCACGTGCAGCGGTTCGGCGTATGGGCCGACGGCGAGCTGTGCTGGATCGAGCATCCCGGCTGGCAGCGGCGGTTGCGTTACCGCGAGTCGACGCTGGTCACCGAGGTGCTGCTGACGCACGAGGGGTTGGGGCTTGAACTGCTCTGCGAAGACGCGGTGGACTTCCACGAGCCGGTGTACCTGCGACGGATCCGCGTGCGTGACCTGCGCGGGCAGGAGCGTGACGTGCGCCTGTTCTTCCACGTCGACTTCTCGATCAAGGAGTCGCCCGTAGGCGACACGGCGGACTTTGACCCTGAGACGGCGGGGCTGGTGCTGTACAAGGACGATTCGTACTTCCTGGTCAACACCAGCGCCAACGGGCGGACGGCCGTGGACCACTGGGCGATCGGCTCGAAGCGGGTGGGTGGGGCCGAGGGCACCTGGCGGGACGCCGAGGACGGCGTGCTGGGGCGCAACGCCATCAGCCAGGGCAGCGTGGACGCCACCATCGGCGTGAACCTGTCGGTGCCGCCCAAGGGCGAGGCCACGGGGATGATGTGGCTGGCGTGCGGGGACTCGTACGAGCGCGTGCGCGAGCTGAACCGGGTGATCCAGAACAAGGGTCTGGACCGGCTGCTGACGCGGACCGACGCCTACTGGCGGCTGTGGGCCAGGAAGGAGCGATCGGACCCGGCGGTTCTGCCCGAGCGCGTGCGAGACCTGTTCGTGCGCAGTCAGTTGATCCTGCGGACGCAGATCGACAACCGTGGGGCGGTGATCGCGGCGACCGACAGCGACATCAGCCACTTCGCGGGCGATCACTACGCGTACTGCTGGCCGCGGGACGGCGCGCTGGTGACCCAGGCCCTGATCCTGACGTACCAGAGCGAGCTGTCCAGGTCGTTCTTCAGGTACTGCGCCCGGGTGATCAACAAGAACGGGTATTTTCTGCACAAGTACACGCCCACGGGGCACATGGGTTCGAGCTGGCACCCGTGGACGATGAACGGTCGGGCGGTGCTGCCGATCCAGCAGGACGAGACCGCGCTGGTGCTGTGGGCGCTGCGCCAACACTTCGAGGTGTTCAAGGACGTGGAGTTCATCAAGCCGCTCTACAACGCGCTGGTGGCCCAGCCGGCGACGTGGATGATGGGCTATGTGGACAGCAACGGCCTGCCGCGGCCGAGCTGGGACCTGTGGGAGGAGCGCCGCGGCGTGCACCTGTTCACGGTGGCGGCAACGATCGGCGCGATCCAGTCGGCGGCGTTGTTCGCGCGCGACTTCGGCGACGTCGAGCGGGCCGATGCGTTGGATGCCGGGGCCGAGCGCATGCGCGGGGCGATGCTCAAGCACCTGTGGAACTCGGAGACGAGCACGTTCGCCCGCATGGCGGTGCCGATCGAGGATCCCGCGGCCAACGGGAACGCGGCGGCCAACGGTTCGGGTGTCTCTTGGAAGGGCGAGAGCCCGCACGTCAAGGGGTACCGGCTGGACATGACGCGCGACAGCGCAAACTACGCGATCTTCGCGTTCGGCGCGCTGCGCCCGGGCAACCCGATGGTCGTGGCGGAGATGGACTCGCTGTTCAAGCGCCTGTGGGTGAAGACACCCATTGGCGGGTGCGCGAGGTACGAGCGCGACTATTACCACATGGTCGAGCGCGACAATACCGAGGCCGTGCCCGGCAACCCGTGGGTCATCTGCACACTGTGGCACGCGCAGCACCGGATCGCGGTGGCCAGGACGATCGACCAGTTGCGCGGGGCCCTGCCGCTGCTGGAATGGGCCGCGGAGCGGGCCTGCGAGAGCGGCGTGCTGGCCGAGCAATACCACCCGTACACCGACGAGATGATCAGCGTGAGCCCGCTGACCTGGAGCCACGCGACGGTCGTGACGACGGTGATGCAATACCTCAAGAAGCACCAGCAACTCACAGACGGGGCGAATGCGCCGGCGGGGTTTGAGGAGGCGGGGGTGGCGTGAAGGCCTCCAACGAGGTGCACCGCCCGGCGCACATCGGTCCCGGGAGAAGGCGTGCCATTTCCCGGTGACCGACCCGAAGCCCAACCCCAATCGGCGTGAATACCTGTCGTTGCTCGGGCGTCCGGGCCCTGAGCGCAGCCTGCGGCAGGGGTTGGAGATGTCCCCGACCTCGCGCGGGACAGAATGAAAGCGGCCCTCCGCGCCGCGTTCTCAGAGTTGGATGCGTCCTCGCTGCATCGGCTCCGCCCTCTGCGGCTCGACCGATATCGCACATTGAACTACTGAAGTTCGTCGGGCCAGCGCTGAACCGAATTGGCGCCGAGTGGATGCTGACCGGGTCGGTCGTGTCCAACTTCCTTGGTGCGATCCGCGCCACCCACGACATCGAATTCGTCATCGACCTTCGCGCGGCTCAGATCAACGACCTCATCGCCGCCTTTCCGCCTGCGGAGTTTTTCATTCAACCCCACACCGTCCGCGAAGCGTTCGGGTCGGGCGGAATGATTCAGGTGCTGCACCAGGCCACCGGGATCAAGCTGGGCTTCTGGTTGATCAAGGACGACCCGTTCGCGCTCACCAGCTTCGACCGGCGTCAGCGACGCGACGTTGAGGGTGTTTCGATTCCTCTGTAGTCGCCCGAAGACTGCGTTGTCCAGAAGCTGTGTGGAGCGGCCAATGCGGGGGGAGCGAGAAACAGCTCAAGGAAGTGCTGCAGGTCTACGAGTTGCGAGCAAAGGCCCTCGATCGTGCGTATGTCGAACGGTGGGTCCGGCAGCTCGGGCTGGACGAGGCGTGGCGGACGATCATCGAGACCGCCGAGCCGCTTGAATGATCACTCTCGCGACCACAAGCGGACAGGCATGCGCTCAGGCTCGACCTCCGGCCGCCCGTTTAGCCATCCCACCAGCCACTCGAACGCCTCCACAAGGCGCGGGCCGGGTCGGTTGAACATCTGGCTTCCGTCCACCACAGCCACGCGCCCGGCCCGCACGGCGGGGAGGTCTCGCCACCAGGGCTTTTCCGCCAAGCGCGACGTTTCAGCGCACGCTTGCTCCAGCATCAGGCCGCAGGGGCAGATGATGAGAGCCTCGGGCCGGCTGGCGACGAGCACCTCCTCCGGCACGCGCACGCTCTTGCCCGCGGCCCGCATGGTCTGGCCGATCGGCCCCGCGCCCGCGCCGGCGCCCGCGATCGGCGCCGAAGGGTTCAGCGGGTGGCGGCCGCCGGCGCGCTCGATCAACTGCGGCGTCCAGTGCCCGCCAATGAAGATCGGGTCGGTCCATTCCAGGAACGCCACGTTCGGGCCGTCGAGGTACGGACTGACGAACTCCTCGGCCCGGTAGACCCGGTTGCGAAGGCCGACGGTGAGCCTGAGCGCTTCGTCGTCCATGCCGATCGCCTGACCGATGGTCAGCAGGTCGTCGAAGACGCCCTCGAACGTGGTGGGGTTGAGGCTGATGATTCGGGGCGGCGGGCCGTGCGGGGCGATGGCCGCTCGAACGGTTCTGAGGTCGATGGAGCAGACCTCGCACAAGTCTTGGGTGAGCACGAGGTCGGGGCGCAAAGCAGCGAGTCGGGCCGAATCGAGCGTGTACAGCGACTCGCCCGAGGCGAGCTGGGCCCGCACGGCCTCGTCGACCTGGGCCGGGGTCTCGAACAGGGTTCTCTGGCCGGTGAGGACCGGCACCGACGCGAGCTCCGGTCCCGTCGGCCAATCGCACTCGTGGCTGCGCCCGACGAGCTCCACCCGGGGCGTCCGCACGCCGCCGGTGATGGCCAGGAGCGACTCGGTGGCGGAAGGGAGCAGACTCACCACGCGGAGCGGACGCGTCGGGGGGGCCTGAGAAGGGGCGTGAGCGGGCATGGGCGATGGTAATCGCTGTATCCGCGGCCCCATGCGGCCCGTACCGATGTTCCGGGGTGCATCTACCCGATAAGCAGATTCGCGACAATCCGCGTGCCTGGGTGCATCCGCGGCCGATGGCCGCTGGTAACCTCCGGCGTCCCGCGACGCGTGGCGCGAGGGTCCTCGTTCAAGAGGCGTCCTCGCGCGGCCCTGACTCGGCCGGCGGGACCAGACGCGTGAACCTGTCGCTGGGCAGGGGTCCGGATGAACCGGCGGGCGGCCGGTGCATCGGCGGAAGGTCCGCCTCTCGGACTCGTGGGACATCTCCCATCCCCTGACCCCCGAATGCGGCGGGCCCTACCCTCTGGTCCTTTGGCCCGAACCAGGAGATTGAGCGTGTCCATCGTCCACAATCCAACGCGTCGCCGGCACGTTCGCGCCGGGATGTCGCTCTCGCGCCTGCTCACCTTGGCGGCCGTTTCCGGGCTGGCGATCGGCGTTGGCACGATGACGGTCCTGGCTCGGCAGCAGGACCAGCCCGAGCCCGCCAAAGACCCCGCCAAGTCGCCCGAGGACCTCAAGAAGCAAGAGGCCGAAAAGCAGAGGATGGAGAACGAGAAGGCCAAACTCCTCAAGCGAATCCAGGAAGAACGGGCCAAGTTCCCAGTGGATGAGAAGAAGGCCAATCTGACGCCCTCTCAGCCGGGCAAGCAGCCGCCCGCCAAGACCCCGCCCAAACCGGCCCATCCGCAGCCGGCCGCGCCGGTGACCACGCCGGGCGCGCTGAAACCCGCGACCACCCCCTCCTCCCCGGCCGGGGCCACGACTTCGCCGGGCGCCGAACCCGCGAAAGGGGATCAGGAGGCCACCCCGGCGCCCATGCCCAACCCGGCCGCGGCTCTGGGGGACAAGGACTTCCTGTTCAACTTCACGGACGAAACCGAGCTGACGATCATCGTGCAGTACCTTCAGGAGGCCCTGCACCTGCAGATGATCGTGCAGGACGGGGGGGGGTTGGCCGGGCAGAAGATCCGGTTCATGACGCCGATTTCGGTGCCGAAGGAACAGGCGATCCCGTTCCTGACCATGCTGCTGGAGCAGCGCGACTACACGATCGTCAGGAACAACCTGGGCATCTACATCGTCCAGCCGAAAAACCAGATCGGCCCGATCGTCGGCAACGACCCGTCGAGCACAACGCGGATCATCCAGACGCCGGGCCTGAAGCCGACCGCCCTGCAAGGGCCGATCGCATCCCTGATCGCCTCCGGGCGCGGCGGGGCCACCGGCGCGCAACCGGTGTTCCTCGACGATTTGGGCGTGATCGTCATGACCGACACGCCGCACGTGATCTCCGTGGTTGAAGAGTTCATCGCCAAACTCGTGGATGAACAGCAGAAACTCGGGATTACACGGTTCCCCGTGAACAACATCGCGGCGGCCGCGGCGAGGGACCGAGTGTTGGAGTTCCTCGGGGATTCCAGCAGCGCTGGCGGCGGGTTCACGCGCCCGCGGGTGCCGGGCCAACCGGTGGCGCCGAGCGGGCCCGCGTCAACGATCAGCAATCTGCCGGACCGGCTGATGCTCGACCCCTCGACGAACGCCCTGCTCTTCCGCGGCCGCTCCGACGAGGTGCGGATGCTCGCGTCGCTGCTTCCCCTGGTGGATGTTCCCAACGAGATTGAAGCCAGGTGGTACCCGATCGGGATGCGGGCGGCCGAGATGGTGACCGACTGGGCACGCCGCCTGCAACTCGGTGACGTTACGTACTTCGAGAGCAGCGATTCGCAAGGGTTCGGCGGGGGCGGCACGGCGCTGGGGCGTGTGAACAACCGCGCCGGCGCGGCCAACGCCGCTCTCCAGCCCGGGCAGCCCAACGACACGGCGAGCTCGGCGGGCGCGGGCTTTGTCGTCTACCCCGACGCGGGCGGGTTTATGTACCGCGGCACGGCGCAGCAGCACGCCAAGGTCAAGGAGCTCATCGATAAACTCGGGCCGCTGAGCGAGTACGACGACACCATCGTCTACGAGTTCTACAAACTCAGGCACTCCAAGGCCGACGAGGTGGCCAACACGATCAACGACCTGATCAACAACCAGGCCAGCACGGGCAACCGGGGCGGCCTGCTGGGGCGTGATCTGGGCAACGGCAACCGGCGATCGGCGCTGTCCGCCACCGAGCGGACGAAGGAGATCCAACGCCGGCTCTCGGGCGACCAGACCCAGCAGCCGGCGGGCGCGGCCGGCGCCGGCGGCATCACCGAGATCAACAGCGAGGACGTGTTCGTCCTCGCCGACGAGCAGAACAACCAGGTGGTGGTGAAGGCGCCCAAGCGGCTGCAAGCGCAGGTCAAGAGCGTGATCGACCGGCTCGACCTGCGCCGGCCGCAGGTGTTCATCGAGGCCAAGGTCGTCGCGATCACCACAGGCAGCGACTTCCGCCTGGCGGTCGAGGTGCAGCAGATCATCGGGCAGTTCGCGCTGACGACCAACTTCGGGCTCAGCTCGATCGGCGATGCGGGCAGCATCTTGACCAAGAAGACGGTGACGACCGGCCAGGGGCTGACGGCGGCGCTGGTGCGAAGCCAGGACGTGCCGTTCATCATCGACGCGCTGTCGCGCGACACCGACGCTCGGGTCGTCTCGGCCCCGCAGGTGCTCGTGGACGACAACCAGGAGGCGGAGATCGAGAGCAAGGACGCCCAGCCGACGCAGACGACGACCATCGGCTCGGCCGGGCAGCAGAACGTGCAGAGCTTCGGCGGCTACGAGGAGGCCGGCCCGAAACTCACGGTGAAGCCGCAGATCTCCGAGGGCGGCTACATGCGGCTGGAATACGAGGTGGAACTGTCGAGCTTCACCGGCGAGGGCAGCAACGGCTCGCCGCCGCCCAAGCAGACCAACCGCCTCAAGAGCGAGTCGGTGACGGTGCCCAGCGACACGACGATCATCGTCGGTGGTCTTGCGCAGGAGTTCCGCTCCAAGAACGTGACGGGCATCCCGCTGCTCAAGGACATCCCGATCGTGGGCGAGCTGTTCAAGGACACACGCACGCAGACGCGCAACGTGACGCTTTATGTGTTCATCACGCCCAAGATCATGCGCGACCCGAGCTTCGCCGATCTCCGCTTGCTCACGAAGATGCCGCTGTCGAGCGCGGGGCTTGAGCAGGCGCTGCCGGCGCCCACGCACGACCGCATCGACCTGAGCGAGTCCGCCCGGTTGGACACCGAGAACAAACTCGACGAGACGATCAGCGAGCAGCGAGAGAAGTACGTCCCCGAAGACCCCAACCGCAAGTACAAGCGTAAAGAGCACGGTATGGTGAACTGACCGGATCGCGCCGCCGCGGCGGAGCCCAGGCGAGACAGACATGGCGATGAAGAAGTCCCTGTTCACCAAACCGGCGACCAACGGCCACGCCAAGGCCGGCGCCGCCGCTATGCCCGCCAAGGACCTCGTCGCGGCCTCGGCCACCGACTGGGCCCGCATCGCCTCGCAGTTTGCGGGCGAGGGGCTCGCGGGGGGCGAGGGTGGTGCGGGGGGTGTGGGGGGAGTGGGGGGGGTGGGGGGGGTGGGGCTGACGCTCAAGCCCGAGCAGGTCCGCTCATTCTCGCAGCTTCCCGGCAGCGACGACGAGCCGTGGGACGTGCTGCTGTCGATGCTGGCGATCGACGAGCACTCGGCGTTGGAGAAGCTGGCCCGCCGCACGGGCCTGCGCCTGGAGCCCGAGCCGCGGTTCAACGAGTCGAGCGCGCGGTTCTACGAGGTGATCCCCGCCAACCTCGCGCGCGAGCGGCTGGTGGCCGGGCTCGAGAGCGACGGTTATGTGATGACCTGCGTCACGGCCCAGCCGATGCAGCCCGCGCTCTTCGGCGTGCTGGAAGAGCGCCTGGGCATGCCCGTGCGGCTGGTGCTCAGCCCGCGTGGCGCGGTGGTCAACCTGATCAACCGCGGCTACGAGCAGAAGCAGGACCTGGTCACCGAGATCGTCGAGGAGATGCCGCTCGACGAGCGGGCGATCGAGTCGGCCGCGGGCAGCATCCGCAACTCGACTGACCTGCTGCAGTTGGCCCGGCAAACGCCGGTGATCCGGCTGGTGAACATGATCTTGTTCGAGGCGCTGCGCCGGCGGGCCAGCGACATCCATGTGCACCCGATGGAGCAGAAGCTGGTAATCCGCTTCCGCGTGGACGGCATGCTCAACGACGCGTTCACGCCGCCGCTCTCGCTGGCGCCGGCGATCAGCTCGCGTCTGAAGGTGATGACCGAGCTGGACATCGCCAACCGCCACAGCCCGCAGGACGGGCACAGCTCGGTGCGGGTGGGCAACCGCAAGATCGACATCCGCCTGTCGGTCATCCCGACCGTGTACGGCGAGCGCGTGGTGCTGCGTCTGCTCGACCAGAGCCAGACGCAGTTGAGCCTCGACGACGTGGGCATGACCCGCGCGATGCAGGGTGAGTTCCTCCAGCTCGTGCAGAAGTCCAACGGCATCATCCTCGTGACCGGGCCGACCGGCTCGGGCAAGACCACGACGCTCTACGGCGGCCTGGGCAAGGTCGATCGCACGAGCCGCAACGTGATGACCATCGAGGACCCGGTGGAGTACCACCTCGAGGGCATCAGCCAGACGCAGGTGAACGTGAAGCGGGGCGTGACCTTTGCCGCGGGGCTGCGCTCGCTGCTGCGACAAGACCCCGACGTGATCCTCGTGGGCGAGATCCGCGACAAGGAGACGGCGCAGTTGGCGGTTCAGGCCTCGCTCACGGGCCACCTGGTGCTCAGCACGCTGCACACCAACGACGCGCCGAGCGCGATCGCGCGACTTCAGGACATCGGGATCGAGACGTACCTCATCACGTCGACACTCCTGGGCGTGCTGGCCCAGCGCCTGCTCCGGCGCACGTGCCAGACCTGCAAGGGTGTGGGCACGGGCACCGGCCTCCGCGGCCGCTGCGAGAAGTGCTTGGGTTCGGGCTACTACGGGCGCGTCGCCGTGTACGAACTGATGAAAATGAACGACACGCTTCGGAAGATGGTCGCTCAGGGGGCCGACGCGATCACGCTCGCCGAGGCGGCCCGATCGCTGGGCTTCCGGACGATGCTCGAGGACGCCCACGATAAGATCGCCGTTGGCCTGACGGACGAGAAGGAAGCGGTGCGGGTGCTGTCGTAGACGACGGCTTGACCGTTCCACCCGCCCCAGGCGGGGTATCCGTCGTTACAGACCTCCCAACCGACGTATCTCGGAACCGCAACGCCTGAGAACTCGCGGGCACACCGCGGTTTTGTTTCGTATGTTGTAGCCCGTGCGCTTCGCCCTTCTCCCCCGCCGGTACGGGTCGCGGGGCGCGGCCGTCGGGCTCGCAGGATGCTTGCTCGGATCGCAGCGTCGATGCCGCGGGAGTCGCGGCCTCGGTCGGAAAGGGAAGCGGCGGTTCCGCCGCCTCCGCCCAGGCAGCGAGGAGCAACGCATGGCCGCGACCACGGTTTGCCCTTCGGGTTTTCGTCGCCCACGTCAGGCCGCCGCGCCCGCGGACGCCCGCGGCCCGTCGGCGGCTCCACGCGCGACGGCTTCGACGGCGAACGTCGGTGCGAGCGCGGTGAGCTCTGGGCCGAGCGGTTCGCCCGATCACAAGGAACTCTGGAATCGCTACTTCCTCGCCCGTGAGAAAGCCGCGTTCGACGCGCTCGTGGCGGCGTACCGCCCCTACGTCGAGGGCGTGGCGGCGCGGTTCAGCAAGCGGCTGCCGCCGAGCGTGGACATTGACGACCTGGTGAGCGCGGGGTGCTTCGGGCTCATGGACGCGATCGGTGTGTTCGATCCGGACCGGGCCACACGGTTCCAGACCTTCGCGCTCAAGCGGATCGTGGGCGCGATGAACGACTACCTGCGATCGCAGGACATCGCGCCTCGCCTGGCCCGCCGGCGCGAGGCGCAGGTCAAGCGGGCCCAGGACGACTTCCGCAAGCGGCACGGGCGCTCGCCGACCGAGGAAGAACTGCTGCGGGCGCTGCACGCGGACGCGGACGAGGCCCGGGCGATCGTCGAGGGCGCGGAGATCCCGTGCATGTCGTCGCTCACGGCGCCCTCTGACGACGGCGAAGCGGGCCCGACCATGGAGTCGGTGGTGTCCGCCGCCTCGGATCGCGGCGGGTCCGCCGGTGGAGCGGTGGGGGGGATGGGTGCGGCGGCGGCCGCGGCGGGATTGTTCGATCGTGACGTTCAGAAGTGGCTCGGGCGAACTCTGTCGCGATCGGAGCGGTTGATCATCTGGCTGTACTACTTCGAGAGTCTGACGATGAAGGAAATCGGTCAGGTGCTGGGCATCTGCGAGGGACGTGTGAGCCAGATCCACGCCCTTCTGCTGGAGCGATTGCGTGCGCGGCTGTACCGCGAGCAGGAGGGCGAGTAGCCGGCACGCGGGCCGACGCCGCTCATGGGCGGGTCGCTTCGATGATGATGTAGTCCGTGCCCGCGCCCCGCGGCGGCGGGTAGAGCGCCTCGCGCCGGCCGCGGATCGACGGAGCGCCGTCGCTGTCAACGCCATCGGCCCCGACCGAATACAGCATGTATGAGGCGGGCGATGCGGACCCGGCCGAAGGCGCGGGCGGCCGGTAGCCCAGCGGCCGATCGGGCGCGTACGGATCGCGCGGCACGGCGATCTCCAGATCATCTATGTCGAGATCGGCCAGCGTGCGCGGGTACTCACCGTGCGCTTTGCGGTGGAGTTCCAGCAACAAACCGGTGATGAGCCCGGCGCGGATGCACGCGTGCTCCTGCACGCCCATCACCATCGGCCCGATCGGCGGGACGAGCGTCGCGAGCAGGCCGTCGGGGTCGGTGCGCCCTTCGCGGACTTCCAGCGGCGGCGGCGTGAGCATCGCCGCGAACGGGCCCGATGTTCTGGGGTGTGTGTCGTCCGGAGACGACGCTTGATGCCGATCCGGGCCGGTCTCTCGTGTGAGAATCGCTTTGCACCGCTCGATTGCGGCCTCGAACTCGGCGATGGACTCCGTCCGTGACAGGTCGGTGATCGATGCCGTGCCCTGGGCGGCCGCCACCTGCTCGCGGGCCTTGCGATCGAAATAGCGGTCGATGGCGTCCAGCCCGATGACCCGCTCCATCTCAAGGAACGTGGCGGGCGGGGGCAGGCGCGAGCGTCCTTCGATTTCGAGCAGAGCCCGGCAGGTGGCGTTGCTCAAGTGATAGGTGCGGGCGTCGCGCAGGGCTTCGAGCATCACGCGGTTCTGCGTGATCTGTGCGTTCATCAGGCTCAGGAGCATCGGCCGGCCGCAGATCGTGCGGCCGAGTTGCATGCCGCTGGCGAAGGCCCCCACGAGCACGGCCGGCCGGTCCTCCGCGGCGGCCGTGCGCATCCGCAGCCGGCACGCATCGGCGAGGTTGCGCAACGGCCCTTGCTCGTAGGTCTCCTGCGAGGCCAGCGGCGAGTTGAAGCCGCGGTACGGCGGCGGGGCGACGAGGCGGCAGGGCTCGGCGATCTCGTGCAGGTGCAGCAGCAGGTTCTCTGATTCGAGCGCGTCGAGAAACCGGATGGCCTCTGGGGCCAGATCGGGCGGCGCGTCGGGCAGTTCGCCGAGCGCGGCCGCGACAAAGTCCTCGGGCCGGTGGGCGTCGGAGGCGCTTGTGTACGCGCTGATCGCCAGTGAGCGGGCGGCGAACATCCGTTGCGCGCCGGAGTAGATGAACGCCGTACGGACCGCCTGACTCCATCGGTTGGGCAGGTACGGGTCGGCGGGCTGGTAGGTCTCGACCAGGGCCATGAGCCGGTCCGCGTAATCGGGCGCGGCCGTGACTGTCGGGCCCTGCGTGGTTGGTCGCGTCGCGGCGCACCCACCAATGCCTACAGCCGCGCTCAACAGCGAGAGGGCGACGGCACGTGCGGTCGCGAGGGGCGAAAGCCGGATCACGTCCCGGCCGCCTGCCACGCGACGCTGGCGACGGTGGTGTCGTCGGAGAGCGAGTCGGTCTGGGCGTAGTTCACGACCGCATCAAAGAGGCGGCGGACGTCGTCGGACTCGGACTCGCTGGGCTCGAGCGCGGCGATGGCGCGTTCGAGGCCGAACATCGGGCCGTCCGGGCTCGGCTGCTCCACTACGCCGTCGGAAAACACGACCAGCCGGTCGGTCGGCTCCAGGATGAGCTCTTCCGACTGGTACCGGTAATCCTGCTCGATGCCCAGGGGCAGGCCGCCAACGGCGTTGACGCGCCGAATGTTCCGCGCGCCCGGACGCCCGCCCGCCAGCAGCCAGTGCCCGTGCCCCGCATCGACGAACGAGAGCCGGCGCGATGCGGGCTCGAAGACGCCCAGCCAGAGCGAGATGAACTTGTTCTGGGCCACGTGCGAACAGAGGTAGCCGTTGACCTCCGCTACGGCCGCGGCCGGGTCGCCCGTAGCCCGGAGGCTGGCGTTGAGGTGGGTCTGGGCGGTGGCCATGAGGATGGCGGCGCCGATGCCCTTGCCCGCGACGTCGCCCAGCAGCACCGCGACGCGCCCGTTGCCGAGCTCGATCACGTCGAAGAGATCGCCGGCGACGTAGCGGCCCGAGCGCATGCGCATGGCGTAGCGGACGCCGCCGACCTGACCCTCGTCGGGGGGCATGATGAGCCGCTGGGCCTCGCGGGCCGCGGCGAGGTCCTTCTCGATGGTGGCCTGACGTTGCGCGAGCTGCTCGCGCAGGATGTTGGACATGGCCAGGCTGTACATCTTGGCCAGGGCCATGCAGAAGGCCGCGGCGTCCTGCTGGATCGCGGCGCCGCGCGAGCCGAAGCCGGCCATGAAGGCCCGGGCACCGCCTCCTTCACCGGCCCGGGCGTCGAGGTAGAGGAACGCCGTGACCGCGCCGCCGATCGCGATGGGCGCACACATGGCGGTCTGGATGCCCAGCGAGATGACGCTCGCGCCTCCGGCCATCGCGGCGTCGGACTTGAGCTGCGCCAGGTCGCCCGAGCGGGCGGCGTTGATGAGCGAGGTGCTGAACCGCACGGCCGGGCCGGCGGTCGCGGCGTCGGAACGGGCCCCTCCGCCTCCCCCTTCGGCAGGGCCGCGCATGCACACGATGTCGAAGGTGTTGCTGTCGTGCGTGACCTCCCGCAGGATCGCGGCACGGGGAAAGCCGGTGCCCTCGATCGCCGCGCCCACGATCGCCTTGGAGAGCTTGGCCTCGTCGTTGACGCCGGCGATCGCGGCGGCGCAGTTCATGAGCAGGTTGAGGCGGTTCTGCGTGATCGCCGCCATCTCACGCTCCTGCACGCGCTCCACCCGCTCCTGCTCCAGCAAGCGGTCGTCGGTAGTGATGTGGCTGGCCGCGGCCGCGCCGCCCGTGCGGACACGGAACGTCCACGGGCCGATGCCGACCAGGTCGCCGTTGTGCAGGGGGACCGCGCCGTTGGCGGCGAGTTGGATCGCGTTGACCAGCGTGCCGTGACGGCTGCCCAGATCGGTGATGAACCACGTTCCGCTGGAGTGGTGCACCTGGGCGTGGCGTCGCGAGACCGATTCATCGGCGAGGATCGCCTGGCACGTCGATGACCGCCCGAGCACCGAGGCCTGGGCGGGGTCGATGGCGATGGGCGTGATTGTGGGTCCGACCACCGGCTCGAGCACCAACGGCGGCGTTGGAGGCAGCGAGGGGCGATCGGCGATGGTCTGGGCGTGGGGCATGATTGGGTGTGAGGGCGTCGGCGCCCGGCTCGCCCGCCGCGGCCGCCAGACCCCTGCACGGTTCGGGAGCATATCAAAGGCGGGCGGGTCGCGGGACCTTGTGCAGACTCTGCCCGCGACCGCTAGATTCGATGGACCATCGAGCCCGGCTAACAATCCGCGGCCCAAAGGGCATTCCCGGGAGTTTCATGGCCCCAAACCCTTCGACCACGCCGATCCCGAGCACCTGCCCGCGCAACGCCGCCGACGCGCTCCGGATCGACGGATTGCGGTTCAGGTATCCGACGCGCGGCGAGGACGCTCCGATCGAGGCGGACGCCGATCCGGCGGGGCGGGCGTGGGCGGTGGACGTGCGGGAACTGCGGCTGGGTCGCGCGGAACAGTTGCTCCTGACCGGCGGTAGCGGCACGGGCAAGAGCACTCTGCTGCACCTGATCGCGGGGTTAGACGAACCATCGGAGGGCCGGGTTGAAGTCGCGGGTAAGAACATCCATTCGCTGCACGGGGCCGCACGCGATCGGTTCCGCGGGCGGCACATCGGCATGATCTTCCAGACGTTCAATCTCCTGCACGGTTTCTCGGCGCTGGAGAACGTCATGGCGGCGCTGATGTTTTCGACGGTCCCGGCCCGCGAGCACCGCGACCGCGCACGGTCGCTGCTGGACCGGCTCGGCATCGAGCGCGTGGATGCGCCGCCGGACCGGATGAGCGTCGGTCAGCAGCAGCGGATCGCGGTGGCGAGGGCCGTGGTGTGCGGGCCGGAGCTGGTTCTGGCCGACGAGCCGACGGCGAGCCTCGACCCCGACAACGCGGGTGCGGCGATGGACCTGATCCAGGAGACGTGCCGGGCGAGTGGGGCCGCGCTCTTGTGCGTGAGTCACGACCGCTCGTTGGCGGAGCGGTTCGAGCGGAGGACGGCGTTGACGGCATGGTGATGTGGCGGGGGGAGAAGTGGGGCAGAAGCGGAACGCGAAGGAGCCGTGGGGATGGCGATGACGGATTTCACGATCATCCGGCGGAGCATGACCGGCCGTCTGTTCTCGACGGTCACGACGGCGCTCACGGTCGCCGTTGCGGTCGCGCTGCTGCTCACGCTGCTCTCCATGCGCAAGGCGGGGGAGCAGGCGTTCGAGCGCGGCAGCGGCAACATGCACCTGCTGGTCAGCGGCGACGCGAGCCCGATGGTCGCCGTGCTCAACGGCGTGTTCTACGCCAACGCGCCGGCGCGCGCGATCCCGTGGGCCAAGGTGCAGGAGATCGCCGGCGACCCGAGGGTGGACTGGGCGATCCCGACACAGCAGGGCGACAGTTACCGCGGATTCCCGGTGATGGCCACTACGCCGGAGTTCTTCGAGAAGTTTGAGCCGGACCCCGGACGCCCGTGGTCGCTCCTGGGCGGCGCGTTTCTCAAGCAGGACTTCGAGATCGTCCTCGGCGCCCGGGCCGCGACCGGGACGGACTTGAAGATCGGTGACCGCATCCACCTCTCTCACGGCACGGCGAACGCGCGCGAAGCCCACGTACACGAGGAGTTCACGTACACCGTGGTCGGGATCCTCCGGCCGACGGGCACTCCGCACGACCGGGCGGTGTTCACAACGCTCGGGAGCGCGTGGGCCATCCACGCGCACGAGCGGGCGGAGTCGGACGGCGGGCACGACCACTCCGACGAGGAGGCCCACAACCATGACCACGGCCACGCTGACGACCACGAACATGAACATGAAAACCCCAAAGTCGAGCTGACCGAGGCCGATCGTCGCATCACGGGAATCTACATCCGCATGGCCACCCGGCCCGGGCGCGACGCCTCGGCCGCGCTGCCGGCGTTCGCGTCGTCGCTGCGGGCGCAGAGCGGGTTCACCGTGGCCTCGCCCAGCGACGAAATGAAGCGGCTGTTCGTGATCGTGTCCAACGTGGACGTCGTCTTCCGGGCGATGGCGGTGACCGTGCTGCTCTCCAGCGCGATCGCGATCATGCTCGCGCTCTACAACAGCATGCACGAGCGTCGGAGGCAGATCGCCGTGCTGCGGGTGCTCGGGGCCAGCCGCGTGCGGATCTTTGGCCTGGTCATCACCGAGTCGGCTTTGCTCGGAGTCTTCGGCGTGATCGCGGGCGGCGTGCTGGCGGTCGCGGGCGGCCTCGCGGCGGCCGGGGTTCTCCAGCAGCGGATGGGCCTGGTGATCCGGCCGGTGTGGGACCCCGCGTGGGTGCTGCCGGTGCTGATGGGGGCAGTGCTGCTCGCCGCGGCCGCAGGATTGGTGCCCGCGGTCATGGCCTATCGCACGCCCGTTGTGAAGAATCTGAAGCCGGTCGGGTAGCGTCCGGTAGACCGAAGGGCCCGCGCGCCGCGGGCGAAGGAGCGCGGGATGCGGTGGTTCTGGGGATTGTTGATCCTGGCGTTGGTGGCGGCCCTCGGGCTGATGTTCATCGGCCGAGGGCAATCGCAATCGACATTGCCGGCGCCGCTGCCGGCGAGCGGGCCCGCTGCCGCGGCCACAGAGCCGAGCGATCGCGTCTCTTCGCCCGACACCACGCCCAAGGCCGCCGATCTGTCCGCCAAGCCGACGATCGACGCTCCCGCATCAACCGGGTCCGCTTCGATGCCGCCGCAGCGGATAGAGGGTGCGGATGGGTCGGTCCGACCGGTGCCCGCCGAAACATCCGCGGCCGGAGCCCCGATCAAGCCGATCGACCCCGCCGCGAGCGTGCCCGCACCTTCGGCGGATGAGCCGGCGCCATCGACCGGAGGGAAATCATCGACAGTCACCGATGCGCCGCAAGCGATGCCGGTTGCGGATGCACCGGTGGCCGAACCCGATGGGCCTAGAAACCGAGGGTGGGCCGCGAGCGGGCTCGTTGGTCCGCCCCGTCCCGAGGAGGCCGAGGCCGCGGCCATGCAGGCCGGGCTGGACGCCGCGCTCGGGCTCACCGACACGGCCGCGCCGCCGGCGCCCGACATTTCGAGCGAAGCGCCCGAGCAGCCGAAGCCCGCGGCGAGCGTACCGGCCTCGGAAGCGAGGGCGAAACTCGAGGTGAGGGACGACGGGACGACGTTGGTGGATGGCCGGTTCGTACTCAAAGGCAAGGGCACGCACGCGGAGCCGCACGAGGTTTCGTGGGAGCTGCTCGTCTCGGCGCAGGAGACTTACCAGCCGCGGCTGGGCCGGAAGACCATCCCTGACCGGCTGAAGATGCTCGACGGGAAGTGGGTGCGGATCGCGGGCTACATCGCGTTTCCGATCATGGCCCAAAGCCAGGACGAGATGCTGATGATGCTCAACCAGTGGGACGGCTGCTGCATCGGCGTGCCGCCGACGCCGTACGATGCAATCGAGGTGAAGCTGAAGGCGGCGGCCAAGGGCGACGAGCGGCTGCGGGCCTCGGGGTCGGTGACCGGCATCCTGCGAGTCGATCCTTACCTGGTCAAGGACTGGCTCGTGAGCCTGTACCTGATGGACGACGCCGAACTCACGGTTGAGGGGCCCGCGCGGGCCGACTCGCCTACGCGGCACCAGCCGGCGCAATGAGCGGCCGCAGGCCGACGCGGCGTCAATCGTGATTCTGAGAGTCCGCATCGGCGGCGGGGGCCTCTCCCACGATCGCCGCCCGCACGCCGTACTCGTGCACCAGTCGTCCGCCGAGGTGGCCGGTGTTGACCAGGGCGAACATGCCGACCGCGTAGCCGCAGAGGAAGAGGAGGTGGATGCCGACCCAGCCGGCGGGCTTGAGGCGGTCCTTGAGCGCGCCCGCGACGAGGAGCAAGACCAGGTACACGCCGGCGAGAGCAAGGAAGATGTTCCGCGTCAACTCCGCGAGTTCCTCGTGCTGGTTGAGCACCTTGTCGGAAGTCGCCGTGGTGATGGCCACGTCGGCGGTCGCCTCTCCCGTGGCGGTGGCGAGGACACAGCCCCCGGCCCCGATGATCAGCAGAGCGAGAGCGGCCGCGGCAAAGCCCTTCCTCGCGCGCCCGAAACACATCGCCAGCACCAGCAGAACGGGCACCGCGGCCAGCACGCCGATGGGCAGGTGCACGGCGATGGGGTGGATCGCGCTCCATTCCGGGATGGGGGGCAACTTGAACATGGGGCCTCCATGAGGGGCCGTTCGGGGCGTCGCTCGGCCGCGAAGGCCGGGCCGGTTGTGACGTCACTGTACGGCGTTGCGGGCGGGGGCCGTGTCGGGGTGTGGAGCGTCGAGTGCGCGGGCGCGCCCGCGGGCACGTCCAGCGAGAATCCCCTACGCTCTTGGCCCGATGGGTTTATGGATCATCATCCTGCTGATCCTGGTCAACGGGGCGTTCGTGCTCACCGAGATGGCGCTGGTGTCGTCGCGTCGTGGGAGGTTGGAGGCACGGGCCGGGGGGGTGGGGGGGAAGGGGGGTAGGGGGGGGAGGGGGGATCGGGGCGCGAGGCTCGCCCTGCGCCTTCTCGACAGCCCGACCACCTACCTATCCACGGTGCAGGTCGGCATCACGCTGACGGGCGTGCTGTTGGGGGCCTTCGGGGAGCAGACCGTAGCCGAGCGGGTCGCCGAATGGGTGCGCCGGTGGGACCCGGACCTGAGCGGCTACGCGCACGCGATCGGCCTCACCGTGACGGTCGTCACGCTGACCTTCTTCATCATCGTGGTGGCGGAACTGGTCCCCAAGCGGCTCGCGCAGATCGCGCCGGAGACGTTCGCGTGCCTGGGGGCGCGCCCGATGTGGATCATGTCGCGCGTGTGCAGGCCGTTGGTGTGGCTTCTGAGCGCGTCGACCAACCTGATCCTCAAGTTGGTGCCGTTCCGGCCCAAGCGCGATCAGGAGATGGTGGTCGAGGACGTGCGCTCACTCCTGGCCAGCGGGGCGCGAACGGGCGTCTTTCGGCACGCCGAGCAGCAGATCGTGGAGCGGGTTTTCCGGCTGAGCGATCAGGGGGTCAAGGCGGTCATGGTGCCGCGAACCGACATCGATTTTCTGCTGCTGGACGACACGCCGCAGCGTGTGCGGGTCGTCGTGGCGATGGGCTCGCACTCGCACTTCCCCGTGTGCAAGTCCGGCCTGGACGACCTGGTCGGCGTGGTGCACGTGAAGGATTTGGTCAAGCTCGGCCTGATGGCCGAAGCCGGGGGTGGGGGCGAACGGTGGCGACTGGCCGACGCCGTGCGCCCGCCGCTGTTCGTGCCCGAGAGCACGCCGGCGATCGGGATGGTGGAGACGTTCCGGCGGAAGCAGACGCACATCGCCTTCGTGCTCGACGAGTACGGCGTGCTCGAAGGGCTCGTGACGCTGGGCGACATCGTCGAGGCGCTGGTGGGTGAGGTCGCCCGGCAGGGCGAGGTGGACGAACCGGAGATCGTGAAGCGGGCCGATGGAAGTTACCTCCTCGACGGCATGCTCGGCGTAGACGAGCTGAAGGAACTCATGGGCGTGGGGTCGCTGCCCAAGGAAGAAGACGCCGGGTACGAAACGCTCGGCGGCATGGTGATGGCGTACCTCGGTCGTATCCCCGCTGCCGGCGATGCCTTCACGCTCGACCGCTTCCGGTTCGAGGTCGTGGACATGGACAAGGCGCGGGTGGACAAGGTGCTGCTGGAGATCGGGCCCGCGCCTCGGGAAGTGGAGCGGGACGATGCGACCGAAGCCTAGCCGCGCGGCTATAGGCAGTCGGCGAGCAACCGTCGGCACTCGGCCATGCGACGGTCGCGTTCGTCCGGCG
Organism: uncultured Phycisphaeraceae bacterium; assembly: GCA_964630785.1. GTDB lineage: Bacteria > Planctomycetota > Phycisphaerae > Phycisphaerales > UBA1924 > JADLCX01. The sequence continues at coordinate 44,879 of CAZVZG010000015.1, read as the reverse complement.
TGGGGGCGACGATGTTGACGTGCCCGACCTTGCGGAGTTGGCCCGGGCGCGGCGCCTTGCCGTACAGGTGCAGATGGACGCCGGGCAGCCCGAGCAGCGACGTTGCCGGCGGCAGTTCCCTCAACAGATTGAGCATGCCCGAGCACACGCCCGGCTCCGGCGCGGCCCTCCCGAGCGGCCAGCCCAGGATCGCGCGCAGGTGGTTCTCGAACTGCGAGCAGGGTGAGCCCTGCATCGTCCAGTGCCCGCTGTTGTGCACCCGAGGGGCCATCTCGTTGGCCACCAGCGTGCCATCGGTCAACTCGAAGAGCTCGATCGCGAGCACGCCGACATAGCCGGTGCGGTCGAGCACGCTCCGACAGATTGCCTCGCCGGTGGCCTGTTCAGCCGGGGTGACGCCGGAGGAGTGAGGGAGGGGGGGAGAGGGCGCGAGCGACTCGCGCAGGATCCCCCCGCGGTGGGTGTTCTGTGTCAGCGGGTAGAACGTCTCTTCGCCGCGAACCGATCGCACCCCGATGATCGAGAGCTCGCGGGCGAACGGGACGAACGCTTCGAAGATCAGGTTCGCCGGTCCGCCGCTTTCACCCGTCGCTCCACCGCCCCAGAGTTCCCCCGGCAGGCCGGCGATGTCGGCGGGTGAGCGGAGCATCCACTGGCCCTTGCCGTCGTAGCCGAAGCGGCGGGTCTTGAGCACGCACGGAAACCCGAGCCGCGCCGCGGCGTCTTCGAGTTGCGCTCGCGCGTCGATCTGCTCGAACGCGGCGGTCTGGATGCCCAGGTCGCGGAACAGGCGCTTCTCGCTCAAACGGTCCTGCGCGATCGCGAGCACGCCCTCGGGCGGGTGCACGCGCACGTGTTCGGTGAGCCAGCGCGCCGTGGTCGCGGGCACATTCTCGAACTCGTACGTGACCACATCGACGCCGCGAACGAACCGATCGAGCGCCGCCGGGTCGTCGTAGCGTCCCTGAACGACCGGGCCGACGTCTGATGCGGGGCAGGCGGCGTCGCTCTCAAGGAACCGGAACTTCAGGCCCATCGGGATTCCGGCGAGCGCGAGCATCCGGCCGAGCTGCCCGCCGCCGAGCACACCGATCGTCGGGAAGCCGTCGTCCGCGCGGACGCCGGACCAGCCCGCGGGCGCGGGAGCCGATCCTGTCCCCGTCGGCGCGTGGATGGAGTCGTGGCCGGTCATGTCAGGTTCGCGGGTCGGGCGCTTTGAGCACGGCGACGGTCTGCGCCGTCCGGAAGTCCAGCAACCGCTGGCGGATGCCCGCGTCGCTCGGGGCCAGCACCGCGGCCGCGAGCAGCGCGGCGTTGATCGCGCCCGCCTTGCCGATGGCCAGCGTCGCCACGGGCACGCCGGCGGGCATCTGCACGATGGAGAGCAGCGAGTCGATCCCGTGCAGGGCCTTGCTCTCGACGGGCACGCCGAGCACGGGCAGGTGGGTCTTGCTGGCGCACATGCCCGGGAGGTGGGCCGCGCCGCCAGCGCCCGCGATGATCACGCGGAGTCCGCGAGACTCGGCCGTCGACGCGTACTCAAACAGCAGGTCGGGCGTGCGATGGGCGGAGACGACCCGCACCTCGTGCGGTACGCCCAGTTGCCCGAGCGTGGCCGCGGCGTGCTGCATCGTCTCGGCCCAGTCCGAGGCGGACCCCATGATGATGCCGACCAGCGGTCGCTGCGTGCTCATGGCCGCAGAGGATAGCCGCCGGTGTGGAAGGGGAGCGTTGCGAGCACGGGGACAGTCTCAGATGGCGATCGTGAAGCTCGCGATCGGCCCGGCGGCGACGGCGTTGCCGAGGATGTCCGTGACCTGGCCGTCGGTGATGAGGACCTGGTACTCCCCGTTGTCGGCGGCGTCCCACGACCCGCCCGGAGCGGCGAAGGTGTACTCCACGGTGATCGTGCCGGCATCTTTCAGCGGTGTGGCCGGCACGACGAAGGTGAGCGGGATCATGATGCCGCCGGGCCCCGAGAGGACCAGGTCGCCGTCGCCGAGCGTGGCGGCGTCGATGCGCTGGTTGTCGGCGAACTTGAGGCGGACGGTTGTCGGCCCTCCGTCCGGGCTGAGTACGACGTCCGACGCCGTCGGAGCTTGGGAATCGTCGAAGATGAATCGGCGGTCTTCGGCGGTGTCGATGTCACGCACGCCGATGCGGAACGTGCCCGTCGGCGAGTATCGCTTGGCGAGAAAGCGGCTGTTGGCCGAGGCGGTCCGCGTGACGACGATGTTGTTGATCCGTCCGGTCTTGAGCCGGTCGTCGCCGTTCTTGAACACGCCGTCCACCGGGTCGAGCCCGGCGCCGACGATCGTGTTGAGCACCTTGCCGTTGACCGTGAGGCTGTTGATCGTGCCGGAGGCGAACGAGTCCGCGGCTGAGTCGGTCCCGCCGAGCCGCGCGTCCGTGCCCAGGTCGGCCCCGGCCAGGATCTTGGCGCCGCGAAGCGATGCGGCCGTGATCGACGAGAACGTCTTGGCCGCGATCTTGCCGCGGAAGATGTTGGTGACGTCGAGCGAGATCAGGTTCCTGCTGATGCTGCCCGACCAGCTCGCGGCGACGGACCTGAACGTCCACGACCCGGCGCGCCCGTTGACGTCCCATGCGCCCTTGCTGGCGGTACCCCCGATGTTGACCGTGTCGAGCGTGCGACCGCCGGCGCGCCCCGCCAGCGCCAGACCGGCCTGGAAGTTGCCGGTGCTCGTGAGCGAACCGATCCACTTGGCCGCGATCACGTCGGGCGTTCCGTCCGTGTCGATCCACGAGGTCACGGCGATCGACGAGACGCCGCCGGGCGTCGTGATGGTCAGATTCCTCACCGAGCCGAACTGGAACGCGGTGTTGGCGGCCGCCGACGCGATCACGATCGCTGACGGGCCCTCGACCTGACCGAAGTTGATCGACCCGGCCGAGCCGTCGATGGTCACGCCGCCGAGCAGGCGGCCGGTCGAGGCGTCGAGCGAGGACAGCGATCCGGTGATGTGGATGCCCTGGATGAGCGCCACGCCGGCATCGACGCCGGTGCCGCCCGAGCCGGCGATTGACGCGCGGGAGCCGGTGCCGCTGTTGTCGATGGTGACGACGAAGCGTTCGGGGTGTTGCGTGTCCCGGGTCACGGTGCCGGTGCCGCCGCCGTTGAGCCCGAACGACACAGTCGTTCCGTTGGTTTCCAGCAGCGACATCGTGACGTTGGTGCGCCCGCTGAAATCGCCGAACTTCCAGGCGAACCCCTGATCGTCGGCGCTGGCGGCGACGTTGTTGGCCTGGTTCAGGTCGCCCACGGCGAGGTTGGGCAGGATCCGCACGAGAAAGAAGTAGTTGCCCGGCTCGACGCCGGGAATAGCCACCGTGCCGGTGAACGTTCCGGTGTCGGAATCGGTGGGGTTCTGCGAGTTGAGGTTGATTTCCTGATCGGCGAAGCTCTCCAGCAGCACGTCGTCGGTGTCGAAGGTCGTGTTCTTGGAGAGGTAGAAGTTGACCGTGACGCGGCCGACCGCCGGCAGGTCGCCCTGGTTGGCCACCACGATCGGCAGCGAGACGTGGTCTCCGGGCACGAGAAAGTCCGGTGCGCCCTGAAACGTGTCGAATGCCACGGCGAGGTCGGCCGCGAGCAGTTGACGGGCTTCGAGGGCCTCAAGGTCCGGACGTCGGCCCTTGGCGGCGGCAGCGGATGCCCGGACAGACGTGCGGCGAAGCGGGCGGAAGTGCATCGACAAGGGTGGACTCCAAGAGGCGAGCGTGAGGGTGTGCTGGAACGGGTGCGATCTGTTGAGCGGGCCCGGAGCATCGGCGATCGGGGCTGGGTAGGCCCCATAACCCGACACGGTGGGTCGGTTGTGCTGCGCGGGTCGGTCCCGTCTTCGGCCCCCCGGTCTCAGGGGCGATGGCTCGTGCGCGTCTCGCGTGCTCGCGGTCGGGCCGCGGGTTATTGCGGACGTCTTCTCCGAGCCAAGCGTAGGGCGGCGGGTTGGAAAGGAACACGCCGACGGACATTGCGAGCACGTTTGTCGCGGACCTTCAAGCCGCGCGGCCATCGACCGATATCCGATGGCTGCGCTTGCGTTCAAACGAGCGAGTGTTCGGAGGTTGTGTGGTAGATCAGGCGAATCCAACCCCTCGACCGGGCGGCGCTCTCCGCCGTTACATGGTGCACGGCGAGTCGCTCATCGCGACCGCCGGCCTGTTCGCGGCCGCGATCCTGGTGTTCGCGCTCGGGTGTGCGGCGTGGTGGTCGGTGCACAGCTACAGCCACGCGGTGGAGACCTCGCGGCGCGAGCGCGCGCACGCGGTGGCGCAGTTGCTGGCTCGCAACGCGGCAGGGCTGCTCGCGACCGACAACACCACCGGCGTGCAACGGATGATCGACGAGGCGACACGCACGCAGGGGTTTGACGCCTGCCAAGTGACCGTCCCGGCGCTCGACAACCGGGTGATCGCCGACGCCGACCCCGCGGCCGTGCTGCTGCTGGATGCACTTCCTGAAAAGTGGGGATCGACGGGCGGCGCGACCGCGGCGGAGACAGGCGAAAGCAACTCCACGGATGCCGGGGGCCGGGCCGAGTTTCGGGTCCCGATCGCCGTCCCGTCGCGCGGCCTTGCGGAACTGCGGGTCGTCGACAATCCACGGGTGGCGCTCTCGGACGCCTGGCCGCTGCAAGCCGGGATCGGCGTGATCGGCGCGGGCGCGATGGGCGCGCTCTGGCTGGCTTACCGCGCCATGCGGAGCCGCTTACGCGCGCTCGGGGCCATCGGCGAGGCGCTCAAGACGCCCAACGTCGCCGATGCCGCGCACGGCGATCTGTGCGTGAGCCCGGACTTGGGGCCCGAGGCCGCGGCATGGAACCGCTTGGTCGCCGATCGCGAGCGGCTGCGTGAATACGTCGCCGGCAAACTGACCGCGGAGAAGCTCTCGAGCCGGCGCAGCCGCGACGGTGAGCTTGGCAGCGTGTGCGATGGCCTGTGGCTCGGCCTGCTCCTGGTGGACGAGCAGTTGAAGGTCAAGTACGTGAACGGCGCGGCGAGCGTGTTCCTGCGGGCCCGGCGCGAGGAGTTGCAGGGCGCAGACCTCGCCAGGGCGATCGAGGACCGCAAGGTGCTCGACGCGATCCGCGGCGTCGCGGCCGGCTCGATCCGCAACCGCGTGATCAGCGAGGTCCGCCGCCAGCCCGATGCGGGCGATGCACCCGCCCTGGCCCCGGGGGGCGACGCGGGCGCAGGCAGCGGCGGGACCGCGGGCGCGAGCGTGCTGCGGATCACCGTCCGGCCACTGCGTCGTGAGGATTCGGCGATCGCGCTGGTGGTGGTCGAGGACGTCACACAGCAGCGCGTCGCCGACGAAGCCCGCAACAGCTTCGTGGCCCAGGCCACGCACGAGCTGCGGACCCCGCTCACCAACATCCGGCTGTACGTGGAGATGCTCGTTGAGGGCGGCGCGGAGGACGCCAAGAAGCGCTCCGACGCCCTGAACGTCATCAGCCAGGAGTCCCGGCGGTTGGAGCGCATTGTCGGCGACATGCTGAGCCTGTCCGAGATCGAGGCGGGCTCGCTGAAGCTCAACCGCGACGACGTGCGAATCAACACCGTGTTCGAGGAGATCGAGCACGACTTCCGCGAGCAGGCCCAGGCCAAGGAGGTCCGACTGCGGTTTGACCTGCCGCCCAAGCTGCCCGTGCTCATGGGCGACCGCGACAAGATCGTCATGGCCCTGCACAACCTCGTCGGCAACGCCGTGAAGTACACGCCAGCGGGCGGCGAGGTCGTCGTGCGCGTGGGCGAAGAGAAGGGACAACTCACCGTCGACGTGACCGACACCGGTATCGGCATCCGCGACGAGGAGCGCGAGCTGATCTTCGAGAAGTTCTACCGCGCCAAGGACCGACGCATCACCAACGTCACCGGCACAGGTCTGGGCCTGGCCATCGCCCGCGAGGTCGTTCGGATGCACGGGGGCGACATCACCGTCCGCTCGCAACTGGACAAAGGAAGCACGTTCACCATGACCCTGCCCGCCGCGGCCTAGCTCCCCCTCCCAGAGGGAGGGGGCCGGGGGGAGGGCTAACGGGCGCACAGACCGGCAGCCCGCCGCTCGTCAGCACTACACCTGTCGGAGTTCCGGCCTTGGAGATCATCGAGCAGCGACAAGGAGCCGTGACCGTCCTCAAGCCGCAGGGCCCTCTCTGCGGCCAGGACGCCGACCGCTTCCTTCAGCGGCTCGGTGAGGTGATGGTCCAGAGCCTCGGGCGGTTCGTGGTGGACTGCTCGCAAGTGCCGTTCGTCGACAGCCGCGGCCTGGAGGTGCTCAAGGAGACCACCGAGCAACTCTCCGAGGGCGGGCAAGCGATGCGGCTGTGCGGCGCCAACGAGACGATCCGTGAGGTGCTCGATCTCACCGACCTAGCCAAACTCTTTGAGCATTACCAGGACGTCAACTCCGCCGTGAGGAGCTTCCTGTGAATCTCGGCAAGCACCCACACCGCGAGCCGGACGAGCCGACGCCTACCGGCGGCACGCCGATTCCGCCTCCCACGCCGGCGCAACCGTCGCCCGCTCCGCCCGCCGAAGCGCACGGTTCGACGCCGGTTCGCCCGGCCCGCAAGCGGGTCGGTGATGCGCTCGTGGAGCAGGGCGCGATCTCGCGAGAGCAACTCGATAAGGCGCTGACCGACCAGAAGAAGTCCAGTCGGATGCTCGGCGAGCTGCTCGTGGAGCAGGGCGTGATCTCCAGCAGCGTGCTGGTCCGTGCGCTGGCGTCGGTGATCGGTGCACCCGGTTGCCAGCTTCGTCACGGCCTCATCGACCCGCCGCTGCTGGCGCTGATCGGCGAGGAGGAGGCCACGCGCCTGCGCGTGCTGCCGATGTTCAAGGTGCACGACACGCTCACGGTGGCGATGGCCGAGCCGCAGAGCCTGCCGACCATCGATCGCCTGCGCCAGCTCACGGGGTTGAAGGTGCGCCCGGTGCTGGCGCTCGAGGCCAACATCGTCGAGTACGTCAAGAAGTACGCGGGCGGAAACGTCGACATCGACGCCTTTCTCACGAGCCTGCACGAGACCGACGTGGAGGTCGTCGAGCGCGAGCAGGTCGACGAGGGCCCGTCCACCGACCTGGACCGGATGGTCGCGGGCAGCCCGATCGTCAATCTGGTCAACGTGGCCTTCCTGACGGCGGTCAAGGACCGCGCCAGCGACATCCACATCGAGCCCGACAAGAAGGGCACGCGGGTTCGCTACCGCAAGGACGGCGTGCTGCGCGACCTGATGAAGCCGCCCGCGGGCATGCACGCGGCGATCGTCAGCCGCGTGAAGGTCATCGGCAAGATGGACATCGCCGAGAAGCGCTTGCCCCAGGAGGGGCGTGTGCGCATCGTGGCCGAGGGGCGCGAGGTGGACTTGCGGGTCAGCAGCATGCCCACGTTGCTGGGCGAGAAGGTCGTCGTTCGCGTGCTCGACAAGCGCAACCTCAAGGTCCGCCTGCAGGACCTGGGCTTCCGCCCCGAAACGCTCGACACCTTCACCCGGGTGCTCAAGAGCCCGCACGGGCTGGTGCTCGTCACCGGCCCAACCGGCAGCGGCAAGACGACCACGCTCTACTCGGCGCTGGACCTCCTCCGTTCGCCCGAGGTGAACATCCTGACCGTCGAGGATCCCGTCGAGTACCAGCTCGACATGATCAACCAGATACAGGTGAGCGAGGCCATCGGGCTCACGTTCGCCCGGGCGCTGCGGAGCATCCTGCGTCAGGACCCGGACATCATCATGGTGGGGGAGATCCGCGATCAGGAGACGGCCCGGGTCGCCGTGCAGGCCGCACTCACCGGCCACCTCGTGCTGGCCACGTTGCACACCAACGACGCGCCGGGTGTGGTGGCGCGGCTGAACGACATGGGCATCGAGCCGTACCTGCTTTCCAGCGCGCTGGTGGGCGCGGTGGCGCAGCGCCTGGCCAGAACGATCTGCCCGGCGTGCATCACCCGCTACTACCCCGCCGAGCAGGTCCTGCTCGACGCCGGGTTGCCCGAGCACATCGGACGCCCGTTCCGGCGCGGCGGCGGCTGTCGCCAGTGCCACGACAGCGGGTTCCAGGGGCGCTGCGGGATCTACGAAGTCATGGAAGTCACGCCCGATCTGCGGCACATGATCCACGTCAACGCCGCCACGCACGAACTGCGGGCCAAGATCCAGCGCTCCGGAACGCTCGCGCTGCGGCAGGAGGGCGTGATCCTCGCGCTGGAAGGGCGCACCAGCCTCGAAGAGGTCCTCCGGGTCACGCGCGACGACGCCGAAGACAACGACCCAGCGGCCGAGGACTCGCAAGAGCAGCGCAGGGAGGCCGCATGAAGATCGCCTACCGCGCTTTCGATCGGTCTGGCCGCGAGTTCAGCGATGATCTGGACGCCGGCGGCCTGGCCGAGGCCGGCGAGCAACTGCGCAAGCAGGGGCTGTTCGTGGTTGAGCTGGCCGAACGACGCTCGGTGCTGGACCGTCCCGGCGCGGCCCGCGCGGAGTCCAGGCTGCGGGCCCCGTCCAAGGGGTTCTCCGCCGGCGGAAAGTCGGCCCGGCTCAAGGAAGTCGCCGGCTTCTTCCGCCAGCTCACCGTGCTCGTCGCCACCGGCACACCCATGGTCGAGGCGCTCGCGGCCGTCGAGCGGCAGGCTGTCGAGGGCCGCTGGCGGGACACCGTCTCGGATATCCGCCGGCGCGTCGAGGAAGGGGCGACGCTGGCCGACGCGATGCAGCCGCACCCGGCCTACTTCGACGTGGTCTGCCGCAGTCTCGTGGGCGCGGGCGAGTCGGGCGGGAGCATCGAGGCGATGATGCGTCGCCTCACCGTCCTGACCCGTCAGCAGCTCAAGACGCGCAACTCGGTCACCGGCGCGATGGTGTACCCGTGCCTGCTGTTGTGTGTGTCGTGCGGGGTGCTCGGGGTGATGATGGGGTTCGTGCTGCCGCGCTTCGAGGGGTTGTTCAAGACGCTCGGTGCGCCGCTCCCGCCGACGACGCGCCTGCTGATGGACCTCAGCGCGTTCTGCCGCGAGTATTGGTGGGCCTTGCTCATCGCGGCGGGTGGGGCGGCGTTCGGCGTCAAGCTGTGGCTGGCCTCGGCTCCCGGGCGCGAGTGGCTGCACGGGTTCGTGCTCCGCGTGCCCATCTTCGGACGGGTGGTCCGGGCCTTTGCCACCGCCCGGATCGCGCGCGTGCTCGGGGCCTTGCTCGAAGGGCGCGTGCCGCTGCTTGAGGCCCTCCAGCTCACGCGCGAGTCCTCCGGCAACATCTGCTTCGAGCGGCTCATCGCCCGCGCCGAGGACGAAGTCACCCGCGGCGGGTCCGTCTCCGCCGTGTTCTCGCAGAGCCCGCTGATCTCGAAGTCGGTCACCGAGGCCGTTCGCAGCGGCGAGAAAACCGGCCAGATCGGCCCGGTGATGGTCAGCATCGCCGAGTTTCTCGAGGAGGACAACGAGATCGTCCTCCGCTCGCTCACGTCGCTCATCGAGCCGATCATCCTCATCACCCTCGGATTGCTCGTCGGCTTCGTGGCCGTGAGCATGTTCCTGCCCCTGTTCGACCTGGCCACCACCACCCGCGGGGCGTGAATCGCCCCCGCACCGACCGTCGCCCGGAGCCCCTCCCGTGCTTGCACGCCCGCAATATTCACCCATCGGCATCGACCTCGACGGACGCTGCATCCGCGCGGTGCAGTTGCGTCGGGCCGGCGGTTCCGGGGGGGGAGGGGGCGGGAGTGCGGCGGGCCCAGGGGCGGGCTGGGTGCTCGGCGCAGCCGCGGTGCTGGCCCGGGGCGAACCGGCCGAGTCGATCTCGCTGGAACAGGCGGGTGTGGTGATGGCCGCGCTCGACAGGCAGGGCTTCCGTGGCGATCGGGTTGTCCTGGCCATGCCCGCGCGGCGGCTGTTGACCGCGGTTCTCGAAGTCCCGCCGCGGTCCAGCGGCGCACCCCTGGACACGATCTGCCGCAACGAACTGGCCCGCACGCACCGCCTTGAGCCGGACGTGATCGAGTCGGCCTGGTGGGAGGTCCCGACGTCGTCGGTCTCGGCCCGCGGCGTGGAAGGCATGCAGGCGATGGCCGTCGGGTGCCGTCAGGCCGATGCCGAGGTCCTCATCGCGGCCTTCGACGGCGCGGGCGCCCAGACCAGCGCCATCGACACCCGCGGCGCCGCCCTGGCCCGCGCGATCGCGCGTTGCCGGCCCGGCGCATCGTCTCTTGCAGCGGTCGTCGAGTGGGACTGGGACGCCGCGTGCGTCGTGGTCGTGCGCGGCGAGACCATCGTCTACGAGCGTCACCTCGCCGAGTCGGGCCTGGGGGCCTGCCGGTCGAACCTGGCCGAAAAGCTCGGCATTGAGCCCGACGTCGCGGGCTTCCTGTTGGAGAGCGTGGCCCTGGGGGACGCGCCGGCCGACATGCACGACGACGCCGACCTGACCGATGCCGCGAAGTGGGCCATCGGCGAGTGGATCGACGCGATCGCCGCCGAGGCGCGGGCTTCCTTCGCGTACGCGACGCGACGATTCGGGGAATCGCTCCCGCAGGTTTTCACCTGCGGCGACGGCGCACACCTCCCGGGGGTGGCCGCGCGATTCGGGGTGCAACTGGATTGCACCGTCACCGTGGCCGCGGCCTCGACGCTGTTGCCCGGGTCGGCCGAGCCGCAGGAGGCGACTCGATCGGCATCGCTGGCGGTGGCGATCGGGCTGGCGGCCTATCCGCCGGAGGCCCTCGCATGACCGCCGTCAACCTCATCCCCCGGGCGCACCGAGACAAGATCGCCGTCAGCGTGCGCGTCCGCAGGTGGGTCGCGGCCATCGGCACGCTGGCTGTGTGCGTGGCCGGCGTGTGCGCCGTGCTCCGAATCGTCGGCAGCGCTCAGACCTCGCGCCTGGACGGCGACGCCGGGCAACTCTCGGCCCGTGTGGAGGCGGCCCGGCAGACGCTCGACAAGGTCCGCAAAGACGTGCAGGAACTCTCGCGCCGACTGGAGGCGTCCGAGACCGTCGGGGTGCATCCGGACTGGTCAACCTTTCTGGCCGCGCTGGCGCAGGCCCGGGGCGACGACATTGTTCTTCAGGGCGTCGAGGTCCGTGCAGAGGACGTGCCGAAGCCCGCCGCTTCCTCCCACTCCTCCGCGCCGGATGCCAAGCCTCCCACGCCGGGCAAGAGCGGCGCCCCGGTGCGACTCACAGAGTCGTACCGTGTGACCATCCGCGGCTTCGGGCTCTCGCAGCAGGGCGTAGTGGCTTTTCTGGGGCGACTCGACGGCCTCGGCCCGCTCGTGGATGTCCGGCTCGGACAGTCGCATACCGAGCCCTTCCGCGGCGTCAACGCGGTCGCGTTCGACGCCGAATGTCGGCTCACGGAAAGACCCGCCAGCGACACGGCGGTAGGGGGTGTGCCGTGAGCGGATCGTCGGCACTCAACAAGCGGGTCCTGCGGATCGATGCCGTCGCGATGGCCGCGGTCGCGGCCCTGCTCGGCGCGGGCTATTTCGTCGGCGTCGAGCCGGTGCTCAACGCCCGCGCCCGCGTCGAAGAGAAAAGGCGAGACATCTACGAACAGGTCCGCACCGCCTTCGAGTCCGAGCAGCTCATCAATATCGAGCAGAACAAGCTCGCGGCGATCCGCCGCCTCTTCGATTCGACCAGCTTGCAGCTCTCGCCCCTCGCGGACATCAACCGCCGCCTGGCCGTGATCTCCGAACTCGCCGATCGGCACCACGTCAGGATCGACTCGCTCAATCCCGGAACGGAGAAGAGCGATCCGGCCATCGGTCAGTTCACGACCGTGCCGATCAGGCTCGCCGGCGGGGGCGGGTTCGTGCAGGTGTCCGACTTCCTGCACGAGTTGTTGTCCGAGAAGTACCCCGATATCGAAGTGCGCGGGCTGAGCATGTCCGCCCCGGCGGCCGACGCGGAGCCCGATAAGGCGGCGTTCGCGATCGAGTTGCGCTGGTATGCCGCGCCTGCGGCCTCTGCCGACGCGCAACCGCGCCCGTAGCCCCAAACTTCTGGCACGGCGCAAGATCGAATGTTCCAATCTGGCCGTGAGGCTCACCACTGAACGCAAGGTCTTCGCGGGCGTGCTGGGGCTGGCCGTCGTGGCCCTCGGAGTCGATCGCCTGTTCCTGGGCGGCGGGGCGACCGGCCCCGCGGCCGCGAACGCCGAACCGACGCCCGTCGCCGCCGCGACCCCGTCCGCACCCGTGACCGCACCTGCGCCCGGCGCCGGGCTGGTGGCCGGGGCGGTGACCACGATCCCCGTGGCCAAGCAGCTCGCGGCGCTCCAGTCGATCACACGGGACGCCGACGCCTTTGTGCCGCCCTCGCGCTGGCAGCAGGCCCTGGACGAAGCCGCCGCGGCCGAGGCCGCCTCACATCGCGGTGCGGCCGCAAAGGCTGCCCCAGCTCAGGTTGACGAGGCCACGATCCGCTTCCAGCGGAACCAACTGACGGCGATCCTGATCGAGGATCGGGCGCAGGGAAGGATCGCCAAGGCCCTGATCAAGGTTGCGCCCGACGAGCACCGCGCCGCGGCCAGCCGGCTGTATTCCATCGGCGACGAGCTCGACGGTTACCGCCTGGTGCGGATCGACGCGGCGTCTGTCGAGTTCGAGCCCGTCGGCGGGGACAAGGCCGGATCGAATGTCACGCTCGGTCTGCCGGTCCCGTTCGAGCCCCGCGGCATCGCCGGCCGATAACCCGCGGACCGGAGCCTCGTTCAACAATTCGGAAATCGGACTCAACCCCTCGGGTGTTGATGGCGATACACAACGCGCGGGAAGGCACGTTCCACGTCGCCCAAGCACACCCGCGGGAGCAACCGAGATGTTGAGCATCATCCGCAATAACCGTCGTGCGTTCAGCCTCATCGAGCTGGTCATCGTCGTGGTGATCATCGGCATCATCGCCGCCATCGCGATCCCGCGCATGAGCCGCGGCGCCGCGGGGGCCAACGACAGCGCCCTTAGCGGCAACCTGTCCGTCCTCCGCAAGGCCATCGACCTTTACCAGGCCGAGCACGGCGGGGCCTACCCGCCGCTGGCCACCTTCGCGGACGTGCTCACCAAGCGCACCAACTACACGGCCGGTGTGCAGCCGACGCCCGGCACGGACGACGACCAGTACCCCTACGGCCCGTACCTGCGTTCGATCCCTCCGATGCCCGCCGGCACCGTCAACAAGGGCCAGACCGGGGTGCACGCGGGCGCCCTGGGCACCGCCAACTTCGGCTGGAAGTACGACGTGATCACCGGAAGCATCCAGGCCAATACGGCCGGTACCGAGAAGGACGCCGCGGGCAAGCTCTACAGCGACTACTGATCGTCCTCCCCCCCTCCTCCCCGGCCCGTGCCGCGTTGCCGCGGAAAGCTGACAGGGCCCGGCATGCCGCAGAAGTGTGTGAATCCAATCCGTCCGGCCGCGTGCGACCCAGAGTCCGCGCGCCGGGCGGATGCTCGTTTGATGCGTCGGCACGAGCGCTCGCTGTACGGCGCTTTCTCGCTGCTCGAGCTCGTAATCGTGCTGGCGATCATGTCGGTGGTGTCGACGATGGGGATCCTGCGGTACTCCGGCTCGCTCTCGCGTTACCGGGTGCAGAGCGCTTGCGCCCGGCTGATCGCCGACCTCAAGGTCGCGCAGGCTCAGGCCCGGACGACCAGCAGCAGCAGGACCGTCCGCTTCGTGACCGCGACATCCGAGTACGAGGTCTACACCGATGCGCAGCGCGTCGCCGCCAAGCCGGGGACCGTGGTCGATCTCGCCGATGATCCCTATCGCGCCTCCATGCGACTGGTCGGTCTGGCGGGCGATTCCATCCAGTTCGACGGACGCGGCGAGGGCAACGCCGGTTGCACCGTTGTGCTCACCTCCGGAACGGCCGAGCAGTCCGTGGTCATCGAGGCCGGCTTTGGGAGGGCGTATGTCGCCGGACACGACGAATGACCACCCCGCCCCGCGCCGCGCCTTCACGCTCGTAGAGGTTGTGGCCGCGATGGGCGTCATGGCGATCCTGCTCGTTGGGATGGCCGGTGCGCTGACGATTTCCACCACCGCGGCCGACGCGGGGCGAGACCGCAGTTCCCAGGCCGTCCGAGCCGCCGCCGCCGCCGACACGGTGCTGGCCGATGTCAACGAGGCCACCGCGATCACGGCCCGCTCCAAGTCCGAAGTCGACCTGACCGTGCCGGACCGCGACGGCGACTCGATGGCTGAGACCATCCGTTACCGTTGGGGCGCGGTCGGTTCACCGCTTTACCGCTCCGTCAACGGCGACGAGCACGTGCTCCTGCCCGTGGTCGATCAGTTCACGATCGACCTCATCGGCCACTCGGGCGCGGCCTCGACGGACAGCGCCGAGCAGGTGCTTGCCTCGTTCGACACATCCTCCGGGGCGACGATCAAGTCGGTCTTGGTCTCAGACAAGGTCTTCGTCGCGCAGTACCTCAAGCCGGCGTTCGCGGACAATGTTGATTCCTGGACGATCACGCGACTGCGCCTGCGGTTGTCGCGCGATGCCAGCCCCGCCGGAACCCTGCGGGTCTCCATTGTCCGCAGCGATCAATGGAGGCCGACGGGCGCGGTGCTCGCCAGTCTTGATATCGCCGAAGGATCGCTCCCCGCCGCGACCGGTTGGTTCGACGTGGCCATCGGTGCGGGCCCTCTCCTGCCGAGCGACGGCGTGTGCATCCGGCTCGAAGAGATCACCACCACGGGCGGTGCCGCCATCACGGAATACGGGTCGGGTGGTTCGGCCATGCCGTACAACACGTTCGTCACAGCGAGCACAGACGCCGGCGCCACCTGGTCAGCGCCCGACGACTCGACCGACATGCGCTTCTTCGCCTACGGGACCGTCTCCAGTCACTAGCCATGCAGATTGTTATCGGAAATCCCCACCGTGCCCGGGCTCGGACGGCCTTCACACTGGTCGAGGCGGTCATCTCGATCGTCATCGTCGGCGTGATGTTCGTCGCGGCGCTCACGACCGTCGGCGCGGCCGCTCGGGGCCGCACGGTTCAGGCCGAGTGGCGCGAGGCCGATTCTCTCGCCCGCTCGCTCCTGGGCGAGATCGCCTGCACCGGTTACGGCGCGACCAGCGGCTCGCTCGTGTCGTTGGTGGTGGTTGGCGGTCCGGCCCAGAATCGCAGCACATGGGGCGCCGTCGACGACTTCGGCGGGCTTGTTGACAGCCCACCCACCGATCGCACGGGCGTGGCCCTGCCCGGGCTCTCCGCGCTCTGGAAGCGCCAGGTCAAGGTCGAGCGCGTCAATCCCGCTGACGCGTCGGGCGCCGGCACCGGGAACTCGGACTACGGGCTCAAGCGCATCACCGTGATCGTGACCGCTCCCTCCGGCAAGAAGACCGTGCTGGCCACGCTGTGTTCGCGGTGGGGCTGTGCTCAGCAGGCGACCCCCGGCAACACATTGCAGGCCCAAGGGGCGCTCGTGCGCATTCGGCTCGATGCCGGAGCCGACGTCTACGCGGGCACCTCCATCCCCAACAACGCCGTTGTGACCGCCGATCCAACTCTCGTCGCGGAAGTGGCCGCCGAAGGCGGGCCGAAGGCCGACAGCGGCGGGATCCTCGGCGGATTGATCAACGCTCTGTTCGGAGGGGGCAAGTGACCGCCGCATCCTCGCCTCAACTTCGGATGAATCACACTCGACGCGGCAGCGTCTACGTGCTCGTGCTCGGTGTGGCCGCGATGATCACCGTGGTCGGCCTCAGCGCCATCGCCCTTTCCCGCACGCAGATGAAGTCCACGCTCGTCGAGAGCGAGTGGTCCCGTGCGGGTGTGCTCGCTCAGGCCGGTGTCGAGGCCGCCGTGACCACCATGAACACGAGCACCACGTGGCGGGCCGACTATGCGGCTGGAGGAGAAGCAGCGATCGGTACGCTGGGATCATCCGGACCCGGCGGTCCCGCGGCGGCCACGTTCAAGATCATCGACCCGACCGACGGCAGCCTCGTCAAGTTCGACCGGGACCCCGTGCGAGTGTACGGCTATGGCCGCGTGGGCGACGCGACGCGGGTGTACAGCCTCGACTGTCAGTACCGGCCGCCGCCGGTGCTCGACGTGCTCAACTACGCCGTGTACGCCGGCAACTCGATCACGTGCTCGAATCCGATGTCGGTATCGGGAGCGCCCCTGGGCACGCCCTCGTTCCGCAACGCCGGCACGCTCGTCGCCAATATCCGCGTCGGCACGCTGAACAACTCCGGCACCATCATCGGCGAGGTCCGCACCGGCGTCGCCGCCGCGACCAGCCTGAGCGACGCGGGCCGATCCGCCATCATCTCCAAAGCGGTGACCATCAACTACGGCTCGCTGCCGTCTGGTGGCGAGATCCGCGACACGCTGCTCAGCGCGACGTATAACCCCTACGGACCCGTCAGCAGCCAGGGGGTGTACCGGATCGCGGTTCCCGTGGGTTCGCGACTGACCATCCGCAACTGCCGCATCGCCGCCACGCTCATCATCGACCTCAACCTGCTCTCCACCTTGGAGGTCCGCGACGCTGTCAACTGGAACCGGCCCAGCGGCGACCTGCCCACGCTCGTACTGACCACGGCGGCCACGTCCAGCGTCTCGATCTCCGGCACGACCGCCGACCTGAGCGAAGCGACGGTCGGCATGAACCTCAACCCGACCGGCTCGCCCTACGAGGGTGTCGAAGACTCGGACACGACCGACACCTACCCGTCGCAGATTCGCGGCGTGATCCACATCGCCGGGGGCCTCTCGTCCGTGCCCATCGGCCCGACGCTCAGCATCGTCGGCACGCTCATCTGCGAGAGCTCGCTCACGTTCGACACGGGCGTGGACATCCGCTACGACCCCCAGGTCTTGCAGGCCCCGCCGACTGCCTACCAGACCGGCGCTGCGGGCATGGACCCGATCGCCGGGACGTGGAAGTGGCAGGTACTGCCGTAGGGGGGAACGCGAATCGCGACCGTCACAGGATTCGAGCCTGTTCGCGCTCGGCCTCAAGCCGAGGGCTTGAACGTTCATCGACGGGGGTCGGAGCAAGACTTCGAGCGACACCCCCGGACCGCTACGCAGCTCGCCGCCGCTCCACATTCACCGTATCCGCCATCCCCGCCCCCGCCGCGTGCTCCTGCACCATGCCGTCGTACGTCGCCAGGTCGATCTTGACAAACAGCGGAACCAGCGTGGGATCGAGCTGCGTGCCCGCCGAGCGGACCAGTTCCGCCAGCACCTTCTCGCGCGGCATGGCCGAGCGGTACGAGCGGGTCGAGCTCATCGCGTCGAACGTGTCGGCGATGGCGATGATGCGCCCCATGAGCGGGATGTTCTCGCCGCTCAGGCCGCGCGGGTAGCCCCGCCCGTCGTAACGTTCGTGGTGGTGCAGCACGCCGGGCAGCACGTCCTCCATCTGCGGGATGTCGTGCAGGATGCGCTCGCCGATCTCCGGGTGCTTCTTGATCGCGTCGAACTCCTCGTCGGTCAGCTTGCCGGCCTTGCACAGCACGGCCTCGGGCACGCCGATCTTGCCCACGTCGTGCACCAGACCCGCGATGCGGACGCGGTCGGCCTCGGCCGCGCTCATGCCCGCCGCCAGGGCCAGCTCGTGCGAGAGGTGCGCCACGCGCTGCGAGTGGCCGCAGGTGTAGCGGTCCTTGGCGTCGATCGACGACGTCAGCGCCACCAGCGTGCCGAGGAACGTCGCTTCCTGGTCGGCGTAGAGCGCGGAGTTCTCGAGGAATGCGCCGATGAACCCGCCCGCGGCCTCGAGCAACTGGATGTCGTAACTGGAGACCTGTGGGTCGTCCCCGCCCTTGTCGCCGGCGATGACCACCGCGACCAGCGCGCCTTCGCGCACCACGGGCTGCGCGAGGATCTGCCCCGAACCCCTGATCGGCTGGCCGTCGAGCTCGGTCAGGATAACCTTTCCGGATTGCTCGGCCGGGTTGTCGAGGGCGCGCCGGACGCCGCGGATTACCGCGGCCCGTTCCAGGTCCATCTCGCCCGACATGAAAAGCCGCGAGGGTGACGGCGCACGCCCACGCCGCGCGTCCTCGGCGATCCACGCCCCGACCCACCCGAAGTTGAGCGTGAACTTCACCCGCTCGCACAGGCTCGCGACGAACCGATCGGGCTGTCGCAGGTCGCTCATCGACCGGCCCAGCGCGTACAGCAGGTCGATCGTCTCGTACGAGTCGGTGAGTTGACGTGTGAACGCCGCGGCCGTGTGGTCGCCCTCTCGAACGCGGCCCAGGTCCTCGGCCATCCACGCGAGCGTCTGGTGCGTCGTCGCCGCGCTGTGCTCTGTGTAGCGGGCGCGCCCCATCATGGCCTTTCGGAGTGCCGCGGCGTCGAGCTGCATCTCCTGCCGGGCCGCTTCGAGTTCGTGGGCCTGCAACGAGTCGGCCCCGAAGGCCGCCAGCACCGCAAAGCCGGTCCGCCGGCGCCGGTGGAACTCCTCGATCGGGATCAGCCAACACCCAGCGAACGCCTCGACAACCGCCGAGCGCTCCGCCTGCGCCCACTTGCGGGCGGTCTCGGAGATCAGCCGCGAGAACGTCCGCGACCTCATGAGCAGCCCGACCGGGCCCGACTCCACCGGCTCGTCGAGGATCAGGCCGTTGTTGTCGCAGCGCCAGCGGGCCAGCCCCAGCGCGCGGCACCGCTCGTGCAGTCGGTCCATCGCGGCCGCTCGCGACGCGGAGGGCGACGTTGGTGAGTGTGCGTTGTTCATGCCGCCTCGCCGGTCAGTGGGGGAGGAATCGTGGGGAGCGCACGCCTGAACGGGCCCGCCTCACGCCCGGGAGCGCCCGCGCCGCCCTTGACCATCAGCCCCACCGCTTCCGAGAGGGCCTTGGCGCTGAACGGCTTGGCGATCGTCTTGCGGATGACCGACCGGCCGAGCTGCGAGGGCTCGACGATGTGTCCGCGCGCCGTGAGCAGGATGGCGGGGATGTCGGCCGTGCGCGGGTCGGACGCCAGACGCGTGCACAACTCCAGGCCGTTCATGTACGGCATCTGCAGGTCGGTGACGATCGCGTTCGGCGGCTGGGCCGTGATCAACTCGAACGCCTCCTCGCCGTCGCGTGCTTCTACCACGGTGTACCCGTCGGTGCGCAGGCGATCGGCGACGATCAGGCGGATGTGGGCCTCGTCGTCGGCGACCACCACGGTGGGCGGTCCGCCCTGAGCCGGGCCGATCGACCTCCCGGCGTTCGTGGTCGGCGCGATCGGCGGTCCGGAGTGGCCGGTTGTGCTGTCTGGGTTATTCAAGTGTGGACCTCCCGCGGGACGGAGTGCGCCGACGACGGCGTGCGAGTCGTCGGGAGGGTTCATCGACCAATTCCCGGCTGCATTGGCGGATTAGGTTCAGATCGTCGGCGGTCGTGAGCGAGTGCGCCAGCGGCCGCCCGCACAGACTACGCAAAGTACAGGCGATAACCCGTGACCCCACCGACCGCCGTGTTATTGGGCCTGGATCGTTCGACCCGCACGGCCCGCAACCGGTCTGACTACCGTTGCGACCCCGATCGTCGTTGCGGAGCCCTTCTTATGCGCAAACCCTTCGTCGCCGGCAACTGGAAGATGCACACCGACGCCGTCTCGGCGGTGGCGCTGGCCTGCGCGGTCTCCGATGGCGTTTCCAACGACAACCTCACCCCGCGGTGCGAGGTCGCCGTGCTCCCGCCGTTCGTGTACCTGCTGCCCGTCCGCGACGCGCTGCTCGCTCGCGGATCGAGCGTGATCCTGGGCGCTCAAGACCTCTACCCCGGTCCTAACGGCGCGTTCACCGGCGAGGTCTCCGCCGCCATGCTCAAGGATTGCGGCGTCCGCGTGGTCCTCACCGGGCACTCCGAGCGTCGCCACGAGATCGGCGAGTGCGACGAACTGGTCAACCGCAAGACCCGAGCCGCGCTCGACGCGGGGTTGTCGTGCATCCTCTGCGTCGGCGAGAAGCTCTCGGAGCGCGAGGCGGGCGAGACCGACGCGGTCAACGAGCGGCAGGTCCGCTCCGGGCTCGCCGGTGTGGATGCCGCGCACCTGACCGCCGGCCGCCTCACCATCGCCTACGAACCGGTCTGGGCGATCGGGACGGGCCGAAGCGCCACCGCCGCGGACGCCCAGCACGCCCACGCGATGATCCGCCGGTTGCTGGGCACGCTCTACAGCCCCCGTGAGGCCGACGCCGTCCGCATCCAATACGGCGGTTCGTGCAAGCCCTCCAACGCCCCGGACCTCATGCCCCAACCCGACATTGATGGGGGTTTGATCGGGGGCGCTTCCCTCACGGCCGCGGACTTCCTGCCCATTGTCAAGGCCGCCGCGGCCCGCCGCTAAGCGGCTATCGACCTACCATTGCCGCCTTTCCACGACCGCCGGAACCGCTTCGATCCGTTCCCGACCAATCAGGAATCCGACCCCGCGGCGGTCCCTTGGAGCCCGATCCGATGATCCTCACGCTTGGACTTCACTTCTGGGCGGTTGCCCTCCTGATCGCCCTGTTTCTGGCGATCTGCATCATCCTCATCCTGACGGTGCTGATCCAGAAACCCCAGGGCGGCGGGCTGAGCGGGGCCTTCGGCGCCAGCTCCGGCTCGGGCCAAACGGCCTTCGGCGCCAAGACCGGCGACGCCCTGACCATCGCCACGATCGGCATGTTCGTGATCTACGTCGTGGCGGCGGTCATCCTGAACTATGTCGTGCCCCCGGCCGCACCCGCCGTGGCCGCGCCCGCGGCCGAATCCTCGACGCCCGCCGCCCCGGGAAGCACCCCGGCCGAGGGCTCCTCGCCCGCCAAAGCGGACAACACGGCGGCCCCCGCGACCACGACGCCGCCGGCCTCCACGCCGCCCGCCATCACCATCCCGCCGGTCGAAGGCGACAAGCCCGCGGCCCCGGAATCTGGGGCGAAACCCACGGTCCCCGCCCCCCCCCGCCCCCCCCGCCCCCTCCGCACCCCCCGCGCAGCCAACTTCCTCCCCCGCCAACGACAAGCCCGCAACTCCCCCCGCGTCCGACAAGCCGGCCCCCACCCCCGCTCCCGGCGGCGGTGGGCAGCCTTAGGGCGCGGCCTCTAGGCGGGGTGTGAGCGTCTCACGTCTTCCCGCGTTTGTCATCGATGAACTAGACTGCCCGACAGAGGCCGACTCCGCGTGTTCGCGCGACGAGCGGGCTTGGGGGCCGGGGGTTGGCGCAGCGGAATCTGGGCGGGGGGCGGGGGGGGGGGAGGGGGAGCGGGAACAAGGAGTCGGCCTTGATTCGAAGCATGACCGGATTCGGCGAGGCCTCGGCCCAAGTCGCGGGCGCACATTACTTCGTCGAGGTCCGCTCGCTCAACAGCAAGTACTTCAAGGCGGTGATCCGCCTGCCGGAGGAGCTTCAGCTCCTCGAGGCCGAGATCGAGACCCAGCTCCGCCACCGATTGCAACGCGGCTCGGTGTTCATGACCGCGAACTACTCCGACGTCACCGGCGAGTTTGCCTATCAGGTCAACGACAAGGCCATCACCCGGTACATCGAGCAGCTCGGCAAGGTGCCGCAGGTCGCGGCCGGACAGGTGAAGATCGACATGGGCGCCCTGCTCACGCTGCCGGGCGTGCTGCAACCGCCCGCCGACGAGGAGCAGCGGCTGGCCCACGCCCGCGGGGCCTTGCACGACCTGATCGAAAAGGCCTGCGACAAGGTTGTCGCGATGCGCACCCGCGAGGGCGCGTACGTCATGGCCGACCTGAACTCGCACCGCGAGGAAATCGCCGCGAGGCTCAAGGACATCTCCGGCCGTTCGCCGCAGGTCTCCGGCGAGTTCGAGAAGAAGCTCCGCGCCCGCATCACCCAGTTGGTCAAGGAGGCCGGGCTCAACGTCGAGCCGGTGGACATCATCCGCGAGGTTGCGATCGCCGCCGAGCGGGGCGACATCTCCGAGGAGATCGCGCGGCTCTCCGGCCACCTCGACCAGTTCTCCCACCTCACCAGCGGCAAGGACGCCAAGCCCGTCGGCCGCACGCTCGATTTCCTGACCCAGGAGATGTTGCGCGAGGCCAACACCATCGCCAGCAAGTGCGGCGACGCGGAGATCTCGCGCTGGACAGTCGAGATCAAGGGCGCGATCGACCGGATCAAAGAACAGGTGCAGAACGTCGAGTGAAGCACCGTGGCATGGGCTTCCAGCCAACGTCGGCCCGCTCCGGGCCGACCGAGCGGCTCTCACTCCACCCGCCACCGTACGCTAGCCCGTTGTCCCACCCGTCCCACCAGATCACCGCCGGCGAACTCGTCCTGGTCTGCTCCCGATACGACCTCGGGGCGATCCACTCGCTCCGGCGGCTCCGCGGCGGCTCGCGCGAGAGTCCCAAGGTGCTGGTGGTCTCCGACCGCGGGCGGTTCCTCATCAAGCGCCGCCCGCCCCGCGGCGACGACCTCTCCCACCGCGTCGCCCTCAGCCACGAGGTCATGCTCCACCTCGCCTCGCACGGCTTCCCCGTCGCGCCGCTGGTCGGCACGCGCGCCGACAACAACTCGCTTCTCGAACTCAACGGCTTCATCTACGAAGTGTTCCGGTTCATCGACGGCCACCGCTACGAGCGATCGTCCGCCGAGGCCTGCGCAGCCGGACGGCTGCTCGCGGCGCTCCACGGATTGCTGCACGACCTGCACCCACGCTGGACCCCGCCGGACATGACGTTTCATAACCACCCGGCGGTCGGTTCAAGCATCGATGAACTCATGGGGCGCGGCACCGACCGCGCGATGCGTTCCGACCTGGACATCCTGCGCGGGGCTTACCTCCGTGCCTCGGCGGAAGCCGAGTCGCTCGGCGTCATGCGTCACCCCGCACAGCTCATCCACGCAGATTGGCACCCCGGCAACCTGCTCTTCGCCGACCCGCAGGCGAGCGCCGGCACGCCACCGGAGCCGCGTGTGGTCGCGGTGCTCGACTTCGACGCCGTCCGCTCGGGCCGCACCATCATGGACCTGGCCAACGGCGCGTTGCAGTTCGCGGTCGCACGTCGGCCGGGCGGAGGGTCCGATCGCGCGGGCGGGACCGGCATCCGTGTCAGTCTGAATCCGGAGCTTGTTCGGGCCTTTTGTCTCGGATACCACGCCGAGACCAAGCCCGCCCGCTTCCGGGCGGCGGACATGTCGGTAATACCTTGGTTGATGGTCGAGGCCATCATCGTAGAGACGTTGGCGCCGATCGCCATGACGGGCCGGTTCGGGAAAGTCAGCGCGGCCGCCGCCCTCGCCATGACGCGACAAGCCGTCGAATGGATGTCGACCGGCGCCGACCAGCTTGTTTCGTTGGCGTCGGCCCACTAGAGTGCGGATAGCGACCCCCGTGTTTCGGGGCTTTGGCGGGCCAGTTTCGGACCTTTCGCATGAACCGCGTGCGCGTGAAACGAATCGCTCCGGCCGCCGCGGCGATGCTGATGCTCGCCGGGAGCACGCTTGCTCAGCAGGTCCAGATCATCCAGCCGCCCGGCGGAAGGGTGTTCATCCGCCCGCAGGAAGGCAGGGTTGTCGATCCGGAAGCCCCCGCGCGGCTGGCCCGGCTGATCAACGAACTCAACACCGGCGACTTCAAGGCCCGCACCCAGGCCGATCGCGAGCTCTTCGACGATCAGGCGATCACCCTGCCCATGATCGAGCAGGCCCTGAAGGATCACGGCGCCCAGAGCACCATGGACACCCGGCTCCGGCTCACATCCGCGGCCAGGGTCCGATTCATGCAGACGCCGCGCGCGGCCATGGGCATCCAGTTCTGGCAGAATCGGAACCTCATCAGTCGGGTCGTCATCGAACGAACCTTCCCCGAGTTCAAGGCCAGCAAGTCCATTCAGGAAGGCGACATGATCGTCGAGGCCGACGGCGTGGTCCTCAAGGGCCCGCTTGCGCAGCGTCGCCTTCAATCTCTCATTGTCTCGCACGATCCCGGCGACGTGATCCCCATCACCGTCCGGCGCGGCGCTGAGAAGATGGACTTCAAAATCGAACTGGGCGAGCGTCAGGAACTGCCCAACGCCGCCTTCGTCGATCCCAACGTGCTGGAGCGGGCCTGGCGGACTCGCTCGGCGTCGTACGTCGCGCCGGGCTCGGACCCGATCGTCCCGCCGGTGACCGCCAAGGAGTGGAACGCCAACCCGCTCCCAGCCATGCGTGTGGACCGTGCGACCGCCCGGGCCAAGGGTGTCGTCGGCCTCGGCCCGTCGGTTGTGGGCGGCGGGATGCCCCGGGGCGCCGACCAGGCCTACGACCCGCTTGGGCAGCAGGTGTTGTTGGGCAACCTCCGGGGCAACGGCCAGATCATCTTCAACAACGGCCAGATGTGGATCGCGCAGCAGTTCGACCCGATGCTCGAGCCCGATCTGCCCACGCCCACGCCGCAGCAGGAACTCACCGAGCTTGTCCGGGCGCGGACCCAAGCCGCGGGCTCGCTGGCACAGAACCGTAACGCCCGGAAGCCCGTGCCCGATGGTCAGCTCGACATTCTCAAGGATTTCGTGGCCCGCGACGTGGCGATGATCGACAAGCAGATCGCGGCCATCAAGGCCGAGATGACCGAGGCCGGAATCGCGATTCCCGAGAGTCTGGACGGGACGGCCGCTCAGGGCCAGACGCAGGATCGGCCGCCCGACGGGGCGCCGTGATCGGAGCGAGCGTATTCAATCCTGGATGATCGCCCGCACCGCGGCGATGCCCGCGGCCAGCGGCGCGTGCTCGTGCGCATGACGCTCCGCGATCACGATCGCCCGCCTGCACTTGTCGTTGACGTCCGCAAGGGCCGCCTTGGTGCGATCGATCAGGTCGCAGTGATTGTCGTACACGTCCGCCAGCTTGACGAGCTGGGCCCTCCAATCGGCACCGGCCAGGCGGCTGTCATAGTCGGCCTCGCGCCGGGCCTCGGGCAGGGTCATGTTCTTGGAAAGCGCGGCGACGAGGTCGGCCACCTCGGCCCCGAACAGGCCGTGGATCTCGTCGTAGTCGGTCAGCGTGTCCTCGATCGTGTCGTGCAGGAGCGCCGCCGCCAGCGCGACCGGATCGTCGCACCCGAAGACCATCCGCACCGTCATGGCCACGCGGAACGGGTGCGCGATATATGGCGTGCGCCCGTCCTTGCGGACTTGATGGCGGTGCTTCCACGCCGCGAACGACACCGCTTGCTCCCACAGTCCGGCCGCTGAACGCTGGTGCGTGCTCACGCGTGCAGCATAGGCGGCCGCGCAATCAGTCGATCGCGGACTCGCCCGCCCCGCTCACCAGCCGCACTTTCGTGGTCGTCAGGCCGTGCTCGTCGAACAGGGTCAGCTCGTTCTGCTCGTGAGCGTTCAAGTACGGACGAGGAAGCAGGTATCGGTGCTGCGGCGGGACCCGCTTCCCGGTCGCCGTGGCCACGAAGTACCTCCCCAGGTGCCGGCCATTGACGTAGACCTGCCCCTTGGAGAGGCCCGAGCAGTCGAGGAACACGGGCGAGTCTGACTCGTCCACGGTGAACGAGCACCGCCACCACAGCGGCTCGCCGTGGGTGTGCTTGCCGGGCTTGCGGAAGGCGTCGTTGTCGGGGACGGTCCACTTGGCGAAGGCCCACTCGGCCTTGGACGCGAGGCTGTCCACACCCTCGTGGAACGACACCGCCTTGGCGATGTCGGAGGCCTCGCTCTGGGTCGAGCCCAGGAGTGAGACCTGGATCTCGTTCTTGCCGCGCCCGAGCTGCTCGTGGTCGAAGATCAGCGTGCGCGACGACCCCGGCGCGAGGTAGGCGATCGGCTTGCCGTCCAGCAGCACAATCCCGCCGTTACTCCGCGTCTGGAACGGGGCGATCGACATGATCACCGGGGTTTTGCGCCGGTGTTGCAGCGTCCACGTCAGGCGGTGCGGATCGCTCATGTCGTCGCGGTGCACGCGCGGGATCGGCGTGCGGAAGTTGAGCACGTCGATCGGCTCCGACGCCACCACCCGGGGCTTGCCCGTCGAAAGGTGCTCGACGCACCACGGCGGGCCCCAGATCCCCGTCGGCTCACCCAGGTCTGACCCGCCGCTGACGCGGCCCAGGTTTTCGGCCAGCGCCACCAGCGTGTGCGACTTCTTCTTGAGTTGCAGCGACACGATCTCCTCGGCGCCGGGGCCGAACCCCACGAGCCCCGCCGCCTCGCCGTCGAGCGTCAGGTGCAGCCGGTGCGCCGCCTGCGGGAACATCACTTTGGGCTTGTGGACGCTGCCGGAGTTGAACTTCATCCGGTACCAGCCGTACCCGTACGGCGCGCCCAGCGAAACCAGGTCGCTCGGCTTGGCGATCGAGGCGTAGCGCGCGCTGCTCCCATCGGCGTAGTCGCTGACGCTCGCGCTGAGCCACTCGCCCAGGTGGTTGCGCCCGGCTTTGTGCGGGGCCTTCCCGGCGGCGGACGCGTGCGAGAGCTTGTGGACCTTGCTCTGCCCCTCGGCGTCGATGCGGGTGTACTGCTTGGCCTCACCGTGCACGATCGGTTGACCCGCGTGGTCGAACCCGTCCACGCCGATGTACACCGCCTGGTCATCGACCGCGATCGATTCGAGCTGGCGCGGGTTGGCGACCACGACCGTCACGCCCTCGTGCTCGTGCACCAGCGGCGAAGCGCCCGACGGCACCGTGACTTCCAGCGGCGAGCCGTTGATCGACAGCAGCCCGTGCCCGCCCTCGCGCCCGAAGCACACGAAGACCTTGCCCACGGTTGCGAACGCCGAGAGGTTGGAGTAGTCGAGGTGGCCGCGGGCCGTGATGCGTGTGTCCAGCAGGCACCAGACGACCGACTGATCGCCCATGTCCACGGGGAGCGTGGCCCCATCGTTGAGCAGCAGCGTGAGCGGCGCACGCTTGCCCCCGTTGGCGTGCGGCTCGCCACCCGCCGGGGCGAACACGAACGCGACGCTGCCCTGGCTGCCCTTGCAGTGAACGACCGTCGGATGTGCGCCGGCACCGCCGTCCATCGGCACCAGCGAGACGCTGTGCCGCGACGGGTCGATGTTGGAGAGCACGCGGTTGAAGCGAGCCGCGAAGGTCGCGATGCGCCGGACGGCGTGGTACGAAGCGCCCGGCAGGCCGGTCTCGGCCAGCGGCGCGGCGCTGTCGTAACTCGTGCACACGAAGGCGTCCGCGCCGGAGGGATCCCGCCCGCCCGCGAACTGCGGGTTGGTCCCGCCAAGGAACGGGTCGATGTTGAACTGCCCGCCCGCGGCCAGCACCTCGGCCAGCCGCGACTCGACCACCGCCGGCGAGGGTGCGGCCGGCGCGGGTTTGCCCCACGTGACCACTCGCCCGGTGCGCATCCGCGTGACCACCCGCGGTGAGAGCGGGCGGATCGATTGCAACTGCCGCAGGTGCGAGAGCATGCCGTCGAATCCGGTCCATCCGTCGATCTCGCCCTCGACGCTCTGCCAAAGGTCGTTCGAGTTGATCAACGGCACGCCGAACCCCGCCTCGCGGAAGTAGCGATCGATCTCGAGCAGGTAGTTGCCCGCGATCGTGTCGTCGCCGCAGTGCCAGTCGCACTCGGTCTGCAACAGCACGATCGGCCCGCCGCCCGCGCCGCCCTTGCTGGGCGAGGTCAGTTGCAGATCGCGGAGCTGCCCCGCGAGCGCGGTGATGTACCGCGAGCAGGCGTCGAGGAACGCCGCCTGGTTGCTCCGCAGGCGGATTCCCCCCTGTGCCTGGGCGAGTCCCAGCAGCCACGGCGGCAGGCCGCCCATGTCCCACGCCGCATCGACGTACGGACCGGCCCGGAGCCAGACGAACATTCCGGCCTTCTGAATGAGCTGCACGAGATGGCGCAGGTCGTTCTCGCCCTGAAAATCAAACTGCCCCTGGCGCGGCTCGTGGCGGGCCCAGATGATCGGGAGCTCGATGGTATTGAGCCCGGCGTGCTTGGCCGCGGCGACCCGGTCCGTCCATTGCGCCCGCGGCACGCGCGTGTAATGAATGGATCCGCTGACCAGCCATATGCGCCGCCCGTCGATCATGAAGGACTGACCGTCGTAGGTGATCGAGGCCACGTTGGGTCTCCTGAGGTGCCCGTTGGTCGCCCTGGCGGCGACGGTCACGGGAAGGGCGGCGGCGTACGGCGTGCCGCGGGTCTGGTCGCACGTGTTTGCACCCCCAGTACACGGGGAATGCAGGTTTGCAAATATCCAAAAATCTCCCGAACAAATTTCGGAGCTTGAAACGGGCCAACGATATGGAGGCTTGTGGGCGTTCGCAACGACGTGAGGCGAACTGCGGTAAACTGGCCGCCATCTTGCAGGAGACGGTCGCACTGAGGACCCCAACTGGCCCCAATTTGGGTGGGATGATTCACGCCGCCGGGCTCTGGTCGGGGCTGGCGGCCGTGGCTGTTTGTCTGTCCGGCTGCGGCAGCGGCATGGACGCGATCGATCGAAAGATCGACCGGGTGCTGGCGGGGCACGCCCAGCGGCTGGACGGCGGAACGATCGCGCCGAAAACCGACCCGAACAAGCCGGACCTCCCGCCGCAGAAGGCGTTGGCCAACGAAGACCCACCCTCGGACAACCCACCGGCGAGCGAACTTCATTACACGCCCGCGGACGAGAACCGCGACTTTGCGGATCGCCTCGACAAACTGCAGAAGGAATCGGCGGGTGCCGACGCGGCCGCGCCGTTGTCGTTGGACCTGCAGGGGTGCTGGCGGCAATCGCAGAAGACCGCCCGCGAGTACCTGTCGGCGCAGGACGATTACGTCATCGCCGCGATCCGGCTGCTGATCGAGCGGCACCGTTGGTCGATCCGTCTCTTCGCCGATTCATCGGTCGACTTTGCCTCTTCGCAGATCGACGGCGACTCGTCCAACGTGCTTGCGATCGTGAATCAGCTCGGCGCGACCAAGCAGCTCCCCTTCGGCGGCGAGGTGGCGGCCAAGTGGGTCTGGAGCGCCACCGAGAACCTGCGGGCCTCGGCGACCGACCAGTACGTCCAGAGTTCGCGACTGGTGCTCGACGGCAACATCCCGCTGCTCCGCGGCGCGGGGCTGGTGGCGGAGGAGAGCCGCATTCAGGCCGAACGCGACCTGGTGTACGCGGCCCGAGACTTCGAGACGTTCCGGCGCTCGTTCCTCGTTTCGATCGCGCGAGACTACTTCGGGCTCCTCCAGCAGCGCGACAACCTCGCCAGCACGGAGTTGCAGCTCGAACGCGTGCGCAAGATCCGAGAGCGGCAGCAAGCGCTCTTCGAGGCTGGTCGCGTTGCGAAGTTCGACGTGGCCATCGCCGAGAACGACGTGCTGGATGCGGAGTCCTCGCTGGCGAGCGCCCGCGAGGAGTTCCTGCTTACGGGCGACCGCTTCCGGGTGAGGCTCGGCCTGCCGGAAGGGACCGTGATCCGGATCGAGCCGAGCGAGTTTGCCATTCCCGAGCCCGACACCACGCTCGGGCACGCCGTGACGATGGCCCTGGACTACCGGCTCGACCTTCAGAACCGCACCGACCGTCTCGACGACTCCAAACGCGGCGTCTACAACGCCATGAACGAACTGCTGCCGGACCTCAACCTCCGCGGTTCGGTGTCCTTCCCGACCGACGCCTCCGCCCGCGAGGGCGGATCGGTGTACGAACTCGACGACATCCAGTACACCGCCGGGCTGACCTTCAGCCTCCCCATCGACAAAGAGAGCGAGCGACTGGCGCTCCGCCAATCGATCATCACGCTCCAGCAGGCCGAGCGCTCGCTCGACCAGTTCCGCGATGAGTTGATCGTCGACGTCCGGGCGCGGGTCCGGGAGATCGAGCGTGCGAGATTCAGCCTGCGGCTCGCACACGCCCGCGTCGAGGCGGCCCTGCGCCGCAAGGAGGAGCAGGAGATCAACGCCGACAGCGTGGATGCGCAGGTTCAACTTGATACGTCGAACGTGCTGCTCAGCGCGGACCGCGCGCTCGTGCAGGCCAAGACCGACGTCCGCAACGCCGTGCTGGATTACCTCGTCGCTACCGGCACGATGCGGGTTCAGCCCGACGGGGCGTTCCAGCGATTGCCCGGCATGGGCGAGGCCGCGCCGGCCAATCCTCTTCCTAAAGACTCGCCGATGATTCTCCCGCCCAAGGGCGCGACGGTCACGCCGCCGGCTCAGGCACAACCCGAGCCGCAGCCCGCGCCCGCGCCGCTCCCGTAGTTGTCGGCTCCGCGCTCAGGCGATGAGCCCTACGCCCTTGAACTCGTGCCCGGGCAGCACCGCCTTGATGTTCGGGTTGCCCAGGTGGACGCTCACCACCTCGCCCAGCACGTCGCGGAAGTCGGTCGTGTGCAGCAGATCACGCTTCTGGTGGAGTTGATCCGGCCCGAGGCCCGGCCACCTGGTCACCACCGGCTTGTAGGTCGCTCGCAAGTCGTGGGCCTGCTTCACCGTGCCGCCGACCAGGAACATGCAGTTGGCCCAGCCGTGGTCGGTGCCGCCCGTGCCGTTCTCCGCGGCCGTGCGCCCGAAATCGGTCATGGTCACCACGAGCGTGTCGTCGATGCGTTCGCCCAGGTCGCGGGTGAACGCCGCGATCGCGTCGGCGAGTTGCTGCGCGAGGTTGCCGAGCTGACCGTCGGCGCCGCGCCCCTGGTTCTGGTGCGTGTCCCACCCGCCGATGTCGACCTCGGCCACTTCCAGCCCGACGTCGGCCTTGATGAGCCGCGCGATCTGCATGAGTTTGCGGGCCAGATCGGTCTTGGGATATTCGACGCCGGGCTTGTACTCGGCACTCGTGATCGACCGCAACTGCCGGATGCCGTCGAGCGTCGTGCCGGTCGCCTGCGAGAGCATTTCGGCCGCGCCGGCGCGGTCGTCGCCCGACGGCTCGGCGTAGGCGTGCTCGAGCGCGGCCGTGACCGCGCCAGGATCGGCCTTGCGCGGCGCGGGGAGGGATAGGTCTTCCAGCCCGCGGATCGCGAACGCCGAGGCCCGGCCGTGCATGATGCGGGGCAGGGCGTCGCCGATCGCGACGGCCCGCAGGTGGGCTCCGCTCGGACTGGTCGAGGTGGCCAGGTGGCGATTGAGCCAGCCGTCGGACGAGATCGTGTTGCCAACCACGCCGGTCTCCCACGTGTCCTGCTCCTCGAAGTGCGAGCGGGTGTTGCGGTCGTAGCCGACGGCGTGGGCCGCGACGGCCAGTCGGCTGTCGAAGAGCGGCTTGAGCGCGCTCATGCGCGGGTTGAGCCCGAAGAACCCGTCGAGGTCGACGGCCGCGCTCTCGGCCTTCGAGCCCGGCCCGGCTACGGCGAGCGTCTTGCGGAGGTCGAAGTAGCTTGCGTCCCCGTGCGGGACGACGAGGTTGAGCCCGTCGGCCCCGCCGCGAAGGAAGATCACGACCACCGTGCGGTTGCGAGCGACGGCGCGCGGCGTGATACCCGCCAGAGCCGGAGCCGACAGCACCGGAGCGATGCCGACATACGAGAGCACGGCGCCGGTGGTCTTGAGAAAATAGCGTCGGGTGAGCATGGGTTGTCTCTGGGGACGGGTCCTGTCGTGCAAAATTGACTCTTGTCTATTCACCGCCGCGCGCGGCGTGTGCGGATATTTTCCGCCTGCTTTCCGTTTCCTCCGCGAGTCTCGCGGCTCCGCGGTGAGTCATGGTGTCATTTCAACTGAACCTCCGGTGTGCTGGCGATGAACACCGCCAGCGCCCGCCAACGGTCGTCCCGCCGGCCCGCGGCGGATTCGAGGCTGTGCGCCAGGGTCATCGCGGCGGCATTGGACTTCTCGCCAAGCAGCCGTCCGGTGAGCCGGATGGCCACCAGGTCGATGCCGCGCTGGACCTCGGCGTCGCTCAACGGCTTGTTGCCGGACCGCAGCGTACCGGGGACCAGATCAATCAGCGCCGGCTCAAGGCGGCGTGCGAACTTCCACCGCTGCAACATCGCGTTGGAGTCCATCGATTCGGCGTCGTCCTCCTGGTAGCCGTCGGGGGTCGACCGGTCGAACATCCCGTGTCCGGAGAGGTTCAGATAGTCGTTCACGGCCTGCGCGTCCATCGACCCGGCGCAGCGGGCCAGCCGGAACGCGAAATCCGGCGGGTGGCACAGCCGTCTCTCGGCCTGCATCGACCAGAACGCGGGATCGCGGGCCGGTTCCAAAATGATCTCGCGCATGTCGCCGCCGGTCCGCTCGAACGTCGAGGCCATCCGCTCGACCACGTCCTCGGGCGCGGGGAACGCGAGGTAGTGTTCGACCAGTTTGCGAGACACGAACCGCGCCGTGCTCGGGTGGTTGGCCAGCACGCCCAGGGCGGTGAGCACGCGATCAAACCGCTCGCTCGGGGCGGCCGCGGGAAAGTCGAGCCCGAGGAACGTGCGCGGGAGGGAGTCGCCCAGAGACGGCGCGAACCGGAACGACTCGCGCAGGCCGAACTGATCGGGGCTCACGCCGTCCTCGCCGGGCGTGTTGCCCGCGACAAAGCCCTCGCGGGTCGTTGTCCACCCGGTCAGGATGCGGGCGAGCGAGATCACGTCGTCCTGCGAGTAGCCGCCATGTACGCCCAGCGTGTGCAGCTCCATGATCTCGCGGGCGTAGTTCTCGTTCAGCCGACGGGCGTACGAGCGCTCCTGGTCGAGGTATCGAAGCATCGCGGGGCTGGTCGCGCTGGCCAGCAGCAACTGGTCGAACGGCGCGATCCCCAGGCGCGAGAACCGATCGTGCTCGTCGGCTTTGCGCCGGGCTTCGGCCTTGCGGATCCATGTGGAGAAGTGGTTCTCCGTCCACAGCACGAACCGCTCGCGCACCGGGTTGCCGGTGGTGATGGCCTCCAGAACGGCGCGGCGCTGCACGTCGCCGGTGTTCGACGAGTTGGGATACCGGGCCGCGGCGAGGTCTCGTGCCGATCGAACCCGCGGCGAGTCCGGGCCGTCGGAGAGTCGGGCCTGGAGGTAGCCATCGATCCCCAGCGTGAGCGCGGCGGCGAGCTCGCGCTCGTCGGGGCCGTAGCCGAAGCGGTCGAGCACGATCACGGCGCGCTCGTAGTCGGTTGGTTCGTCCGACGCGCCGACCACCGTGATGTCCGTCGCGTCGCTCGTCATGTTGCGAGAGCGGGCATCCTCGACACGGAGCGCGATCCGGTGCGAGCCCGGGGCGACGCCGCGCAGCGACACGGGCGCGACGAACGGCCCGACGCGCCCGTGCAGGTCGATCACCCGGCCCGTGCGTTGTCCGTCGATCACGGCCTCGGCGGATCGCGCCGCCGCGGGCCCATCGACCTCGAACACGATCGCATCGGCGGCCCCCGCACGCACCCGCTGACCGGCGGCGGGATAAGCGGCGCGGACCCGCAGCGGGCCGTCATCCGCGCCGATCCCGACGTGCGGGCGGAGCGCCACAGCCTGGATGAACACGTTCCGATCGCCCTTGCCCTCCTCGTACAGGTCGTTGACGAACGCGACTTTGAGCCGCTTGGGCCCCGGCGCGAGCCTGAAGACCGCGGGCGGTCGCCGGCTGACCTTCGCAGGGATGTCGGCATCGGCCGCGAGCACCGTCTGCGGATCCCACGACGAATACACCGCCAGCGTGCCGACGGGTTTGAACTCCGAGTCGCCGTCGGTTTCGAGCGTCACCGCGAGTTCCGGCGGGCCGCGGAAGCCCTGGCCCTTGGCCTCGATGTCGATCTCGTAGTCGCCGGTCAGTTCGTTCGGCAGCGTGAGCGTCGCGCCCGCGTTGGACCACATGCCCAGGGACAGACGCTCCGGCGGAGACTGATCTTGGGTCACGAGCGCCCGACTCGCGGCGTCCCAACGCTGATCGTGGACCGTGAAGCGGTGGTACCCGCTCGTTGGCACGTGATCGATCGCCGATCCGGTCAGCAGCGAGGCCGCGGGCTTGCGGACGAGCACGGTCGCCTCGGCGCTTCGGGCGTCGAACGCCGGGCTCCGGGCCACGAGCGCCAGCCGGTTCTCGCCCGGCTCGAATACGGACCAGGGGACGATGAACCGCGGCGAAACCGACACCTGCTCAGCGAACTCCCGGCCGTTGAGCACCAGCGACGTGCGGGCCGGGGCCGCGCCCTTCTCGCCGATGCCCGGCCACCACGCGGCGCTCCGGACCTCTAGATCGCCCGCAATCGTCGCGCCGTCGAGCGGGTGGGCGAACGCGATCACGGGCGCCTCGCCGCCGGCGGCCCGAGCGGCCGCGCTCGCGGGCCAGCCATCGGTCCGGTCTGCTCCGCCGGCGGCGGCGGCGCTGTCGCCGCTCATCATGGACTCGCCGGTCGCACCGGCCGGGGTCGCTCCCACCATCGCCATCATCGAATCGGCCTGCCCACCCGCGACCGTTGTGCCGGCCGTGCCGTCGGCTACGCGAAGCACTTCGATTTTGTCCAGCCGCAGGTTGCGATCGCCGCCGCCGCCGGCGTAGAAGTCGTTGAGGAAGTCGATCCGCAGGACGTGCCGCCCCGGCGTGAGCAGGAAAGGCACCCCCACGCTCGCCCGGTGGAACGCGGGCATCGCGATCGACGATCGTGTCACCGAGTACTGCGCCTCGTCGATCGCGACCCCCACCGCGGGGAGCGCGCCGCACGCGGGGTCGCCCCCGGCGGTGAGCACGACCTGGTACCAGCCCGCGCCGCGCCCGGCCGATGGGCCGTCGGGCGCCGCGTCGGGAACGTCGATCGGGAATCTGAAGTGCGGCGATGCCGTGGCGTTGTCAAAGAACTTCGCGCCGGATGCGTCACGATCACTCCGGATCACGGGCTTTCGCTCGGCCTTGTCTTCAGGCAGTGGCGGCAGTGCGTAAGTGGCCTCGCACTCGCCGGAAACCAGTGAGCCGTCGGCCGGCGGCGTGACGCGGATCGAGACGCTCTCCGCCCGATCCGGGTCTGTCGATGCGGCCGACGGGTGCTCACCCGGCCACGCCGGCGCGATCTTCAGCGCGTGTTGAGCGAACGCCGCCGTGTCGAGTTCATACCCGGCCAGGGCCATCGGTCCGTCGGATGGCTCCGAGGTCCATACCGGTTTGAGCAGACGGTCACCGACGGCCAGGGCCGGCGCGGTGCCTGCGTGCGTGCCCGGGCGCCACCACGAAACGCACACGCCGATCGTGCCCCACGCGGCCGCTCCGTCCACCGGCGTGACGATTCGGGGAGTGTCCGAAACGCTCGGCAACGAAGGCTCGCGTGTGACGGTGACCTCGACCGGCGCTCCGGCGATGGTCACGGTGGCCGTGCCCTCGCTCACGCCCTCGACCACGGCGAACCCCACGTTCGCATCGGCCGCAACCTGACCGCCATCGATCACTCGCACGGTGCCTTCATCCGCCGATCGAACGGCCACGTCCCGCTCGAACGGGGCGGTGTGCGCGACGCTGAACGGCACCACCGCGGGCAGGCCCATCGAACAGGTCACGCGGACACGCGGCAGCGAGATCGACAGGCCCGCGTCGCTCCGCAGCCAGCGGGCCGCGAGTGCCGCCTCAACGACCTCCGGCGGAGGCGCGGCCACCGACCCGCAAGCGAGCATCAGGGCGCATGAAACGGCGACGGACTTCACCGTGGCTGCTGCGGGCATTCGATTCTTCCTTGAGCCGGTTCCACCGGGAGCCCGACGCGAAGCTGGCGTTTCCAGTGTACCCGACCACCTCGTATGGGCCTAACGGGCTAAGCCGACGCGGCTTGCACGCCGGAATCGGCTCGGCATTGGGCCACCGCGGCCACGTTCAGTCCCTGGTCTTCCAAGCAACGGACGATGTCGGCGACGGTCGTGCGGGCCCGGTCGAATCGAATCTGAAGCGCCCCGGCCGTGGGGTCCACCACCGCATCAAAGACGCCCGTAATCGCCTGGCGGCACGAGCGGGCCGCCGAAGTCAGGCTGGAAAGCCTTTCCGGGCGGGTGGAGGGCATCAGCCGAACTACCGCGACGTATTCGTCCATGGTGTGGATCCCCGAGCCGACCTGCTGGGACACCGCTGGCGGCAGGGAGCCCTGCCGCCGGAACACCGCGTGGCGGGCCGCGGCTGAGCGATCTATGCGCCAGCCCGGCCCTTCGTTCGAACTTCAGGCTACCACGAGCGCGGCGGATTGGCCAGCGGGCGGTTGGAATCGCCCAAAATCCAACTTCATGTGATGAGACGGGCCTTCTCGGACGGCTTGGATGGATTCGGACGGTGGGTCCGGCCGCCTCCACCCGCTCGGGGGGCGATCTTGCCGGCGGCTCGACACTTCGGGGGATGGTCCGTATCGTTCGGGCCCCCTCGCCCGGGTGGCGAAACTGGCAGACGCACTACCTTGAGGTGGTAGCGCCCGCAAGGGCATGGAGGTTCGAATCCTCTCCCGGGCATTCTCGCGGCTGCACGGGCCACGAACGGGAACCCCGCCATGAGCGTGTCGCACTGGCGGCGTACCCAATCACCCCAACGTGAGCGTTGTGACGCGCTGGTCATTGGCGCCGGCATCGCCGGCCTGAGCGCGGCGTTGACGTTTGAGCGGCGGGGGCTCGACGTCCGTGTGATTGAGCGGCACACGCTCGCCTCGGGTGCGAGCTCACGCAACGCCGGCTTCCTGATGCGTGGGTGCGCCGACCATTACGCTCGGGCCTGCGAACGCTACGGCCGGAGCGTGGCCGGCGATCTCTGGCGGCTCACCGAGCAGAACCTCGCCGCAATCACGGCAGAGGGGGCGGTCTCGCTCGCTTCTTTCCGCGCTGTGCCTTCGGCGCTTCTGGCGATGGATGAAGAGCAGCGGGTCGAACTGTCCACATCGCACGCCCTGCTCCTTGAAGACGGTTTCGCGAGCGAGTGGGCCAGCGCCGGCGACGATACGCCGTGGCGGAGCGGGCGCGTGCGGGCCGCGTTGGTCAATCCCGGCGACGCGGCGGTCAATCCCTGGGAGCTGATGAACCTGCTGGCGGGCAAGCTGCGCCGGCCGATCTTCGAGAACCAGGAAGTGTGCGGCCTGGAAGAGACCGGAGGGGGCGTGCTCGTGCGCTCGCCCGACCGCGAGTTCGTGGCCGAGCGCGTGATGGTGTGCACCAACGCGTATGCGTCGCTGCTCCTGCCCGACATGGAACGTCTGGTCACGCCCCGGCGCGGCCAGATGATCTCGGTTCGCTACCCCGACGGTTCGGGCGTGCGCCTCGACCGTTCGTACTACTTCAACCACGGATCGGAATACTGCCGCCAGACGCCCGACGGCACGATCGTCTTCGGCGGCTGTCGCACGCGGCACGCCGATCGCGAAGTGGGATTCGAGGACCGAACGACCGCGCGGGTGCAGGGCGACATCGAGCGGTGGGTCCGCGATCTGCTCGGGCCCGGGTATCAGGTCACGGCGCGTTGGGCCGGGATCATGGGCTTCACGCCCGACGGGCTGCCGCTCGTGGGGCCGACGCCGACGTTCGCTTCGGGGCGGGTCTGGTTCTGCGGCGGATTCACCGGGCACGGCATGTCGATGGGCGTTCGCACGGCGCAACTGGCCGCGGAGGCGATGCTCGATGGGAACGGACCGCCGTTCACATTGAAGCGATTTCATTGACGGCGACGCTGCGAACGGGCCCGCCGCGACCTATCCTTGCGCTTCATGACGCCGAGCGCGACGATGACCAATCCGACCAAGCCCGCAGCCCCGATTTCTGGGGATGTTGTTCGCCTTCTGGAAGCCGTGCGGACTCGCGCAGAGCGGGCGGAGGTATTCGGCGAAGCCCGGCTGGATACCGCCACGGGCCGGCTTTCACTCCGGGCCAAGGCTTCGGCTGAGCCGGCCGAGTACAGGCTGGACCTTCAGCAGGGGCGGTTGTGGGTGTCGTTGGTCACGCCGAACCGCTGGCTGAGCGAGTCCATCGAGACGGACCTGCTGCACACCGGCGACAAGCTTGACGAACTGATCGAAGAGGAGCTCGCGGAGCTGGATTACGACACGAAGGCCGTCAAGGTGACCTTCGAGCACTTCCGCTCCGACGACAAACTGTTCACGTTCCGCACGGCCATGCCCTTCGCTCTCGACGCCGCGGGTACGGGCGAGGCGGTGGAGACCGCGTCGAAGTGGCTGCTCGCGTACGAAGCATGCTTCCGGCGGCTGGGGGACATGGAGGGGTCCGACGAGGAGTGAGTGATCGTCTGACAGGTGTTTGGATCGAATGGGTTTGAGGATGCGTGGGGTCCGGCGCGGGGGCGCCGAGGAAGGTCAAGAGGCGAACAGATGCGCATCCTGATGCTCGGGTGGGAGTTTCCGCCGTTCATCGCGGGCGGACTCGGGACAGCGTGCTACGGGTTGACCAAGGCGCTGGATCGGTTGGGACACGAAGTCATCTTCATCCTGCCGCGGCCCGTGGACCGGTCGCAGGCGTCGCATGTGCGGATGCTCAGCCCCGAGGCGATCCGGGGGCTCAACATTGCGCCCGCCGCGCCGGGCGCGGCTGTTCCGGTCGCGACCGCCGGGGGTGCGGGAGGAAGTGGGGGGGCGGGGGGGGCGGGGATCATGGGGGTGGGTGCCTATACCGTCCCCGGATTCGAGCACGCCGTGTTTCGGGCGATCCCCTCGACCGAGGGTGCGGCGTCGCCGTACCCCGCGTTCGATCTGGCCCTGCCCAACGGCGGCGCGGCCCAGGCGGTCGGCGCGGGGCCGGGCCAGATCGCCATCGACGGCAAGGTGTACGCCGACCACGCGGCATTCGCCGACCCGGTGACCGTGGCGATGGGCGGCATCGGTGGTTCACGCATCGCGGCCGGCGGCGCGGGCGCGGGCTACGACGGCGACATGATTGTCAACGCTGAGCGGTACGCACGCCTGGTCGTGGCGGTCGCGCGGATGGAGCGGTTCGACATCATCCACGCGCACGACTGGATGACCTATCCCGCGGGCCTGGCGCTGGCCCGGGTCACAGGCCGGCCGCTGGTTGTGCACGTCCACTCGACCGAGTTCGACCGCTCGGGCGACAACATTGATCAGCGGCTCTACGACATCGAGCGGCGGGGCATGCACGGGGCGATCCGGGCGA
Source organism: uncultured Phycisphaeraceae bacterium (assembly GCA_964630785.1). Classification (GTDB taxonomy): domain Bacteria; phylum Planctomycetota; class Phycisphaerae; order Phycisphaerales; family UBA1924; genus JADLCX01. The sequence continues at coordinate 5,952 of CAZVZG010000015.1, read as the reverse complement.
TCGCCGTGAGTGAGTACACCCGCGGCATCTGCATCCGGCGATACGGCGTTGACCCCGGCAAAGTGGACGTGGTGTACAACGGCATCGAGTCGGAAGCGGCCCAGCCCCAGCACGGCGCGTCGATCGAGCGGAACGACCGCATCGTGCTTTTCCTGGGGCGGATCACGATGCAGAAGGGCCCGGAGTACTTCATCCGGGCCGCCAAGCGTGTGCTGGAAAAAGTGCCCAACGCCAAGTTCGTCGTGGCAGGCTCGGGCGACATGACCACGCGGATGATCGAGGAGGCGGCCTATCACGGCATCGGCCACCGCGTGCTCTTCACCGGCTTTCTGCGGGGGAAGGACGTCGATCGGATCTTCCGCCTGGCCGATGTGTACGTCATGCCCAGCGTGAGCGAGCCGTTCGGGATCGCGCCGCTGGAAGCGATGCGCAACGACGTGCCGGTCATCATCTCCAAGCAGAGCGGCGTGAGCGAGGTGCTTACGCACGCGCTCAAGGTCGATTTCTGGGACGTGGACGAGATGGCCAACAAGATCGTCGCCGTCCTGCGTCACCCGCCGCTGGGCCAAACCCTGCGCGAACACGGGAGTTTCGAGCTGCGCAAACTGACTTGGGACGGCGCCGCGACCAAGTGCGTGCAGACCTACCACGCGGCGATGGGGAGCATGGTCGGGGTGTGAGCGTGCATGGTGGGATTTGGACGGGGCGGAAGGTCGGTGGAGTGCGGGCTGGGGTGCGAGGATCGCTCGGCCGCAGGGCCGCCGACCTGCGCCGCGGAGTGGCGTGGTACCCAATCCCGGCGGTAAGGCCCCAAAAACCAGACGCACACCGGTATGGAGCGTCCGGTGTGCGCTGGGAAAACAAACTATCGAAGAGGGCGATGGGTCCGAAAGCACTCGGCCGCAGGGCGGCCGATCTACGCCGCGGAGCGGCGTGGTACCCAAACCTCCTACGCCGCGGAGCGGCGTGGCGACCGGTCAGTACTTCCGCAGCACGCTGCGGACGATGCCCTGGATCTTGCAGTCTTTCACCACGATCGGCTGGAACTCGGGGTTGGCCGGTTGCAGGCGGATGCGGTCACCCTCGCGGAAGAAGGTCTTGAGCGTGGTCTCGCCGCCGGGCAGGAGGGCGACAACCCGCTCGCCGTTGCTGGCGGTGTCGGTGCGCTCGACGAGGATGTAGTCGCCCTCGAGGATGCCCTCGTCCCTCATCGAATCACCCTGGACACGCAGGGCGAAGAGCGCGCCGTTGCGCCCGGGTCGCGGCCCGACAACGTCGAGCAGGTCGAGCTCGTCGCGGTCCTCGACCTTCTCGATCGGGTAACCCGCGGCGATCTTGCCCACCAGCGGGAAGCGGAAGGGGCGTGACTCGTCGGGGACGGCGATGCCGTCAGCAATCGACAAAGAGCGCGCCTTGTTCGGATCGCGCGTGAGTGCGCCCTTCTTGATGAGGGCCTCGACGTGCTCGAACACGGTCACCTTGCTGACGCCGATCTCGTCGGCGAGCTCCTGCATCGTCGGCGAATAGCCACTGCGGATGCGGCAATCGCGGATGAGCTGGAGGATACGGAGCTGCTTGGGCGTGAGGTTCATGTGAGGGGACCTCCGAATGTGCGTACGCCGGACCCGGCGTTCGCTTGGCGTTCAGGAAGGACGAGATCGTGGATGCGGTGGCACGGACGATGGGCCCAACCAACCGGAGTCGCGACGCGCTGATCCGGCGGAGGGCCTCACCCTGGCGTTCGAGCAGCCGCTCGGCTGCGAGGATGGAAGCAATGCGAAGTGCGATGCCCGACATGTCGACGCGGTCGCGGACCTGAGCCCGCGGCGGGGAAGCATCCGGAGCGATCGCCCGCGATCCCGCTTCCGGCGTGGCGCGGTGCAAGTGACCGTCGCCCCCCGCGAAGTAGTCGGCCACGAAGTCGCCGCCGGGTCCGAGCCGAAGGATGACCTCGTCGGCGGGCACGTTGATCCGTCCGTGGATGCTCGGCATGGGGTTCTCCCGAACCGTCCGAGTCGGTGGCCGCGGCGGGCTCCGGTCGAGACGGGTGTGCCTGAACCCTCGTGAGAGCCGCCGGGCGACGGTGCCCGGGAGTGCGGAAGTTGGGTGCTCAGGGCCCAATGGCCGAGAGACACCGACCCCCGGAGGACGGTCTCAGGGAAGGGTTTGGGTTCCACCCATTGATGTTGAGACCTGTCGATCCGCGACAGGTTGGGCCTGCATGGGCCGGAGTTGTTGATCGGCCAGTGGTTCATGTCAGCCACACAATCATCTCGAACCAGTGTTCGGTGAAAGATAGCCGATCATTGGCCAAGCAGCAAGTGGTTTGTCAAGTTTTTTGTGGGATTTGTTGGGTGTGCACCCAACCCGCGACCTGACAGCGGGTTACTGCAGTCGATTCCGATCGGGTCACGATCGGCGGCTGAGCAGCGATCCCCGACGCACGACCCGTCGCCGGATTTCCAGAATCGTGACGTCCGCGCGGATGGCCGCGACTTCTCGCTGGACGATGCGGGCCAGGTCGTCGAACGATTGAGGTTCGTCGAGCGCGGCAAGGATCTGCACTTGTCCATCCGTCAGCGCGGCATCGCGTGGCCCTGAGTCAGCGCCGGTTGGCACGGTGAATCCCAGATCGCCCTGACCGGTCGCGTACCGGGCCTCGTGCGTGCCGCCGTGCAGGTGGCGGGCGGGCGATTCGAGCGCGCTGAGAATGTCGTCGGCGTGGGTGACCATCACGGCTCCGCCGGCCTTGATCAGGTCGAGGGAACCCGCGCTGGAGGCCGAGTCGATGCGGGCGGGGATCGCGAACACCTCGCGTCCGTGATCCTCGGCCGCGAGCCGGGCGGTGATGAGCGCCCCGGAGCGCCGTCCCGCCTCGATCACCAGCACGCCCAGGGACAGGCCCGAGATGATGCGGTTGCGGGCGGGGAAGTTCTCCGCGTTTGGGGGCGTCGCCAGGGGCAGTTCGCTCACCACCGCGCCGTGACCGTCCGCGATCGTGTCGAACAGGTCGTGGTTGTCGGGCGGGTAGCAGTGTGACAAGCCGCAACCCAGCACGGCGAGCGTGCGCCCCTTGACACGCACGGCCGCGCGATGGGCGGCGGAGTCGATGCCGCGGGCCCCGCCGGAGACGATGGTCAGTCCGGCTTGCCCCAGGGCGGTGGCGAAGCGTTCGGCCTGCTCGGTGCCGTACGCGGTGCACGAGCGGCTGCCCACGATGGCGATGGGGTATCGATCATCGCCGGCGTGGTCGATCCGGCCGCGGACGTAAAGGATCGGCGGGGCATCGGGGGTCTGGCGCAGCAGCGGGGGATAGGCCGGGTCGTGGATGGGCAGAAGGTGGACGCCGAGTTGTTCGGCATCGGCCAGTTCCCGGTCGGCGGCCCGCTCGGTGCCGGCGAACGCGCCCACGATCGCGCGGGCGCGGTCGTCGCCGATGCCGCGGATGCGCTTCAGCCCGGTCTCGTTCGTGGCGAGCACCGCCGCGGACGATTGGAACAGTTCCAGGGCGCGGGCGATGAGCACGGGGCCGAGCCCGGGCGTGAGCGTCAGGCGCAATAGATCGCGTGTGGCGGGGTCGTGGGTCGGCATCTGTACGGAGTCTACCCGAGCACCGCTGGCGAACGCCAGCGGCGAACGGAGATACCGCATCAGGACGCGCGAGTCGCGGGCGTCTGAGGGCCGAGCAAGAGGGCGGTGGTGCACGCCGGGCGGAGTAGACTCGAACGATGACACAAGACCAGATCGACCGACTCGCACTGGACGCGGCCTTCGAGCAGGCACTCAAGTCTCAACGCGAGGGGGGCATCCCGATCGGCTCGGCGTTGGTCACCCACACGGGGGTGGTGGTGGCGCTGGGCCACAACCGGCGGGTGCAAGACGGCGACCCCACGGCTCATGCCGAGACGGTCTGCATCCGCAACGCCGGACGGCGTAGGGACTGGCACACGCTCACCCTGGCCTCGACGCTCAGCCCGTGCGCGATGTGCACGGGCACGTCGATCCTGCACCGCATCCCGCGGGTGGTTATCGGCGAGCACGCCAACTTTGTCGGGCGCGAGGACTGGTTCGCGGCCGAAAGGGTTGAGTTGCGGGTGCTCGACGATTTCCGGTGCATCGATCTCATGGCCCGGTTCATCCGCGAGCAGCCGTCGCTCTGGAACGAGGACATCGCCATCCCCGCGCCGTGACCGGCGGCTGGCGTGAATGGGTGCGCAGCAGAGTGGCGAGAACACGCGGCCCGCGTCGATGAACGCCTTTGACGTGCACTGCGGTGGAAGGCCGTCGCGGGGGCAGCGGCGGGAGCGAAGCGGGGGGGGGCGGGGGCGGGTGGTGGGGGTTGGAAGCGGGCGGCATGAACCATTGGCGGGCCAGATTGATCGGGGTGATGATGCGACCGGAGTCGAGACTCGCGGCGGGCGTGGTGGGCTTGGGCCTGGCCGTGGCAATGCTTGTGAACGTGACGCTGGTGTCGTGCGAGCACGTCGGCGGATCGAGCCCCGCGGCGGGCACGGCCGCGACGAACCGCACGGCCCCTTTGCTCGCGTCGGCGGACACCACGGGCGACTACCGGCTCAGCCGCGTCACGGCCGAGCCGGAGATGCGTGTGCGGCTGCTCGCGGCGACCGACGTGGTGCGGATCGCCCCGGGGTCATCTGTGGCGTTGAGCGATGTGCAAGGGCGGCCGATGGGCGCGCCGGTAGTGATCAAGGGCGCGCCCGCCGAGGTCCGGATCGCGAGCAGCGGGTGGGTGCTCGGTCCGATCGGCGGCGGTGCTCAGGGTGGAATCAAGGCGCTGGGGATCGACGCAGGGTCGGCGCTCGTGCTGACCGGGGCCGGCGGGGTCAACATCAACGGCGCGGTCTACCCCGGACGCGTGCGGCTCGTGGCGCGATCCGACGCCGGGCCCGCGACGTTCGACGTCATCGAGCTCCTGCCGATGGAGGACTACCTGCCCGGTGTGGTCGCCAAAGAGATGCCCTCGGGCTGGCCGGTCGGCGCGTACCAGGTGCAGGCGGTCTGCGCACGGACCTACGCCCTGCACGAGAAGCTGCGCACCGCGGGCAACGGGCAATCGACCTTCGACGTGGAGTCCAGCGATCGGGACCAGGTGTACAGCGGAGCCACGTCGAACAAGGCCGTCATCGACGCCGTCCGAAGCACGCGCGGATGGGTGCTGGCCGACGGCGAGGTGGTGCTGCGTGCGTACTTCTCGAGCACCTGCGGCGGACGCACCGCCTCGGCGCGGGACACGTGGCCAACCGGCCGGGGCTTTGAGTTCAACCTGGCCGGGCCGATCCAGGCCGCGCGGCGGGCGTACGCGTGCGAGGGCTCGCCCCTGTTCCGCTGGAGCGTCACGCGCGATCGGGCCGAGCTCGTGCAGCGTCTTCGTACTTACGGGGAGCGGCACGGCATGCTGATCCGCAGAATCAAGGACCTCTGGTCCATCGAAACCCTCTCGACCAACGCCGACGGTCGGCCCAACGCCTACAAGATCGTTGAACCGGGCGGCGTGTGGTATCAACTCTCGGGTGAGCAGTTGCGGCTGGCGCTCAATCAGAGCGTGCCGCCGACCGCGGCCACCGCCGGCGGTGGAGGCGGGGGGGGAGTGGGTGGCGCTCCTGCATCGACCGTACAGGGCTATGGGACGGGCGGGGATGCGGAAGCCGACCCAACGGGCGCGGTCCCGGACGTCGATCGCAAGACCCGCGTCGCCAGCAGCGACATCGAGGTCGTCGGCCCCAAGGGCCGCTCGACGGTGACCATCAACGGGCGCGGGTTCGGGCACGGCGTGGGCATGTGCCAGTTCTGCGCCAAGGCGTTCGCCGAGCGCGGTGAAGACTGGCAAACGTGCGTGCTGCGGTTCTACCCGGGCGCCAGGCTCGTGCAGTTGTATTGAGCCCCCCCCCCCCCCCCCCCCCCCCCCCCCCCCCCCCCCCCCCCCCCCCCCCC
>CAZVZG010000014.1:0-129293 GCA_964630785.1 uncultured Phycisphaeraceae bacterium | reverse complement strand
GTGTTCATGGCGTTCAAGTTACGGCGTCCGTCGTTCCCGGAGGGGCGGATGGAGTATTTGCACCCCGCTGGAGCACCGGGAGCGACGGAAGCCGAAACGCGCATTCCCGGTCAACCCGCGAAAGAACCTGCCAGCAAGCGGTGACTCGGCGCGGCCTGTCAGGGGGGCGGAAGGGTGACACCGTGCAAGCCCATGCGGCACAGACGCTTGCGCAAATCCAGATCCGCCAAAGACTGACAAAACTGACATCAAATACGCACTCGGTACCCGGAGACCCTTTGAGTTATCTCTGTGCACCCTCCGCTTGAGCGGGAGACTCGAGGTTGTTCGGGTCTCCCGCTCTCTCGTTTTACCGAGTTTTGCCGGAGAATCCGGGCCTCACCGAGGGTTCGAATCCGAACGAAGCGAACGGAGATCGCCAGGTGGCCCCGGTATCGCGCGAAAGTGTCTCGGGGCCGATTCCGGCAGTTCAGAATTCGGTGAGCGGTGAACGAACCGCACCCCGCCCAAGCCGAAGGCGTGAGCGAGACGCCGGGCCAGACCAACGGGCAGGAGGACGTGTTCCTGCCCAAGACGCCCGAGCAGTTCACCCAGGACGCCGACGGCAACCTGATCCGCGACGGCATCTGGGACTACGAGTGGGACGGGGAGAACCGGCTGAAGGCGATGAACCTTCGGCCGCCGGTGGCCGCGTTGCGGCTGGGGCTGGGCGATTCGTGGCTGCGGCTGGAGTTCGCGTACGACTACCTGGGCCGGCGGATCACCAAGCGGTACCTCAAGAGCCCCGACAACCCCAACAACGTCAAGGACGCGCACGGGGCCGAGATCCACTGGAAGGACGGCGACTACCATGAGCGGATCGTGTAAGACGGGTGGACGCCGATCATGTCGTACCGAGTCGATCAAGCCGGGTCCTTCGTCGGCGGCGACCAATCGTGGGCCTGGGGTCCGGACCTCTCGGGCGTGCCCGGGGGCGCCGGGGGGGCGGGGGGGATCGGCGGGCTGGCGGTCTACAGCGACGACAGCGTGCCGCCGGACACGGGCGCGTACCAGGGCCCGATGCTGGCGGTGTTCGACGGTCAGGGGAACGTGACGCGGCTGTGCAAGTCGGACGGGGGCGTCGCGGCCAACTACGAATACGGCCCCTTCGGCGAGTGCCGCTCGATCACGGGCGTGCAGGGCAACCGCAACGCGATCCGCTGGAGCAGCAAGTTCACCGACTCGGAGACGGGGCTGGTGTACTACGGGTTCAGGTACTACTCGCCGGATATGGGGCGGTGGATCAGCAGGGACCCGATCGGGGAGCGGAGTCACTGCAACAGATTTGCAACAAATAGCAATCGACCCATTGACAGGAGCGATCCCTTCGGACTGTGGGAGTACATTTCGGATGCGGGGTATTTTCTAGGAAGTTTCGGCAAATCGACCACAGCTAACCGGTGGTCTTCCGATTTCACTCTTACGTTTGTTCCAGATAAAGGCGCGTTTGATCAAACTTGCCGAGACTGCAAGGACATTCGGTTCCTTCAGTTGTACAAGGGCAGTGTGAGTGGACTTGTTGGATACGGTTTCGATTGGATCGCGGATGATCATTGGCACGTCGATGCAGGTGGATCGCCACCATTTTATGATATGGATCAAATTGGGTCATCTATTGGCCCAGCGCCTGCGTCAATGCACGATCGACCTGAAGTTGATCCGAATTGGTCTCAGCAGGTACGTCCGATTGCGTACCACCATGAGTTCGAGACCTGCGCCGTGTGTGCATCTGGATCGCATAAAGACGATGTATACGGATGCGTCCGCTGGTCGCACCATTTCTACGGCTGGTTTGGTGCTCTCAACTGGACTCGAACGTTCGACGGTGCAAATCTGAGTGCTGTGTGGTCGTCGGTCGATCCCCCAACAAACGTGACGGGTCATGACCGCTATGGTCGAATATACACCCAAACACTAAGTGCCACAACGCCAACCCTCAACTTCCACGATGTTCGTGGACTGGAGCCGTCAGGGATTATGGCGACGCACTTGTTCATCAACAACGGATGGCCGGGACCGATTCCATGAATTGCGAGCAACGTGCCGAGAAATGGGTCAGCCAGGTAGAGCATCGATGGTACTATTTTGTGGCCGTGATTATTGCTTGCATGGTTGCAGATGTCCTTGTGCTAACACGCATTTGTCAATTTAGAGTGCACCTAAACACTATTGATAAGGAAGTGGCCCGTGTGCTCTGGAGTTCGGCGTCTGCGGTCATCGCGATCATCATGACTATTTTTGTGTGTTATGCGATCGTACTGTTATATCTCCGGAGAGCTCCGTCTGTAGAAATGCTGCTGGCAGCCGTTGTCGCGGTATGTGTTTTTGGATTCAACAATATTATTATAATTGGTTTTTAAACCAATACTCGAACCGAGTTGCCAAATTATGCGACGGTGCGTGGCGAAGAATGTTTGCTTGATCCTGGCACCAAATCGGCCCTCAGATTGCCATTCATGAAGCCGGACCATCATCGAATTTGAGCTTGCCCAGGTTTGGTGGACGGGTCCGATCGATGGGATACTTCCCGTCGGAAGGAGCAAGTCCCCATGGCAGGCAAGCAGAAGTACGCGCAGGAGTTCCGTGAGTCGGCGGTGAGGCTGGTGATCGCCGAGGGCCGTCGGCCGGAGGAGGCCGCGGCGAACCTGGGGATGCCGGTGAACACGCTGATGGCGTGGGTGAGCAAGGCCCGCAGGAACCTGTCGGGCGGGGGCGGGGCGTTCACGCCGCCGACCGAGCAGCAGACGGCGGCGCGGCTGCGCGAGCTGGAGGCGGAGAACAAGCGTCTCCGGCTCGAGCGGGACATTCTCAAAAAAGCGACGGCGTTCTTCGCACGCGAGGAAGGAGGCCGCCCGTGATCTTCGAGTGCATCCGCGATCACCTGGTCCCCGAGTTCAAGGTGCGGGACTGCTGCCGCGTGCTGAAGGTCAGCATGTCCGGTTACTACCGCTGGCTGAAGCACCCGATCGGCAAGCGGGAGGCGGCCGAGATCGAGCTGGTCGGGAAGATTCGGGAGGTTCACGCTCAGACCCGCGGCGTGTACGGCTCGCCGCGGGTCCGCACCGAGCTGATGCACCGCGGCGTGACACGCAACCGCAAGACCATCGCGCGGGTCATGCGCAAGCACGCGATCCGCTCGAAGGTGAAGCGGAAGTTCCGCGCGGCGACCACCGACTCGAACCACGATCATCCCATCGCCGCGAACCTGCTGGACCGCAGCTTCACCGTCGAGGCCCCGGACACGGTCTGGCTGTGCGACATCACGTACATCCCCACCGGAGAGGGGTGGCTCTACCTGGCGGGCGTGATGGACCTGTGCAGCCGGAGGATCGTGGGCTGGAGCATGGCCGCGCACATGCGTGTCGAACTGGTGATCGATGCGCTGGAGATGGCCCGGGCCCGACGGGACCCGCCCCCGGGCCTTCTGCACCACTCGGACCGGGGCGTGCAGTACGCCTGCCGGGAGTACCGTGCGTTGCTGGATCGGCTGGGCGCCACCACGAGCATGAGCCGGGCCGGCGAGTGCCGCGACAACGCCCCGAAGGAGTCCTTCTGGGCCACGCTCAAGAACGAGCTGGACCACCACGAGAAGTTCGCCACCCGCCAGCAGGCCCGGGCCGCGATCTTCGATTACATCGAAGTCTTCTACAACCGTCAACGTCTGCACAGTTCCCTCGGCTATCTCAGCCCCGAAGCGTTCGAGGCGAGCCGACGGTGATACACTCGACCCGTCCACCAAACCTGGGCAAGCTCAGAAATAGCATGTTGATCTATCGATTTATTTTGTGTGGATTTACCGCCATTACGATGGGGATCGTCGTTTCTGTTCTGGCGGCATGCAAGAATTTGCCTTCAAATGCACCATCACATACGGCATTGCTAACGCGCGCGAGCGAGTGCTTTGTTTTAAGGCGACCTGCCGGCAGAGGTCTCTCTAGCAAAGACGAACAGATTGAAGACACGAGACTAGCACTTGCCTGCCTGAGCCAGGTTGCATCTGCTGACGAGAATGAGGCGCTCTTTCTGGAGTACTGCGGCATCGTGTATCCTCCAATGGGCGAGCTATCTGAGGCCCAACGGGCCTGGTGGCAAGGCCTTGTGCCCGCATTGCTCTTCAAGGCAATGTGTGATCGGGACATGCATGGGCTAACGGTGCTTCTGCGGTGCGCGTGCCCGGACTTCATTGGACAATCAACGATCGAGTTTGAGTTGGCGGAGGCGGGGATGTTGACTACCCTGTGCGATGCCTTGGAAGGTTCAAACGGCCAGTTCCGGGAGAACATTCGCAGCGCACTCGCCCGAGCCGTCGGCGAGGAGGCCCCTGCGGGTGGCATCGATGAGATGGCATGGGTGGCTCGATGCCGCGACTATCTGGAGCGTCACCGCCATTGCGACCTCAACTGGGATTACTCCTTGGACGTGCGATTTGGCAAACCAACCCACCTGTTTGAGTGCGGACAACGTCCGTAACGTCAGCTGCGGGCCTTGTCACGTCGAGCGTTGTCCCGATCGTCGGCGAGCGGGAGTTCACCAACAGCGTGATGCAGATCGGCGGATGCACCAGCGCGGCCGAGTGCCCGCCGGCGAACATGTACGAGCCCTGGACGCACTGGCGGATGTACTGGCAGGAGCTGGGCTTTGACAACTCGTCCGGCCCGGTGATCGGGCGTGTGTACATCTGACCTGCCCGTGAAAACCTGATCCAGCCCGGATAAGAGCCAAGGTCTTTGAGAGACGTACTCGCTCGACTTCCGCGAGTTGTCTTTAATTTGTCCTTTTTGCCGCGAACTCAGCGGCACTTTCCAGCGCCAAGCGTAGCCGAACGACAGGCTACCAATGCCCGCTCACGGGGGATATCGCCAAATCGCCGGTCTTGGCGAATGGCGGAGGAACCGGGATCAGAGTCCCCCCTCTCCGCTTCAAGCAGCCCCCGCGAGGGGGCTGTTTTCATTGCGGCCGCCGCCTCCGAGTATCATCGTCCGATGTCCGATCTCTCCGGCCCGAACCGTGTTTGGCGACATCGGCCGGGTGAGTCGCTCGCGGCGGCCGACGATCACGTCGCCCGCGAAGAGCCGCTGGAGATCCGGGTCGCGGGGCGGGGCATCGGCGTGACCATGCGCACGCCCGGCCACGACGAAGAGCTGGCCGCGGGGTTTCTGGTGGGTGAGGGGCTTCTTGGCCGTCCCGCCGACGTCCGCCACATCCGCCGCTGCGATCGGGACCCGGGCTCGGCGATCGATGTGCTCGTGGCGCCCGGCGTGGCGGTCGACTTCGTCCGCCTCACGCGCCACGTGTTCGCCTCCTCCAGTTGCGGCGTCTGCGGTGCATCGACCATCGACGCCGTGTGCAAGCGGATGCGGCCGGTGGCGGACGGCCCGATGGTCGAGGCATGCACGCTCTACGCAGCGGCCGCGGGGTTGCGACAGGCCCAGCCCACGTTCGATCAAACGGGCGGCCTGCACGCCGCGGCCGTCTTCGATGCTCGCGGCCACCTGCTGGTCGCCCGCGAGGACGTCGGCCGCCACAACGCGGTAGACAAAGCGATCGGCCACGCGTTCATGGCGGGGCTGACCCCGCTCTCAAACCACTTGCTTATGGTCAGCGGCCGGGCGTCGTTCGAGATCGTGCAGAAGGCGCTCGCGGCCGGGATCGCGATCGTCGCGGCTGTTTCGGCCCCGTCCTCGCTGGCGATCGACCTGGCCGATGAATCCAACGTCACGCTCGTCGGCTTCCTTCGCGAGCGGGGGTTCAACGTTTACGCCCACCCGGAGCGAATCCACGGGTGACAACGGCGTGGGTCCGCGATCGCCCGATTCCACCATTCGGCTTGGCGGGTCGCGAGACCGATCAAAAACCGAACCTATGGGACTCACCGTGGATCAACGCTTTGAGCGTTGGACTCGGCGGCGGAAGGTGCTATATTCAGATATACAACTCGTATATCCAGATTGACCAATCCCACTCGGAGTGCCGACATGCTCAGCCCACTCACCGGCTACGCCGCGGTCGCGCTCGGCTATCTCGCGGCTCGCAAGACGCGATCCGCGTCCGTTGACGAGATGGCCCGCGCCACCGGCATCAAGACAACCTCGCTGAGCAAAGTTGTGCACCTGCTCTCGCGCCGCGGGCTTGTCACCACGCGCCGGGGCGTCGGCGGCGGCGCCACGCTCGCGTGCGATCCCGACAAGGTCACGCTGTACGAGTTGTGCCTGAAGCTCGACGACCCGGCGATTCTGCCCCGCTGCATGCTCAGCCTGGGTCCGTGCTCCGATGAGCGGGCCTGTCCGGCGCATGCGCACTGGAGCAACATCCGGCGCATGAATATCGAGTTTCTTCAGAACACGACCGTGAGCGACATCGGCGCATACGAGGCCCAGAAGCGCTCGACCGTCCGTCTCACGACTTCGGGCGTCGGGCTCGGCTGAATCGGTCGCGTTCAGTCCAGCCGCTCCAGCCTCGCATATTGCAGCACAAGCGTCTTCACGCCGACCTCGCGGAAGCGAACTTGAGCGCGGGCGTCTCCGCCGCCGGTAAGCCCGATGATTTCGCCGACGCCGAACTGCGGGTGTCGTACGCGGACGCCGACGCGCAGCTCCTGGCCGCGGGCATCTCGGACCCGCGCCGAGCCGGAGGATCCGCCGAACCCGCCCGCCGAGTGCGATCTGGGCGCGCCCGGGCGCGAAGATGGATCGCCGTCGGTGTCCCACCCCGGCTCGCGCCAATCGCTCTGATCGCTCTTGGACACGTGCTCCCCCGGCAGTTCCTCGAGGAAACGGCTCGGGATTGTCCGATCGCTGATGCCGCGCACCGTGCGGTAGCGGGACGTCGTGATCAGCAGTCGGCGCATGGCCCGGGTGATGCCGACGAAGCACAACCGCCGCTCTTCCTCCAGTTCGGCCGGGCTCTCGGCCACGCGGGAGTGGGGGAGCACGCCCTCCTCGAGCCCGATCATCGCGACCGCGGGGAACTCCAGGCCCTTGGCCGCGTGCAGCGTCATGAGCGTGACCGCGCCCTGTGCGGGGTCGACCGCGTCCGCGTCGCTCACGAGCGTGACGCGTTCGAGGTAGGCCCGCAACATGCCCAGCACACCGATGGCGTGCTTGTCGGCCTGCGCGCCCGCTTCGGTCGCGGGCTGACCGTCCGGTTGCACGTCCACAACGGGGTCGCTCCCCGGCTCGTAGCTCTGCTCGAACTCCTGCGCGCTGGAGACCAGCTCGGCGAGGTTCTCGATCCGCTCCTCGTCGGTCTCGGTCTTGCCCTTGCGGTACGAATCTTCGAGCCCGGATTCGCTCACGACGCGCTCGACGAGCGAGGCCAGCGAGCCGCGCAGCTCGCGGTTCTTTTCCATTTCGAGGTGCCCATCGGGCGTCGCGGGCGCGGCCCCACGCCAGGCGTCGATGAGCCCCACGAACTTCCCGATCGCGCCCGCGGCCTTGGGCCCGAGCTCGGCGCCGCGACCTACCGCGCTCAGCCGCAGGGCCTCGAAGAGCGGCACCCCCGCCTCCGCGCCCCAGGCCTCGATCTTGCCGAGCGTCGTGTCGCCGATGCCGCGCGCCGGCACGTTGATGATGCGTCCCAGGCTCACCTCGTCGGCGGGGTTGGCGATCACCCGCAGGTACGCCAGCGCGTGCTTGACCTCCTCGCGCTGATAGAACGCCGTGCCGCGGGCGATCACGTAGGGGATGCCCTCGTTGCGGAGCGCATCCTCCACCACGCGGCTGAGCGCGTTGGTGCGGTAGAACACCGCCATGTCCTTCCACGGCAGCGGCGCCCCGCCCTCCCCATCGCCGCTGTCCTCGCGCCGGGCCTTGAGCCAGTGGAGCACCACGCCCGCCTCGTGGTGCTCGTCGCGGCACATGGTCACCTCGACCTTGTGGCCCTGCGCGTTGGCGGTGAACAGGTCCTTGTGCTTCCGCCGCGTGTTGCGCCGGATGAGCCGATCGGCCGCGCCGATGATGTGCTTGGTCGAGCGGAAGTTCTCGCCCAGGGCGATGACGGTGGCGTTCGGAAACTGCTTCTCGAAATCGAGGATGTTGCCGATGTCTGCTCCACGCCATCCGTAGATCGAGTTGTGGACCACGAAACCGCCGGCGATGTAGTTGCGCGTGTGTGGGATGGTGAGGTCGTACACCGGGCCGTCGTGTTGCGTGAGTTCGACGAACTCCACGGTCGATTCGATGACCTCGCCGCCGCGAAAGATCGGAACGACCATCCCGATCCGGAGATGGCTGAGCGGCATGCACAAGAACGACCTGTTCGGCGTCAGCCGGGCGCGTTGGATAATCTCCATGCCTTCCATCAGCGAGGCGATCTCGCCGGCGAGCTCGAGCCCTTCGTCGTATTCCTTTCGTGAGGTCTCGATCCGCCATGTGCCGCGGACGCCGTCCCGAACATTGAACTTCGCCGCGGTTGCGGCGGCTCGCGCCCCCACGTCGCTGGTCACCAACTGCACACGGTGCTCGTGCCACGCGCGGGCCGCGACCCGGCGCGGCCCACCGAACGCCGTGAACAGCACATGCCGACGCGACCATCCGGCGGAGTCCCGCGTGGTGAACCGCGTAACGGCGCCGGGCCGGTGGTGGGGGAATCGCGGATCGAGATCGAGGTCGGCCATGAGCCGCGAGGCCGCCTCCTCGGTGTCGATCTCTCGGTACAGCTTGTCGATCCAGTCCTGCGTGATCTCCATGCGCCGGCCGCGCACGAAGAAGACCATGCTCGGGATCCCGTACTTCACCGAGTAGTAGTGCTCGTAGAAGCGGGCCTCGGCAGGAGAGCGGGTCGCGTGCAGGATCCACATCGCGTCGGCGACTTCCTGATTGGTGCGCACCTGGAGGCCCGAGACGATCTCTCCGTCCTTGCTCGCACGAACGCCCCGCGTAAGTCCTACCCGGTACCCCACGCCACGTTTCCACATGAGGTATGCGTAGTGGAGGTCGGGTCGGGGTTGCAGGCGGCCGAACACCATGTGTCCGGGCGTGCCCGAGACCACGGCCCCATCGGCCGTTCGCGCCCTGACCAATGGTCCGCGATAATGCCGCGTGGCGACCGCCTCGACCACACCCGGAGCGGTGGCGCCCCAGCCGATGCCGGTGACGACTCGGTCACCCGCGGCCAGTGTTTCAATCGGTCGAGAGCCATCGGGGGTGGTGACCATCGTTCCGGGCGGGAGGCATTGATCCGGGTCGCCCACCACGCAGATGTTCGGGTTCTTCTCCCCCGCCAACAACGCCGCGATGACGAACTGCGCCTTGTTGGTGTCCTGATACTCGTCCACCAGCAGGTATTGCCAGCGGGCCCGGCACGCTTCGCGCACGTCGGCGTTGTGCTTGAGCATCTGCGCCGTGAGCACGAGCAGGTCGTCGAAGTCCACCGCGTCGGCCGCGCGCAGGCCCTTCTGGTAGGCCTCGTAGATCTTCGCCAGCGTCCGCCCGTAGAAATCGCTCTGTTGCGCGGCGAAGGCGGCCGCGTCGATGAGATTGTTCTTCGCGTCGCTGATGCGGCTCAGCACGCTTCGCGCTGGCCAGTTGGTGGTCGAGAGGTCCAGCCCCTCGATCGCCCGCTTGAGCAGCTTGGTCTGGTCGTCGGTGTCGTAGATGACAAAGTTGCCGGTCAGCCCGGGCAGGCGGGCGATGTCGGCGTACTTGCGGAGCAGGCGGGCGCACAGGGCGTGGAACGTCGTGACCGTGAGCCCGCGCACGGCCGCGCCCTCGCCCAGCAGTCGGTGCACACGCTCGCGCATCTCCGCCGCGGCCTTGTTGGTGAAGGTCAGGGCGAGAACCTGCCACGGCGGGATGCCGCACTGGACGAGGTAGGCGATCCGGCGCGTGATCACCCGCGTCTTGCCGCTGCCCGGCCCGGCGAGCACGAGCAGCGCGCCCTCGGTGTGCAGCACCGCCTGGGCCTGGGGCTTGGTCAGCCCGGCGAGGGTCTCGGCGGTCTCGGGCCGCTGGTGCTGTGGGTCTGATCCTTGTGTCGCGGGCACGCGAGCAACCTCCGTGTGCATCGCGGCAAGGGTAGCGGGCCGACCGCGGACGTTTCGCAATCGACAGTCGGGAGCTCCCCATCCGCGGCGCCGTCCAGCGGAGCACGGCCCACCACCGGCTCACTCCGTGCCGTACCCGGGCGCCGGGGCGTCGCTCTTCGGCTCCGAATCCAGCGCCGCGAGACCGTTGACTCCCGCGGCGGGTCGGTTCGTCGCGGCCTCCGGCGGCGTGGGCGGAGGCGGCGGCCCCAGCGGGTGCGGCGAGTCGTCCCGCGTGATCAGCGACACCTCGCTGGGCAGGTGCTGGGCCACGCGCGACACCACATCGCCCTCGACCGCGCGGGCAAGGGCACGCCGGCGCGTCTTGCCCAGGATCAGCGTGTCGCAGTTGAACGTCACCGTGTAGTCCAGGATCTCGTCGGCGATCTGGTCGCTGCACACGTAGATCGGGTAGAACGGCACGCGGTGCTGCCGGGCCAGCACGGCCACCGTGCCCAGGCTCTGGAGCGCCTCCGGATCGTCCTTGACGCTCGGGATGCTCCCCGGCGCGATGTCCATCAGGCGCAGCGTGCGCACGAAGACGCAGAACAGCGCGGCCTTGCGCCGTCGGGCCAGGTCCACGGCGAACTCGGCCTGTCCGCGTCCGCGCGCGGCGAGCATGATCCGTGTCCCCTCCGGGGCGATCGGCAGCGGCTCCTGCTCCAGGGCCGTGACAAACTCCTGCATCTCGGCGGCCGTGGCCGGCGTGGTCGGTGCGCCCTTCACAAACCTCATGCCGAAGCGGAACACCAGAACGAGCACGATGATGCTCGCCGCGAACACCGTCGCGTTGGGCTTGGCCACCACGATCGTGGCCTCGATGACCGCCATCAGGCCGCCGAGCGCCCACAGGCCGCGACGCTCCCACGCCCGGACCTTGAGCTGCTTGTTCGCGGCGCACGAGGTCAGGTTGATGCAGATCGCGCCGACCACGCCGATGGCGTAGAGCTCGCTCAACGCCTTGGCGTCGGCCTCGACCAAAAGCACCGACACGGGAAGCACGCACGCGATCAGCAGCCCGACCTTGGGCACCCCGGAGTAGTTCAGCTTGGTCAGCCGCTTGGGCAGCTCGCCGTCGTGCCCCAGGCTGTACATCACCGAGACCATCGCCATCACCGCCGTGTTCACCGCGCTGAGCAGCAGCCCGGCGAAGACCGTCGCCAGCACGATGCCGAAGACCTTGCCCGTCTCTGGGCCGAACACGTTGCTCGCCGAGTGGGTGGCCAGCATCTTCACGGCCGTGTCGCGGTACTGCTTGACGTCGTCCGGCACTTTGTCGGGCTGCACTCCGCCCTCGACCTCGTGCACGATGTACGCCGGCACCTCGACGCCGCGCATCTCCGGCAGCGCGTTCAGCGCCACGCCGAAGATCATGTTCAGCACCACGACCTCTGCAAGCACCGGCCAGATCGTCCGTCGCGCCGTCTTCCTCACCGGCTCCTTCATCAGGCCGGTCATGTTGGCGACCGCCTCCACCCCCGAGAGCGCCAGCACGATCCGCACCAGGCTCTCCCACATCTGCCACGGCGAGCCGATCGAGCCGTGCCCGGTGTTCACCGTGCTCAGCCCCTTGGGCAGCAGCGGCAGGCACATGATCGCGATCAGCAGGCTCGCGCCGAGTGACGCCACCGCGATCACCAGCGCAAACCGCCCCGCGTTCTTGGCCCCGAGCCAGTTGATCAGCCCGATCCCCGCGATCGTCAGCACGCACAGCAGCACCGTCAGCGTCGGCGGCACGCCCATGTAATGGAACGCCTCCACCGCGCTCAGCGCCGCCGTCACGATGTAGTCGCACAACAGCAGCGTCGCGCCGATCACGCTCAGCGTCGGCGAGATCTGCCGCGCCGCCGTGTACACGCCCCCGCCTTCGGGGAAACACCGGCACACCACCGTGTACGCCCACGCCACCCCCGCCATGATCAGCGACATCACCGCCAGGTACAGCACCGACGCGTGCGCCGTGTAGTAGAACGCTAGACCCAGCACGTACAGCCGGCTCGTGCCCCAATCGCCAAAGAGCAGCGGCCCGGCGTGGAACCAGTGCAGATCTCTCGGTCGTTTTTGGGTGACGAGCATCTTGGGCGGGGCGGTTTAGGGGGGGCCGAACGGCGATCCGGCCAGGGTTCGTTCACAGCCGGCGTGCGCGCCGCGGGTCTCTCGTGCGAACGCTACCGTGCGGCCGTTCCGGCCATACCCGCCAGCGCCAGCGTCTGCTCCACCATCTCCCCGATGCCCTCGATCACTTCGTGCACCGGGGCGTCACCATACATGTAAGCCGGCGTGGTCACCACCCGTCGCTTCTCGTCCACATAGGCAACGGTCACGGGCCGCTCGATGTGCGTCGCGCCCATCGCCCGCACGGCCGCGGCCGTCTGCGGGTCGTTCCCGATCGTCACGCCCACGCCCGGCCCGCCGTTCTTGGTGCCCAGCACGCGGGCCGCGATGACCGGGGCTATGCAGCACATCCCGATCGGCTTGCCGGCCTGGTTGAACTCGCGGACGACTCGGGCCGTCTCGGCCTCGACCTCGCACGCCGCGCCCGCCTGGGCGAAGTTGCACAGGTTCTTGGCCGCGCCGAAGCCGCCGGGAAAAAACACCGCGTCAAAGTCCGCGGCCCTGAGCTGCGACAACGGCCGGACCCGGCCGCGGGCGATCCGCGCGGCCTCGACAAGGGCGTTTCGTCGCTCCCCTGTTTGGGGCTTGCCCTGGGCGTGGTTGACGACGTCAGCCTGATCGCGATCGGGCGCGAAGCACTCGGCCGCGGCCCCGAGCCGGCTGAGGTGAAACAGCACCCCGACCGCTTCCTGAACCTCGCTGCCGTCAAAGACCCCGCACCCCGAGAGCACCACCGCAACGTGTGCCATTGCTCTAGTCCTCCACCTCCCGCGGGGGAGGTGGGATCACAGTAGCGGGCATGGGGCGGGTGTCGAGTTGGGGGGTGTTTGGGTAATCGGCGGGCTAGCGGCCCACGGCACGCTTGCCCGCGCCCCGGGGCTTGGGCTGGATGGGCGGCACGTGCGTGCCGGGCACCAAGTCGGACGAGTCGGCCTGCACGGGTTCGGTGATGTCCGGGGCGGGCGCCGCGCTGGTCCGGCGGCCCGAACCCAGCATGGGCAGCACCTGATAGGCGATTAACCCGATGGCCAGCACGCCGACGACAATCGCCACCACCATCTTGACCTTCTGAGACGATTCCGCGCGGGCGGACGGCTTCGAGGGTGCGGAACTCCGGGCGGTCGAGGCCTGGTTGATGTCGATGCGCATTCGGCTCAACTCAAAGTCTCCTCATGCACGCGCGGTCCGGTCCGCCGCGCTGGGCCGAGAATCACGGGCGGGACGCGACGCGCGGCGCGATCACCGGTTCAGGTCTCGTCCCCGGATTCCGTTTCGTGTCGCCCAGAAGAAGGACTTCCAGGCCGTTGTGCCGTTCTGGCCGTTCTCCAGGTCGTCGTGGTCCATGTCGTAGCCCTGAAGGATCGCGTTGTTGGGGTTCCACAGGCCGGATGGCTCGATCGTGTTCCGCAGGGCCGTGTTGGTGCTCGCCGCATCAAGATGCAGCGCCTTCATCTTCACCGTGTCCACGCTGCCGTCCACCAGGCAGACGCGGGGCTGGGCGTCCGGGTTGTTCCACTGCGGCCGTAGGGGCTGGCGCCCGGCGGTCCCGCTGCCGGCGCGGCTGGGCTTGTACTGAGAAAAGTCGAACCGCTCGAAGAGCATGACCTTCGCCTGTGGGCTGACCGCCTGCTCCAATCGCTGCCTTCGCGCGTACGTGCCCGACGCGCTCATCGGGATTCGAAGGTTGCTCGCGTAGCGGTCCGGCGAGATCCACACGGTGGGGCTCAGCCAATACGAGCTGTCGTAGATCACCGGACAGTTGTTCTCGATCAGGTTGGCCCCGTACTGGTTGTAGCGACGAAGGACCGTCTCATCGGCGGGCGAAAACTGGATCTTCGCGCCGTATGAACTGTCTCCGTCGAGGTACGCCGTCATCAGGCTCGACCAATGCGCGGCGAACATCTCGCTGTACCAGCCCGAGTCGTCCCACCGGTACGGCCCGCAAGTGCCGCCGGCGTACGAGATGTAGAAGTCGTACCAGTTTTGGGCCGGCGCTTCGGGCGGGTTGGAAAAGGGGTTCGGGAACGAGTCCTTGTGCTCCAACGCGTAGGTGTGGATCACCGTGCCCAACTGGCGCAGGTTCGACATGCTCACCGTCGAACGGGCCGCGGCCCGCGCAGCGCCCAACGCCGGCAGGAGGATCCCCACGAGCAGGGCGATGATGGCGATCACCACCAGCAACTCGATGAGGGTAAAGCCACGGGTCCGGGTCGTTGAGTTCATGCTTCGTGTCCCCTTGCCAAGCCGCCGGAATCTGCCGTGCGGCGACGGTGCTGTGCTATCCAACGTTGCGCCAAGTCACGCATCGACGTCGCTTGTGCCCGGCCGACGTCGCCAAACACTTGCGGCGAGCGGAACGGACCGCTTCCACTTCCTCAAGCCGTTGTCTTGTTGCGCCCGGCGAGAGTCCGCCGCACGCCCGCGCCCCTTGGTTCTCGAAAGGTCCGGAAATCGGCGCCGTGAATGCGATTCTATCCCTTGTCTGCGGCGAAAAGATCTTCTCCAAAGATCATCCGGCCGCTCAGCATTTGATTCGCTCAGCGCGAAGCAAAAGTTCCACAGCGGCCCGCTTCTGGGCCGATTTTCCAGTTTGATCGCATTTAGTTAGGTATTCGCGGCGTTCAGCATCCGTCACTTTTGGGGAATTCGCTGAGGCTTGCGGCTGAATCCCGACTTCGGCGGCGGCTCTCCCGGATTGTCCGGGTTGAGGTTGTCGTCGGCTTGTGCCGCCGGGCTCGCGGCAAGCGGCGCGGGCTTGGAATCGAACACCCCGGTCTGGTACAAGATCAGCCCGGCCGCGATCACGAGGATGGTGATCGCGATCGTCAGTTTCACGGTCTGCGGCTTGCCGCCAGCGCTGCCCGAACCGCGACCGGACGTTTCGCCCTTGCCCGCCGCCCCTCCCAGGTCGTGACGGATGCGTGACACCTCGGCCTCCAGTCCCGTGCGAGGTCATACCCGGCACGATGAACAACCGCCATCGACGAGCGGTGGTGGGTTTGAGCAATCTTCAGGGGCTCTCAACGGTTCAGGTCGCGTCCCGTGATCCCGCCGCGCGTTGCCCAGAAGAATGCCGGCCACGCGGTGGTGCCGTTCTGACCGTTCTCGAGGTTGTCGAACTTCAGGCCGTAGCTGTACTGGTCCGACGGGTCGCCGAGGATGGAATCGGGAATGGCCCAGTTGCCCGAAGGCTGGAAAACGGCCAGGTCGGTTGCGGGGGGGACGGGCGCGTACGTCGGGTTTCCGAGCTTGTGCAGCGTGGACATCTTCACCGTGTCGGCGCTGCCGTCGCCGAGCCCGACGTAGGGTTTGGCGTCCAGGTTGTTCCACATGGGGGCGTAGGGAAGCGTCCCGCCGTTGCCGGTGAGGGAGGATCGACGCTTCTTGGCGCCGAAGTCGAAACGCTCCCACAGGATGACCTTGGCCTGGGGGCTGACCACCTGCTCCGTGCGGTTGCGGCGCCACTGGCTGCCGTTGGCGCTCACCGGCGTGCGCACCCCCAGGCGGTAGCGGTCCGGCGAGAACCAGACCGTCGGGCTCAGCCAGTACGAGCCGTCCCAAAGGAAGCCGTCGATGTCGCCCGCGGCCTGCGCGTTGTTGTTGAACCGCTGCAGCGCGGCCGTATCACCGGGAGCAAAGGCGATCTTGCTGCGAAGTTGGCCCTCCTGGAAGTAGTTCATCATCAGGCTCACCCAGTGGGCCGCGAACATCTCCGAGAAGTACCCCGGATCGTTGAAGCTCCAGATATAGCCGGGCATCGACGGGACCGCAGCGTTGTACCAGTTGCCCCCGATGGCCTGGTACGTCGGGCTGGTGTCGAAGGGATTGGGGAAGGAGTCCTTGTTCTCGCCTGCGTAGGCGAAAATGACGGTGGAGAGGCTCTTGACGTTGGCCGCGCTCACGAGCCGTCGGGCCGCCTCGCGGGCCTGACCCAGAGCGGGCAGCAGGATGCCGACGAGCAGGGCGATGATGGCGATGACGACGAGGAGCTCGATGAGCGTAAAGGCATCGCGCGATTTTCTGGGGTTCAACATTCCGTGTTTTTCCTTCCTTGCTTGAAACAGCACAGTCCGCTGGGCGTCCTTGGCCGGTCGGATGCTTTGTCGTATCGGTCACGCTGTCGAAGTGGGCCTGGGCCCGTCAGTTCGGCAGTCGCAAGTCCTCGAACACGAACGTGTAGAACTCGTTCTTGAAGCTGGTGGGGTACACGTTTCCGGGCCGGACCTTGAGGTACGCGGCGTGCCCGTCCATGAAGCCCATGATGGACTTGTTGTACTCGCCGCACGAGTTGCTGTTCTTGAGCTTGAAAGTGGTGTACGGGTTGTTGGCGACCACGTCGGAGGTCTGATCGTGGATCCAGACCATGCGCGAGGGCTGGAATGCGTCCGAAAGCCGGAGCCGATCGCAGCCGAAGTTGAACGCCCGATCGAACGACAGCCGGGGGTAAAGCTGGTCCCACCACTTGATGTTGAAGTGGTACGACGTGCCGACGTCGTCGTAGCTCGACAGCGCGATGCCCGCCGGGCCTTGCGGGCTGTCGTAGTTTCCGTGCTGGTACGACGTCGTGTCGAAGGGGCTCTTGTACACCTCCAACTGCAGGCCGGTCTTCAGGTCGCGCTCGGCCGCGTTGGCCGGGAGCCGCGCGGGCGCCCGCGGGGCGTAAATCTCCACGTCGGGGTACAGGTAGACGTTGAGCGGTCGGTCCGCCGCCTCGATATCGAACGCGCCGCCCGCGTAGTTGTACCAATACCTGTCGGGGTTCTTTCCGCCGTACGACCACGTACACCAACCCGCCGCGGCCGGCGCGGGCCGAGGAAGGGGCGGGTCGTACCGACCCGGGTACGCGAGCGTGAGCGGCATGAACTGCTTGTAGTCTTCCTTGTAAACCGCGGAACCGGCGCAGATCTGCCGGATGTTGCTCAGCGAATACGTGAGCCGCGCCGAGAATCTTGCGCCGCACAAACTCGGCAGCAGAATGGCGACGAGAAGCGCGATGATCGCGATCACCACCAGCAGTTCGATCAACGTGAACCCACGCCGAATCGCTCGGGGCATGTTCTGCATTCCTTTCCCGTCCACTGACGAGTACGCAGACCTGATGATCCAGAACGGATCAGGTACCTCCCGGCTGATCCAGCAGGACCCGCCGATATCCAGTATGCCGTCAGCTTGACGAAGTGTCCAGTTTCCTGCGCTTTGTGTCGGCGATCGATGGTTTCGGTGGACAATCGGCGGGGTCGTGGGGCGATGAGGTCCGGTCAAACTGCGAACAAAGTCTTGGGCGAGTGGCATCGGCTTCCAGCCGATGGAGCAGCGTTGGAATACAGAAACGCTTGTGGAAGCCGATGCCACGGCTGCGCGGCGGCAACAACGGGGTACCGGGAAACGTAGACTCCTTTGACGGATCGCTCGATTCACTCCACGTTGACACTGCGGGATCGTGCTTGTACGTTCCCCGCCCCTCCCTCCCCCTCCCCCGCCCCCGCCCTTCGCCCATCGGTCCGCTGGGAGCCGCTTTCGGCCAGTTCATGAGCAACCCTTCCCCTTCCCAACCTTCCAAGCCCGACTTGAGCGAGACATCGCCGATGGATTCGCGGGCGCGGGCGGAGGCCGAGCGCGAGGCCAAGCGGGGGTCGGGTCCGACGCCGGCGCACCCGACGACCCCCGGCGGTCCGAGCGCGGCCGCGGGGGGTCGCGAAGGTCAACACGCCGGGCACGGCGCATCGAGCAACGGCAGGTCTCCGCACGGGGCGACAAGGGGCGCGGGCGGTGTGGGGGAGGGTGGAGCGCGGGCGGAACACGGCGCGGGCGAGGGTCACGGCGCGGGCGGGTCGTCGCACCGCAGCAAGGGCGGCACGAACATCGACACGATCATCGGCAAGATCGTGGTCGACCAAGGTCTGGCCACGAGCGAAGAGGTGCAGCAGTGCCTGGAGCAGGCCCGAGCCAGCTCGCAAGAGGGCAACAGCAAGTCGCTCCCGCTGCTGCTGGTCCAGAACGACTACATTACCAAGCGGCAGTTGGAGCGGATCCGCGCCGAGGCCGAGGCCCAGCGCCAGGGCCAGCAGATCCCGGGCTACAAGGTGCTCGGCGAGCTGGGCAAGGGCGCGATGGCGACGGTGTTCAAGGCCCGGCAACTGAGCCTTGATCGCCTGGTGGCGATCAAGGTGCTGCCGCGCAAGTTCATGACCAACCCGCAGTTCGTCGAGCGTTTCTACGCCGAGGGGCGCGCGGCCGCGGCGCTCAACCACCCGAACATCGTGCAGGCCTACGACGTGGGCCAGGCGGGGGATTACCACTACTTTGTGATGGAGTACGTCGAGGGCCGTACGGTCTACGACGACATCGTCCGTCACAAGCGCTACCGCGAGGACGAGGCGATCGACGTGATCATGCAGACGGCCGAGGCCCTGCACCACGCCCACCAGAAGGGGCTGGTGCACCGGGACGTGAAGCCGAAGAACATCATGATCAACAAGGACGGCGTCGCCAAGCTGGCCGACATGGGCCTGGCGCGGGCGATGTCGGACAAGGAGGCGGCCGAGGCCGAGCAGGGCAAGGCGTTCGGCACGCCGTACTACATCTCGCCCGAGCAGATCCGGGGCGAGATCAACGTCGGTCCGCCGTCGGACATCTACTCGCTGGGCGCGACGCTCTATCACATGGTCACCGGCAACGTGCCCTTCGACGGCAAGAACCCCTCGGCCGTGATGCACAAGCACCTCAAGGCCGAGCTGGTGCCGCCGGACCATGTGAACCCCAAGCTCTCGGCGGGCATCTCCGAGGTCATCGAGATGATGATGGCCAAGAGCGCCCGCGACCGGTACCAGTCGTGCGCCGACCTGCTCATCGACCTCAAGGCGGTGCGGGCGGGCAAGAACCCGCCGATCGCCCACAAGGACATCGCCGGGCTGGACCTCGCGGGACTGGCCAAGGCCGAGCAGGCGGCCCAGGCGACCGCCCTGCCCGTGGACAACTCGCAACCCCAGCCGATGGTTTCGCGAAACCTCTTCATCACCATGCTGGTGCTGCTGGTGATCAGCGCGGTGGTGAACCTGGTGCAGGCGATCCGGTAGAGCGCCGCCTTGCAAGAGCCACCTGTAGTGGGGAGAAGGGGGGGGGGGAGGGGGAAAAAGAGGGGTGCCACGGCTTGACCGGTGCGCTGACCGGGAAAGCCGTGCGGAGCGAGGTGGGTCTTCGCACCACAAGGGCGCCCAGGGCGGTGTCCTTGCGGAGACATCGGAAATTGTTTGTCGGGCCGCGGTTCGGGCTTGCTCCGGGTGAGAACCGGGGTTAGTGTTTGTTCGGAGAGCGGGGCGATGTTCGCCCCGCCCATTGCACGGGAGTCGCGATCTGGTGACCAGCATCAGCAAGTCTAAAGCTCGCGGCGTCGTTCTCGGCCGCCGCGCATGAGGCCGGTCCTCCCGTCAAGCCTTGTCGATCTTGTGACGACCGATCGCCGGAGCGTCGGCACGCGCGGTGCGTGCACGGTGGCTGTTCCGGCGCAGGACCGTAGAACCCCAGGAGTCTGAGCCATACCCCCTCCCCGCCCGTACTCGCGAGACGATCGCAACTCCGTCCGGCGCACCCGCGTTAACCACCTGATCCGCATCACGCCGATCCGCGTGATCGGTCCGAACGAGGAGATGGTGGGCGTGATCGAGACGCAGGAGGCCCTGCGCATGGCCGACCAGGCCGGGATGGACCTGGTGGAGATCTCGCCGGATGCCCGTCCGCCGGTCTGCAAGATCATGGACTACGGCAAGTTCAAGTACGAGCAGTCCAAGAAGGAGCAGGCCAACCGGGCCGCGAGCAAGACGACCGAGATGAAGGAGGTCCGCCTCGGGCGCTCGGTGAAGATTGATCCGCACGACGTGCAGATCCGCGTGGAGCAGAGCCGGCGGTTCCTGATGGCCGGGCACAAGGTGATGTTCACGCAGAAGTTCCGCGGTCGCGAGATCGCGCACCGGGACATCGGCCTGGCGCGGCTGAAGCAGATCAGCGAGTCGCTGGCCGACATCGGCAAGCTGGAGCAGACGCCGCGCTGGATGGGCAAGCAGGCCAGCATCATCATCGCGCCCGACAAGGTGAAGATCGAGGCCCTCAAGCGCAAGCTCGCCAAGGAGAAGGCGGCCAAGGAGGGCATCACCGAAGAGGCCGCCATGAAGGCCCACGAGGAAGAGGCCCGCAAGGCGATGGCCGCGGCGACGGTGGGCGAGCCCGACGACGAAGACGACGACGAGGATTGACGGCGTCGGGTCGGGACCGGCGAGGAGGGGCCGGCGCGCGCCCGTCGGCTTACGATGGCGAGGCCGCTTCACTCCTTACTCGGAGCTCATCCGATGTCATCGATCAACCGCTCCGCCCCGACGCAGGCCGAAGGCCGACTCTACGACGATGAGGCCGACCTCCTGCTCGGGAGCGAGAAGTTCCCCGATCGCGTGAACCTGCTGCCCTCGGGGCCCATCGGGGCGGGCGTAGGGCCCGGCGCGTTCGAGCGCGTCCGCATCATGTGGGGGCAGGACATGCTCCGCGACGTGCTCGACGGGCGATACCGCGCCGTGGTCTGCGGCGTCAACGACAGCGACAACTCCCACGGCATCATCGCCCAGCTCGTGGACCTCATCCACACCAGCCAGTGGACCGCCCGCGGCGTGACCAGTTTCGCCAAGATGTTCCACGAGTCGGTGAGCATCCACGCGGCCCGCGACCGCGAGCCGTACGTGCTCAAGTACGACCTGGACAGCCTGCTCATCCTCGCGCTGCTGCGCCCGCACGGGCGCGACCACTTCACGCCCGAGGACCTCTCGCGCGGGTTCGCGACCGTGGTCAAGATGCTGCGGGGGCGCAAGGAGCGACTGCCCGTCGCGAGCGTGAGCTTCCTCAACGCGCGAGCCAACCGCCTTCAGGGGCCCGACGGTCAGGAGCCGAGCTTCGAGTCGGTGCTGCGGGCGATGTACAACGCCGGCTTCCGCGGCGACGTGTACCCGGCGCCCGGGCACTGGCGGTTCGGACACGTGGGCGTGTTCCCCAGCTACCCGTTCCCCGAGGGGATCGAACAGATGCGCAAAGGAAGCAGTTGAAGGGCCGCGGGCACCGAAGCCTGCACGAGGTGGTCGCGAGGGACGGGAAGCCGGAGCGGTATTCGGTGGTGTACGCGGGGGAGTGGGGGGCGTACACGCGAGCGATGACGGGAACCCGGCGGTCCCGTCCAGCGGATAGCCCGTTGTCGGCGACCGACTGCGCGGCAAGGCCGCGTGGCG
The DNA here is from genome assembly GCA_964630785.1 of uncultured Phycisphaeraceae bacterium. Classification (GTDB taxonomy): domain Bacteria; phylum Planctomycetota; class Phycisphaerae; order Phycisphaerales; family UBA1924; genus JADLCX01. Next base: position 107,855 of record CAZVZG010000014.1, on the reverse strand, counting down.
TGCCCGCCGCTGGACAGTCCGCGGCCCCGGCCGGACAATCCCCGCAATGAAGCGCCCGCGCAATGCACGTCGATGGTCGGTCTCGCTCTTGGCGGTGGTGTTCGCCGCGGGCGCGGCGGTGTCGTCGGCTCGCGCGGCTGATCCCGAAGCTCCGCCACCGGCGGGCGCCGCCGCCCAGCCCGGCAAGCCGGCGGAGTTGCCCGAGGTCACCGTCTATTTGAAGACCGGGCAGCGCGTCACCGGCTTGCTCGTCAGCGCCGACGACAAGGAAATCGTGATGCGGGTTGCGAGCATCAACACGCGCCTCCCGATGGATTCGGTCCAGCGGTACGACGTGCTGCCGCCGATCATGGAGCGGTATCAGGACCTGCGCAAGTCGATCGGGAACGATCCGGAGGATATCGTCCGGCTGGCCCGGTGGCTGCAATCCCGCGAGCAGTACGCGCTGGCGCTGAGCGAGATCGAGCGAGCGCTTTCACTGGACGCGACCAACGGCGAGGCGTTGCGGCTCAAGAGCATCGTCGAGCAGCAACTGATTTTGCAGGCGCGTGGCGGCGCCGCCGCCACGCCCGAAAAGGGCAAATCCGCGCCGGAATCGGCCAACCCTCCGGGCCCCAAGCCGACCGATTTTCCGCTGCTGACCCGGGACGACATCAACCTCATCAAGGTGTACGAGATCGACCTGGCGACCCGGCCGCACGTGGTGATTCCCCGCGAGGTCGCCAAGCGGATGCTCGACTCTCGCTCGGGCAACCCGCTGATCCCGATCACGCGAGAGGGGCGGGAGGCCGTCCTTCGCCGCCCACCTCTGGAAATCCTCGACCTGATGTTCAAGCTCCAGGCCAGGGAGTTTTACAAGGACGTGGACGTCATCGACCTGCCCGCGTCGATCCGTATGTTCCGCGACGACGTGGAGCGGACGTGGCTGATGTCGTGCGCGACGAACCAGTGTCACGGCGGGCTCGAGGCCGGTCGCCTGGTGCTGTACAACCGCCGTCCCAACTCTGATCAGGCGGTGTTCACGAACCTGCTCATTCTCGACCGCTTCCGCACGCGCATCGGTACCGATGTCGGGCCGGCATCCGCATCGGGTGAGCGGCACGGGTCCTATGGCGTGCCGCTCATCGATTGGGACCGTCCCGAGCGCTCCCCGTTGCTGCAAATCGGCCTGCCCCGCGAGGACAGCCTGTTCCCTCACCCCGTGGTGCCGCGGGACGGCCCAGAGGGGCCGCGGACCGGCGGCGGAGACGTCTGGAAGCCGGAGTTCCATTCGACCGACGATCGGCTGTTCAAGAAGGCGGTGGAGTGGATCAACTCGATGTACCGGCCACGCCCCACCTATCCCGTCACGTACACGCCGCTGAGGCCGTTTGAACCGCCCGCTCCGCTCGTTGCACCCGGCGCAGGTCAAGCGGGTGCCGGCGCGGCGTCCGCGGGCCCGGCGGGTGGGGGGGGAGGGGGGGAACCGGTGCCGCGTTAGCGGCGGATCGACGGCCACAACCGTCCGCCATTCCCGCCCGCGCGGCATCGCGGATGTTGGTACAGTGGTGCCCCACGCCGCGACCGCGTCGATTTGGACATTGTTCGGCGGCCGTGAACGGGGCGCTTCGGCAGGGACCGATGCGTCTTGTCGCCTCGTCAACCGCGGCCGGCCTCGCCCGTGTCGCCGTCAGGATCGTTTCAGCATGAGCCCACGATTCACCCGGCCTGTTGCACCCGCCTTGATCCTCGCCGCCGCGATCGCGACGGCGTTCTTGTCCGGTTGCGGCGGCACGACCGCCGAGCAGCAGGCGATCAAGAACGCTTCGGTCACGCTGCACGGAATGGGTGTCTCGGGCAGCGAGCCGCTCCCGTCGGTCAGCGACCGAAAGGCGCGGTACCAGAGCGTGGTCAAAGCCGTCAAGCCGATCGCGGACGCGGGCGGCAGCACCAACTCGGCGGCGGCCAACACCTTGCTGGCCGAGGCTCAGGGCGGCCTGGGCGAGATCGCCGCCGCGGAAGCCGGAGACGTGGAGCGTGCGGCCCTGCTCGAGACCAGGGGCATCCGCGCCGCGCTGGAGCAGTGGCAGAGCCAGCGCTCGATCGCCCAGTCGCTCCAGGCCTACGACCCGACGCCCGAACTGGCCAAACTCGACGAGGAGATCCGTCAACGCGAGGCCGAGGCCGGCCGCGCTGCGGAGGCCAAGCAGGCGCAGGTCACACTGGTCGAACAGACCCAGGCCAAGGCCGCCCAGGCGCGGGCCCAGGCTGAGCAGTACCGGGCCCAGGAAGCGTCGATTCGCGCCGGCGTCGCCAGCGCGAGCCAGACGCAGCGGGCCGCGGCGTTCGAGCAGGCTATGACGGTGCGCCGTCAGGGTGACGAGTACGAAAAGCAGGCCGCCGAGCTCGACGCCGTGGCCGCCAGCCAGTCGCCCGTGGTGGGAACGCTCCAGAACGCCATCGAGAAACTCAACCGCCAAGTGCAGTTGCTGCGCGACGCCAAGAAGGCCCTGATCGCCCGGGCCGACGCGAGCAAGGCCCAGGCCGCCGACGCTGCCAAAGAGGCCGACGGCGCGTCGGCGCGCGTCGCCGATCTGCTCAAGGAACTCGACGCCACACGCTCCGGTATCGCGGCGCCCACGGAGGAGGCGGCACGCCTGTACGGCGCGGCGGTCAACGCGGCCCGCAAATCGAGCGTGCCGGGAGGCGGGGCCAACGGTCGGGGCGTCGGGCCGGTGATGTCCGGGCACCTTCAGCAATCGCTGGGCGACGTGCTGGCCGCGAAGGCACGCGGGCTTGGCGCGTACGCGGCCCTGCTCAAGTCAATGCAGAGCGCCGGCCATCCGGCGGTGTCGGCGGAGGCTGCGACGGCCGCGGCCCAGGCCCACACCGAGGCTGTCACGGCCGCGGAGGACGCGTACAAGAACGCGATCACGATGTATGAATCGGCCGGCGGGAACGCCGAGGCGAAAGAGCGCATCGATCTGCTGACCAAGCAGATCAAGAAACTGGTGAGCGAGGAGGCCTCGCCTGTCGCGCCTCCTGCCGAGCAGCCGGTTGAGCACCCCGCCGATTCTTCGGCCGGCGCGCCGAGCGACAAGTCCGCCGCGGCCGCCGACTTTGACAAGGCCGCGGTGGAGGCCGAGATCAGGCAGTTTGTTCAGGAAGTGCGAGCCGATCTCCAGGACAACAAGTTCGAGGTGATGATCGATCGCACGATTTTCGAGGACGAAGGGCAGAAGAAGGTGGCCGAGTCGATGCTGGGCGGATTGGGTTCGATCGTCAAGCTCAACGATGCGGCGAAGGCCAAGTTCGGCAAGGACCTGGCCGGCCTCGCGGCCGAATCCAAGTCACCCGAGGTGCAGGCGATGGCCATGGGCATCCAGATGTTCGCGGGCCCGAAAGTGATCGATGAGTTCCGCCAGGCCCGCCTGGACCCGGCGAAGGTCCGTATCGAGGTCAAGAGCGCCACGGAGGGGTCGGTCTACGACGACCCCGACAGCCCGGACAAGCCGCAGGCGGTTCGCAAGGTCGACGGCCGCTGGTGGGCGGTGCCTGCGAAGGACGACCTCGCGGGCGCCGCGATGCTTGCGCCGACGATCTCGAAGTTTGGCGGGCTCTGCGACGACCTTCGCGGCAAGCTGGAATCCGGCAAGCTCGCGACGGCCGACGATCTGCTGGGCGCGTTCGCCGAGGGCATGAAGTCGATGACCCCGGGCGGCGGTGGGGGGGGCGGGGGTAGTGGTGGTGGCGGCGGCGGCGGTTGATTCAGCGGGTAGCCACGACTAGCTTTTCTGCCCCGATCCGCTCTGGGACGGGGATTGATCGGGGCTCTGTGACCAATCAGGGCCGGGTTCCCTCCCAACGGATCGTGCAACGCGTATGACGCTCTTCCGCTTCGCCCTCGGCTCGCGCACCTCGGCTGTGATCGCCGCGGGCTTCATCGCACTCGCCGGGGGAGGGGTCTGCTCACCCGCCCTGGGCCAGCTCGCCCTGCCCGACAGCATCGTCAACCCGCCCAACGGCGTGCTCAGCGCCGACGACCGTTCGCAGGTCACTCAGTACGTCGAGGCCAACAAGGCCGGGCTCACCGGAGACTACGACGCGGTCAGCGGCGCCCGCAAGGTGTTGCTCCGCCCGCTGCACTCCTCCGCCGTGGCCCAGGCCTTTCGGCTGGAGTACGCCAAGCAACTGCTGCCGATCGTGCAGCCGCTGACGACCAACAAGAGCGAGGACGTCGCCGTCAACGCGGTGCGGATCGCGGGCGAGTTGGCCACGCACGATTCGGCGGCTGTGCTCGCGGCGGCCATCAAGGACGCTCGGCCCGCTGTGCGGCTGACGGCCGCGATGGGGTACGAGCGGACCTTCGCGACCGCGCGGGGCGACACTCCCGCGGTGGCGATCGTGGCCCGCGACGGCTCCGAGGCGGTGAAGGACCTCGCGATGGCGTACGCCGCGGAGAAGGACCCGCTCGTCGCCGACGCCATCGTGTACGCCCTCGATTCGGCCATCAAGGCCAACACCGACGCCCTGCCCGGCGTGCGCCGGGACGCTGTCAAACTGCTCTCTGAATCGATCGCGGCCAAGGCTCGCTCGACCGACGCCATGGCGTTCATCGCGTCCTTCGCCCGCGCGACCGACAGCCTGCTCGACGCGGTCAACGACACCCGATCGGCGCTGGGGCGTGAGTCGCTCGTCGACGCCGGGGCCGTCGCGGGAGACATGGTCAACCTGGCGCTGCGCCAGGCCGAGTCCAAGGCGCCCGAGGGCGACAGCCTCCGCGACCTCAGGCAGGTCCTGACCCAGGCGGAGAATCTCTACTTCTTCGCGCACACCAAGCTCGACCCCAACGGTCGCCCGGTGCGTCGCGGGCTGGCCGAGTCGTTCGGGGCCGACAACGCCAAGTTCCGCAGGGATGCGATCGAGTTCCGCGCCAAGTTGACCGACCCCTCGGGGGCGTTCCGCATCCCCGCCGATCGCTACTCGTCCAAGTGACGCCGGCGCGCGGGCACGCCCCGCCGCTACCCTTGCCGTCATGCTCAAGATGCTGGTCCCGGTCGCGGTGCTGCTGGCGGCGATCGCGCTGACGGTGTTCGGCGACCACCCGGCCCGCCCGGCCGACTTCACGTTCATCAACCGCGGCGACGTGACCACGCTCGACCTGCAGAAGATGTCGTGGATGCAGGACCTGCGCGTGGCGCGGGGCCTGTTCGAGGGGCTTGTGCGCAACGACGTCTTCTCGCCCGACTACCGCGCCCTGCCCGGCGTGGCCGAGAGTTGGGAGGTCTCCGACGACCGCCTGGCCTACACCTTCCACCTTCGGACGGACGCGAAGTGGTCCAACGGCGAGCCGGTGACGGCCGACCAGTTCGTGTACTCCTGGCGGCGGGCCCTGCTGCCCGACACGGCTAGCGACTACGCGGCGATGTTCCAGAAGATCCGCGGTGGTCGCGCGTTCTACGACTGGCGGCAGGAACAACTGGCCCGGTTCGAGCCGCGTCCCGGCGACGCGAGCGGCTCGCGCCCGCTTGAAGAGACGGCCGCGGGAAGGTTGTGGCAAGCAACACTGAAAAAGTTTGACGAGATGGTGGGCCTGCGCGCCGTGGACGCCCGGACGCTCCGAGTGGAGCTGGAGCGCCCGGTGCCGTACTTCCTCGACCTGTGCGCGTTCCCGGTGTTCTATCCGGTGTACCCGCCGCTGGTCAGCCAGTACGAATCGCCGGACCGTGCGACCGGGCGGCTGGACATCCAGTTCGGGTGGACCAAGCCGCCGCTGCTGGTGTCCAACGGCGCATTCCAGCTCACGCAGTGGCGGTTCCGACGCGACCTGCAGATGGAGAAGAACCCGTTCTACTGGGACAAGGTCAACGTTGCGATCGACTCGATCGCCATGCCGAGCGTCGAGGACCCCAACGCGTGCGTGCTGGCGTACCGCTCGGGTGGCATCGACTGGGTGAGCGACGTCTCGGCGCCGTACCGCGCCGACATGCTCGCCGAGAAGATGCAGTTCTACCGCGAGCACCAAGCCGAGTACGACGCGCTCAAGGCGCTAGGGCTCAACCCGATCCAGATCGACCGACGGCTGCCCCCCGACCCCCGCAACAACATCCGCCCGTGCCCGGCGTTCGGGACGTACTTCTTCAACTTCAACTGCTCGCCGCGGCTGCGGGACGGGCGCGACAACCCCTTCGCCGATGCGAGGGTGCGCAGGGCCTTCGCGCTGGCGGTGGACAAGCGGAGGATCGTCGATCAGGTGCGTCGGGTGGGCGAGGAAGTCGCGAGCACGCTCATCCCGCCGGGCTCGATCGCCGGGTACGAGTCGCCCAAGGGACTGGGATACAACCCGGAGGAGGCGCGGCGGCTGCTGGCCGAGGCCGGCTACCCCGGCGGGAAGGGGTTCATCACCGTCGAGGTGCTCTTCAACAAGGACGGCGGTCACGACCTGGTGGCCCAGTCGCTGGCCAAGGACTGGGAGCAGAACCTGGGGATCAACATCGTGCTCGCAACGCGCGAGATCGCGGTGTTCAAGGACGATCTGAAGAGCCAGAACTACATGATCGGGCGCGGCGGGTGGTTCGGCGACTACGGAGACCCGACGACCTTTCTCGACCTCAACCGCAAGGACGACGGGAACAATGACCGCAAGTACTTCTCGGCTCGGTACGAGTCCCTGCTCGACCGCGCCGACGCGGAGCCCGACCCCGCGGCGCGGATGAAACTGCTGGAGGAGGCCGAGCGGATCATCGTCGAGGAAGACTTCCCGCTCATTCCGCTTTACCACTATGTGCAGATGTACCTGTTTGACCCGCATCGCGTGAGCGGGGTGTCGTACTACCCGCGACAGGAGCAGCAGTTGTACCGGTTCAACATCCTCGGAGACGGCAAGGGCGACGACGACTTGCGGCACAAGTCGGCGGTCGATCAGGGGGCTCGTCCAAGTTCGCGGAGCCGCGGATAGTCGCTCAACTTCGGTTGCGCCGGGCAACCAAGGCTTTTATCTGCTGCTTTGCAGCTCTGCCGATTGACTGCTTTTCAACATGCTCACGCTCATCGTCCGCCGCCTGCTTCAGCTGCCGATCATCCTCGCGGTGATCTACACGCTCACGCTCGCGCTGGCCTGGGCGATCCCGGGCAACCCGCTGGAGAACCCCGAGGGCCGCAGGCCGCCCGCGGCCGTTGTCGAGGCCATGCAGCGCCAATACAACCTCGATTCGTTCCCACGCTTCTACTTGTCGTATCTCGCCAACGCGTCCGGCGTGGACTACGCCCGCGATTGGCTCTCGGGCCGGCTGGAACAGGATCGGGCGCGGGCCGCGGCGGCCGGCCAGGCGCCGCGCGAGAGGTACGTCTTTGATCTCGGGCCTTCGCTCAAAAACCCCGATTGGCGGGTCAACCAGATCATTGCCGACAGCCTGCCCGTGTCGGTCACGCTTGGTTTGGCGGCCATCCTTTTGGCCCTGGTGCTCGGCGTCGCCGCCGGCGTCGTCGGGGCCGTCCGCCCCAACTCGCTTGCGGACATCCTGACGCTCGCCGTCGCGCTCATCGGCATCAGCCTGCCGAGTTTCGTCATCGGCACGGCGTTGGTGCTGATCTTTCCGGTGTGGCTGGGCATCGGCGAGATCGGCAAGTGGGGGAGGCCCGGCGACATCGTGCTGCCCGCGATCACCCTCGGCCTGCCCTACGCGGCCTACATCGCCCGTCTCACCCGCATGGGCATGGTCGAGCACCTCAAGGCCGACTTCATCCGCACGGCCCGGGCCAAGGGTCTGAGCGAGGCCCGCGTGCTGCTCAAGCACGCGCTCAAGAACGCGTTTTTGCCGGTGTTGAGCTTCCTCGGACCCGCGGCCGCGCTGGCGATGACCGGCTCGTTCGTGGTGGAAAAGGTCTTCAACGTGCCGGGCATGGGCCAGCACTTCGTCAACGCCGTGCTGAACAAGGACCTGTTCCTGATCATGGGCGTTGTGCTGATTTTCGCGACCATGCTGGTGGTGTTCAATCTCGCGGTGGACGTGCTGTACCGCTGGGTGGACCCGCGGATCGAGTGAGTGCGCGCGGGCCGGGACCGGTAACGCGCCCGGCGGCGGAATCGCGACAAGTCGTCCATAATCCGAACAAACAAGTCTGCTCGATCGAGTAGACCCGTTCTCCGGTCCGGAGAGGGCGTCCATACTTTTGATGCTATACAGATACAAATAACCACAAAATATGTGTACGCACGAAGCCACGCACCCGGGAATCGGTTCTTTGAGATTGTCTGAGAACAGGCTTGCAAGTGCTTATGCCCGCGTGGTATACGGTGGGTGTCCGGGATCGACCCCGACGCGGCGCGGTACCAGCGTGGCCGCTCGGGCACGCTGCGCGGCGGGATCGATCCTTCGACGATGGTGTTGACGCAACGCGGGAGCATGTGTTGAGATCGGACTGACTGCCGCTGAACCCGATTTGGCCGCGTCGCCCTCACGGGCGAATGTGGACATTGCACGCGTGGATTCGGATTGAGCGGAGGAGAAGTGGCATGGCACGTCGCACGTTCGCGGGCTCGGACTCTCGTTTCGGTGTTCGTCGTCTCCTCACCGCGCGGCAACTGGCCCGCGTCGCGGGCAACGCCGACACGCACCGCCCGCGTGAGGTGCTGGCAGAGGGGCTCGAAGAGCGCGTGATGCTCTCGATCTTCGACCCCGGCGGCACGGGGCTCGGTGTGCTGAGCCAGGCCGATCTTTCGCTCACGCGGGCGGATCGCGTGATTGTCGATATCGACCCGACGGCCCCGGGCGCGATGTCGGACCGGCTGACCATCACCAACAACGCGTCGCTCGACGGCGTGCTGCAATTGCGCCTGGCGAACGGTGGGTCTCTGCAGGCGGGCGAACGCTTCGACATCCTGACGGCCGGAACAGTCAGCGGCGCGTTCGCCGCGATCGAAGGGCTGGACGCCAACAGCGCCGCTCTGGACTTTGTCGCGATCCAGGGGCCGGGAACGCTTACGATCGTGGCGACCACGCTGCCGACGAGCGACTTCACGATCCGCGTGAACAGCGCGGCCGAGGCCGCGAGTCTGGCCGACTTCTTCGCCGCGGGCGACGCCGACGGGCTCGACGATTCGGCCACGGCGACGGGGGCCATCCTCGCGCTTGGCCAGCAGGTGCACGGGGCGATGAGCTTCGCCGAGTCCGACACGGACGGAGCCCACCTGACCATCGGTGTGGAAGACGGATTGGCGGACGCGGACAAGGCCCGCATCACCACCTCAGATAGCGGCGGGGCGAGTGTGTACAGCGTGTTCGGCCTGCCCACGTTCACGCTGCGCGGGCGCACCGAGGCCGCGGACGTGCGGGGCCTGCGGCTCGACGCCGGGTTTGCGCCCACCGCCTACGCCCTGGGCGACAGCGCGGTCCCGGTGGGACCGATGTCCGGCCTGAGCGGCCGCCTCGGGCCGTTCTCGTTCGTCAACATCACGCCCACGCTCACGTCGTTTGTGCTGGCCGACCAGCGCGTGATGATCGACGCGGGGCTGAGCGCCGACAGCCTCAGCCTCACGTTCGAGGGTTCGGGCCAGACTAACCCCGGCGGCGTGACGGCCGAAGCGACGACCGTGACCGCGACGTTCGGAGTGGGGCTTGAGTACGCGGGCGGAGCGATCTCGGTCGTCTCGGGCCGGGGCAAGTTCGCCATCGGCGCCGCCGAGTTCCACGCCGAGGTCCCCGAAGTCATCAAGGCCGACGCGACCGGCGTGATGCTCGCGTACGACCCCGACGCGGACCGCACGCAGACGCTCTTCTCGACCGAAACGCTCTCGATCGAGCTGCCGCGGCTGCACCTGCGCGGCGATGTGGCCATGGCGCCCGGTTCGATGGACCCCGGCCTGGTGATCCGCGGCGACGGGTTCATGTTCGGCTCGCTGACCGTGACGCTGAACACCGGCGACCTCGGCGGCGCGGACGGCGAGGGCTTTATCGCGATCGCCTCGTTCCTGCGCATCAAGGACCCGTCATTCACCATCACCAACTTCGGCATGACCTTCGCGGAGGACGGGACGGTCAGCGGCACGTCACCCGATTCGATCAGCCTGGGCTTCGCCGAGGTCCGGCTCGACCTGGCCTCGGGGGTCAACGCCAGCGGCACGATGCTCTCGGCGACGATGATGCTCTCGCCCGACGGCGTGCCGACGGGGTTCGAGCTCAGCGCGGCGACGCTGCACTTCGAGGTGCCGGACGTCGTCGTGGCCGACGCCGAAGAAGTGGTGCTTTCGTACGATCCCAGCGCCGGGCGCACGCAGACGCTTCTGTCCATCGGCACGATGGACATCGAGATGCCCAAGCTGCACCTCTCGGGTCACGTCGAGCCCGCGGACGGCTCGATGGACCCCGGCCTGGTCATCCGCGGCGACGGATTCCTGTTCGGTTCGCTCACGATCACGCTCAACACCGGCGACTTCGGGAGCGCGGACCCGGAGGGCTTCCTGAGCGTCGCGTCGTTCCTCAAGGTCAAGAACCCGTCGTTCAACATCACCAGCTTCGGGATGACCTTCAACGAGGACGGCACGCTGGCCGGCGCGTCGGTCGGGTCGATCAGCCTCGGGGTGGAGGAGTTCCGGGTCGAGCTCGCGGGCGGGACGATGGGCAGCGGGACCGGCATCGTCGCGGCGCTCACGTTCGACGAGAACAACGTGCCCAATGGCTACTCGCTCACGGCCGCGACGCTGGACTTCGAGGTGCCCAACGTCGTCATGGCCCACGCCGAGGGACTGCTGCTGAGCTACGACCCCGCGGGTGATCGCACGCAGACGCTGTTCTCGGTCGACACCATGGACATCGCCGTCCCGCGCCTGCACCTCTCGGGCCACGTCGAGCCGGAGGACGGCTCGATGGACCCCGGGCTGGTCATCCGCGGCGATGGCTTCCTCTTCGGCTCGCTCACGGTCACGCTCACGACCAGCACGTTCGGCGGCGCCGAGGACATCGACGGCGTGTCGTACCTCAAGGTCGGCAACTTCCTGCGTGTGGCCGACCCATTCATCACCGTGACCAACTGGGGCATGACGTTCGACGAGAACGGAATGCTTGTGGGCGCGGTGCTCGGCTCGATCAGCGTGGGCGCCGATCAGTTGATCGTCGGCAACCCGGTCGGATCGTTCAACGCGCACGGCAGCGGCCTAGTCGCGATGCTCACGCTCGACGACAACCTCGTGCCCAACGGCTTCACGTTCTCGGCGACAACCATCGGCTTCTCGCTCGGCTACGTCAGCATCTCCGGCAGCGGTATCGAGATCAACCCGGCCGCGGGCGACGATGATTTCATGCTCACGGTCGGCACACTCACCGCTTCGCTGAACCTGCCCCCGTCCCTGTTCGGCGGCGGTGGTGGGGCGGTCAGTTTCACCGGCGCGGCCGGCAACTTCGCCATCACGGGCAACGGCACTTTCGTGCCCTTCGACAGCCACACGCCGGAGGAGGGCAACACCGAGACTTTCTTCGTCCGCATGGACATCGACGTGAGCGGGCTCACCGGGCTCTTTACGCGCAGCGGCGCGCCCAGCTCGCTCCCCACGACGACCGCCATGGGCTCGATCGGCCTCACCTGGCCCGACTTCAACGCCGACCCGGACCGCTTCCTGATGACCATCAACGCCACCCTCGGCGGGATGGTCGGCCCGCTCATGCTCGGACTGACGGTCGACGGCCTGGTCATCGACACCGGCAAGATCCGCGACGGGATGTTCCCGATCGTCGGCATGAACAGCATCACCGGCAGCGCCGCGGGCGACCTCGGCGGCACGATGTTCAACGGCGTCATCATCGTCGGGCTCGTGCAGTTCGACGCGAACAACAACCCGCTCCCGTCCATGGTCGCTGTCACGCCGGAGAACGTGGACGAAATCCACGACTCCGTGCTCTACGTCGGCGCCCGCGCGTCCGTCACGCTCCCCAGCGGCTGGGGCGTGGACATGATGTTCGGATTTTCCGAGCACGGGTTCCTCCAGGCCTACGTCCGGGCCAACGTCGATATCCCCCTCGGCCCCACCGGGCTGGTCCTCACCGGCTTCCGCGGCGGCATCACGTTCAACGCGACCGCCCTCCCCGACATCACCGACCCCGTGGACCTGCGCGCCCCCATCTTCAAGGCCCCCGCGGCGCTCACCAACGCGGAGTGGGAGTCCTCCCTGCGCCAGCTCGTCATCAACCAGAAGGGCGGCCACGGCGGCCTGCTCTTCGAGGCCGACCCGCTCGCCGGCGAGGATTGGGCGGCGGTGCTCGACGGTGAGGTCGATCCCGGTCTGTACCTGCCCGCCGGCCTGCGTACCGAGTTCCTCAACGCGGGCATCGCGATCACCCGCTCGCCCAACGAGGGCTCGATCGTCGCGCTCAGCCCCGGCGGCCTCTGGCTGCTCAAGGACTCCGGCAGCGAGTTCCTCATCGAGCTCGACAACCTCTCCGGCAAGTTCGTGGTCTCCCGCATCAACTTCAGCATCGACGGCGGGTTCATCGACCAGCTCCCGGCCGACGGCGATCCGGCGGTGATGGTGTCGGACATCAGCTTCACCGACGCCGACGGCACACACGCCCTCACCGACGTGTTCCGCACGCGCCGCATCACGCTCTCCCCCGACGCCACGGCCGTCGCGACCGACGACGGCTGGGAGATCAGCGATCCGCTCTCGGGTGGCGGAGCGATCACCTACACCCTCACGGTCAAGGGCGACGCGGACACGGGCACGCAGGTGCTGGTTGTTGAGGGCGGCGACGCCCCCATGAGCGCGGCCGGCAATCCCAACGCCCGCATCCGAATCGACGCGGGCTTTTCGCTGAGCTCCGCCGGCGGATCGACGGCCTGGCGGCTCGACGCCGACGCGATCGTTGTGATCGGCGCGAGCGTGACGGACGTGCAGTTTGTGCTGCTCGGGTCGCTCAGCGTCGGTCCGGCCGACAATCCGACCCTGAGCGTCGACGCCAAGGTGTTCATGAGCCTGGCGCACATCAACGACGCGACCGACCCGCACGTCACGATCTTCATGCTCACCGACTTCTTCTCGCCGCCGACCAACAGTGCGCCGGGCGAGATGAACCCCACGCCGCGAAAGGCGTTCTTCTCCACGTTCGGCATCGCCACGCTCACGCTCCCCAGCGACGCGAACGGCCACACGCTGGGCATCCGCCTCGACGGTTCGCCGACGCAGGGCCTGGCCGTGTTCGACACGGGCGGCCTCACCCAGGGCGCGTTCGCCGACCAGCGCTTCCGACTGGGCGGCCCCTCCATGCCCGGCGGGACCGACGTGGGCTTCGTCTCGCTCACGTTCTCGAACGACCGGCTGGAGTTCGCGTTCGACGCCAACCTCTCGATGGAAGGCATCATCGACGCATCGAGCGTGGTCCACACCTCCGGCGACTTCGTGATCAACTTCGAGAACGTCGATCTCGACGGCGACGGGAACGGCGACCTCCTGCTGCCGATCAACCTCTACGGCGCGGCCAAGTTTTCGGCCAGCTCCGACGCAATCAAGCCTCTGCACAGCGCGGGCATCAGCGGCAACCTGCTCGCGACGCTCAAGATCAACACCTCGGGCGACACGCAGACTGTCATGCTCGGGCAGGACCCCAATATCGAGACGGTCACGCTCAAGCCGTACTCGCTGGCGATCTTCGCAGGGGCCACGCTCACGTTCTCACCGCCGGTCGTGGGCGGCGCCGTCAGCACCACCATCGCCGGTTTCTTCTCGCTGGAGATCGCGCCCGAGGGGTTCAGCCTGCTCATCCTCGGCACGGCGCCCATCCCGCTGCCCATCGTCGGCACGCTGCGATCCCCCCTGCAGGGCGACATCCTCGGCGCGGTCTTCATCCGCCGCCACGATCAGGGAACGGCCGACCTGGCCGACGACACGTTCGACTTCGGCGGGCGCCTCGAGTTCGCCGTCACGCTGGACCCGGACCTCCGCCAGTTCATCAGCTTCGACCTTGAGCTGCGGATGTACATGAACACGTCCAGCGAGGACGTCCTGATCACACTCCCGCAGGACTTCATGACGAGGTTCGCGCCGACGCTCTCTCAGACCACGCTCTTCAACCGGCTGACGTTCGATCCGGACACCCAATCGCTCGGCGTCATCGTGCCGCGCGGCGCGCCGTCGCTCCGGTTCGACCCCGCGACCTATGACCCGGACAACGCGGGCGACCAGATCGACCCGGCCGGTCCGTACATCTGCTTCATCGGTGTGGGCGACTTCACGCTCGGCAACGAGCAGGACTTCGGCTTCGCCCTGGCCATGCACGGCGACGCCCGCATCAAGTTCGGCCTCAACGCCTCGACCAACGAGGCCGAGTTCATGCTCGGCATCCACGCGAGCACCACCCTCGCCCCGCTGGGCACGCTCACCGCCAGCGGCGAGATCACGATCGTCGCCGGTGAAGAGGGCGGGATTCCGACCTTCGACACCTGGGGCAGCTTCCAGCTCGCCGGCAACATCTCGATCGGGCAACTCTCCATCTTTGCGGCCGTGAGCGTCGACGTGAACACGTCGTCCGACACGCAGAGCGTGCCGCACTATTACAACCCCGCCACGCGCACGGTTATCCCCGCCAACGGGACGCCCATCCCCGTGGACATGCCACCCGGACTGCGCATCTTCGCGGGCGGGTCGCTGAACTGGGGTTCCACCCAGATCATCGCCGGCGAGTTCACCTTCGCCGCGACCAGCCAGGGACTCTCGATGACGGTCCTGGGCGTGCTCAACCTCCAGCCCATCGCCGGCGTGTCGATCACCGGCGCGCTCGACCTGTACACCAACGGCGACGCTCTGGGTTTCCTCAGCATCAACGCCGACATCTCGCTCCCCGGCTTCACGCTCACGGGCAACGCCTTCCTCAAGCTCAACACGCTCGACAGCCAGCAGACCCTGCACCTGCCCTACGGCCCCTCGGGCACGACCGACGTCACCATCGATGCCAACTCGTTCGAGGTGTACATCGACGGCGGGCTCAACCTCTTCGGCGGCACGCTCACGCTCGGCGGTAAGTTCTGGCTCAGGGACAACCCCAGCCAGCTCTCGGTCCGCGTCGAGGCGTCGCTCGGCGTGGCCGACTTCTTCTCCACCGGCCCGCTGCTGTCGATCGGTGTGGTCGGCGCGGCCGTCCTCTATAAGGACACCGGTGCGCTGCTCGTCGACGTGAGCGTCAACGACCTGCACCTGGGTATCGAGCACCTGCTCTCGCTCGACGTCACCAACACCTACTTCCAGCTCAACACCGGCGATGCCACGCTCACCAGCCCGATCAACCACGGGTTCGGGTCGCCGCTCAACACGATCGCCCCGGGGCTCCAGATCTCGGGCCAACTGGGCCTCACGGTCGTGGGGCTCGAGCTGGCCTCGGTCTCGACGTCGATCGCCTACGAGCCGACGGCGGCGTACGCCGCGGCCAACGGCGCGTGGCATATTCACGCGAGCCTCAACGTCAACCTCTTCGACATCGTGACCCTCAACGGCACGGTGGATATCTACTCACGCGGCGCGTTCTACTTCAGCATCAGCGGCGGCGTGGGATTCGGAAACGACTGGTTCGGCGCGAGCTTCTCGGCCGGCATGACGTTCGATTTCCGAGCCCAGAACGACGGCCACGGCGACGTCCTCGACGCGAACGACCTGAACATCAGCGGCAGTTTCCACGGCGAGGCCCACGCGGGCATTGTTGTGTGGGGCGAGTTCATCGGCGTGAGCCTCGGCGCCGGCGGCGACTTCAACTACAACGGCTCCACTCACGAGATGACTGTGTACGTCTACGCCGACTTCGGCTGGCCCATCGGCGAAGTTGGGGGCACGTTCAGCCTCGGCACGCTCGACTTCCAGTCCCCGCCGCCCCCGCCGCGTCTGGCCGGGCCAGGCAGCGACAACGGCTGGGCCGCGCCGACCTCCGGCGGCACCCTCTACCTCAATGTCGGCGACCTCGGGCAGTACCGCAACCTCAGCGAGAGCGAGACGGTCGAGCAATACACCGTCGAGGCCATTGGCGCCGGCACCAACGCCGGTCAGAAGATCCGCGTGAGCGGCTTCGGTATCACCCAGGTGTACGACAACGTGACGGGCATTGTGGGCAACTTTGCCGGCAGCAACGACTACTTCTTCGCGGGGCGCGATGGTGCCCGCGGCTTGAACGGCGCGGTGCCCCTGAGCGTGCCTGTCACCGTCACCGGCGACGACGGCAACGACACGATCATCGTGCGCACCACCGGCACGGTCAACATCCAGAGCGGCGCGGGCGCCGATTACATCGCGGTGTCCGGTGCGGGCGGCACGGTTGACGGCGGCGCCGACGACGACACCATCACCTGGAACTCCGGGTCTGAGCCCGGCGTGACGCTCAACGGCGGCGCCGGGGTCAATGCTCTGCAGGTCATCTTCACCTTCGGCGCCGATCGTGTGCGGGTCGACCGTGCGGCAACGGGGTTCCTCGTCAAGCGGCTCAACGCTTCGGGCTCGCCGTTCGACACGATCACATCGTCCAACTTCATGGTGCTCACGCTCACCGGCGAGCGCGGCGCCGACGACATCTCTCTGGCCGACCTTGTCGGCTCCGGCATCCGCAAGGTTATCGCCGACCTCAGCCAGTACGACACCGGCATGACGACCACCCAGACGGTCGATGGCCGGACGGTCACCCGGCGCGTGGTGGCCAGCGACCACGACGCCGACCTGCTCACCGTTGCGGGCACGTCTTCCGGCGACACCATGAACCTGGCCACGGGACCCGACACGCTCGACCTCGACGGCGACGCCGACTCGACCGAGCAGATGCTCGCGATCAATGTGCCCGACGACTCTGACTCGGCGGTCATCCGCTTCAAGGTCTTCAACTCGATCCGCGCCGACGGCGACGCCGTGACCATCCACGGCGCGAGCGGGAACGACACCATCAACGCGTCGGCGGTCGCGACCGATCTGGCCGCGCTGACCATCGCGGGCGACGCCGACAACGACACGCTCACCGGTACTCCATTCAACGACGCGCTCGACGGCGGGGTCGGCAACGACACCTTCACCGGCGGGCTCGGCGTGGACACCTTCGCCGATGCCGGCGGCGCCGACACGCTTGTCGAGGCCCGAAACGCCGACCTGCGGATCACCGACCAGACGTTCATCGTCGGTGCGGTCACTACAGCCTCACGATCGACCTTCGGCGATCAGTACTCCACCGTCTCCGAGTTCGAGAGCCTGCACGGCATCTTCGAGGCCGCGAGCCTCACCGGCGGCGCACAGGGCGACATCCTGGCCGTCGGCGACGTGGACGGCAAGGTCCGCATCAACGGCGTGCTCACCCAGGTCGGGCAGCAGTTCCACGGTCACGTCGATCTCGCGGGCGGGCTCGGCGGAGACACCTACATCGTTACGATGTTCGGAAACGCCGGGATGCTCGTGAACATCGCTGACTCCGGCGGCGCGGCCGACGGCTCCGACTCGCTCCGCGTCTACGGCTCGAACCTCGGCGGTGTGGGCGACACGATGCTGCTCCGCCCGAACTTCGTCGCGGCCTTCCCGGCGATCCGCGGCGACACCGGGTACCGAACCAGCGACCGCGTCAACTACAACACCGCCCTGGAGGGCGGCCTCACCGTCAACACGCTCCTCGGCGACGACACGGTTGTCACCGACGACAACACCATCGCCGCGACGATCAACACCGGCGGCGGCCGCGACCTGGTCCAGATCGGCCAGGTCTTCGGCTCCGAGCGCACGCCGCCGCGCGTGGCGACGGGTGATGAGTTCACCACCAGCGGCATCGACCTGACCCCGACCGGTCAGTCGGACCCCGTCGTCGGCTACGTCAGCAACGGTGCGTCCGCGCCGCTCACGGTCAACGCCGGCGAGGGCAACGACACACTCGTGGTCTTCCGCAACGTCGCCGACGTGCAGCTCAACGGCGAGGGCGGAAACGACACCTTCACCGTCCGCGCCTTTGCGCTCTCCGGCACGTCGGGGGGCAACGCGGGCGTCTCGGGCGGCGCGGGCGCCGACCTCATCGAGTACGCCACCAACGCCAACGTCGACATCAACGGCGGCGACGGCCTCGACGCCGTGCGCGTGCTGGGCACCCAGTTCGGCGACACCTTCGTCGTCGATGAGGACGGCGTGAGCGGTTCGGGCCTCATGATCCACTTCACCGCCGTCGAGACGCTCGAGCTCCACGCCGGCGACGGCGACGACACGGTCTACGTGCTCGGCACGCCGGGCAACCTCCGCACCACCATCTTCGGCGGCGCGGGCAGCGACCGGTTCTTCATCACCGGTCAGGCCCCGGGCGAGACCGACCGTCCGTTGGTGCTCGGGCGCATCGCCGGCCCGATCCTGCTCGAGGGCGGCCCGGGCGATCCCTCCATCTTCGGCATACCCGGCGCGATCATGCTCCCGGGCGAGACCGACATGCGCCTGCCCCCCAACGCCGGCAGCATGTCCACCAGCGAGGCCCCCACCGACCGCGACACGCTCGACATCCTCGACACCGACGCGACCGCCGACGCCTCCGGTGCGCAGGCCGCGGCCGTGTGGCCCGACGGCGGAGCCGGGCTCGACGTCCACACGCTCTCGGGCCTGGGCATGGGCGGCGACCTGACTCAGGAAGACCAGACCACACCCGGCGGCATCAGCTACCGCCGTCTCGAGATCGTCGAGGCCACGCTGGGTTCCGGACGCGAGAACCTCCAGATCAGCAGCGTCGCCGACGCCTGCACAACGATCTTCCGCGGCAACGGCGGCGACGATCACTTCTCGCTCACCGCGCCCGCGGCGACGGGCGCCATCCTGGTCGTCTTCGGCGACACCTCCGCGAGCGTCACGCACAGCGGCACGCCCGGCAACGACGTCATCGACGCCTCGGCCTCGGCCCAGGGCGCGACGTTCTACGGCGGGCCGGGGACGGACACCATCCTCGGCTCGAGCGGCAACGACCGCATCGCCGGCGGCTCCGGGGCCGACATTCTCGGCGGCGGCGGCGGCGACGACGTCATCTTCGGCGACAGCGGCTTCGACTTCGACCGCGTCGCGGCCATCACCACCATCCGCACCACCGGCACGCCCGGCATGGACGACTTCGCGCTCGTCGGCGCCGACACCATCAACCCCGGCGACGGGAACGACATCGTCTTCGGCGATCACGGCTTGCTTACCCAGTCGGGCGGAGCGCCGGGCGTGCTCGACACGGGCTCGGATTGGGCGGTCGCCCAGACCGTCAACCCGTCGCTCGGCGGTGGCGACGTCATCTCCTCGCGCTCGGATGCAAACCCGGCCTTCACCGTTCCGGGCGCACCCGCCCTCGCAGGCGGCAACGACCTGGCCTTCGGCGGGCTCGGGGCGGACACGTTCACGCTCGGCGCCGGCAACGACACCGTGCTCGGCGACCACGGGCGAGCCCTCTTGAACGGCGGCGCGTTCACGCTCATCGAAGCGACCGACCCCAACGCCGGCGGCGACGACCAGATCAACTCCGGCGCGGGCGACGACCGCGTCATCGGTGGCACCGGCTCCGACACCATCGACGCTGGAGCCGACAACGACACCGTCTTCGGCGACCACGGGCGATTTGATTTCTCCTTGCCCGCCAACGCCAACTTCACCGCCATCTTCACCGCGAGCGCCGACGGCGGCGCGGCCGACACCGTCTTCGCCGGCTCGGGCGACGACATCGTTCTCGGCCAGCAAGGCGACGACCTGCTCTTCGGACAGGCGGGTCAGGACGACCTCATCGGCGGCCACAACGTCGCCGACGGTGTGGACGAGCTCGACGCGACGCCAGGCGTCAGCGACCGCATCGACGGAGGCGCGGGCGACGACGTGATCGCCGGCGACAACGCGGCGATCGTCCGCGTTGCCGGCGGTTCGACCCGCTACCGCTCGCTCATCGCCGGGGCCATCTACCTGCCCGACGGCACGCTCCAGGTGACCGCCGACGCCCACACCGACCCGCGCGGCGCGATCACCCGCCTCGTCACGCTCCTCAACCACGACGCGGCCGCCGCGCCCGGCACTTTCGGCGACGACCTGATCGCCGGCGGCGGCGGCGACGACATGATCTTCGGCCAGCTCGGCCGCGACACGCTCCGCGGCGACGGACTGCTCTCCAACCCGACCGTCACCGGCCAGCCGATCGCCTCGGCCAGCCCCGCCAACGACGGCGACGACTACATCGAGGGCAACGGCGGCAACGACTCGATCTGGGGCGACCTCGGGCGCGACGACATCGTCGGCGGCAGCTCCGATCTCTTCGGGCTCACCGCCGCCGAGCAGCGCATGGACGGCGCCGACCTGATCTTCGGCGGCGCGGGCGACCGCACCGATCGCAACGACCCGGGCGAGACCACCGCGGGCGGCCACGCCCTCGACAGCGACTTCATCGCCGGCGACAACGCCGACATCTTCCGCCTCGTGGACTCCGGCGGCGCGTTCCTCACCTTCGGTTACGACAACTACTCCGCCGACCCCAACATGCGCCTGCTGCCGCGCGGCATCGTGATGCTCGACTACACCCCCGGCGTCGGCGGCACGGGCTCGGCCGACGAAATCCGCGCCGAGGCCGGCGACGACACCGTCTACGGCATGACCGGCAACGACACGCTCTACGGCGACGGCCAGGACGACGACCTCTTCGGCGGCGTCGGCGACGATTGGATCTACGGCGGAACAGGCAGCGACGGCATCGCGGGCGACGACGCGTTGCTCTCAACGGCACGCAACGGCGTGGCGGAGCCGCTCTACGGGATCGACGCCAACGCTCCGGAAACGGTCTCCGCGCCGGGCGTGTTCTCGGCGACCATCTTCGCCGCGGGCGATTTGCAGAAGTTCGCTCGCCTGCTCGCCGACACCCAGGGCGGGGCCGACGTGGTCTACGGCGGCCTGGGCGACGACTTCATCCACGCCGGCGCGGGCATCGACTCGGTCTCCGGCGCCGAGGCGATGGCCGCGTTCTACAACATCGGCGCCGACCGGCCCACGCTCGTCTACACGCCGAGCCTCCGCCGCTTCACGGTGTTCGACCCCGGCACCGGCCTCCGCAAGATCGCCGACTTCTTCCTCAACTTCGACGCCACCCAGGCCGGCTCGCGGATCGACGACGGGCGCGACCAGCTCTTCGGCGACAATGGGCACGACTGGCTCGTCGGCGGCACCAACCAGGACCGCCTCTTCGGCGGCATGGGCGACGACGTGCTCAACGCCGACGACAACCTCGAGACCAACGCCGGCCGCAACTTCGGCGCCGACTCGGGCGCCTTCGCCGAGCCCGACCTCGCCTTCGGCGGAGGCGGGCTCGACCGGCTCATCGGCAACACCACCGGCGACCGGCTCATCGACTGGGTCGATCAGTTCAACCAGTACCTCACGCCGTTCATCGGCTCGTTCCCGACCGTCGTTCGCAACCCGACCGACGCGCTCATCGGGGCCCTGCTCACGCTCGGACGCGGCTCGGGCGCCGACCAACTCCTCATCGAGCCCGCCGGCGAGCTCGGGCTGGTCCGGCCGAGCGATCCGGAATGGACCGACCAGCTCGCCCGGCCGATCACGCTCAACGGCACGCCCACCGTGCTCTGGCTCGGCGACTCACCGACCGACATCGGCCACCACCCCAAGCGCGGCGTGGTCGGCGTCGCGTCAACGACGCAGAACCCCGGGCCGGGAAACTTCACCGGAACGATCGGCGGGTGAGAGAGCTGATTCCGTCTGTCGTGCCGACGAGCCGGCCCGCGGCGTCGAAGTTGACGGTGTGGTCATGCTCGTTGGTCAGGTCGTCAGTCACATGCGGGACAGGATCGGGTTCGAGGTCTCTTCCCCGGGTCCACAGGGTGATCTGAAGGTGATCGTCAATCCGGAGGGCAGCGGAGGGCCTTCCCGCTGTTGTCAGCACCGATGAGGTGCCATGCCGCCTCTCTCACACCAGGCTTGCGGATAGCACAAGCTCCGGCTACCCTGCTGTCGATGTTCTTGATGCTTCCGCACGGAGCGCGACCGCGAATGGCCATCGATTCCCAGACCAGCAAGCGGATCACTGAACTCACGCTCACGATGTGGCAGGAAAAGGCAGCGAAGGACGATGTGTTCCTGGTGCTGACGCGGGGGAAGGAACGTGGCCACCGCATGGCCGACTTCGTAGATGAGCGAACGACCGAGTTGCTGGATGTCCATTTCGTGACTCGGTTCCAAACGGGAAAGGGAGGCGAGGCGCGTGCCCGGTCCATGGGCGACGTCTGGCTGAAGAGTAATGGGATTTTCAATCCCATCAACGTGAAGACCGGAGTTTCCGGCGCGAACGGACAGCCCAACTTGGTCTCGTTGAAGAAGCTGCTCCGATCACTGCTCAATGATCAAGTCGACTCGTACTACCTGCTATTCGTGAAGTTTGAGTTGGCCAAGATTGTGCGTCCGAAGGTGTTTCTCGTGGACCTACTGGAGCACCTGGAGTACGCGACATACGACGACGGTCCGGGCCAGATGATGCTGCTTGAAGAGAAGTTCTTCGGGGCGATCGAGGGCGGTCATTGTGCCTCTCCCACGCCCATGATCCGGAAGATCGATCGGCTGTTCGAGATGCTCAGGGACGGCAACCGGCGGCTCATCCAGAACCGGCAAAGAACGATCGCAACGTTTGAGAAAGCGATCGCTGAATACAAGGCAACGCCGGACCACGCGATCAATCAAATCACTCTGGGGTTTGCCGATGAGTCAGACTAAGACCGCACGGGAGCGCAAACGCCAACTCGGTCGGTTCTACACGCCTGTCCCGCTCGCCCGCAGCCTCGTGTCGGACTTGCCGCTCACTGCCGAGTCCGCGGTGCTTGAACCCAGCGCGGGCGATGGTGCGTTCGTCCTTCCGCTGATCGAGCGGTTCATGGAGCTCCGCGAGGGCTCGAAAGCCCAGCGTCTTCATCGAGTGCTCACCGAGAACGTGTTTACCATCGAGATCGATCACGATGCGCATCCGCGATTGTTGGGGGCAATCGAGGCTCGTTGGGGGACGTTGCCGTCGGAGCACAACCTCGTCTGCGGCGACTTCTTCGTGACTGACTTTCAGGGGCCGCCCGCCCATGGCTCGCTGTTCGAGAGCCCGAGGCTTTTCGACTTGATCGTCGGCAACCCTCCGTTCGGCGGCACGATCGAACCCAGAATTCAAGATCAACTCGACGGTCGCTACGGCGAACGCGACGGCCTGAAGATCAAGAAGGAGACGTACAGCTTTTTTATCGTTCGCTCGGTGGAAATGCTGCGGCCCGGCGGGCGGTTGCGCTTCATCTGCAGCGACACGTTCCTGACTATCCCGACGATGAAGGGCCTGCGAGAGTTCCTCCTCAATCGCGGCCGGGTGGCAGTCCGAACAGTTCGCGAGTTCTCCGACGAAACCTCACAGCCGATGGTCGTCCTGGACTTTGAGAAAGCCGGTCACACGGAGTCGCTCAACATCGACGGAGGGGTTCTCCATCGCGATACGATTAACCTGACCGGCAACCGCTCTTGGCAAATCTCCGATTCCCTAGCTCCATTGTTCAAGGGGCCGATGCTCGGCGACATCATGGTCGCGTCCAGCGGGATGACTATTGGACGGAACGATCTCTTCGTGCGAGATATTTCGGCCGGCTGGATCACGGAGCCCTACGAATTCGCGTTCCGCCAGGAGCCGATTACCCTGCAGCGAGAGCGAGATCGGGCTCGACTTGGCCATCTCCCGGACTCGCGCATCGCCGAGATCACCCGGCTTGAACGGGCTGGGGCGACGAAAAGGAACGTTGACGTGGCGCCGCTCGATGTTCCGAGGCGGATTGAGCTCCCTCACCCCGACTATTGCTATTACAACAAGGCGTGCAGCGACATCGTGTTCGCACCGGCGCGTTGGGCGGTGTTCTGGCGCGACGACGGCGATGCAGTCAAGACCTTCAAGAAGAACGGGAACTGGTACTTGCACGGGGTGGGCGGCATGCCGTATTTCATGCGCGAGGGCTTGTCCTGGCAGCTCATCGCCCCGGCACTGAACATCCGCTACCTGCCCGGCGGATACATCCTCGACAGCGGCGCCCCGTGCGCGTTCCTCCGCGATGGGATCGATCCCGACGAGTTGTGGTTTGTGCTCGGCTGGTGCCTCACGGGGCTTTGTACCCGGATACTCAAAGAGGTGCTGAACCACACGCGGAACATCCAGTCCAAGGATTTCGAGCGGCTGCCGTACCCTCACTGGGTTGGCAGTGACAGGAAATCAGAGGCTATCCGCCGAATACGGTCGATGGTCCGCTCGGCGATGACCCAAGGGCGTGCGTTTGAGCGTTCGGATCGCGAAGTGCTTGAACTCGGTTCGCTCTACGAACGGGTTCCGGGCTGAACACCCGCGGACGGCCCGCGCGGGCCAATGATCACGGGCAGCCCGTAAACCAAGCGTTCAGGAAGCCGAACAGGTCCTGCAGCGTCACCGTGCCGTTGCGGTCAGTGTCGGCCGGGCACGGGTCCATCGGCGGCATGAGGATCGGCTGGCGGAACATCTCCGGCAGCACCTCGTCGGTCGCCACCAAGAACGCCAGGTCGAACGGCGAGCCGCTGTATTGTGAGACCGGGATCCACGAGGCGTCGGTGCGTCCGACGCCGCGCCCGGAGACCGCCGCCTGGTTGAAGTGCGACGTGCGGCCCGCGCAGTTCAGGTCGCAACGATCGGCGCCCAGGGCGTAGGCGACCTGCGCCTGCGACCCGTTGCCCACGCCGTACACGCTGAACCAGTAGTTCTTGCCCTGCTGAAGGACAAACGGCGAGCCGTCGATCGCCCGCATGTCCCAGAACCGCGCCCGGTAGAGTTTGAGTTCCTGCCCGTCCACGATCATGCCCGTGCCGGTGTCCGTCACGCACTGCGACTCGAACACCGCCGGCGGCGCGAACGTCGCGGGCAGCTTGCAATCGTTGTCCCACACGTTGAGCTTGATCCGCGGCGGGTCGCAGTTGGTGAGCAGGTAGCCCTCGACGAAGCACAGCCGCCGGTCCTCGCAGTTGGCGATCACCACATCATCGGCCGCGCGCGACTCGCGGAAGGTCGAGCCCGGCGTCGCCAGCGACGGCGCCCGCACCGCCAGGTCCGGGCCGCCGTTATCGAGCAGAATCTTGCACTGCTCGGCCTCGACGCAGAACGCGAAGTCGGTGCATCCGCAGCACAGCCGGTCCACGTCGGTGAGCGAGCCGTCGGCGCTGTTGTAGAACACGCCCGGACGCCCCTTCACCACGCCGTTTCCGGCAAAGCCCCAGAAGAACTCGTCGAGCGGGTCGGCGTTGCCGCTGTACCCGACGAACGACACCCAGTAGCTCCCGCCCTTGAGCCAAAGCCCGGTGAAATCGGCCTCGACAATGAGCACCCTCAGTCCGTCGGCGTTGACCTGGCCGGTGTCGGTGATCGTGACGGTCCCCGTGCGGCACGCGGTTCCCAGGGGCAGATCGGTGGTGTCCACCGGCACCGAGTCGGCGTACGCCACGACCCCCGAGGGCATGACGTCGGGCAGGCCGTTGCAGTCGCGGGAGATCGCCACGATCGCCTTGGGCACGAGCGAGTTGGTGCAGATCACCCCGCGCAGATGGTTGACCTTGTAGACACTGCCTTCGCACAGCCAGAAGTCGTCGAAGGTCACCCGTCCGAACTGCTGCCAGTTCAGGTCGTAACCGGTCTGGCTCATCTGGGCCCCGCCCTCGTCGTAGGCTCCGTTGTCCCACGGCCGGCAGCATTCACCCGGGGCGGGTTGACCCGCGGCCTGCCCAGCCAACGCGGCCAGCATCACCGCCCCCGCACTGAGGGCCGTGGCACGACGAAACACGCGCGAACAGGAAGCCATGGGGACGCTCCTTTCCGAACACACAACAAAGCCGCCAAATCAGGCTCGAACCCCGCCCCTCGAGCGGAGTCTACTCAACCGTGGGCGGGTGACACAACCCCTAATTCCGCGAACACTTGCGCCGAGTAAGCGGCTCTCGCTCGGTGCACCGCGGTCGGCGATAAAAATGGGTTTTCGGTTGATTTGTTCGTCGTATATTCGGAACGCGACGACACGTTATCGGCCCTGATCGGCCCCGCCGTTCGGACCGCCGATCGACATGCAGGCCGGGCCGCGATCGGTGATTCGATACATCTGCTCAATCCTCGCGCCCGCCCTCGCTTCGGCGATGTAACCGCCCGGTTCGATGCAGACCACGTCACCCGCGCGAAGCACGTCCGGTGAGCCGTGATGGATATCCGGCGTCTCGTGCAGGCGCAGGCCGATGCCGTGGCCTCCGTGGTGAGTCAGTCCGGTATCGGCCAGCGGCGGGAACTCGCGCAGCGCGGCATCGATGGCGAGCCAGAGGTCGTGGCAGGGCACGCCCGGCCTCAGCAAGGGTTCGATCCGCCCGTGGACGCACGCAACGTGCGCCAACAGGTCAGACTGAAGCGGTGAGAGTTCGGCCGACACGCCGTGCGTCCGGGCCAGATCGGCCCAGTACCCGTCGCACCGCGTCCACGCGTCGATGATGTACAGATCGCCCCCCCGCGTGCGGCGATCGCTCGCCGGCCCCCCCGGCGCACCGCATCGGTAGTCGCCGTCATGATGGATCGGCCGCCCGGCTGCGAGCGTTGCGGCGCGGCACGCGGCGGCGAAGACCTCGATCTCGCTGACGCCGGGCCCGATCGCGAGTTTCGCGGCCGCGAGCGCCGCGCGGTCCGCCGTCACCGCCGCGGAGATGGCCGCGATCTCCAGGCCGTCCTTGTTGCGATGAAGGTCGGAGATGTCCGCGTCGATACCGACCGCGCCCGATCCGTGACCGGGCAGCGCCTTCAACAACGCTGCGGGGAGGGACTCGAACTGCACGCCGATGCGTGACGGGGCGGACACGAAGGCCGCGGTCGCACGGGCGGTCATCGACGTCACCAGGTCCGTGTGGATCGACCCACCCGTGTGCCAGTCGAAGGCGTGCGTCTCATCGACGTGGTGTGTGCGATCCGATCGGCCGCACACCAGCACGCTCCGGGGAGTCTTCACGTCGGACCCGCCGAGCGTCAGGAGCAGGCAGGCCGGCGCGGGGGTCGCGAGCGGAGCCCCGGTGAAGTACAGGATCTCCCTGGCGTCCGTAATCAACGCACCGTCTAGTCCGCAGTCGCGCAGCCGCTCGGCGAGCCGCTCGCGCCGCTGTCTCGCGAATCGGGGAGCGTCAGGAGAATCCGGCCAGCACGGTGTCACAACGCGCCCCCGCCGCGAGCGCCGACCAACTCGTTCTCCAGCAACCCGATCCCTTCAACCTCTACGGAGAGCCGGGCACCGGGCCTGAGAAAGACCGGGGGCCGGCGTCCGAAACCGACACCCTCCGGTGTGCCCGTGAGGATGACGGTGCCGGGGAGGAGAGTCGTGCCCGTGCTCAGAAAACTGATGATCTGCGCAACGGTGAAGATCATGTCGGCAGTCGTGCTCTGCTGCATCACCTCTCCGTTGAGGACGGTGCGCAGCCCGAGCGACTGCGGCTCGGAGATCTCGTCGGCGGTGACCATCACTGGCCCCATCGGGCAGAAACCGTCGAAACCCTTGCCGCGGGCCCACTGCCCGCCGGGCGATTTCAGTTGGATCGTTCGTGCCGAGAGGTCGTTCGCAACGGTGTATCCGGCGACGTGCGCTAACGCATCCGGCTCAGAGACGTCCCGGGCCTCTCGCCCGATGACCACCGCGAGTTCCACCTCGTAGTCGATCTCGCCGTTAGGGTCGCAGCAACCGTGCAGTTCGATGGGGTCGTCCGGTCCCACCGCCGCGGTCGTCGGTTTCATGAACACCACAGGGCACGAGGGGACCGCCATACCCGATTCGACCGCGTGCCGCCGGTAGTTGAGCCCGATGCCGAAAATGTTGGTGGGCGCGATCGGGCACAGCCGGCGGTGGACCGCTCGGCGTACGCCCGTGCGTCGGAACCCGCTCGGAGCGCCCGGGTCCGGCTCGATCAGTTCGCACGATCCCGGGCGTGCCCCGGCCTCACCCAGGCGCACGCGGCCCGTGTCGTCGATGAACCTGACCACCCGCATCGTGCATCACCTCTCAGGCCTTGATGGCGCGGATCGCCGAATCGGTCGCTCGGATGGTGTCATCGATATCCTCGTCGGTGTGGGCGTAGCTGATGCTGCCCTGCTTGGCGGCGACGGGGAACTGGTAGATGCCACGCGCGATGAGCGCTCGTCGATAGCGGAGATCGAAAGCGAAATCGTGGCGGGTGAGGATGTCCCACCAGCACGCAGGAGCCGATTCCATGAAGTACGTGCAGTGTGCACTCCCTTGCCGCACAAAGCGGGCGGTGATCCGGTGATCCGCAAAGACCCGGGTCAGGCCCTGCTCAAGGCGGCATGAGAGCCGGGCGAGCCGGCCGTAGACGTCGCGCTCATGGTCCATCAGAATCCTCAGGCAGGCGATGGCCGCGGCCACGGGCACCGGGTGGCAGTTGTACGTCCCCGCGATGAGCACGCGCTTGGAGGGATCGTCGCTGATCGCCAGGTCCAGGAACTGTTGCTTGCCCGCGATGGCCGCGATGGGGTAGCCGTTGGCGAGGGCCTTGCCGAACGTGGAAATGTCGGGTGCGACGCCGCAAACGCTCTGATAGCCGCCCAGTCCGGATCGGAAGCCGGTCTTCACCTCGTCGAAAATCAGCAGAAATCCGTGCCGATCGGCCAGCTCTCGAAGACCCTCCAGATAACCCGGCGCGGGCTTCACCACGCCGATGTTCTGCAAGACCGGTTCGGTGATCACGGCCGCGATGGGATGCCGCCGGGCCACGGCGTCGACCGCCGCCAGATCGTTGAACTCGACGGCGTGCATGAGGGCGCGCTCATCGGCGGGGATCCCGGCGGTGATGGGGACGAGCGGGTACTCGTCGCCGACCGCTCGAGCGCCGCCGAGCTGCTCGCGCGTGCTCATGAGATTGGCCGCCACGACGTTCTGGTTGCCGTTGTACCCGCCCTGCATCAACACGACGTGGTCGCGTCGGGTCCAGGCCCGGGCGATGCGGATGGCCTGGGCGGTGGCTTCCGAGCCCGTGTTCAAGAACTGCACACGGTCGGCGAACGGGACACACTCGAGGAACAACGCGGCCAGTGTCCCTTCGTCCTCGGTCGGGCCGCTGCCGTAGTTGCTCCGGCCCGAGCCGATCGCCTCGATCACCGCCCGGTTCTGCTCCGGGTGGTTGTGACCGAGGATGTAGGGCGCGAACCCCGCGTGATAGTCGATGTATTCGTTGCCGTCGAGGTCCCACAGGCGCGATCCGTCGGCCCGTGCGAACGCGATGCACGGGTCGGCCTTGCGGTTGATCGAGGCCAGACCGCCGGGGATCAGCTTCTGGTTCCGAAGCAACAGCTCGGCTGAGCGGGCATGGGTCATGGGCTTCTCAATGCAAGGTGTGCTCATGGCGAGAGTCCGGGATCGATCACACAGGAGTGGTTGCCATCGGCCCCGGTTCAGGGCGTACACGCGACGGCGGTGCCGCCGGGGCAGATGGCCTGAACCGAGTTGCGCAGCGTTCGCGCGTCGCGGCTTCCGGGCTTGAGCCACTTGACGCCCCCGGGCGGCGGAGCCATCGTGAGGATCCCCTCCATGATGACTTCCGGATCGTTCGAGCCGTCCTCCAGCGCTTTCTTGGCGCCGGCCTCGTACTTCTCGAGCCAGACCGGGAACGCGCCGGCGGCACGCACTTGGTCGAGCGTCATGCCGTCGAGCCCGTGCCGCGGTGCGCACGCGAAGATGAAGATCCGGACTCCGGCGGGTTCGCCTTGGAATGGCCCCGAGGGCGTCTCGATCGGAGCGGTCGCGTCGGCCGGTCCGACGAAGACCTTCCCTGTGTTGAGGTCGAAGAAGTACGCGCCGGCCCGGCGTTCGCCGCGCCCCAACAGCGAGTACCCCGCAAACGCCAACGCCGCGACGACCGCGACAAGGGCGATGGTCAGTTTCACCGTGCTGTTCTCGCGTTTCTTCTTCATGGTTGCACCCTCGATGCTCAAACTGCGTCCGCTTTGGTCCGTTCGCACATCGCAGGCCGCCGCGGCTAGCCGCTCAGCCATCCCTCCCGACCCTCCGCGACGAAGTCGTCGTCATTCAGGTGCGAATACGCCCTGAGCACGCGGTCGATCTCCGCGAGTTGGCCGGGCCCGAAGGTCTCCGCCTCGTCCAGGCACCAAATCCCTTCGAGCAAACCCTGACGGCGGAGCACCTCGTGCAAGCCCGCGATGACGCCGCGGAATTGGTTTGCCGCGTCAAAGAACGCCGCGTTGCAATCCGTGACCTGTGCGGCGAGGGCCATCAGATCGGCGGGCACGTCGTCGGCGCGGGCGACCTGTCGACAGCGGAGGTGCAACTCCACGGCGCGCCGCGTCCAGACAGACCAGTGGCCCAGCAGCCCGCCCACGATGCGTCGTTCAACCCACTCCCCATCGCTCCAAAGCCGGTAGCAGGACAGCAGGTCGTGAACAATGCTGTCGTCGTTGCCGGTGTAGAGCGCGACGTCGTCCCGTCCCGCGTCGATCACCGCCCGTACCACATCGTGCGTCGCGTAGCGGTTGAACGGCGCGATCTTGATCGCCGCCACCGGGGGCAGTTCCGCAAAGCGCCGCCAGAAGCGATACGAGAGCTCGCGCCCGCCGACGCTCGGCTGGAGATAGAAGCCCACGAGCGGGATGATTCGTCCGACCTCGCGGCAATGCTCAACGAGCGCATCGTCGTCCGCCCCGGCGAATGCGGCCAACGACAGCAACCCCGCGTGATAGCCCAGCCGCCGCAAGAGCGCAGCCTCCTGGCACGCCTGCCGTGTGCGGCCAATCACGCCGCCGATGCGGACCAGCGGCCGCTCGCGACGCGCATCCGCCCGGTCCATTTCCTCCGCGGCCAGCGCGAGCACGGGCTCGAACAGGCCGACGCCCGGGTCTCGGATCGCAAACTGCGTCGTGTGGACGCCGACCGCCAGCCCGCCCGCTCCCGCGGCGATGTAGTACCTCGACAGCGCCCGTTGCCGCCGCTCGTCGAGCCGGCGCCGTGCGTTGAGCGCCAGCGGATGGGCCGGGATCGCGACGCCCTCGCGCAGCACGGCCCCCGCGGCCGCTGCGATCGAGTTGACGTCGGTGTTGCTCACGTCTCTGCCTCAGAACCTGCCGTCCCGAACCTGGAAGTGCGTCGGCTTGCCGAGCGTCTCGCCGCCCATGCGGACCCAATCCGCGGTCCACCGGACCATCTCGTCGATGCCGACCTCCGGCGCTCCGACGAGCCCATAGGCCTTCCGCGAGTCGCTCAAAAGCGAGTCGGGGGCCTCCGTGCCGACGAAACGGGCTTGGCGATGCAGCAGCTCGCCAAACCGCTCGCACAGCCCACGCACGGTGAGGATCGCCGGGCCCGCGATGTTGACGATGAAGCCGGGGCTCGACACGTGCCCGAGCAGTCCTAGCGCCATGGAGTTCGCGTCGGACTGCCAAATGACGTTCACGTGCCCCATGGTCAGGTCGACCGGCGTGCCATCCCACACTTTGCGAGCCAGATCGAGGAGCACCCCGTAGCGCAGCTCGACCGCGTAGTTAAGCCGGGCGATGGCGACCGGCGTCCCGTGCTCGCGGCTGAAGTACTCGAAGATCCGCTCGCGCCCCAGGCAGCTCATCGCGTACTCGCCGACCGGATGGACCGGATCGGTCTCGCACGAGCCCGATCCACGGGCCACCGGCGTGGCGCCGTAAACGTTGCCCGTCGAGAACGCCACGATTCGGCTCCCGGGGAATCGCTCGCAAACGAGCGTGGGCAGGTGTGTGTTCATCGCCCAGGTGAGCGGCTCATTCCCGGTGGCGCCGAACTTCATCCCCGCCGCGAACACGACGTTCGGCGAGTCGGGCAGCGTGCGCAGGAACGCCCGGTCCAGCAGGTCGCCTCGAATGGTCTCGACGCCGTGCCGCTCGAGCGATTCACGCACGCCGGGCGAGGAGAACCGGGCCACGCCGATGACGCGCCGGCTCCGTCCCGCCTCGGCCAGCGCTCGGGCCGCCATCCTCGCGAGAGTCGGCCCCATCTTGCCCGCCGCGCCCAGCACAACGACGTCGCCGTCGAGTCGGGCCATCAGGTCCACGAGGCAGGCCGGGGGCGTGCTGAGGTGCTCCTCCAGCGCGTCCACGCCGCGGGTTGGGTCCATCGTGCCGGAGTGATCAGACATTGGCGACCTCCGGCGATTCCGCCGCGGCGCTCGGATTCTCGATCGTGAGCGCCGGCGGTACGGGAGCAAACGGGCTCTGTCGAACCCGTCCGTACCAGTTCATCAACGCGCCGAGCACGGCGACCGAGCCCCCGACGGCCAGGACCTGCGCACGATCGCCCCACGAGTTGGGGAGAATTGCCAGGAGGCAGACCAGCGACCCGATGATCGCGGCGAACATTCCTGTGTTTCGGAGCTGTCGGTGGTCGGAGGCAGCGCCGACCTCACGGGCGAAGTCGACCGGCGTGTGCATGGTGGTGAAAAACCGGCGCACCTGATCGCGGTAGGGGACGTCGGCAAACCGCCAGAAGGGGATCGTCGCCAGGAACGCGACCACGCCCGTGGCGACGCCGATCGCGATCTCCCGCTGGAACGGCCAGGGTTCCGGCGAAAACACGCTGACGGCCGACGGCACAAGGGCGCACCCCGCCGAGAACAGCGCCGACCACCACGGGGCGTTGCGGATAAAAAGGGCCATGAACAGCGGGATCGACAGGGGCATTACCAGCAGCGCGCCCAAGGTCAGCATGTGTTCGAAGATCCCCGCGCCCTTGGTCTGCGTGAAGTAGAACGCCAGGGCCATGACGATCAACCCGAGCACGAGCGTCGCCACCCGACCAATTCGCAGCGACCGGCGATCGTCGGCTATCGGGCGACCGAACAGCCGGCACAGGGCCGGGTAGATGTCGCGGGTGAAGATCGCGGAGGTCTGGTTGAGGCCGGTATCCATCGAGCTGGTCGTCGCCGCGAACATCGCCACCACCATCAGCCCGGTCATGCCCGCTGGGAGCAACCTGGCGCTCGCGATCGCGTAAGCAGCCTCGGCCGGCTTGGCCGTCAGCGACGCCGCGACTTCGTCGGCGTAGAGAAGTCGCGCCGTGATCGGCGGGATGAACCACACCCAGCCGCCCACGAGCGTGAGAACCCCGGCGAGAACCGCGGCCTTCCTCGCGGCCGTCCCGTCCTTAGCCGCGAAGTACCGCGACGCCGAGGTCATCGAGTTGGACATGAACAGGCCCTGCAGGAACATGGCGCCCGCCCACGCGGCGGTGTACGCCTTGGGCGAGAGCCAGCCCCCGGGCTTGACGGGCGAGAACTCGTCCGCGAGCCCATGGGCGTTGATCGCCCCGAAGAACTCGCCGACCCCGCCCAGCCGCGCGATACACAGGCCGGCGATTAGCAGCGTGAGCGGCATGAGCACCAGCATCTGCAGGAAGTCCGTGGACATCACGGCCCAGCTCCCGCCCGCGACCGAGTTGATGAGCACCACCACGCCCACGACCAGGATGACTTCGCGCACGTCGAGCCTGAACGCCGCCGCCGCAAAGATCGCCAGAGCGCTGAGGTGCAGCGCCGAGTACAAGACCCGGACAGGCACGTTCGACCAGGCGTAGAACTGCTGGGTCGCTGCCCCGAAGCGGTTGCGGATGATCTCCGGGACCGTCGTGGCGCGGAGCTGGCGGAACCAGGGCGCGAACCACGCCGCGTTGAGGAAGAACCCCAGCGCGTTGGCCATGAAGATGATCGAGACGCTCCAACCGGCCTCAAAGGCGACGCCCGCGGCCCCGGTGAAGGTCCACGCACTGAAACTGCTCATGAAGTCGCTGACGCCGACCAGCCACCAGGTGCCCTGACACCCGCTGCGGAAGAAGTCGCCCGAGTTGCGGTTGAGACTGCGGACCTTCAGCCCCACGGCGACCAGCACCAGCAGGTAGACGACGATGGTGATGGTGTCGATCGTGGAGTTGGGCATGGGTCCGTGCTCGCACGACCACCCTCCGACCAACGCGGCGCCCCAGAGAAGCGGGAGGGGCGCCGCGGCAAGTCCGGATCGCGGTCACCCGTCGAGCATACCAGTACATTACTGGTCATGCCAACAACCTTCTTTCGGAATTGAGTCTGACCCCGATCCTGGGGATTCGGATCAGGCCAGAATCGCCCACTGCCGGGCAGAGATCTCGCCGTGCATGGGCTTGCCGGCGGCAAACTCGAGAACCTGGTCCACGATGCTCCGGCCGATGCGCCGGCACCCGTTGCCGACCGCGCCGGCCAGGTGGGGGGTCAGAACGACGTTGGGCAGGCAACGGAATGGATGATCTGGGCGGGGTGGCTCGGGGTGCGTCACGTCGATGAACGCGGAGATCCGCCCGGTGGAGAGCTCGGCCGCCAGCGCGTCCTCGTCGACGATGTCGCCTCGTGCCGTGTTGATGAAGATGCAGCCGTCACGCATGAGCCGGAACTGGCGAGCGCCCAGCATCCCCCGCGTTTCCGGCAATGACGGGGCCAAAAGGGCCACAACATCGGAGTGGCCCATCAGTTCGTCGAGCTCGACCGGTTCGGCGCCGTGGTGTTCGATTTCCTCCGCGCTCACGTGCGGATCGGTGACCAGAATCTTGACCTCGAAGTTCCGCAACAGGCGGATCAGGTGTCGTCCTGATTTGCTCATCCCGATCACGCCGATCGTGCTCTTGTACATCTCCCGGATGCGATGGCCGTGCACGGTGTCGTTGTCGATGAGCCAGCCGCCCTCGCGGGCGTACCTCGCGGCCGGGAAGAAGCCCTTGAGCCCGGCGATCACCATACCCAAGGTCGTCTCTGCGACGCCGATTGCCAACGCTTCACGCGCGGAAGCGATGCGCAAGCCTCTTTCCCACACCGATTTAGGAAGCAGGTGCCGGGTGGAACCCGCGGCGTGCAGAACCCCACGCAAGCGGGGCGCCTTGTCCAGCGCACCTTCCGTGAGCGGCGGGGTCTTCCAACCTGTGATCAACACGTCCGCTCGGAACGCGTGCGAATCCCAGAACTCGGCCAAACGTGCCGGATCGTTCGTCCCGCTGAGCACCACGCGGTGGCCGCCCAGGCGGGCCAAGTCGGCCGAATCGAAGCACAGATCCAGCATCGGGGTCGTGAGCAGGAAAACCACGTCCATCAAGGGGCCTCCGGAGCGTCGCCGGTCGGGGTGCCCGGTTTCAGGCGATCCATACACGAACCTTACCCCATCCGAGCCGTGCCCGCAAAAAATCCAGTGTATTGACAGGTCATTGACTTGCACTATTCGCGGGGGGCGGTTACCTTGACATGGAGAGTACGCCCGTCCATCGAGAGAGGAGGCCGGGCGACGCGTTCGGGCGAGTTTCCTTCTGTTCAGAGGAGAGAGCGATGAAAAGGACTTGTGTGCCGGTGCTGCTGCTCGTGCTCGGGGGGGCTTTGGGTGCGACGGCCCACGCCGACTTGCTCGACGTGGTGCTCAACGACACCAATGCCGCGGACAACTTCCTGTACAACAACGGACCGACCTCAAACTTTGCCGGAAGCGGGCTGTTCTACTACGACAACCGCGGAGCGGCCCTGGATCAGGCCCGGCCCATCATCCAGTTCAGCCTGCCGACTCTCCCCGCCGGGTCGACGATCACCAACGTTCAACTGCGGCTCACCACCCAGCAATACACCTTCATCGACGTCAACAACGGCAACGCCGTGGTGCCGCACCCGTTCTCGGTGCACCAGATGCTCGAGTCGTGGAGCGAGACCACCTCGAACTGGAACGAGCGTTCGGCCGGAACTCCCTGGTCGACCCCCGGCATGGCCGCCGGCACGGACTATGCCACCACGCCGGTCAGCACGATCGTCGTCAACTCGCCAACCACGGGCGGCGTGCAGATCTTCTGGGACATCACGTCCGTGTACACGAACTGGGCCAGCGGCGGCTCGCCGAACTACGGTCTGTCCATCCAGGGGCCGGCGGGTAACCCGTTGCTCGACACCAACGGCGGCGACGTCACGGATGGCGTGTTCCGCGCGTACAACACGGAGTTTGGCGACGATGCCCGACGCCCCCACCTGCTCATCGAGTACATTCCGACACCCGGCACCGCGACCGGGTTGGGGCTCTTCGGCGTGTTGCTGGCCCGTCGTCGGCGGGCGTGAGCACACGTCGAACAGCGACTGGTGTGGTTCAGGACCCCGGCGCCGCCGCCCGCTCCCGCAAAGGGCGGCGGCGTCGGGGGACACAGAACGGGAACGCCCGACTCGGCCACTCCCGTCGCGGCCGTCGGGTTCTGGAACTCAGGGGGTCACAGGTTGAAACCCACCACGCTCGAACGTTCAAGGCCGAAGTACGAAGCCATCCTGCACGCGATCCGCCGGGAGATCGAGTCCGGGGCGCTCCCGCACGGCGCGCCCATCGCGTCGGAGTCGGAGCTCTGCGAGCAGATGCGGGTCAGCCGCGGACCCGTGCGGCAGGCGCTCGCCGAGCTCCAGCGGCAGGGGCTGGTCCGTCGCCAGCCGGGCAAGGGCAGCTTCGTGAACAACCCGGTCCGGGTTGAGGCGCCGGCTGAGACCGCGCTGCGGCAACTGCTGGTCGTGATGAACTCCAAGGGCGCGACGCCCGGAAACTTCGTGGCCCACGAACTGGTCGAAGGGCTCAGCCACGCGGCCGAAGAGGCCGGCGAGCGATACCGGCTGAGTTTCCAGTTCTATCGCAACGGCACACAGTTCAAGCCCGAGAGCATCTCGGGGTACCACGGCGTGGTGATGGTCCCGTTCACGCACGATGGGATGCGCTCGCTGCGGGCCGTGGCCGAGAAACTGACCATGCCCGTGGTGAGCATCTACAACCGGCTCGACGCCGACGGGGTCTCGCAGTTCTACGTCGACCACGAAGCGGGCGCGTTCGACGCGACCGAGCTGCTTGTCCGTTACGGGCACAAGCGCATCGCGATGCTGGGGGAGCCCGCGATCTCGCCCGGCCCCGCGTCCTCGGAGCGCGAGGTCGGATTCCTGCGCGCGATCAAGGCCGCGGGCCTGCCTGAGGGGATGTCGAACTACGTGCGCGTGGGCGTCGAGCCTCTCGCGGCCAGGTCCACCATCGAGAACCTGCTCCGCCGGCCCGACCGGCCGACCGCCCTGGTCATCGCCGGCGGCGTGATCACCCCGCCCGTGCTGCACGCGCTGCGGGTGGTCAAGCTCCGCGTGCCCGAGGACATCTCGATCATCGCCTTCGACGACACGCCCGAGGCGGCGATGCACGAGCCGAAGATCGCGGTGGTCAAGATCCCGCTGGTGCGGCTCTCACGCCTGGGCATGGACGCGCTCATCGGTCAGACCGAGGGCTACAGACATTCGATGGAGCGGGTGTCGCTCGGAATCAAGCCGGAACTGATCCTCTCGCAATCCATCGGGCTTGCGCCCGTGGCGACCTGACACTCTTGCCGCCGCGGACGGTCGCGGCCAAAGCCGAGCCCGATCGCACGATCGGGCCTCTGGGTGGAGCTTCCCCATGAGAAAGAGCGAAGGATATCGGGCGTTCACCCTCATCGAGCTGCTCGTGGTGATCGCGATCATCGCGCTGCTGGTGTCGCTCCTGCTGCCCGCACTGGGCAGCGCGCGAGAGGCTTCCCGCGCGGTCAAGTGCGTGAGCCAACTCAGGCAGATCGGCCTGGGCGTGCACCTGTACGCCAACGATTACCAGAGCTGGACGCCGCCCAACTACGAGAGCATCTCGCGGGTCTACCCCTTGCCCAAGGGCGCCAGCCCTCGCAGCACGCAGGGCTGCGACTGGTTCCACCGTCTGGGCGGGAAGTTGGTGGACTGGGGCGACGAGCAGATCCTCAACGCGCCGTGGGAGGACAAGTCCGCGTACATGAGCACGACGCGGGTGTTCTACTGCCCGTCGTTCAAGAGCATTCTCCCCGACGACTCGTGGTCGGTGGCGCAGGATTCTCCCGGCGGGCGCTTCGCAAGCTATTGGTGGGAGTACTGGAACCCCGACCAGTTCACCGACCCGACGCACCCGGTACGGGCGCAGGAGCTCGGCAACTCACGCACGACCATGAACACGCGAAACGCGCTGCTCACCGATCTGGGTTGGCAGCCCTACGCGGACGCGCGGCCCGACCTCTACGGCCCCGCGCCGC
Source organism: uncultured Phycisphaeraceae bacterium (assembly GCA_964630785.1). GTDB lineage: Bacteria > Planctomycetota > Phycisphaerae > Phycisphaerales > UBA1924 > JADLCX01. The sequence goes on along the minus strand of CAZVZG010000014.1, from coordinate 69,758 downwards.
ACGGAAACACGCACAACGTGTTCTGGATGGACGGGCACGCCGGCAATGTCTCGCTCAAGGAGATGAACCAGGCGGCGCCCTCGGCCGCGGCGGCGTTTGACCGCCTGATCTACTTGCAGCGAAAGGGCGGATGATGATCCGTACACCTCTTGGCGCACAGCGCCATGACCGCCCGCGGGCCGCGCGGGCATGGTTGGTGGCATCGTTTGCCACGATCGCTTGCGCCTTGAGCGCGGGTGCGCAGCCGGTGGACCTGCCGATTGTTGAGCGCCCTTTCGAGCACGAAGCAGCCCTGGGCTATGCCCCGTGGTACGTGCCCAACGTGCCCGCGTTCGACCGCGAGAATCGGCCGTACCTGCGCAGCCGCACGGTAGACCAGCACGTTACGGGGTACATCCAGACCATCCGGAACGGACGTTGGGTGCGGCGGGATTTCACCGGGGCGATCCGCGCGGCGTACCCGACGTTCGCGTCGATCCGGTTCGGCGGCGGCACCTTCGGCGCCTGCATCACGATCGACGACGCCGACAACATGTACACGCTGGTGCGGGTGCGGCTCCGGGACAACACGGACCACGACCTGCTCATCTACTCGACGGACCTTGGCGACACGTTCAAGGTTGTCGAGCTGCCCAACAACGAGGCGCCGGGCTCCAAGCCCGAGGGATTCGCCAACATCGAGTTCCGCGCCAGCCCGCAGCCCATGACCCGTCCGCCGCTGATCGCGACACTCCGCAAGCGCGCCGACCACCCGCTCGGTCAATGGACGGCTCATTACAACATGTACCTGATCCAGCCGCGCTTTGAGGGCGGCACGCTGACGCTCTCTGAGCCGGTGCTCGCGACCGACCACGGCCTCTACATGTCGCGCCACGCGGGAAACCCCAGCTTCGCGGTCTCGGGGGGCGATCGCACGTTCTTTACGTGGGCGGAGACCACCGAGAACAACTACGTGCCCGGCGCGCCCACTTTCATCGCGACCTTCGACCCCAACACCCACAAGATTACGGATCGGCAGTTCTGCGCTTTCGCCTATCCGCCCAACGACGGCCACAACAGCCCGGGAATCGTGATGGACCCGAGCGGGTACCTGCACGTCATCACCGGCGGTCACGGCGAGAACTTCAAGTACGCCCGCTCGAAGGCGCCCCGTTCCACGGCCGAGGGCATGACCGACGCGGTTCCCATGGTGACCAAGGGCTGGTCCGAGTTCGGAGTTGACCGCGGCCGGCAGAGCTACCTCAGCTTCGTGTGCACCGCCGATGGCCTCCTCCACGCGGTGTTCCGGCAGTGGTACAAGGGGACCGAGCCGTACTTCACCGAGGGCTACTTCGGGGGGCTCTCCTACCAATCCAAGCCCGCAGCCGCCAACACGTGGCCCGAGACCTCGCGCCTGCTGTTGGTGCCGCCGCTGGACGGGTACTCGATCTACTACCAGACCATGACCATCGACCGGAAGGATCGGATCTTCCTCTCGTACGGCTACCGCAACGAGAAGAAGGAGTATGGAACCGGCGAAGCCGAGAACCACTACCTGGCCCTGCTGATGTCGTCCGACCACGGCCAGACCTGGCGGTTGGTGACGACGGAGGACTTCGCCTCCGGCATGTCCGAGCGTGCGGCCGCGGATGCGAGGCTCGCTGCGGGCAAGGTCACGGGCACGGTGGTCGATGCCGATGGCCGTCCGGTGAGCGGTGCGAAAGTGACCGCGATGGGCGTGACGGTCCGCACCGAACCCAAGGGCTCGTTCACGATCAGCCCGGTGTACGCCGACGAGTTCGACATCACGGCGGTCGCGGACGGGGCGTCGCCCGGAACGGTGGCCGTGAATCTCAAAGGTGAGGGAAGCACGGAAGTCCGGGTCCAGCTCCGGTGTGAAGCGCGGGCCCCGGACGCGCCCGCGGCGTCGGCCCCTTGAAACGGCCGAACCGACCGAGGTGACGTCCAGGAGGTCGCCCACGCACCGTGAAGATCACAGCCATCGAAACGCACGTCTGCAACGCCCGGATGCGGAACTGGGTGTTCGTGAAGGTTGTGACCGACCAACCCGGCCTGTGGGGCTGGGGTGAAGCGACGCTGGAGTGGCACACGCGCTCGGTCGTGGGTGCGATCCAGGACATCTCTCAACTACTCATCGGCGAGGACCCGACGCGGATCGAGCACCTCTGGCAGATGATGTACCGCCAGCACTTCTGGCACGGAAACGGGATCGTGCGCGGAACCGCCATGAGCGGGATCGACATCGCGCTCTGGGACATCCTGGGCAAGCATCTGGATGTCCCGTGCCACCGCCTCTGGGGCGGACCGGTGCGTGATTACGTTCGACTTTACTGCCACCTCGGCGGCGGAAGGATGGAAGATTTCTACGACACGGAGTGCTCCGACGCGCCCCGTTTCGCCGAGCTCGCCCAGCGAGCCGTGGCCGACGGTTTCACGGCCTTCAAGAGCATGGCCGTTCCCGAGACCATGCCCATCGAGGGCAACCGGCCCGTCCGTTATGCCGAGCGGTGCGTCGCGGCCATGCGCGAGGCCGTCGGCCCAGACATCGACATCATGGTGGATTGCCACGCGCGTCCCAGCCCGCGCATGGGCGTGATCTTCGCCAAGGCGCTCGAGCCGTTCGACCTGTACTTCTTCGAGGAGCCCTGCTGGCCCGAGAGCGTGGACGGGCTTGCCGAAGTGCAGCGGTCGGTGCGCACGCCTATCGCCACGGGCGAGCGGCTGGTTGGGCAGCACGCGTTTCTGGAACTGCTCAACCGCCGAGCCGCGAGCGTGCTGCAACCGGACATCACCCACTGCGGCGGGCTGACGGAGGCCCGGCGGATCGCCGCGTTGGCGGAGGCGCACCGCGTGGCCCTTGCCCCGCACAATCCGCAGGGGCCCGTGAGCACGGCCGCGTCGATCGAGCTCGGGTTCGCGACGCCGTGCTACGCCATCTGCGAGAGCGTGCACAACGACGTGCCGTGGCGGCAAGAGGTCGTGCGGGAGGGCTTCACGATCGAGCCGCGGAGGCGCATTGTGCGCCCCAACACGCGCCCAGGACTGGGGATCGAGCTTGACGAAGCGGCGATCCGCAGGCACCCGTTCGAGCAGGAGTTGCTTCAGCGGCATTTCCACGCCGACGGAAGCGTGGGTGATTGGTGAACCACCATGAGCGCTGCACCCCTTCATAACCACGTGGCGATGGTGAGCGGCGGGCTGGGTGATATCGGCCGCGCGGTGGGCATCGAGCTCGCCGATCGCGGTGCGGCCGTGGCGTTGTGCGATCTGGCGGACGAACCGCGGGCTGCTGAATTCATGCAGCAGCTCGGCGCAATCGCGAAGGGCCGCGGCTCGGCGCCGGTGCGGTACGACCGAACAGACGTGAGCGACAGCGGGTCGGTGGACGGGTGGACGCGGAACGTCGAACGGGCGCTGGGCACCCCGACGATCGTGATCGTCAACGCCGCTTCTGTGACGATCGCGGGCGTGCTGGAGATGACTCCGGAACAGTGGCGGCGCGAGCTGGGGGTGAATCTGCACGGCGCGTTCCACGTCGCGCGGGCGGGGGCCCGGGCGATGCTGGCGGCGAAGAAGCCGGGACGCATTGTGTTTGTGGGGAGTTGGGCCGCGGAGGTCCCACATCCGCACGTCCCCGCGTACAGCGTCGCGAAGGCTGGGCTTCGGATGCTTTGTCGGTGCATGGCGTTGGAGCTGGCGCCCCGCGGCATCATGGTAAACGAGGTCGCGCCCGGCTACGTGGACGCGGGCCTGAGCGCCAAGGTGTTCCGAGAGCGGCCGAGCGCCCGCGAAGAGGCCGTGCGCCGAGTGCCCACCGGCCGGATGATCACACCTGAAGAGGTCGCGCGACAGGTGGCGTATTTGTGCGACGAGTCTGGCCCGCACATCACCGGATCGGTCCTGCTCATGGATGGCGGTCTGTCGCTCGGACGGACCGCACAGATCGCGGAGCCCGGGGCATGAGTGGCGTCCGACTTACGTGGAAGGAACGGTCGTTCGCGGGCGTCATCGGCGTGGCCCGACGAGACATCACGCCCCCGACGGGCATCTACGCGAGAAACTGGGGTGCCGCGCCGGCCGATACCGCCGTGGGCGTGCATCGGCCGCTGACTTGCACGGTTCTGACCATCCGTACTGCTCAGGATCCGGGATTCCCGCTGGTGCTCGCCGCGATCGACGCCGGCTGGTTCCGCGGGCCGGAGGGCGCGACTTATCTCCGCGATCGGGTGTGCCGCGAGCTCGGGCTGGTGAGCGAGCGGTTGATGCTCGCTCTCTCGCACACGCACTCCGGCCCGTCGATCTCTCCGGCGGAGATCGGCAAGCCGGGCGGCCGCCTGATTGGGCCGTACCTCGCCGGCATCGGCGAGGCCGTGGTGTCGGCCGCTCGTGAAGCGATGGACGGCCAGCGCCCGGCGGTGATGACTTTCGCGATGGGCCGTTGTGGGATCGCGACCGACCGAGACCTGCCGGACCCGGACGAGGCCGCGAGGCCGGGAGAGGAACGAGAGCGGCGGTTCGTGTGCGGCTTCAACCCCGGCGCGCCCGCGGACGATGCCTGCCTGGTCGTGCGTATCGCCGAACGATCCGACGGGCGGACCATCGCAACCATCGTCAACTACGCGTGTCATCCGACCACGCTGGGCCCGGGCAACCGGCTCATTTCCCCGGACTTCGTCGGGGCGATGCGGGAGGTTGTCGAGTCGCACACGGGCGGAGCCCCATGCCTCTTTCTTCAGGGCGCCTCGGGCGAGCTCGCCCCGCGGCATCAGTACGTGTCGGAGGTGTCCATCGCCGATCAAGTAGGGCGTGCGATCGGGCACGCGGCCTTGGCCGCGCTCAACACGATGCTGCCCGTCGCGTGCGGGCTCGAGTACGCCGGCGTCGTTGAATCGGGTGCGCGGCTGGCGAACTGGCGCACGTTCGACTTCGAGCCGCCGGATGACTTGGAGGCCGCGGAAGTCGCCGTCGAGGTCCCGCTGAAGGAGAGTCTCCGCAGCGAGCAAGCGATCGCGGTGGAACTGGTCGGCTGTGCCGATCGTGCTCGCTGCGAGCGGCTCCACCGCGAGGCGCTGGTCGTGCGAACGGTGGGCTCCGGCCGAACGGCACACCGGCCGGTGTGGTTCTGGCGGCTCGGGGACGCGATGCTCATCGGTCACGCCGACGAGGCGTACTCCCAGATGCAACGCGACTTGCGGGCAGCGTTTCCCGAGAACGCCGTGCTGGTGATGAACGTGGTCAACGGATGGGGCGGGTACCTCTGTCCCGAGTCCCTCTACGATCACCGTCTGTACCAGGTGCAGCAGAGCCCGTACGCCCGGGGTGGGCTCGAAGCGCTGATCTGTCAGTGCACCCGGGCGGCGCGAGTGATGTTCTGTGACCCAACCACACCGGGGCTCCGTCATGACTGAACTCGATCGAGAGCCGGTCGGGCGGGGTCTACGGCCGCTCCGCTTCGTTGTGCCCGTTGTCGCTGCATTGCTGACGCTGAGTTCGGCGGGCGCGAAGCCCGAGGGCCCGTCGGATTCGGTCAAACTCGAATCCGCGAACGGTGCGTCCGGCGTGCGATTCCTCGAGCCCGACCGCTGGGGCCTGGTGCAGAGCGTCGTCAGCAATCGCGGAAATGCCGCGGCTTCCGTGCTCGTGGCCGTCACGGCGGCCAAGTCTGAATCCCTCGGGTTCTCCAGCCTTGTGTGGTTGCCGCCGATGAGCCGGAGGGTGGTGCGAACGCCATTCCTGCCGCCCGCCTCGGACGATCGAAAACCGACCATCGATGTCAAGACCAGACTGGTGTTCACGTCGCCCGGCGGCGATCGGTCAAGCCCTGCGCAATCCGGATCGATCGCTGCGCGGGCGGCGGGTTCGCGGTACGAAACGGGCATCCTGGGAGAGGCGACCGACGAGCTTCCCGGGGCGCTGATCGGCGCGCTGCGAAAGGCCGCGGGCGTGGGTCCGGCCAATGTTCAGCTCTCGGGCGATGACGCCCCGGCGATCCCGGAGACGTACGAGGGGCTGGATTGTTTGTTCATCGCCAACCCGGGCGCGATTGTGGACTCGCGACGCAAAGACGCGATCCGCCGATGGGTCGCCCGGGGCGGCCGGGTGTGGCTGATGCTCGACCGCACCCCGCCGGCATGGGCGGCGGAGGTGTTCGGTCAGGATTGGGACGTCGCCGCGCTCGACACCGTCGAGGTCACACGGTTTGAGATCGAAGGGCCTTCGGGCCCAACCAAGCAGGACCTCGATTACGGTGTGCCGCTGGTCCGCGTGCTGGCCCCTTCGTTCGAGGTGACGCATCGAGTGAACGGATACCCCGCGGCCATGCGCAAGGCGCTCGGGAGCGGCGAGCTGCTGGTCTCGCTGCTCGGGCCCCGCGGCTGGTTAACCGTGGGTGGAATGGGGGGGAACGACTTCGTCGCCACGCCGGCGCTTCAGGATCTGCAATCGTTCGTTGCGCCCGCCGGCAAGCGGGGATTCGCGGGCCTCACGCCTCCAGAGGATTCACTGCCGCTCGCGGACCACCTCCGCAGGGCCATCGGGTACAGCGTACTCGATCGCAAGTGGATCACCGTGGCCATCGGTGGAGCGGCGGTGCAGATCCTCGCCGCGGGCGCGGTCCTGGCGCGTCGGTCTCGACTCGAGTTTGTGGCCGTGATCGGTGTTGTTGGCTCGCTCGCGGCCGCGGCGGTCCTGGCCGGTGTCGGGTCCGCCCGACAGTCTCAGACGCCGTCGACAGTGGCCATCGGACAACTGCTCACATTCAACGGTCGCGATCGGCACGCCGACTGCACGCAGCGTGCGTGCATTTACACTTCGCCCCGGGACGCCGGACGATTTGTGGAGATCGACCTCACGGGCGGGGGGATGATCTACCCGCAGGCCGTCGCGAGGTCGAGCAGTCTAGCGGTGGGATCGAGCCGTTTGGTGTGGTCCGATCCGGAACACGTCGCGCTCGTCGGACCGGACGCGCGGGCCGGCTCGGTTCGCGAGTTGGTTACGCGCAGCGACGTGGCCGCGCTGTCGACGCCTAAAGCGAGGGTCGTGCTGGGCGCCGACGGCCTCACGTGCGAACTCGACAACGGCGGACTTTTGATCGACCGTGACCCGATCCTGGTCACGCGGGCGGGATGCATTGCACTGCGAAGCACGGGCGACGGTCGTTTCGCGGCCAGTGAATCGGACCTGCTCCCGCCAGGGGTGCTCGGCCGCGGCGTGCTGCTGAGTGCCGACGAGGCGTCGCGTCAGCGCGCGGTGGAGCAACTGTTGCAGTTCCCCGGAGTTCCGCTGGAGCCTTCGCTGTTCACTTGGGCTTCCCCGCTGTCCACAGGTCTCCGCATCAACGGTTCGTTGCCGACCGGCGGGACCGCTCTCGCGATGATCCCGATCTCCGTCGCGGCGCCGACCGGTGGCGGCGGCGTCTGGGTGCCCGCCTCGCTGATGCGGATGGCCCCGATGCGCGGGACGCTGGGCGGGCGAGCCCTCTCCGCGGCCTACGACACGCAGTCCGGGCGCTGGCTGAGCAACGTCCATCAACCCATGCTGGTGGTGATGCGGTTCTCGCTCCCGGAGGCTGTCCGGAGCCTGGACATCGAATCGGCCTCGCTGCTCGTGGACATCAACGCGCCCGGGCGCGGCTACGAGATTGTGGTTTCCGATGGGGATCGCTTGCGGGTGGTGGCCACCGGATCGGGCATGCCCGGTCCGGCGCGATTCGAGATGATCGGAGATCGCACGCCCGTCGTGGGTGCAGATGGCGTGCTGCTCGTGGGTATTGACGTGAAGGCGGGATCGGCTGAGTCCGACGGCCAGGGATGGTCTATCCGACGGATGGAGCTCTCCGTGACGGGGCGAATGAAATGATCAGCGACACCCTGGTACAGACCACCGACCTGACCAAGAAATACGGCGCGTTCACCGCGCTCGAGTCGCTTTCGATCTCGGTGGAGCGGGGCGGCATCCTCGGCTTCATCGGGCCCAACGGCGCCGGCAAGACCACGACCATCAAGATTCTCGTGGGCCTCGTCAAGGCCACGAACGGGACGGCCACCATTTGCGGTGCGACCTGCGGCGTGGACACCGCACGGACCAGGCGGTTGGTCGGGTACATGCCCGACGTCTTCGGGTCTTACGACAACATGCGGGTACGGGAGTACCTCGACTTCTTCGGGGCCGCGTTCCGCATCCCACGCCGCCAGCGGTTGCGGCGCATCGACGAGTGCCTGGACTTGACCGGCGCGTCGCACATGCGGGACCTTTTCGTGGAAGCGCTCAGCCACGGCATGAAGCAGCGGGTCGCGCTCACCCGCACGATGCTGCACGACCCCGAGGTGCTCATCCTCGACGAGCCGGCCAACGGCTTGGACCCGCATGCCCGGGTCGAGATGCGCCAGACGCTTCTCCGGCTCGCGGGCTTGGGCAAGGCCCTGATCGTTACCAGCCACATCCTCCCGGAACTGGCCCGCATCTGCACGCGCGTGGCCATCGTCACGCGGGGCCGGCTGCGGGCGTTTGGCACACTCGACCAGATCATGCAGAGCCTGCCGCAGGAGCGGGTGATGGAAGTCGTGTTGTCCCGGCGCGAAGACGCCCGACCTGCCGAGAAGGCTCTCCGGCGGCAACTGGGCGATGCGGCCGCGATCACCGTCTCCGAGGCCGCCGCCGAGGTGCGGTTCGAGACGGGGCTGGACGACCGCGGCCTGGCCGCGCTGCTTCGATCGTTCCATGAAGGGGGCGTAGACGTCGTACAGTTCCGCGAGGTGCAGCGCGATCTTGAGGATGCGTTCCTGAGCGTCACAGGCGCGGGCGCCGAACGTGCCGACGGCGCCCCGTCCGCTCCACCACCGATCGTCAACACGCCCCGCGCGCCACTCCAGAGAAACTCGGCATGATCGCCGTCTCCGCCCGCGAACTCGTGGCGATGCTCCGCTCGTGGCGGGCGGTGGTTGTGCAGGTCCTCTTCCTGGTCGCTCCGGGCCTGCTCGTGCTGATCCGCTGGCCGGACGATGGGCACGCCGACGTGGACGGCGCGGCCGCGGGCCAGGTGCTGCGAGTTTTCGGGTACGGGCTCCTGGTCGGGCTCACGCTGGTGAGCCCGGCGTTCGCGGCCACGAGCGTGGTGAGAGAGCGCATCCGTGGAACGCTCGCCCTACTCCTCAACACTCCGATGCACCCCGGAGAGATTCTCGTCGGGAAACTCGCCGGGTCGCTGGGTCTGACGCTGCTCCTCCTCGTCCTGACCATCCCCGGGGCCGCGGCCTGCTACGCCATGGGTGGCACCGACCTGTGGGGTCAACTCGGGCGGCTCTACCTCGTGCTCGCTCTGCTCGCGATCGAGTACACGAGCCTGGGCTTGTTCATCAGCAGCCGTGCCCGCAGCCTCGACGGTGCTCTGCGGATGACCTACGCCTGCGTCCTGGGGCTTTCTCTGGTCACGCTCGTGCCGCACCGACTGGTGCTCGCGGCCTCCTGGGCGGGGCCGGAACTGATCTCTGCGGTGGAGTGGCTCCGCTCACTCTCGCCGATCCCCGCGGTCGTGACGATCCTGGGTGACGCGCGCATCGGCGCAAGCGCCGCGGACACCACTTGGCGGTTCTGCATCGTTACGGCCATCATCAGCGCGGCCTTCCTGCTGCTCGCGCTCGGGGCCCTGTGCTCTCGCCCACTCGACAAGGCCCGTAGCGCGGGGCGGATCACCGACGATCGGGCCCGTGCCGTCCGCGCGTGGAGGAGGGTCATGTACCTGTGGTTCTTCGACCCGCAGCGTCGCAGCGGGCTCATCGGGCCCTGGCAGAATCCGGTGATGGTCAAGGAGCAGCGGTGCCGGAGGTTCGGCCGCAGCGGTTGGATGATCCGACTGATCGGCGTGTACCTCATCCTCTCGCTCGTGCTCGTCTTCGGGGCCATCGGCATGTCAAGGTCTGAGGGCGTGAGCGCCGTTCTGGGGGTCATCGCAGTGATGCAGGCATCGCTGGTGCTGTTGCTCGCGCCCAGTTTCGCGAGCGGGCTCATCGCCGGCGAAACGGAGAGCCGTGGGTGGTTGCTGCTGCAATCCACGCCGCTCTCCACGTTCACGATCATCTCCGGCAAGCTCCTCAGCGCGCTTGTGCCGCTGGGCCTCGCCCTGGTCGCGACGATCCCTGCACTCGGCGTGATGGTGCTCTTCGACCCCTCTCTGCTCCGTCTCGCGGCGATTGTCTTTGCGACGATGGCGGCCTTGGCCATTGTCGCTGTGCTGCTCTCCTCCGCCGTGGGGAGCTGCTTCCGCAGTACGGCCCCGGCCACCGCCGCGGCCTACGCGCTGCTCGCCGTGCTCTGCGGCGGGACGTTGATGTTCTGGCTCGGGAGAGATGCACCGTTCGGGCGGCGGCTGGTCGAGTCGGTCCTGACGTGGAACCCTCTCGCGGCAACGCTTTCCGCGGTCGGAACACCGGGCTTCTCGGAGTACAAACTGATCCCCGGGAACTGGTACGTCATGGTGGCCCTGGGCGCCTTGAGCATCGTGCTCCTGGTGCTCCAAGTCGCGAGATTGAAGCGGGCGCGATGAAGCAACGCACGATCAACCAGTTCCTTGGGCCGGCTCGCGTTGGGCACCGGAAATGCCGCCTGTTCTCGGTGGGTGTCGTTGGTGTGTGGGCGCTGGCGGTGCTCGCCTGTCCCGGCCACGCATCTCCTCAGTCGAACGCTGGAGAAGGAAGGGCAAGCGAACGCGGGGTCGGTTCCGACGAGCGTCTGCCGATGTTCGACGATCCCGCGCTAGTCGAGCCGCAGCGGAGAACGACGCTCGACCCGAGGTGCGTGCCCCTGTGGATCGCCGCTCTGGAACGGCCCGAGTCCGATCTGCGCGCCGAAGCGGCCGATGCGATCGCGCAAGCCTATCGCCAGGGCGTGGCGCTCCACCCCATGCTCGAAGAGGCGATTCCCGCGCTCCTCCGGGTGGTCAAGTCCGACCCGAATCCCCTTGTGCAGTTGTCGGCCATCGACGCCCTGGGTGAGCTCGACGATCGTTCTGCCGCAACCGAACTGCTCGTCGTCGCGGGATCGCCGCAAGCGTCGATCCAGACGATCCTCGCGGTCGACACCATCCTCGCGGAGTGGAATATCCCGCAGGCGCGCGGGTTGTGGATCGACCGTCTCCGCTCCCGGGATTGTCCTGACCCGATCGTCTGTTCGGCTCTTCGATCACTCGCGGCCGTGCGCTCGACCGAGGCCGTGCCCGAAGCTCGCACGATCGTTGCGGATGCCACTCGCCACGCGCCGGTGCGGGTTGAGGCTGGTCGCACCCTCGGCGTGACTGCGTCGGCCGACCTGCTGGACCTGGCCAGCGAGTTGGCCGCGCGGCAACAGCCCATCGAGACCCTCCTGGCCCTGATGTCGCTGGCCGGGCACCAAGGCCCCGAAGTGGCCGCGTTTGCCCGTCTGCACGTTGCCGATCCCGACGCGAGCGTTCGGGCGGCCGCGCTCGGTCTGCTCGGGCGCATCAACCCTGGATCGGTCGTCGCGGACGTCGCGTCCGCGGCGGAGGACAAGGACGATCAGGCCCGTCTCGAGGCCGTGCGTGCATTCGCGGCCGTCGCTACCGAGCGGTGCGTTCCGACGCTCGCCAAATCGATGGACGATCTCAGCCTGCCGGTTCGGCTTGCCGCAGGCACGGCTCTCGCCCGCATCGCTTCCGGAGCGGACGCGCCCGCGGCGGCATCTGCTTCGCGGGCGTTGCTCGCGGCCCTGGCCACAGATCATTGGCGAGTTCTTGAGCGGGCCGCGCTCGCGGCCGGTGAGGCGAATCTCCGCGACGCGGCCAAGCCGCTGATCGGCCTGCTGGCCGCTGATCGCCCCGAAGTCCGGCTCGCGGCCGCGACCGCCCTCCGGCAGCTCGGAGCGCCGGACACGATGCCAGCGCTGCTGGATCGCGCCCGCACGCTGACCGCCGAGGCCGCGAGCGCGGCCGCCGACGCGAAGCGGTACGAATCGATCGGCCGGGAAACCACTCAAGTGTTCATGGCCTTGGGTCGGGAACGCTACCAACCCGCCGACGAGCTGCTCATCCGCTACATTCCCAAACGGAGCGGCTTCCACCCCTCAGCCCGCGGCGCCGCGATCTACGCGCTGGGCAAGATCAACGAGGGGCGCGAGCGGGCGGACCTTGTCGCCGAGCTCGAAGCCCGAGTCTCGGACAACAACCCGGTCGATCCCGAGGCCTCAGAGGTCCGTCGATTCGCGGCCATCGCGCTGGGGCGGATCGGTTCGCGTGCGTCGCTCCCTTTGCTCGGCGAGTTCCTCGAATCCGAAAACAGCACGGTGTCCGTCGGCGGCGCGTGCCGCTGGGCCATCATGCACATCGAGGGCAAGGAGCTCCCGGCGCTCCGCCCGATCGTGGTCCCGGCCGGACCGTTCTTTCTTGAACCCATCGAATGATCCGCCTCAAGCCTCCGGAGTTTGAATGTCCACGTCGTTTCCTATCGGGGTCATCGGTTACGGTCACCGCCTGGCCACGCTGCTGACGCACCTGCGGCACGTCGAGCCGGCCATCGAGGTCCGGGCGGTCTGCGATCCCAACCCGGACTCCGTGAACGCCGCTCGGCGCCTCGCCCACGGCGTGCGTGCGTGTGCCACGGTCGAGGACCTGCTGCGCGACCGCGAGATCGCCCAGGTGTTCGTCGGGTCGCCCAACCGCCTGCACCGCGAGCACGCCTGCGCCGCGATGAAGGCCGGCAGGCACGTCTTCTGCGAGAAGCCGCTGGCCACCAACTTGGACGATTGTCTGGCTATCCGTGAAACGGTGGAACACACGGGCCGATCGTTCTTCTTCGGGCTCGTGCTGCGGTACGCGCCGCTCTATTCGCGCATCCGAACGCTCCTCGACGATGGGCAGATCGGCCAGATCATCAGCGTTGAGTTCAACGAGACCCTGGGCTTCAACCACGGCGGCTTCATCCACCAGGACTGGCGCCGCCACCGCGAGACCGCCGGCACCCACATGCTGGAGAAGTGCTGCCACGACATCGACATCGTCAACTGGATGGTGGGAAGCCGTGCGCGCTACGCCGCGAGTTTCGGGGGGCTTCGCTATTTCCTTCCGGAGAACCAGCGCATCGCCGACAAGATCGGCCGCTCGCTCGACCCCGAGCATCGACCCGCGTTTCAGGCGTGGCCCCAATCCTCGCACAACCCGTTCACCTCCGACAAGGACATCGTCGATCATCAGGTCGCCATCCTGGAGTTTGACAACGGCGTGCGGGCGTCGTTCCACACCAACTGCGTCGCCGCAATCCCCGAACGGCGGCTCCTGCTCCTGGGGTTGGAGGGGGCGATCCGCGCCGATCTCAACACCGGCACCGTCGAGCTCCAGCGCCTCGGCTGGGAACTCCCGCGGCAGGTGTACCGCTCTTCCGCCTCCATCGAGACCCACTTCGGCGCCGACCTGGCGCTCATTGAATCAGTCGCGGCGTGGATCACCCGGGGCAAACCCCCGCTCACGGGCATCGATCAGGCTCTGGATTCGGCGATCACCTGCTACGGGATCGACGCCGCGCTGGACGAACGCCGCGTCGTCGACCTCAGCCCGCTCTGGGCGCGGGCGTCGATCAACCGATGACTCCGGAATCAGATCCTGTCCTGCATCGGGATCATCAGCGGCAGCGGCCGCCACTGCGCCAGCGGGCATGCCGCCCGCGGCAGCGCCGCCGGCAGCGGGCCAGCGAACATCCGCACCGCCTGTGAAGCGGTCAGCGTGACCTCCGGCGGGTCGTCGGTCTCGACGCAACGCGGCTCGGGATCAACGGCGATCCGCAGCACACGCTCCACGCCCGATGGCTCTCCGTCGGCGTCGTCGATCACCCGCACGATGCAGACCCCCGTGCTCAGAGGGCTCGACTCGTGGGCGATGGTCAGCAGCGCCCCCACCACCGCGGGCCAGTCGTAGATCCGCCAGTTGCTCGCCTCGATCAGGGAGACGTCGTCCGCGAGGTCGAGCATCCGGCCGATCACGCCCGTGTGGATCAGGGGCATCGTGAGCCGAACGCCCGAGCCGCCGTTCTCGACCAGTCGGCGCACGATGGCCTCGAGAGCCGCGGGGGTGCGGGCGCAGCAATCCACGAGATCCCGGTTCTTGGCATCGACGCAGGCGTACGCCGCGACTCGGCCTTGGTAATCCCTCGCTACCACCGGCACGCGGCGCCAGTTCCGGAGATGTCGCGGGAAGTCCTCCGCGCTACGAACGCAGCGGATGGGCAGCCGCTCGTACAGCGACATCATGCCCGGGTGATCGCTCGCTCGGGCTTCTTCCACGCAAAAGCCGGTCTCCGTGCCCGGGGCCGGCGGCGTGTGGGCAAGGCTGTTGCCGGTCACGAGGATGCTTGCTTCGACACCGGCCTTTTCAAAGCCCCAATGGCCATAGCGCCGACGGTTGCCCCCCAGGCACGCCGCGTGGTAGCCGCCGCGCGAGACCTCGCGCATCGCGGCATCCATCAGCAGCCGCATGAGCCCGTTCCCGCGGTGATCCGGGTGAACGCTGACGCCGCCGATTCCCGCCAGGCGGAGGTGCGTGCCGCCGATGATCCAATCGATGGGAAACAGGCCGACGATCGCGGCGATCCGCCCGTCGCGGCGAACGGCGAGGTTCCGGCCCATGTGCGGCTCGGTCGGTCGATACAACGAAGGCACGAGCGCGGCGAAATCCGCCTCGCCGAACACCAGACTCAGGTGGGCGATCGCCTCTTCGTAGTCGCCGATGCCGAGCCTGACGACCTCATCGATGCTGCTGCCCATCCGCGTCCTCTGGCCCCCTCCCCCCCTCCACCCCGAGGGGGCGTCTCCTCAGCGCCCCCTCCCTCCCCCCCAGCGGGGCGGGTCATCGAACAAGCGGGGCCATGCTTCCACGCGGTCCCGCTCTGGCGTGCGGCCGACCGATCCGCCTCTCAGCCGGGGCATCCGGCGAAGTAGAGCGACAGGAAATCGAAGATGTCCTGTACGGTGACGCCGCCGCTCGCGTTGATATCCGCCGCGGGCAGGTTGCCGAAGTACGCGCCGAGAAAATCGAAGATGTCCTGCACCGTCACCCCGCCCACGTGGTTGAAGTTGGCCCGGCAGCAGGTCACCGGGTTTCCGGCGAACTCGCACACGGTGCCGCCGCCCTTGAACGATCCGGCGCACGCGGCGGGCGTCGTCACGCCGCAGATCGTACCGTTACAGCAGGCGCCCGTGACGACGGGGCAGGCGTTCGGGCTACAGGTCGAGCCCGCGGGTTGAGCCGTTCCGCCCGACCCCGCGCACGCGCCCGGCGTCAGGCTCTGGCAGGAGCCGTCGCCGAAACAGCACGCCACGCAACCAACGGTGTACGTGATGATCAGCCGCGGGCGGACGTTGTCGTCCTGCCACTCGCTGTTGGCGGCGCGGAACACTCCGTCGGTGGTGTCGCCCGACGGCCCAGTCAGGCTCGGGTTACCGTCCGGGCCGAGGATGCACACACCGTAGTTGGGCGCGGTGCCGCCGGCCCAGGCAAGGTAGAGAGGCGTGATGTCCCACGTCTTGTACTGGCCTGTGCTGGTGCTGTTCGAGTCGATCACGGTCGACGCCGCCGACGAGGATTCGTAGTCGGTGCCCGGAACCATGCCCGGCGCTCCCCACGGATTGCCGGCGGACCGCTCGCTCCAGTTGGAAGTGCCCTCATCCCAATCCACAAGCATCCGGTGCAGTGTGAACGGCCACGGGACGATGGCGTTCCCGTTGGCGGCGTCGATGAACGTGTAGTCGATCACCCACAGTCCGAGCTGCACGCTCTGCACCTCGGCGCAGTCGGGCAGCATGGGAAGCGAGAACTTGATCAGCGGGCGAGCACGGTCGAGCTGTGTGCCCCGCTCGTCGTAGTAATAGAGCTGACTGCCGGCGAAGTTCTGGCCCGGACCGTTGTTGTAGAGGAAGTTGTCGGCGCACACGGATTCGTTCAGCGGGACCGTGAGCACCGTGTTGCAAGGGTTGGGCAGGCAAGCCGAGCCCGCGGCCTGGGCGACGCCGCCCGAGGCGGCGCACCCGCCGGCCGTGTCGATCGTGCAGGAGGTGCCGTTGCAGCAAGCGCCCGTCGGTTGCGGGCACGGGTTCGGCGAGCACACCGTGCCCGGCAATTGGGCTGTTCCGCCCGCCGTGGTGCAGTCCGCCGACGAAAGGTCCTGACAGGTGCCGTCCGCGAAGCAGCACGCGGCGTTGCCCGGGAGCGTGTACGTGATGATCAGTCGCGGTCGGACGTCGTCGTTCTCCCATTCGCTGTTGGCGGCGCGGAACACGCCGTCGGTCGTGTCCCCCGATGGTCCGGTCAGGGCCGGATTGCCGATCGGTCCGAGGACACACACGCCGAAGTTCGGCGCCGTGCCGTTGGACCACGCCTGATAGAGCGCGGTGATGTCCCACGTTTTGTACTGGCCCGAGGTCGTGCTGCTCGAGTCGATCACCGTCGTCGCGGCCGCAGAGGATTCATAGTCGGTGCCCGGAGCCATGCCGGGCGACCCCCACGGAGCACCGGCGGACCGTTCACTCCAGTTGGAACCGCCCTCGGTCCAGTCCACCAGCATCCGGTGCAGCGAGAACGGCCACGGCACGAGCGCGTTTCCGTTGGCCGCATCGATGAACGTGTAGTCGACGACCCACAGCCCAAGGTCGGCGTGCTGAACCACCGCGCCGCTGGGCAGGGTCGGGAGTTGGAACTTGATCAGCGGGCGTGCCTGGTCGAGCTGCGTGCCCCGCTGGTCGTAGTAGTAGAGCTGGCTGCCGGCGAAGTTCTGACCCGGACCGTTGTTGTAGAGAAAGTTATCGGAGCAGTTGGTGTCATTCAGGGGGACAGTCGTCACGTCCGCCCTCGCGGCCGCGACCATTCCCACAGCAAACGCGACTGCCAGCGTACAGAGCCCTTTCATGGTGTCCCCTTTGGATTTGTCCGACCGGACCAACGCACCGAACGATTCCGGCCACCGTCGCGACCGCTCCTCCCCCCCGGAGAGCGGCTTGGCGGTGGGACCGACTCGTCCAGTATACAATCGGACATGTTCGATACAAGTCCATTCTGGGCGAGCCAGCTTGTACAGACATCCTGAAACGGCGGGCACGGCCTGCCCAGTTTGCGGGGTCGACGGCTCAACCCAGCCGCCGATCAATACGGAAGAGTCGTTGAAAATCAAGAAACTGGACCGACTTGCACGCTCGTGCCATCGGTTCCGATTGAACGGTGGATCGCCTCGATGACGGCCACGTGTTCCGCCGTGTCCCGGAGTTCGACCGGCGCAGGACCGCCCTCGAAGAACTGCAACACCGCCCCGACCAGCCGGTCGTACGCCCCGGCGAGGTTGTCTTGGAACTGGTGCACGGCGCGGGATCCGTGCACCGTGGCTCCGAACGTGCCGTGCCCGGCACGCTCGAATCGGAGGCGCGCCGTCCGTCCGTCGAAGAATTCGAGGTCGGTGACCGTTCGATCACTGAGGTCGCGAGCGCGAACGCGGCGGACCCCCGTTCCCATGATCGCGGCCACCATCTCCACGGTGTGACAGCCGTAGTACCAGAGGCCGGTCATCGGTTCTCGCGGCTGGTCGTTGCCGAACGCATCCACCGCAACGATCTGGCCCAGCCGGTCGTGAGGAACATCGGCGACTCCGGCCGCGAACCGCAGGCAAGAGGCCGAAAAACACCGTCCCCCGAGCCGCCTGACGGCCTCTAACACCCGTTTGGCCTCGACGAGTGAACAAGTCATCGGCTTGTCTATGAACACCGGCAGGCCGCGATCGAGGGCCGCGATGGCCGAGCCCGCGTGACGGGCTCCATCAACATCCAGCACCATCACCCCGTCCACACTGTCCAACAGACGTTCGACGTTGTCCGCCGCCGATCCTGCGTTCGCTGCCGCCGCCGCACGAAGTTCGGGTGTGACATCGATGTCTTGCGGATGCCAATGGCCCGTCACGCGACAGGGCGTCTTCCCGGCCCGGTGAAGCGAGTTGATCCGGCCGGCGAACGCGGCCACGTGAGAGGAATCGATCCCGATCACACCGATGCGCATGTGCCTGACTCGACTGGAACGGGGAGAACTTCGAAGGTCGGCCGAAGTCTGAAAGCACTAAAACCCCAGAAACAACAAACCCCCGCCGGAGCAGGGGCTTGGGAAAGCGGAGAGGGAGGGATTCGAACCCTCGAGACAGCTTGCGCCGCCTACGCGATTTCCAGTCGCGTTCCTTCAGCCTCTCGGACACCTCTCCAGGCTGGGAATCGTGGCCGGGAGTGTATCCGGGCGGCTCATCGCCGGCCCCGATCCGCCCTTTGTTTCTCAATCGCCGCGCCGTTCGCTCCCCGGACCCACCCTGCGCCCCCATGCCGGACGGGCGTTGCGGTCCACCCAGCGAATCCATAACCAGTCCAGCAACCTCACGCCCAGGCCGCGCCGCGTGACGGTGGTGCCGATCGCGTAGCCCGCGGCCGCGCCCACGATCACGTCGGTCGGCCAGTGCGCGCCGAACACCACTCGCCCCGCGGCCACCATCGCGGCCAGCACCCACCACAGCCCGCGGGCGCGGGGGTAGACGGCCGCGAGAAACGCGCTGAGCATGAATGCGAAGAGCGTGTGGCTGGAAGGCATCGACCACAGGTCGGCGTTGGCCCCCGCCGCGCGGTCCCAGGCGTGCACCAGTTTCCAATGCCCGTCAACCCGGATCGGGTACAGGCCCCACGGCCCTGGGAAACTCTGTGGGTCCATGAAGTCCGGTCGTGGTCGGGGGCGACCGACGAGCACTTTGCCCGCCGAAGACATGACTTGCGCCACCGCGACGGCCAAGCCCAGGTCCAGCAGCCGGCGGCGACGGGCCGGATCGAGCATCCAAACGAGCAAGGCGGTGACGACGATGGCCAACCCCTGGCCGTACTGCTGCCACGCAAACCACTCGCGATGAACGTCGCCCCCCAGCAGTTGGCCCCAGCGACTGAGCGCCTGGAACAGCCGGAGGTCATAGGGCTGGACAAACAGGAATCCGAAGATGCCGACGATCAGCGGCCAGAGCCAGCCGTTCATGGGCCCCGGGAGTTTGACGCGGGCGCAAGCGACGCCCGCCGATGCCCCGCCACCCGCGGCGGCCCGGCGCCCGTCGCGGTTATAGTCGTCGCCCATGTCCGACGCACCGGACCTGTTCACCCCCGATCCGCCGGCAGCATCCGCACGCGACGGCGTGGCTGGTGAGGCCTCGCCGCGTCGATCCGCTACGTGGGGGTCGGGGAAGTGGGGGGGCTGGTGGGGGGGGGTGGGGGGGTGGGGGGGAGTCGGGCTGGTCATCCTGTGCTTGTCAGTGTATCTGCCGGGACTGTGGGCCATCCCGCCGGTCGATCGCGACGAGTCGAGGTTTGCCCAAGCCAGCCGCCAGATGCACGAGTCCGGCGATTGGGTCGTCCCCTGCGTGCAGAGCAAGCCGCGGCTGAACAAGCCGCCGCTTATCTATTGGTGCCAGTGCGCGAGCGTCGCCGTGTTCGGAGACGAGCCCGGGCGGTACACCAACGGGAACATATGGGTGTTCCGATTGCCGTCGGTGCTCGCGGCGATCGGCTCGGTGCTGGTCACATGGCGGATCGGCCGCAGGATGTTCGATCCGCGGGCCGCGTGGCTGGGCGCGGCCATGCTTGCCGTGTGCCCGATGGTCGTGTGGGACGCGCACCAGGCACGCGCAGATCAGTTGCTTTTGCTATGCACCGTCGTGACCCAGGGCGCGATCTTCGTCGTGTGGCGCCGCGCGATGCGACGACCCGAAGAACGTTCGCCGTCATGGCTCGCCCCGTCCGTGTTCTGGTTCGCCCTCGCGGCCGGCGTCATGACCAAGGGACCGATCACCCCGATGATCGCCGGCCTCACCGTGCTCTCACTCTGCGCGACAACGCACCGCTGGCGGTGGGTGCGCCAACTGCGCCCGCTGCTCGGCGTGACGATCGTCGCGATGGTGGTAGCGCCGTGGCTGATCGTCCTTACTCACCGGCTCGGCCATCCGACGAGCGAGTTTCGCGACGAGCTCGAACGCAGCGGACTTGCCCTCACGCGGGGCGAAAGCGGTTGGTCGATCTACCTGCGGGTGGTCTACGACGAGACGCTCGGCCGCAGCGCGGGCGCCAAGGAGGGCCACTGGGGCCCGCCGGGCTATCACCTGGTGCTGCTCACCGTGCTGTTCTGGCCGGGGTCGCTCCTGACGGGGCTGGGGATTGCCCGGGCGTTCCGAAGGGCGTTCCCCAATCGCCCGTCCGCTGATGCGACAACCCGTGCCGCTCGTCTCCGGCAGTTTTTCTCTCGCCTGCGATCACCCGACTTCGACCCGCCCTCCCGTTTCCTCCTCTGCTGGATCGTCCCCTCCTGGCTCGTCTTTGAGCTGGCCTCGACCAAACTGCCGCACTACACGATGCCGCTCTATCCCGCGATCGCGCTGATCTCGGCCCGGGTGGTCTTCGCGGCCGATCGCGGCGTGCTCAAGGGCCTGCGCGACCCGGGCTCGCGCATCGGCTTTGTCATCTGGTGGATCGTCGGCGTCGCGGCCACGCTCGGGCTCTCGCTGCTTGTGGTCATCGCGGGGAGGGTCAATCGATCGGGCTCTGTGACGGCCGCGATCGCGCCGTATGCGCTGCCGGGTGTGCTGCTCGCGATTCTGCTGGCTGTCGTGGGTCGCTCGCTGGTTCGCGGCCGCTTCCTCCGGACCCAGGCACTCTCGCTTGTGGCGATCGTGATCTGGGGCGCGACGTTCCTTCAGTTGATTCTGCCGCGGGCCGAGCGCTTCTGGATCAGCCCGCGGATCACCGCGACGCTGCGAGCTCCGACGAGCCTGTCTCGCGGCGGACACGGCAGCTGGAACGCCACCGGCTTCACCGAGGACAGCCTGGTGTTCCTGCGGCGAGGCCGGCCGCCGACCTCGACCTCGGCGGACGATGCCCTGCAACTGTCGCTCCCAACCCCGCACGACATATGGATCGCCGTCCCCACCGACTCCGCGGCCGCCGCGATCCTGGCTGACAAGAGCCCGACCCAGCGAACCCGCGTCGAGGGCCTCAACTACTCCAACGGCAAGCACGTGGACATTACGATCTTCGACTGGCTCCCGACAGGCGACGGGCGCATTCCATGACGACACCCGACTCTCATCCCTCGCCCCTCGCCGGCCTCCTCCTCATCGACAAGCCCGCGCGCCGGCCGATCACCTCGATGGTCGCGGTCCACGAGGTCCGCCGCCGCCTCGTCGCGGGCGGACTCGGTCCGTGGAAGCGGCTGAAGGTCGGCCACGCCGGCACGCTCGATCCGCTGGCGTCGGGGCTGCTGGTCGTGCTGGTCGGCAGGGCCACGCGCCTGTGCGAGCCGTTGATGGCCAAGACCAAGGTGTACGTCGCGACGATCGACCTCTCCCGCCGCTCGCCGACGGAGGACCTGGAGCGCCCGACCACGCCGAACGAGATCGCTCAACCGCCGACACCCGAGCAGGTGCGGGCCGTGCTGGCGAGTTTCGTAGGCGAGGTCCAGCAGCGCCCGCCCGATCACTCGGCGGTGTGGATCGAAGGCCAGCGAGCGTACGACCTTGCCCGGCGCGGCCACGATCCCAAGACCCAGCCCCGGACCATCCGCATCGACGAGATGAACCTGCTCGCATACGAGTTCCCGCTCATCACCTTCGAGGTCCGTTGCGGCAAGGGCACGTACATCCGCTCGCTTGCCCGCGACATCGGCCGGGCGCTCACCGACCAGCCCGCCACGCTCACCGCCCTTCGCCGGACTTTCTCGGCGCCGTTCCACGTCGACCGGGCGACGCCCCTGGACGATCTCCCCGCGGCCATCACGCGCGAAATGCTTCTGCCCGTGCCCGAGCTGCCGGGCGCCGCTCAGACCTGATTCGTTGTGCCCGGATCGACGATGATCTTCCAACCTTCAGGCCCGCGTGCCGCCGCGCCGCTCTGCCAGGTCAGTCGTGATCCGGGCGGTGCTTCAAAGAGCGTGCGAGGAAGATCGCCCGAGCGGGCGTCGAGCCGCTGCACTTCGCCACCGTGATTCAGCGAGACCCGCAGCACGCCGCGTTCGGCGAGCCAACCCGCCAACTCGCAACATTCCGCCCACACCCCAGACTCGTCAACCATCCTCGGCGCTCCCCACCTCCCCCCATCCGCCATCGGCTATCCCCCTCACCCCTCATCCGCCGGCCCGTTGTCCACGATCGCTTGGGTGACGGTCCCGCCGGGCTTGCTCTCGTCGCCGGCGCGGGCCGCGACCGACTCCGCCAGCGTGCCGTCAACCATCCCCGGCGACCACAGCTCGCTGAACTCCTGCCCATCGCACACGCGGCGCATCGCCAGAAACAACCCCGTGGAGGCGCACCACCAGTAACTGACGGCCGCGCCGTAGCCGAGCGCGACGAAGGCAATCGTCCATACGCGCACGATCGCCGCGCTGCCGGGGTCTTCCGCGGCCTTCGGCGTCGTCGGCACACCGTTGACCACGAACCCCGCCGCGCCGGATTCGTCGATGATCGTCTCGCCCCGCTCGCCGGCGCCCATGTGCCCCGCGAACTGAGCCCCGAGCACGGCCGTGCCAATCACCAGGGCGACGATCGCCCCCAGCACCGCGGCCTGCACCGTCAGGATCGCCGTGTAGACGACCAGCCGCACGGGCCGGCCGAGCCCCATCGCGTAGGCGTGCTGCACGGCGTCGATGGTGTCGGCGCCCTCGCTCATGACCGCGGGCGCCAGCAGCATGTGCCCCAGGACGTAGCCCAGCGCGAGCACCCCGATCACGAGCCCGCCGAAGAGGAACACGCCCCACCCGAGCGCCCCCAACATCCTTAGCACGGGCAGGTTGAAGAGCGCCCACGCCAGCAGCACCATCCCCGCGATGGTGAGCCACACCAGCACCAGTGGCACGAGCACGGCCCCGACCAACGACTTCCACCGCCGGATCGCCATCGCCAGGGCCTCGGGCCAACTGGTCGTCCGGCTCCACGCCAGTTCCGTCGCCGCTGTGCGGCAGATCGCCCCGCCCGTGAGAAGCGTCCACACCAGCAGCACCGGGACGACCAGTAGAGACCAGCCGCTCTCGCGCACCGCCGCGAGCGGGTCGCGCACGAACACGTCCAGCAGCGAGTTGGCGGCAGCGTTGACATGCAGGCCCATCAGCGCGTGCACAAAGTCGAGGAACGAACCGGCGATCCGGCCTGCGCCCGCCCGCAGCAGATTCCGATCCGGGTCCCCATCGAGCGCGTTGCCCAGCGCCAGCAGCACCCCGCACCCGGCGATGTAGATTGTGCCGAGCCCCACCCGCGCAGGGCGGAGCGAGAGGCGCCCGATGCGCAGCAGCCGCGGCCAGGTCAGGTCGGCCGTGAGGTCGTCGAGCGTGAGGGGCGAGCGCGGGATCGAAGGGCCCGCGCCGGGCCTGCGGATCGGGTCTGGCATGCCCCGATCCTACAGCCTTCGAGCGGTCTTCGCCCGCGGCGATGCGGCAAGCAAAAACCCCCGGCCCGTGTCGGGGTCGGGGGTCTCCAAGTGGACCGAAGCGAGAAAGGACCAGAGTTCGCGGGCCGCGGGGGCACGCGGGGGGGGTGGGGGGACCGCCTCAGCGCCGGCGGCGGAGCGCGATCAAGCCGCCCAAGCCGAGCAGGGCACTCGCGCCGGGGGCGGGGATAAACACGAAGTAGCCGGGGTTGCCGATCAAGTTCGGGGCCGTGCCGATGTTGTAGAAGCCCTCGGCCAGAGCCGGAGGGTTATTGATGTACATGTCGCCGCCCGACGAGCCCACGGCGATCGGATTCAACAGCACGACGCCGTAGCGGCCCTGGCCGCCGACAAGCTGCTGCTTGATCAACACGTCAGCGGTGTCGAAGCTGATGTTGTTGGCCAGCGCGACGCCCGTCAAATCCACGATCGTGTAGAAGCCGGGGTTCAGGCCCGTGCCGAAGACCGGAGCGAGGTCGACCGAGAGGCTGCCGATGAGCGAGTTGTCGGTGCCGCGCCGGAACTCGATGTTCATCGTGCCCGTGGTCATCGGGACGGTGTTGCCGCCGCTGCTGGAGTTGAACACGGTGAACGCGAACTCGTCGAGCGCGCCGCCGGTGCCCGTGAACATCACGCGATCGCCGAAGATCGCCGAAGTACCAGCCTGCGAGAACCCGCCGCTGACCGCCGATGGCGCCGTCAGGTTGCTATAGAGCACGGAGGGGGTGCCGCGGTTGGACACTGTCCGCGGGACATAGTTGGTCATCTGCCCGGTGCCCAAGTCCAGCCGAACGGCGTTCGCCAGTTGGGCCTGTTCGGTCACCATCTCGGCGCCAGCCGTCGCGGCCACGCCCAGAAGCCCCGCCACCGCCAAAGCTCGAACAAACATGTTCATCTCTCCTCTCGGTCCACTGCCGAGCACTGCTCTCCCGCGTGCGGCCCTCGCAGCGCGTTCGCAACGCGCACTCACAAGGCGACCGCTCGTCTCCATCGCGGGACCTCTTCCGACCAGGTTGTGCAGGGGGTATCTCTCTCCCGCTGCTCAGCCACGAGAATACAGCCGGATTCAGGGGGCCGCAAGAGATATCCGCGATTCCGCGCACCGGAATCGCGTCGAACGATCGCGAAGCACCTATCTAAACACGAACGAAAGAGGTGGCGAGTCAAGTCCCCGGCCCGATATCCGTTCAATCCCCGTGCCGCTCGCGCAGCTTGCCCGAGAGTCGCAGCAGCAGGTGCACCCGCTCGAACTCGTCCACCCAGTCCTGGAGCGTCGCCGCGATCTCGTCTCGCGCAACCTCGGCGCCGGGCAGCGGGCACGCGGCCCCGAGCAGCCGTCCCGCCAGCGCGCGGTAGCGGGACAGCGTCCGATCGCCGGCGAACGCGACGAAATCAAGGTCCTCGTTCATGAACAGCACGACCGGCACCCGCAGACCGGAACAGATCCTGACCTGCTCGGCCAGTTCCTTGTGGGCGTCCCGGTCCACGAAACGGAGATCGATCGACCCCGTGTTGGCCCGGGCGATGGCGTCGAACATCGGGCACTGCTGCACGCAGTCGCCGCACCACACGCCCGAGACGCACAGCACGTTGATCCGACGGACGAAAGCGGAGATCAGCGAGGTCTGCGCGGGTGTGAGCGCGACCTTCGCCCTGAAGGCGCTCCAGTTGGCACGCTCGTTGTCCTTGCCCGTGGAGACGTACCGCTCGTAGCCCAGCCCGGTCTCGAAGTGCATCCGCAGGAGTTCGTTGGTCAGCATGGCTGAGTCTACCCCGCACAGGTGCCGCAGGTTCACAGCCGTTCTTGGGCGCACAACTTTGCCCCCCGTACACGGCCCGCCGGTATATTCGATTCCACTCCGGATGCTCGACGACCGCGCCCAGCACGTTCGTGTCCTCAACCCCGCCGGGTTTAACGACTGGCCCGTGCAGGGCGACGCCCGCATCGCTGCGCTCGTTCGGCGGACCGGCGTGGCGATGCGCGGCGGGGGGCTCCCCAACATCGTGTGGGGGCTCGCGCAGGTCGTCCTCACCATCGGCGCGGCCGCCGCCGTGGCCTTGTGCCTGGGTCGCTTTGTGCCGGGAACGCCGGGGTGGGTCACGCTCGCGGCCGTCGCCGCCGTCGTCCTGATCTGCGGCCGCCTGCTCGTCCAGGCACGCACGCACACACGCGAGCCCGCCATGGCCGAGGTCATCCTCGCCGAGGGTCTGTGCCCCTGCTGCGGCTACAACTTCCACGGGCTCTCGCCCGAGAGCGACGGCTGCTACCTGTGCCCAGAATGCGCCGCGGCCTGGCGGGGGTGCCGCATCGCCCGAACGGTCGCCTTCGCGGCCGGGGCCCGAGACGGCGACGCGATCTCGGCGATCCGCTCGGGTGTGTCGGCCGGCAGCGCCTGGACGGTTTTCGACGAGCAAGCCCGGCGCGTCGAACTCGTCCACCCGAGACTTCGCCGCCAGCTCAAGTCGTGCAAGAACCGCGGGCATCGCGAGCGACTCCTGGCCGCCCGGCGCGCGATCATGTACGACGCTCGGTGGAGCCGACGGATCTTCCTGGGGGTGCTATGGGTGTTCAGCACCGCACTCGTGGGATTGGTCACGTTCAGCAGCACAGGATCAGCCGGCGCGGCACCCATCCTTGCGGCCTGCTGTTTCTTCGGCCTGCCCATCGGCGCGGCGTTCGGCAACTTCGGCTATCACCCGCGGAAGGTCCGCGGCCGGATGCTCGTCTCCGGCCTCTGCCCGAGCTGCGCCGCCGACCTGACACGCCGGTCCGCCGACGAGCGCGGAGTCCGCGTCTGTCCCGCGTGCACGAGTGCGTGGCGGGTCGATCGTGCCGGGGCGGCTCAGGACGGCTTGTCCACCAGCCTCTTGAGCTGACGGAGCGCATCGAACGCTTGAAGCGGTGAGAGGCCGTCGATCTTGATCTCTCGCAGCCCGTCCACCGCCGGGTGGGCGACATACTCCGTGAACAGGCCGAGCTGCCCGTTGGAGGGCTGCGCGATTGCCTTCCGTCGCTCGGTCCGCGCTTTCTCCGACTCCGGCCCGTGGTGGTGCACGGCGAGCGAGTCGAGCACCTCGCGGGCGCGGGCGACCGTCCGCGCGGGCAACCCCGCGAGTTTGGCCACATGGATGCCGTAACTCTGGTCGGTCCGACCGGGCAGGATTCGGTGCAGAAAAACGATGTCGTCGTTGAACTCGCGCACCGCGACGTGCAGGTTGGTCACGCGCCCGGGCAGTCGCTCCTCCAGGTCGGTCAGTTCGTGGTAGTGCGTGGCGAACAGCGTCCGCGGGCGCACGCCGCCGCCGTCCGCCACTGTCTCGGCGATCGCCCACGCCAGGCTCAGGCCATCGAGCGTGCTCGTGCCGCGCCCGATCTCGTCGAGGATGATCAGGCTCCGTCCCGTCGCGTGGTTGAGTATGCGGGCGGTCTCGGTCATCTCCACCATAAACGTCGACTGTCCCGCGTGCAGCGCGTCGTCGGCCCCGATCCGCGTGAACACCCGGTCCGTCAGCCCGATCGTGGCGCGGTCCGCCGGCACGAAACTGCCCGTGTGCGCCAGCAGCGTGAGCAGCGCGGCCGTGCGGATGTACGTGGACTTGCCCGCCATGTTCGGCCCGGTGATCAGGGCCAGCGAGGGCGCGTCCGCCCGCCCGTCGTCGCTCCCAAGCTCCAGATCGTTCGGCACGAACCGTGCCTCGAGCAGTTCATCCAGCACCGGGTGGCGGCCCTGGTGGATGCGTAGCACCCCGGTGTCCACCACTTCCGGCCGCACCCAGCGCCGGCGGAGGGCCTTGTCCGCGAAGCACGCCAGCACGTCCAGTTCGGCGATGGTGTCGGCGAAGCGGGTGATCGCGGGAATCAGCGCGGCCGCGCGGGCGCACAGGCCGTCGAAGATCGCCTGCTCCCGCTCCAGCGCGCGGGCCTCGGCCGACTGCACCCTGGTCTCAAAGTCTTTGAGCTCCGGCGTGATGTACCGCTCGGCGTTCTTGAGCGTCTGCTTGCGACTGAACAGGTCGGGCGCGCGCCGGGCCTGGGCCGCGGGCAGCTCGATGTAGTATCCAAAGATCTTGTTGAACCCGACCTTCAGGCTGGGCAGTTGGTGCTGTTCGATCAGGCGGGCCTGGTATTCGGCCATGAACCCGGCCGCGTCGCGCTGCAGGCCGCGGGCCTCGTCGAGGTCCGCGTCGAATCCGTCACGCACGAGCCCGCCCTCGCGCAGGTGAGGAGGCGGGTTGTCCACGCACGCGTGCGTGATCGACGCGGCGAGCTCGGCAAGTGCTCCGGCGAGCTCACGGATGATGCCCGCGTGCTCCGCCAGCGCGGGGGCGTTCTCGATCGCGTCGGCAACGGCCCGGACCTGCGACAGCGAGCGGCCCAGCGCCAGCAGGTCGCGCGGCCCCGCGCGCCGCAGCGCCAGGCGCGCCGCGATCCGCGTCACGTCCTGGATGTGCTCCATCGCCTCGCAGAGCTTGGCCGCGGCCGTGCGGTCCTCGATGAGCGTCGACACCGCGTGCTGTCGGGCCTCGATTCGCCCGACGTCGCACAGCGGGGCGCACAGCCACTCCCGCAGCAGGCGCCGGCCCATCGCCGTGCGGCATCCGGGGAATGTCCGGCTGGGCGCGAAGATGCCGCACAGTGAGCCGTCGGTCGGGTCGGTCGAGTTCGGCGCCGCTCGCACGGTCTGGAACACCTCGAGCGAGCGGAGCGCGGTCGCGTCGAGCCGGCAACGCCCCTCAGGGTCTTCACGCCGCGGCGGGCGCAGGTGCGCGAGCGTGCGAGACGGGCCCGACTCGGACGAACCCTGTGCCGATGCGAGTTGGGTGTTGACGAGGTAGCGAACGATCGCTCCCGCCGGGCGCAGCGCCGCGTCGTCGTCGGCGAATCCGAACCCCGCCATCGTTGAGACGCCGAACTGCTTGCGGATCGCTTCCAGCGCCTCGTCCTGACGGAAGTGCCACGCGGGCTGGGCCGAGCCCGACGCGCCGAGCGCGTCGAGCACGCGCTTTGCCCGCGCCGGCGTGTTGCCGTCGGCGGTCGCGACGTAGAGCAGTTCGCCCACGCTGTGGCGGGCGAGCTCGTCGGCCACGGCCGCGGCCGGGGCCGTGACCACTCGGAATGCACCGGTCGAAAGGTCGGCCACGGCCGCCGCGGCCAGCCCGCTGGGGTCGTCGCCCGCGTCCAGAAAGCAGACGGCCGCCAGCGTGCGGGAAGATTCGGGCGCGAGCAGCGACTCGTCTACGAGCGTGCCGGGCGTAAGCACCCGATCGACCGCGCGCTCGATCACGCCCTTGGCCTCGGAGGGGTCCTGTGTTTGTTCTGCGACGGCCACGCGGAAG
The DNA here is from genome assembly GCA_964630785.1 of uncultured Phycisphaeraceae bacterium. GTDB lineage: Bacteria > Planctomycetota > Phycisphaerae > Phycisphaerales > UBA1924 > JADLCX01. The sequence goes on along the minus strand of CAZVZG010000014.1, from coordinate 40,964 downwards.
CCGCGGTCGATGAGCTTTCGCAGGTAGGTCTCGAGCTGGTGGTAGGGCACGCCGGCCATCGGCACGCCCTCGGTGCGCTGCGTGAGCGTCAGGCCGATCGCCTTGGAGACACGCACCGCGTCGTCGTCGAACATCTCGTAAAAGTCGCCGATCCGGAACAGGAGCACGCAATCGGGGTACTCCCGCTTGAAGCGGTAGTACTGACGCATCGCGGGTGTTTCGCGCGGATCGGTGGCCACGGCCCGCATGGTACGAGCGGCGGAACAGGAGAGCGAAAAACCGCAGAGTTCGGGGGGCCTCGGCCTGGTCGGCGCTCCAGCCGGTCAAGCACTACCGAACTCCAACCCGCCCAGTCCGCGCTCACCGTCCGGATCGCGAAGTCGCGAATCCGCCCGGCAAACTCCCGGGAGTTCACCCCTTTGTCCGCTTCTGCCCCGCGGCCCGCTCAAACGCCGCGAGAGTCTGGGGCGAGACGTGGTGCTCGATCCCCTCGGCGTCGGTGTGGGCGATGGCCGGCGGAACTCCGAGCCAGAGCAGGAAGGCGAGCACGATCTCGTGCCGGCGGCGTGAGGCCTCGGCCAGGCGGGCGCCCTCGCCGGTGAGAAAGATCGAGCGGTAAGGGCGCGTGGAGACCAGGCCCGCCCTCTGCAACCGGGCGAGCGTGCGGACCACCGTCACGTGCGACACGCCCAGCCGCCTGGCGATGTCCACGACGCGGGCCTCGCCCGTGCTCGCGATCAGATCGGCCACGATCTCGACATAGTCCTCGGCGAGCTCGCTGGCGTGGGCCTTGCGCGTGCGGGCGTGGCTCGCGGCCTGGGCCGCGGTAGTGGGCATTTGATCGGTCGATGTTCGGGACTTGGGCCGCGCTCGGCGGCTCGCGGGACCTCCGGCGGCGGGGGGAAGCCGGGAGGGTGCAGGGCCGGATGCGCGGGGTTTCCGGGCGGTCATGGGCCGAATGTAGCCGAAGTTTCAAAGTTTGACAAGCGCCACCGCCCAAGATACCGTTGTAGCATTGGTTACATTTAACTCATGCGGGCGGGCGACGGCCGGCCGGTGGCGTCGGAGATCGTGATGAACAAGACGTCGGATCATCCCGAGCAGGACCTGCACGCCGGCGCGCTCGCGGCCGGGGTTCACGCGGGCGTGTCATTGCCGGAGGTGCACCGCTCGGTCGCCGTCCGCCACCACAGCGAACTCCCCTGGCGGAAACTGCTCGCCTTCGTCGGTCCGGGTTTCATGGTGTCGGTGGGGTACATGGACCCCGGCAACTGGGGCACCGATCTGGCGGGCGGGTCGAAGTACGGCTACGCCCTGCTCTGGGTCATCCTCGCGTCCAACCTCATGGCCATCCTGCTCCAGGTCATGTGCGCCCGGCTGGGCGTGGTCACGGGCATGGACCTGGCGCAGGCCTGCCGTGCGCACTACTCACGCCCGATGTCCACGGTGCTCTGGCTCTTGTGCGAGGTGGCGATCATCGCGTGCGATCTGGCTGAGGTTATCGGCAGCGCGGTGGCGCTCAAGCTGCTCCTGGGCATACCGCTGGTGTGGGGCGTGCTGATCACCGGCGCGGACGTGCTCGTGCTGCTCCTGTTGATGCACCTGGGATTCCGCAAACTCGAGGCGATCGTCGGCTCGCTCGTGGGGACCATCGGCTTGTGCTTCGCCTACAACATATTCCTCAGCGCGCCCGACCCCGTGCAGGTCGCCACCGGGCTCATCCCCTCGATGCCCGACGTCGAAGCGGTGCTGATCTCGCTGGGCATCCTTGGCGCGACGGTCATGCCTCACAACCTCTATCTGCACTCGTCGATCGTGCAGACCCGCCGCTTCGAGCGCACGCCCGAGGGCCTGCGGGGCGCGATTCGATACAACACCATCGACACAGTGGTCGCCCTCAGCGCGGCGTTCTTCGTCAACGCGGCCATCCTCGTGCTTGCCGCCTCCGAGTTCCACAGCCGCGGCATCGTCGTCGAGGAGCTCGGCGACGCGCACGAGCTGCTCAAGCCCGCGCTCGGTGGCGCGGCCGCCACCGCGTTCGCCGTCGCCCTGCTCTGCTCCGGCCAGTCCAGCACCATCACCGGCACGCTCGCCGGCCAGATCGTGATGGAAGGATTCCTCCGGATCCACATCCGCCCGTGGCTCCGCCGGCTCATCACCCGCTGCCTGGCCATCATCCCCGCGGTCATCGTCGTCTCGATCTCGGGCGGCAAGGACACGGTGCAGCTGCTGGTCATCTCGCAGGTCGTGCTGTCGATGCAGCTCCCCTTCGCCGTGTTTCCGCTGGTGATGTTCACCTCCAGCCGCAAGAAGATGGGCGAGCACGCCAACCCGCTGTGGGCCAAGCTTGCGGGGTTCACGGTGTGCGCCCTGATCTCGGGGTTGAACGTCTACTTGCTCTGGGAGACGATCGGCGCGGCGTGGGTCATCGCCATCGCCGCGGCCATGGGCGCGTTCGCGCTCTGGGTGAGGTGGTCGCAGCGGCGGCCATCTTCCGCGGCCGTCTGAAGTAACACCGATCGTGGGTCTCGACGGATCAGGCCGCCACGGGCGACGCCGGCGCCGTTGCGGGCTTGTTTTCCACATCGCGGTCCCTGAACAACGCCACGAAGATGAGCAGGATCACTCCCGCCGCGATCGCCGGCACCATCCAGATGCCCCGCCAGTCCCGGACCTGAGCCCCCTCGGGCCCGCTGGTGTAATGCTTGACGATGAGCGGGAACACCTGGCTGCCCACGAGCATGCCCAGACCCTGGGTGATGAGCACAAGGAAGCCCTGCGCCTGGCCGCGAACGGTCACCGGGGCTTTCTTGTCCACGTAGATCTGCCCGGTGACGAAGAAGAAGTCGTAACAGATCCCGTGCAGGATGATCCCGGCGAGGATCATCCCTACCACGCTGCTCTCGGCCGAGCCGCCCCAGGCGCCCGCGAACAGCCCGTACCGCACGGCCCACGCGAGCATCCCGACGGCGAGCATCCACTTCACGCCCAGGCGAACGAAAAAGATCGGCATGACGAGCATGAAGAAGATCTCGCTCATCTGCCCGAAGGACATCTTGACGGGGATGTCGGCCGCGCCCGCGGCGCCCAGGTACATGCTGGCGAACGCGTAGTAGGCCGCCAGCGGGATGCAGATGAGGAACGAGCAGAGGATGAAGACCGCGAACGGCGGATTCCGCAGAAGTTTGAGCGACTCCAGACCGAGCGCATCGCTGATGCTGAAGGGCTTGCCCCTGGCCGGGGGCGGCGTGTGCGGGAGCGTGAAACTGAACAATCCCAGCACCAGTCCGCAGCCACCCGCGGCGTAGAAGAACACCGGCTCGGAGTTGATCACGCTCTGGGCGGCGCCCGTGCCCGCGGCGTTTTTGGCCAGGGAGCCGACCACGAAGCCCGCGACGATCCACCCGATGGTGCCGAGCACCCTGATCAGTGGGAACTGCTTCTCCGAGTTGGTGATGTTGTGGAACGCCACGGTGTTGGAAAGGCCCAGCGTCGGCATGTAGCAGAGCATGTGGGCAAACAGGATCGCGATGAACGCGGTCGGGTAGGCCGCATCGCCCGCGGGCGGCACCACCGACGGCGCGGCGATGAGCAGCGCGCCGCCGATCAGGTGCAGCACGCCCAGCACGAACTGCGAAGCAAAGAACCGGTCGGCGATCATCCCGAGGAAGACCGGGGCGAGGATCGCCGCGATCGGCCCGACCGAGAACGCGTCGCCGACGACGCTCTCCTTCATTCCGCGGGCGTCCATGAACGGGCCCAGCGTCACATACCACGCCCCCCAGAGAAAGAACTGCAGGAACATCATCGCGGCAAGGCGCGCCGACACCATCTTGCCCGGCTTCCGGAGTGAGGGTTCGCTCATGGGATGGGCAAACTAGCCGGAACCGGGCTGTTCTGCAACTGGGCGGGGTAGGGGCCGGGGAGGGAGGCCAAGCGGGACGCGTTGAGAACAGAACAAGGCATCAAGGCACGCGGCACGCGGCATCGAGTCAAAGTCACGGTTGGTCTGCGGCCAGGCGGGCCCCGGGGAATCGCTTGAGCACGAGCGAGAACCGCTCCGGCGGGAGGATGCAGGCGATCGTGGCCAGCGCGTCGGACAACTCGCCTCTCGGGGCGATCACGGTCGCGGTGCGGCAATCCGTCAGGCCCAGCCCGGTGCGGGGGTCGAGGATGTGGGCGTACCGTCGCCCGCCGATCTCGACGAACTGCTCGGTGCCGCCGCTGGTGGAGACTGCGGCGTTGCGAAGCGTGACCACCTGATCCTCCTCGCGGCCGGTGCCCGACGAGACGGCAATGCGCCAACCCGGGGCCCCGGGCGGCGGATCGCCCACGGCGATGTCGCCGGAAAGAGCCACCAGGCAACGCGGAAGGCCTCGGACGCACAGGAAGTCCACCGCGGCCTGCGCGGCGTACCCCTTGCCGATGCCGCCGAGGTCGAGTTTCATGCCCGCTTTGGCGAGCGTGGCGGTGGTGGGGGGCGGAGTGGTGCTGAGCGTGAGCAGGTCGGCGCCGGCCAGGGCCCTTGCCGCCGCGAGTTCGGCCTCCGAGGGCAGTTGGTGCGATTTTCGCGCCCGCCGCCAGAGCAAGACCGACGGACCGATGGTCACGTCGAACGCCCCGTCCGAAGCGCGGTTCAGGCATTGCGCGACGCTCAGCACGCGGAACAGGTCGTCGCTGATCGGGACGGCCGTGCCTGCGGGGGCCGCGCACAGGCGCATGAGTTCCGAATCGGGCCGGTAGTCGCTCATGACCTGGTCGAGCCGGCCGATGCGCTCGAACGCGCCCGCCGCGGCGTCGCGGGCGATTTCAGGGCTTTGTGCGTACACCACTACTCGGGTCGGCACGCCCATGCACACGCGGGTAAACTCGGCTCGGCTGAGAGTCGTGCATCCGGACAGGATGACGAGCAGGAGGACGGCGATGGCGGAGAATCGAGCGGACATCGGTGGGGTGGTCATCCGTGTGCGGCCGGCTGAGGGTACGGCCCGATTCCACCGCGCTGTGGCCGCGTTGATAGTGCTCGCGTCGGCGGGCGCGGTGTACGGCCAGGCGCCGAGCGTAACGCCCTTGAAACCCTTCAAGCAGGAAATCCCCAAGGCCGCATACGCGATCGAGATGGAGCCGGTGCCGGGCGACGCCGCCAAACAGATCAAGCCGTTCTGGATCAGCAAGACGGAGGTCACCTGGGAAGCGTTCGATGTCTTCGTGTACAAGCTCGACGAGGGGGGTGAACAGGGGCAGAGCCCGGGCGACGAACCCGCCACCGTCGATGCCGTGACGCGACCGACCAAGCCCTACCTGCCACCGGACCGCGGCTTCGGCCACGAGGGCTACGCCGCGATCTGCCTGTCTCACTACAGCGCAACGGAGTTCTGCAAGTGGCTGAGCCAGAAGAGCGGGCGAACGTACCGGCTCGCCACCGAGGACGAGTGGGAACTGGCCTGTGGGCCCGCGCCCAAAGCTGAAGAGGTCGGTGAGTACGCGTGGTGCGCAGGGAACTCCGACGCCAAGCCGCACCCGGTCGGAAAGAAGAAACCCAACGCACTCGGGCTCTTCGACATGCTCGGCAACGTCTCGGAGTGGGTCAACGGGCGTGACGGCAGGGCGGTCACCAAGGGCGGTGCGTACAACACCGCTTGCGACGGACTCTCGCCCCAGGCCCGCCAGCTCAAATCGCGGGCTTGGAACGCGAGCGACCCGCAGGTGCCCAAGAGCAAGTGGTGGCTGGCGGACGGGCCGTTTGTCGGCTTCAGGATCGTTTGCGAGTCCGGTGAATCGAGCAAGCCAGACGTGGGAGCCAAGGAGCAACCCCGATGAACCAGCACGGATTGAGGCGGCGCGACGTTGTGAAACTGGCGGCTGCGGCTACGGTGCCCGCCGTAGTCGCCGCGTCGGCGGGCGGTCATCCGCGCGCCGCGCGAGAGCCTGCGGCACATCCGACTGTTGACGGGAAGCCGAACTCCGGTCCGCTGCGCCTGGGGCTCATCGGCTGCGGCGGGCGCGGCACGGGCGCGGCCGTGCAGGCGCTCCGCGCCGACCCGAAGACCACGCTGGTTGCGATGGGCGACGTGTTCCACGACCGGCTGGACTCGAGCCTCAAGAGCATCACCGAGGAAATGACCGAAGAGGGCGCGGACCGCACCGACCGGGTCGCTGTTCCGCCGGAGCGCCGGTTCATCGGCTTTGACGCCTACCAGAAGGTGATCGACAGCGGCGTCGACGTCGTGATCCTGACCGCCTACCCGTTCTTCCGGCCCGAGCAGCTCCGCGCGGCCGTGGCCGCCGGCAAGCACGTGTTCGCGGAGAAGCCGCTTGCCGTCGACGCGCCCGGAATCAGAAGCGTGATCGAGAGCGCCGCGCTCGCGAGAAAGAACGCCACCGCTCTCGTGGTGGGCTTCTGCTGGCGTTACAACGACGGCATGCGCGCCGTGTTCGAGCAGGTCAACGGTGGGGCGCTCGGCGAGGTCACCACTGTGCACACCACCTACCACACCGACACGCTGACCAAGCACCCGCGCAAGCCGGAGTGGAGCGACATGGAGTTCCAGTTGCGAAACTGGTGGCACTTCACCTGGCTCAGCGGCGATCATGTTGTCGAGCAGGCCGTGCACTCGATCGACCGGCTTTCGTGGGCGACCGGCGACCAGGCCCCCGCCCGCGTGGTCTGTCTGGGCGGGCGTGCGGCCCGCAACGGGCCCGAGCACGGAAACGTCTACGACCACTTCGCCGCCGTGTACGAGTACAAGGATGGGCGGCGGTGCTTCCACACCTGCCGCCAGATCGACGGGTGTCCCAGCGACAACAGCGACTACATCTACGGAACCAAGGGCTCGGCCCAGGTCGACGGCTGGGCGCCGACGTACATCGTGCGCGACCTTGCCGGTAACCAAGTCTGGAAGTACTCCGGTCGGCTCGACCGCAACATGTACCAGAACGAGTACGACGAACTCTTCGCGTCGATCCGCTCGGGGAAGGTCATCAACGACGGCGAGCGCGGCGTGCAGAGCACGATGATGGCCATCATGGCACGCATGGCCGCGTACACGGGGCAGACCGTGACCTGGGAGCAGGCGATGAACTCCAAACTCCGGCTCGGGCCGGAGAAGTGCGCGTTCGGGCCGCTGCCCACGCCGGAGGTGGCCGTGCCGGGCAAAACCAAGTTCGTTTGAGCAAACGGCCGGTGCCAGATTTGTACCGCGGTGGGGGCGGGGGGGGGGAGGGGGCGGCGGGGGAGAGTATCGGGCACACTCCCGGGATCGAACCCCGGACAACACGGAGATCGGACATGACCCGCCAACCTCGATCGTCGGACGTGGACCGCAGGATGTTCATGAAACTTACCGGGTCTGTCGCGGCCGCGGGCGGGCTCGCGGCCCATGCGGGCGCGGCCGCGCCGCGCCCCCTCTGGGGCGGCGGGCGGCTCAAGGTCGGTCTGATCGGCTGCGGCGGGCGCGGCACGGGCGCGGCCGTCAACAACCTCGATGCCTCGCCGGACACGGAAATCTGGGCGATGGCCGACGCGTTTCACGACCGACTCAACGGTTCGCTGGAAGAGCTGCGCAAGTCCGGCGATGAACTGGTCGAGCGGGTCACGGTCACGCCCGAGCGTTGTTTCGTGGGCTTCGACGCATATAAGCAAGTTCTCGCGATGCCCGAGATCGACATCGTGATCCTCGCTACGCCGCCGGGCTTTCGGGCGGTCCAGTTCGAGGCGGCGGTCAACGCCGGCAAGCACGTGTTCATGGAGAAGCCCGTCGCCGTGGACCCGGGCGGCATCCGCATGGTCATCGCGGCCGCGAAGCAGGCCAAGGCGAAGAACCTGTGCGTCGTCGCCGGCACGCAGCGCCGGCACGAGAAGAGTTATCTCGACACCATGGACAGGCTCAAGGACGGGGCGATCGGCAGGATCGAGTCGGCCAGGTGCTACTGGAACCAGGGCGGTCTGTGGATGCACAAGCGCAAGCCCGAGTGGACCGACGTGGAATGGCAGCTCCGAAACTGGCTCTATTTCACGTGGCTCAGCGGCGATCACATCGTCGAGCAGCACGTGCACAACCTCGACGTGGTCAACTGGGCTCTCGGCGCTACGCCTCTGCGCTGCACCGCGATGGGCGGCCGCCAGGTGCGCACCGACCCGGCATACGGCCACATCTTCGACCACTTCACGACCCTGTTAGAGTACCCCGGCGGCGTGTTCGTCACGAGCATGTGCCGGCAGATCGAGGGGTGCTCGTCGCGCGTCGAGGAGGGGTTCACCGGGACCGACGGCTCGTGCGTGACCTGGCCCGGGCGGGGCGACATCCGCGGAAAGACGGAGTGGAAGTTCTCGGGTGACAACCCTAATCCCTACGCCCGCGAGCACGCCGACCTCATCGCGGCCATCCAAAGCAACCAGCCTCTCAACGAGGGCGAGCGCGTCGCCGAAAGCACACTTACGGCGATCATGGCCCGGATGTCGGCCTACACAGGCAAGGACGTGACCTGGGAACAGGCGATGAACAGCAAGCTCGACCTCTGGCCGGGCAAGGTGGAGCTCGGCTCGATGCCCACGCCCGAGGTGGCCGTGCCGGGTAAGACGGCCCTCGTGTGAGGTGAACAATGTCTTCACAAGAAATCGGACGGCGTGAGTTTCTGGCGGCCTCGGCCGTGGGTGGTGCGGCCGTCACCGGCCTCGCGGGCTCGGCCCGAGCACAGCCGCCGTCACCCGGCGAAGCTCAGGGGAAGCCGAAACTCAAAGGCCGAATCAAGCACTCGGTGTGCCGCTGGTGCTTCAACGGGATCGATCTCGACGTGCTCTGCCGCGACGTGGCCGCGATGGGCTACCAATCGGTCGAACTGGTGGGCGTCGCAGAGTGGCCCACGCTCGCGGCCCACGGCCTCAAGTGCGCGGTCGCCGTGGGGCCCACCAAAATCCACAGCGGTTTCAACCGCGTCGCAAACCACCCGACGTATTTGCGACGGCTGGAGGAGATGCTGCCGCGGACCGCGGCCGCGGGCTGCCCGATGATGATTGTCTTCAGCGGCAACAACGCGGGCATCAGCGACGATGAGGGGCTCAAGAACTGTGTGACCGGGCTCAAGGAAGCGGTGAAGTTCGCCGAGGCCAACAAGGTGATGCTGGTGATGGAGCTGCTCAACAGCAAAATCGACCACCCCGACTACATGTGCCGTCACACCGAGTGGGGCGTGGAACTGGTCAAGCGGGTGGGGTCGGACTGGTTCCGCCTGCTCTACGACATCTACCACATGCAGATCATGGAAGGCGATGTGATCCGCACTATCCAGGACAACATCCAGCACATCGCCCACTTCCATACCGCGGGCGTGCCCGGACGCCACGAGATCGAGGACTTTCAGGAGCTCAACTACCACGCCATCTGCCGGGCCATCGCGGAAACCGGCTACAGGGGCTACATCGCCCAGGAGTTCATCCCGCAGCACAACGCGATGGAATCGCTTCGCCGGGCGATCGAAATATGTGATGGGTGAGGGGCGGCGAATGCCCACCGTGACCCCGGGGCTCCAAACTCCGAAAGAACCAGGCGTCAGCCGGTCGCGCCCGCGCCCCGTCGCGGCCACCACAGATCCGCCAGCACCAACAGCAGGATCAGCACCACCGTGGCGTTGTACACCGTTCCCGCCGCGACGATCACGTCCGCGAACGCCTCGACCTTGCGCGCCAGGTGCCAACTGGCCAGGTCGATCGGCAGGGCCAGGCCGTTGACGGCGAGGATGAGGCCGGTCAGGCCGCGGGGCAGGCGCGTGGCCCACAGCAAAGCGCCGATCACCACGCTCAGCGTGCCCAGCGAGAGCGCGTGCGCGTGCATGCTCATGATGACGATGTTCTCGGGGTTCGGGTTGACCTTGCGCCCGAAGGCGACCTTGCGCACCTGGTCCAACGTGTCCAGCCGCAGCGAGTTGCCCCCGCTCTTGGCCGGGTCGGCCTTGGCCGAGTGGCACTCGATACAGCTCGACGCGATGATCTCCCGCGGCGAGGCGACGCCCAGGTCGATGTTCTCGTAGTCCTCGTTGATCCGCCCGCTGGCGATCCACTTCACCAGCACTTCGCGACGGTCCTTGTCCAGCACCTCCGGGTGCCCGGCCTCGAGCCTCGTCAGCAGCTTCGACGGCGCATCCAGGCCGTGGTACGCGCTCTTGACGTCGTCGAGCGTGAAGCCCTTCTGGTCGTCCCGGTTCTCGTAATGGTTGTACAGGTGCGACGCCGACGCGGCCATCCCGATGAGCAGCGCACCCAGCAGGCCCGTCAGGCCCAGCCGCGCCAGAAATGGGAGCGTACGGATCAGGAAGCGAGTGGAGTTGGCCATGGTGTCAGGGGGTCAAGAGGAGTGGGGGGAAGAGAGAGGCGTGCGAGCGAAAAGGGGATCCAAACCTTCAGAACCAATCATCGTCCGTTCTCAACCACCATCGATTCGTTTCACAGCCGCAGGTGCGACGCCTCGATCTTCACCTCATTCCCCGTGACCGCGGCCTGGTTGGCCAGGATCGCCACGATCGTCGAGCGAGCTCCGTTCGCCGCGTCGCACGCCACCGGCTTGCCCTCGGTCGCGCACTTCAGGAAGTCGGCCAGGGCGTACCACAGCGATGTGTGCGGCAACCCCACGCCCTCCTTCAGTTTTCCCTGCTCGGCGAGCTTGGTGGCGTCGGCGATGAGCGTGATGCCCTCGTCCTTGAAGAACTGCTGACGGTTCGCGTACACCTCCCAGCCCTGGGTCGGGGCGTCGGCCTCCTTGAACATCCAGCCGTGCGTCCACGCGAGTTTGACCGCGGCGTTGGTGCCGCGTAGAACCTCGAACTTGCCGCCGTACGAGTTGGCCAGGCTGATGTTGAAGTTGCTGGTGCACCTGTTCTCGTAGCCCAGGTCGCAGTGCACTGTGTCGGCGATGGTCCGCCCGTCGTCCCACAGCCGGATCGCGCCGCGGGCCCGCGCGACCGTAGGCACGAGCTCCGTGTACCACGAGACCACGTCGATCTGTTGCACGCCCAGCTCGCCCAGAAGCCCGACGGAGACCTCCGGGTCGAGCCGCCAGTTCGCGGCCTTCTCCCTCGCGGCGTCCGACGCCGGGAACCGCCACGAGGTCTTCTGGAACGTCTGCGCCTCCGACATCACGAAATCGCGCACCGCGTCGGAGCGGAAGAACGTCCACGCCAGCTTGTACACCGGGTTCGACCGGCCCTCCAAGCCCACCGCAAAGACCGACTTGGCGCTCGCCGCCGTCGCCGCGATGGCCTTGCAATCCTCGATCGCGTGCGCCAGCGGAGCCTCGCAATACACATGCTTGCCGGCCGCAAGACAGTCCAGCGCGATCTGCCTGTGCAGGTGCGTGGGGGTGGCGATGACCACGGCCGTCACTCCCTTGAGCTTTTCAAGCAGCGCTTTGTGGTCGGCGAAGGCCTCGGCGCCGCCGGCGAGCTTGGCCGCGTTGTCGCGCCTGTTCTCCTGCACGTCGCACACGCCCGCGACCTTGACATTCTCGATCGTGGCGAGCTCCGAGAGGATCGCCCGTCCCTGCCGGCCGCAGCCGATGAGGCCCAGCGAGACGGGCTCGGCCGGCTTGAACGGCTTGGCGAGCCCCAGCTCGGGCAGGAACGCGACCGCCGTGAGGGCACCCGCGGTCTGAAGGACGAAGTCGCGTCGGGACGTCGAGAACGGTGCGGTCATGCCAACTCCGTAAAGCAAGCAGCGCGGCCAATCCAACCGCGTGCGGGGGTGTGAATGTGCGGGACGAGCTCGGCCGGCCACTCGTCCGGGGTTTGAGCAAGCACAACCAGCGCCGTCGACCACGCGTCGCACAGCGCGCCCGAGCCCAGCGGCCCGATCACCGCGGCCGTGTCGGCCCCGGAATCTACCGGCAGGCCGGTCATCGGATCGAGAATGTGTGAATGCCCGCCGCTCCGGCGCCCGCGGGGCGCGGAGACGCCGAGGCATTGGTCGCGGAGGTGAACGATGAGCGTCTCCGCGTCCGAGCGGACGACGATGGGCCAGCCCTCGTCCACCCCTCCGTCGCCGCCCGGCAAGCCGAGCGCGACCACGGACGACGTGCCGCCGTGCAGCAGGGCGTCGGAGATGCCATGTTCGCGCAGCACGGCCGCGGCAAGGTCGAGGGCGAAGCCCTTGGCCACCGCGCCCAGATCGAGCGAGGCTCCCCGGCTCAGCGCAACTTCTCGCTCGGCGGGGTCGAGGTGCAGCCCATCGACACCCCGCGCCCCGCACGTCCCGGCGATTCGGCCGCGGGTCTCCGGATTCTCATCGACGGCCGGGTGAAAACCGAGGCGTTCCATGCACGCTCCGAGCGTAACGTCGAACGCACCGCCGCTCTGGACACGCACACGCTCGCACAGTTGAAGCAGGCCGAACGTCTCGGGATCAACCCGCCCCCGACGATCGCGGTTGATACCCGAGATTACGCTCCCGGGCTCAAAGCGAGACAGCCGCCCGTGCCAACGCTCGACCTCGCGCAGGGCCTCCTCCCCGATGGCGCGCAGGTTGGCCGCGTCGTCGGAACCCCCATCGGGGAGCACCAGTTCAAACCGGGTGCCCATGGCGTGCGTGGCGAGGAGCATTTGAGGAAGGGACTTCGGACTAGGGACTTGGGACTAGGGACTTGGGACTTGGGACTTGGGGGACAGGGGCTTGGGGGGGTGGGGGGGTGGGGCAGGAACAACGTCGGCCCGGAGAGCATAGAGGCTCCGGGCCGACGGTTGAGGTTGCCTTCGGCCGCGAACTCAGGCCCGCGCGGCGGTCATCGCCTTGGGATCAAAGCTGAACGCGCCGCCCTCCCACATTGATCGCGTGGCCAAGTCCACGATCACCATGATCTTCAAGCCGAGCTCGATGCTGCTGGGCACAGGCTCCCGCGAGCGGATGGCCTTGAGCCAGCCGACCCGGTGCGCGTCCTGATCGTCACCGATGTCCGGGCACTCGACCTTCTTCGGGTCGACATCCTCGGCGAAGGTGCGCTCGGGGCGGAACTCGCAGTGGCGACCACCGAGGTAGATGTTGCCCTTGTGGCCGCGGATCATCGTCTCCACGCCCGCCTCGTTGCAGGTCGATCCGCACACGAACATCTGGTGCCCGGTCTCGAACTGGGCGCAGATGTTGACGTTGTCATGGTTCTCCATGTCCTTGTCCACGAGGTGGGCGCCCGTGGCCACAACCCGCACCGGCCAGCCCTGGTCGATCGCCATGAGCATGGGCGTCATCTCGTGCACGAGCAGGTCGCCGATGATCCCCGTCGAGGTCTTGCGGTAGCGCCGCCACTGCGAGAACAGCTTCGGGTCCCACGGCATCGAGCCCAGCGGCTTGCACCACGTGTCCCAGTCGACGTCCACCCCGGGCTTCCAGTTCTTGTCGTAGCCGTAGTGCCACTCGCCGTCCTTGCTGTTGCGGCAGTACGAGGTCTGGCTGAAGGTCGGCGTGCCGATCAGCCCCTCCTTGATCATCTTGTTCGCCTCCATGTACTTGGGCAGGCGGGTCTTCTGCGTGCCGACCTGGGCGATGACCTCGGTGTTGGCCTGCGCGACTCGATAAAGGGCCATGGCCATCTCGAGGTTCAGCGTCATCGGCTTTTCGAGATACAGGTCCTTGCCGGCCAGGATCGCCTCGATGCCGCAGGCCGAGTGGCAGTGCTCGGGGACGGCGACGACGACGCCGTGGATGTCGTCCCGCGACAGCAGGTCGGCCGACTTGTGGTAGGTGTCCACCTTCACGCCGGGCTGGTTCTTCTCGATCTGGGCCTTGCCCTGCTCGAGGTAGTGCTTGTTCAGATCGCACACCGCGACGACCTGGACCTTCTCGCGCCCGTGCTTGTTGATGTTCACCAGGGCGTTGCAGTGCCCCATGCCCATCGCGCACGCCCCGGGGTTGCCGCCGATGCCGATCACGCCCACGCGGATCGTGTCGCCGTCCTTGAGCGGCACACGCCCCTTGGCCTTCGGGGCGGGCGTAGTCTCGGGTCGGGCCGAAGCCCGCCCGACGCCCGCGGCAAAGGCCGCAACCGTGGCCGCGCCGGCGGTCGTCGCGAGAAACCGGCGACGCGACTCGGAGAACTCGTTGACGTGGGAACTCGGGCCGATGGGTGACGGGTTGGTCATGGTCTTCTCCAAATCGGGATGACGGGGAGACCGGCGCGGGGCCGGGTTGCGGAAACGCGAGGATCGGTCAATGTACCAGAGTCGGACCCCGCGTGCGACGCCGCGGGCAGGAGCCCGGAGCCGACCCGCGGTCCGGCGGTACATTATGGTACGGTAGGGGCGATTCCCCCCGCCCGCCCGCGGAAATGGCACACACGGGCGCCCGGGGCAGAAAGACACGAGTTTCTCCTCATTGGAGATACAGATCATGGCACGACCGGTGACACTCTTCACGGGCCAGTGGGCCGACCTGCCCCTCAAGGATCTGGCCCGGCTGGCCCAGGACTGGGGCTACGACGGCCTGGAACTGGCCTGCTGGGGCGACCACTTCGACGTTCAGCGGGCGCTGGCCGAACCCGACTACTGCCGCGGGCGGCACGACCTGCTCGCCGGGCACGGGCTCAAGGTCTGGGCGATCAGCAACCATCTGGTCGGTCAGGCCGTGTGCGACCCGATCGATGCTCGCCACAAGTCCATCTTGCCAGCCCGCGTGTGGGGAGACGGCGACCCGGAAGGCGTGCGCAAGCGGGCGGCCGCGGAAATGATCGACACCGCCCGTGCCGCCGCCGCGCTCGGAGTCAAGGTCGTCAACGGCTTCACGGGGTCGGGCGTGTGGCACAAACTCTATTTCTTCCCGCCCACGAGCGTGGAAGAGATCGACGCGGGTTACGCCGACTTCGCGGCCCGTTGGAAACCCATCCTCAAGGTGTTCAGTGAGCTCGGCGTGCGGTTCGGCCTGGAGGCCCACCCCACCGAGATCGCCTACGACATCCACACGGCGCGCCGGGCCGTCGAATCGCTCGGCGGCGACCCCGTCTTCGGCTTCAACTTCGACCCCTCGCACCTCATCTGGCAGGGGATCGACCCGGTGAAGTTCATCGAGGCTTTCCCCGATCGCATCTTCCACTGTCACGTCAAAGACGCGATCCGGACGCTCGACGGCACGAGCAGTATCCTCGCGTCGCACCTGGGTTTCGGCGACGCCCGGCGCGGCTGGGACTTCCGTACGCCCGGCCGCGGCGAGGTGGACTTCGAGGAGATCGTGCGGGCGCTGAACCGCGTCGGCTATTCCGGCCCGCTGAGTGTCGAATGGGAGGACTCGGGCATGGACCGCCTCTTCGGTGCCGCCGAGGCGTGTGGGTTTGTGCGGGGGCTCGACTTCACGCCCAACAAGCGGGCGTTCGACGCCGCGTTTGAGGGATAGGGGCGGATGGCGGATGAGTCTTCCAAACTCAACTCCGATTATTCAAGCCCAAGTCTCTCGTCAAGGAGTTCCGAGCATGACCAGTGCTGGCCCCACAACCCGATCGCCGCTTCAGCGCGGAGTACGCAGAATGTCGATGCGGCACGATGCCACCTCTCCGCGCTTTCCTCGCCTCCGCGGTGAAAAAGCAAGCCGCGTGATCGCCAGCGGATCGAAGTGGGCGCTCGCGATCGTGGCCGCGTGCGTGCTCGCCGTAGCGGCTCCGCGGTCCCTGGCCGAACCGCCCAAACCCGCCGGCCCGTTCGACAAGCAGGCCGAAGCCGGCCAGGACATCGCCGCGGCCTTGAAGAAGGCCAAACGCAACAACACGCGTGTGCTCATCGAGTGGGGCGGCAACACCTACCCCAAGAGCCTCGCCTTCCACGACCTCATCACGCACGACCGCAAGATCAGCAAGGTCATCCTTTACGAGTACGAGCACGTGCTAGCCGACTACGGCCAGCCGATGGGCAAGAACGTGCCGCTCTCCAAGCAGTTCAACGCCGAAGTCAACCACGACGGCGTGCCCTACCTCACCGTGCTCGACAGCGACGGGCGCATGTTCGCCAACCAACCAATGGCGACATACGAAACAACGAGCGTCGGCGGCAAGCCCGAGTGGAACACCGACGCGATCCTCAAGTTCCTCGGCGCCAACATGACGCCGCGCGTCGCGGCGACGACCGAACTGGAAAAGGGGCTCGCAGACGCGAAGCGCGACGGACGGCGCGTCTTCCTCCACTTCGGCGCGCCGTGGTGCCCCTGGTGCCACAGGCTCGACGACTGGATAGACCGGTCGGACGTCGCGACGCTCCTGGCCAAGGACTTCGTGTGCGTGAAGATCGACACCGAGCGAAATCCCGGCGGGCAGTCGATGCTCGACCGCTTCGCCGGCGGCGAGGGAAAGAGCGGCGGCATCCCCTGGTACGTCATTCTTGACTCGGACGGCAAGCCGATCGCCGACAGTTTCGCCAAGCCCGGCGCCGACAACATCGGCTTCCCCGCGGCCGCCGACGAGATCGCGGCGTTCGGCGCGATGCTGACCAAGGGCGCCAAAGCGATGACCGCCGAAGACCGGGAGAAACTGCTCGCGACCCTTCGAGAGAAGCCCGCCGCGACGGAGGGCGAGCATTGAGCAGACGCGTGCTGAGGCTCGGGATGGTCGGCGGCGGCGGCGGCGCGTTCATCGGCGCGGTGCACCGCATGGCCGCGGCCCTGGACGGAGAGTACTCGCTGGTCGCCGGTGCGCTCTCGTCCTCACCCGAGAAGTCCGTGCAGTCGGGTGTGGCGATCGGTCTGCCCAGAGACCGCGGTTACCCCACTTGGCGCGACATGATTAAGGGCGAGGCGGCCCGGCCCGCGAGCGAGCGCGTCGAGGTTGTCAGCATCGTCACGCCCAACTCTTCGCACTTCGACATCGCGCTGGGCTGTGTCGAAGCGGGTCTGCACGTCGTCTGCGACAAGCCCCTCGTGGTCAGCAGCGACCAGGCGGACCGCCTCGTCGCGGCCACAAGAAAAGCCGGCGTCGTCTTCGGCGTCACGTACAACTACACCGGCTACCCGCTCGTGCGCCAGGCCGCGGCCATGGTCAAGGCCGGTGAGCTGGGCGAGGTCCGCAAAGTCTTCGTGGAGTATCACCAGGGCTGGCTGGCGACCCCGCTAGAAACCGAGGGCCAGAAACAGGCCGCGTGGCGGCACGACCCCAAACTCGCCGGGGCGGGCGGCGCGATCGGCGACATCGGCACCCACGCCGAGAACCTCGTCGCGACGGTCACCGGGCTCGAGATCGAATCGCTCTGCGCCGACCTGACCAGCTTCGGCCCCGGGCGCAGGCTCGACGACGACGCGTCGGTCCTTCTTCGCTTCCGCGGTGGGGCCAAGGGCGTGCTCACGGTGAGCCAGGTGTGCATCGGCGAGCAGAACAACCTGACCCTGCGCGTGCATGGAACCAAGGGCTCGCTCGCGTGGCGGCAGGAGGAGCCCAACGCGATGACCTGGCACTCGCTCGACGGGACCACGCGCGTCCTGAGCCGCGCGGGCGCGGGCCTGCACGAGCCCGCGGCCAGGGCTACTCGCCTGCCGCCAGGCCACCCCGAGGCGTTCATCGAGGCGTTCGCGAACATCTACCGCGGCGTGGCCGCGGCCGTGCGCGGCGAATCGGGCGAGTTCCCCCGTATCGAGGAAGGCGCTCGCGGCGTGCGGTTCATCGAGCGCGTCGTCGCCAGCAAGGGAGAATGGGTCAAGATGTGAACGCCGAGCCGGTGCTTCGCCGCCGCGATCCTACTTCAGCACCTTGACCTTGATGTCCCGGAACGCGACCTCGTCGCCGTGGTCCTGCAGTGCGATGTGCCCGCTGGGCAGTGTCGCGTAGTCCTTCATGCTCGGCCACTTGCTCTTGGCGTGCGCGGCCTTGTATTCGGCGGAATCCAGATCGACGTCCACAACCTTGACGCCGTTGAGCCAGTGCTGGATGTGGCGTCCGCGGGCGACGATGCGGGCGTGGTTCCACTCCCCGGCGGGGCGCACGACGTCGGCGGAGCAGGGCATGATGTCGTAGAGCGTGCCGGCCCGGGTCGTGGGCTTCTGGCCGTCGTGGTGCCGGGCGTCGTCGAGGACCTGGAACTCCGGCCCCGTCTCCCACGGCGCGCCGTGCTTCTCGTCGCAGCGATACATGATGCCGCTGTTGGCGCCGGGCGCGACCTTCCAGTCGCAGGCGAACTCGAAATCGGCGTACTCGCCGTCGGTCACGATGTCGCCGCCGCCGCCGTGAGCGCTGTGGACAAGCGCGCCGTCGTGCACGCTCCAGCCCTCGCCGGGGAACTTGTCCTTCTTGAACCCGCGGAAGTTGGCGTGGATCGACGATTCGCTGCCGTCGAAGAGCAGCGTCCAGCCGTCGGCCTTCTCCGCGTCGCTGAGCGTGTTGTGCGTGCGCACGTCGGACCAGGCGGCGGGCAGCGTCACGCGGCCGGTGGCTGCCCACTCGGCCCCGCGGCACAGCAGGGCGCGGAACTGCGGGTCCAGCACGCTCGCCTTGGAGGTCTGGTCGTTGACCCAGACGTGACCCAGCGGCGTGGCAAAGACGCGGCCCTCACCGAACTTGAGCGTGAACGCCATCGGCTCATACTCGCCCGTGCCGCCGGATTCCTTCGACGACATGGCCTGCATGAGCAGGTGCGGGTGGGTGTTCTGCGAGTTCACGAGCTTGTGGTAGAGCTCGTCGGGGTGGTTCTGGAATGCCGTGAGCCCCTTGGTGATGGGGTGGTCCGGGTCCACAATCTCGACGTTGAAGTCATGGAACTTGCCGTGCCCCGTCCCATCGCGCCACATGAGGCCGAGCATCTTCTCGTAGTCCGTCCAGCCCTTGAAGGCGTTGTCGGCCGAGTGGATGCTGACGACGCCGACGCCGCCGTGGACGGCGTCGACGAAGTTCTTCTGGGCCGCCTCACCCCAGGGCTTCGGCGAGCCGTAATCGTTGTAGTCCAGGATGAACACCTGATACTTGTGCAGAGCGTTCGCGTCGGCGAGCGTGGTCTGCGGGTCGTCGGTGATGTCCACGTCAAACCGCCCGCACGCCTCGAGCGTGTCCTTGTGCACGCGGCTGGTGAACGGCCAGTTGTGGTTGTTGTGCCCGGTGATGACCAGGGCGTGGATCACGGGCGGCGCGGGCTCGGTCGCGGCGGCCAGAGCTCCAAAGGCCAGGACGCAAGCGGCGGCGAGGGAACACGCGAGCATGGCGGGTCTCCGGTGGGGGCGCGGGGCGGGGGGATGGGGGGTGGGGGGGGGCGGGAAGAACTGGGGAGCCGCATGATACCGGTTCCTCAACTCCGCCGATGTCGCCCATCCGCAGCCGCAGCATCCCTGAGAGTCATTTCGACTTCTCGGGCGCGGGCGGAAACCCCGCGGGCATCCACCCAGGCAGGTCCGCAATCGAGGCGCGGGCGGCGTCGGACGTCGGCACGCCCCACGACTGAAAGAACGGCCCGAGGTTGTGCCCGCAGGCGCGGCTGAACCGCACCATCCACTGGTCCCGCTTCTGGTCGTCGTTCTTGGGCCGCTGATCGTCGGGCAGGTCCCGGTACTCGGCCAGCACGCGCTTGTAGGTATCCCATCCGAATCCCTCGGCGAGCTGCGCGTACATCTGCAGCGCGAGGAAAGGGTCCGATTTCCACGTGTCGAAGCGGGCC
This sequence comes from uncultured Phycisphaeraceae bacterium, assembly GCA_964630785.1. Taxonomy (GTDB): domain Bacteria; phylum Planctomycetota; class Phycisphaerae; order Phycisphaerales; family UBA1924; genus JADLCX01. The sequence goes on along the minus strand of CAZVZG010000014.1, from coordinate 21,383 downwards.
CCTTCGGCCAGGTACTTGGCGATCTTCTGGTCGCGGTCCTTCAGGCTCTTGTGGACCTCATCCCACGGGCGCTCACACACCTTCTGCAACGTGTAGAGAACGAAGACGTTGTTGGTGACCTCGCCCGTGCCGTTGAAGGTCCAGTCCGGCCGCTGGTGGTTGTGCCCGAGTTCGTGCAGCAGCCCCCACGTGCCGGCCCGGAGCTTTTCGAGACTCACCATCTCCGACGCGCCGTCGAGGTGCGTCATGATCGGGTAGCCCGAGTGCATGTACCCCGCGCTGATCTGCACGTCGGCGACGAAGCGCTCAGGACGGCCGACGCGGACCTTGGTCGGGATGCCGCCCAGATCATCCTCGGCGTCGGCGAGTCGATCCCAGTACTTGAGCAGGGCCTCCGGGTCGTCGAGCGTGCGGATGGCCGTGGAAGGGACGGTGAGGATCACCATGTCGGTGGCCAGCTCGGCCCACGGGCCGGGAAGGCCGCGAATCCGATCCTTCCAGTCGTTGACGGATGTGGACCCGAGCGTGAAGAGCGGGCTTTCGACCGCGCCCGAAATGGTCACGTCGATCGATCCGCTCCCTCCCTTCTCCCCCTCCCCCCTCCCGGACCCCGAGTCGCGATGCACGACGACGTATACCGGCCCACCGAACGGGCTGGCGACAGTGGTCGATGTCCCCGTCAGCGGCCACTGCCGCGTGATCTCGGGCATGCGCTCCCACTTCGGCAGATGCCAGAGCTTGTCCTTGTGGCAGCCGATGCGGACGGACAATCTCTCAGCCGCCGCGTCGGCGGCCACGCGCACCGTGATCGGCTCACCCGGCGCGGCGTACAGGCCGGTGCTGTGCCACTCGGGGACCGCCAGATCGACCGAGACTGCGCGCTCGACGCGCGGTGCATCGACAGGCACAGCGCCGGGGAAGGATTCCGCGGTCGGGTGGGCGCGGGTGGCCGCGGCGTCGGCCCGCGCGAGATCGGCTGTCTCAAACGCGACCAGCACCCGCTCGACCGGCCGATCCAGACGGAGCGGATGCCCCGGGCGTGGCAAGGCCTCAACATCGCGAGAGGCGAGCAACGCGGACATCTTCGGACGGAGGAGCGTGTCCGCGGACGGAAGGATTCGGGCGGTCTGCATCGCCACGCGGGCGAGTTGCCGGTCGTGGGCGTCGGGCTTGAGTTTGTGCTTTTTGGCGGCCGTAAGTTCGTCAAGCACGACCGAGGCGTTGAGCGACGCGAGCGCCGCGGGATCGACTCCGAAACCGTCCTTGCCCGTGCGCTCGGTGGTCCCGCCGGTCCACGCGATGCCGGCGCGTGCAAACAGAAGGTTGAGCGGGTTGTCGGCGAGCGGGCGGGCCGGGCGCGGGTGCCAGGCCCAGGCCGTCTGCGCCGCGATCACACCCCCGCCGGCGACCATGAACTCGTCGATCGCACGCTGTTGCGGGGTCTTCAGGTCGGCGCCGACCATGCAGAGAATGTCAATGCGCTCGATGAGTCCGGAGCGAAGGTCGGCGGGCTTGAGCGGCACCGGCGTCCGCCCGGAGTCTTTGACCATCCGACCCAGGTTGCAGTTGAACAGCCCGACGCGGACGGGCGCGGCCACGTCGCGTCCGGCGGGCTCGCACCAGCGCAGCGCGTTTTCCAGGAACGTGCGCGTGTCGCCGGTCTCCAGCGATCCGGATTCGAGCATCCCCGTGTGAGCGAGGGCCACGAGGTGCGCGCGGCCCAGCGTCGCACCGGCCGCGACCGGCGCGAGCAGGTCGTCATCGACCTTGCCGGCCACCAGCACGAAGGCGTGCGGCCCCCAAACCGCCAACTCACCCGGAGTGCCGGGCGCGACAACGGAGTGGACGCCCGCCAGGATGGGGATGGGACCGGCGGTCTCGGCCCGTTCAACCTTTGCGTCCGGCTGCGCCAAACCCGGCGCAACCGTGAGCGAAAGAGCCAGCGCGGCCGCGGCCGCGAACGCGGAACGGAGTGTTCGCATGGTGGTCAAGTGAACTTGTGCGAGGCGGTGAACTCGTCGCGGACCTTCTCGAGCAGCTTCTTCGTGGCACGGATGCCCTCTGGCTCAGAGACCTTGTTCCCCTCGTACTCGATGCCCAGCCGCCCGCGGTACCCCGCGCCCAGCACGATCCCGAGCATGCGCCGGTAGTCGAAGGTGGTGTGCTCGCCCGTTGCGGGGTCGAAGTCGTAGCTCTTGGCGCTCACGCCCTTGGCGTACGGCATCATGTCGGCGACGCCCTGATAGCGGTCGTATTCCTTGGGGTCGAAGTTGCCGAAGTCGGGCAGCGTGCCGACACGGGGGTGGTTGACGAGCTTCATCACGCCCACGAGCCATTTGCCGTTTGAGGAAAGGCCCCAGTGGTTCTCGACGATGACGTTGAGCCCCAGCGGATCGGCGATCTGGCACAGGCGGCGCAAGCCGTCGGCCGCGAGGCGCTGCTGCTCGTCGAACGAACCCTGGCTCTGGGCGTTGACGCGGATGGAATGGCAGCCGAGCGTCTTGGCGGCGTCGAGCCACTTGCGATGGTTGTCCACGGCCTGTCGGCGCTTGGCATCGTCCGGATCCCCGAGGGCTCCCTCGCCGTCGCACATGATGAGCACGCTCGCGACGCCGTGGTCGGCGCATCGCTTCTTGAGCTCGGCGATCGACGCCGCGTCGTGCTTGTCCTTGTAGAACGTGTTGACGTACTCGACCGCGTCGATGCCGTAGTCAGCCTTCGCCACCATGGGGAAGTCGAACGGATCGAGCGACTTCTGCTGCAGCGCGCGGTGGAGCGACCATTGCGCCAGCGAAATGCTGAACAGCGGCTTGGGTACCGGCTTGCCGACGGACGAGACCAAGGGTTTGTCGCCCGGCTGGGCGGCGAGCGAAGGTCGGGAGGCCGCGCCGGCGAGCGCGGCCAACGACATGGCTTTGAGGGCCGTGCGGCGGTCGGTATTCTGCGGGCTCATGGGATGAGCATAGCGGCGGAGGCGGAAACACATCTGGGCCGCGCGCGGAATCACGAATCGATCTTTGCCCTGTTCGGAACCAAGTGTTCCCGTGACGCTCTCCCGGATGAACAGTTGAACAAGCAGGCGAACTGTGCAACTCCGCCCGCGCCCGCTCGTCACGCGCGCCCGCCCCCTCCCCCCCCGCCGTCAACTCCACGGCACCCAACGTGCGGTCCGTTCAGGGCCCCAGCGACCCATCCCCCGGCATCACCGGTCCACCACCGCCCGCGCCCTGCAGTGCTCGCACCACTCCATCGGATCGCCGATCCCTCCGAACGCCGCGGCCGTCATCATCCCTCGCGAACCCGCGGGCTCCGGCACGAGCGACGCCTTCGGCGGGGGCGGCAATCGCTTGAGCCGTGACAGAAACTCGCTCTCGAACCGTTCCGGGTACTTCTTGTACGCCGGGTTGTTGACGGTGTGCTGGTAGTACTTCTGGTACCGCTTCTCGAGCTCCTTGATACGGGTCTCGCTCGACGGATGCGTCGAGAGAATCTCCAGCGGCGCGCCGCCACCCTTGGCCGCCGCCCGCGCCAGGATCTGCTGCACCTCGATCGCCCCCACCGGGTCGTAGCCGATCTTCTCCATGTAGCGCATGCCCAGCCGGTCCGCCTCGACCTCTTGATCGCGGCTGAACGCCAGCCCGACCACGCCGCCCACCGCCGCGCCCGCACCCGCGCCGATTCCCGCGCCGCCCGCGTCACCCGTCGCCGCGCCGCCGATCACCGCGCCCAGGATCGTCCCGCCGATCGTCAGCCCCGCGGCCTGGGCGAACCGTTCGTTCGTGTGCTTGGCCGTCACGTGCCCGATCTCATGGCCGAGCACGGCCGCCATCTGCGCCTCGTTGGTCATCTCCACCGCCAGGCCGCGGGAGACGAACACCTTGCCGCCCGGCAGCGCAAACGCGTTGATCACCGGCGAGTTGAGCAGCGTGAACTCCCACGGGAGCGACGGGTTGTCGGCCTCGGTCACCGCCGCCAGGCGCCGGCCGATGTTGCCCACGTACGCCTGCAACTGCCCGTCCGGCACCTTGCCGCCGAACTCGGTGGTGAGCTCCGGAGCGGCCTCGGCACCGAGTTTGATCTCCTCGTCCCGGGACATAGTGAGGAACTGCGAGCGCCCCGTCGTCGGGTTGGTCGTGCACGCCGCGAGAGCGGAAGTCACGACCACCGCAGCCACCAATCCCAAACGGGGCGCGAGCCAGTCACCTCGTCCCCGTGCGCGATCGGCCGCCGGATGCGAGGATTCGGGTTCGGTGGTCGGGAGGGTATCGATTGATCCACGCGCCATCGGGTCTCTCCGGAAACGGGGCTTTGGGCCGCCCTCATCATCATTACACCTACGATCCTTCCATGTCGTTGCCGGCCCCGCCAGCACACTCCCCGCCCTCCGCCACTCCCCCCCCCCGCCCCCCCCGCGCGCCCGCCTGGACCCAGGCCGAGCTCGCCGCCAACCCACACGCGAACGCCGACAAGCCGACCAAGGTCCGCTCGATGTTCGCCGCCATCGCCGGCAGTTACGACCTCAACAACCGCCTGCACTCGCTTTGGCAAGACCAGGCTTGGCGGCGCTTCGCTGTACGCAAAGTGGACCTCCGATCGACCGACCGCGTGCTCGACGTCGCTTGCGGCACCGGCGACCTCACCGAAGCGTTCGCCCGGGGTGGCGCCGGCGAAGTGGTCGGCCTCGATTTCACGGCGGAAATGCTGGAAGTCGCTCGGAACAAAGCCCCGAAGCGACTCGGCGAGCGTTCGCGGGCCGTCTCGTATGTCCAAGGCGACGCCCAGGCCCTGCCGTTTGCCGACGCTTCGTTCGACGTCGTCTCTATCGCCTTCGGCATCCGCAACGTGCAGCACCCCGCGCAAGCCCTGCGCGAGTTCCGGCGTGTGCTGCGGCCGGGCGGGCGCTTGGTCGTTCTGGAGTTTGCCGAGCCCGCTTGTCCCCCGGTCAGGTGGTTCAACAGCGTGTATTGTCGCCGGATCATGCCCGTGACCGCGACCTGGATCAGCGGCGATAAATCCGGTGCTTACAGGTATTTACCGAAGTCTATCGCGACCTTTGCGCCCGAAGCGCAGTTCCTGCGCGATCTCGGTGACGCGGGGTTCACAGAGGCGCGGGCTTGGCACCTTTCGCTGGGCATCTGCAACTGTTATCGGGCGGAAGTGCCCGCGAACGGGCCGTCGCCCATAACCCCGGGCTGCTGAGCCCGCCCCTGTCGAATCCTGCGCGGGGCTTATCAGACATTGCCGCCGTCCGCTCAAGGACCCGCGAATTCCTTCGTGGGCGCGATCACCACTCGATAGACAGCCCACGCGAGAAGCGGCTCGGCCACGACGGAAGCGTGGATCCGGGTGACTCAACTGTCGTGGCCCTCGGAGTGCGGAGCATCCGTCGGCGTCAGCCATCCCAACTCACTCCCGCGGAGACTCATTCACATGGAAGCGGAACACCTGATCGAAAAACTCTTCGAGTCGCTCATCGGCGGCGACCGGCCCGGCGCGCGCCTGGTCGTCCAGGAGGCCGAGCGCACGCTCGGCAGCCCCGAGGCCCTGATCGAGGACGTGTACTGGCCGACCTACAACATGATCGAGAAGCTGTTCCGTCAGGACCAGCTCACGGCGCTGAACCACCACTGCGCCAGCCGCCTGCTCCGCGTGCTCGTCGATCAGACGGCCGCGAACCTGCCGTTCAACAAGTCGCGCAACAAGCGTGTCCTCGCGTTCTGCGGCCAGAGCGACGCCGATGAACTCGGCGCGCAGATGGCCGTCGACCTGCTCGAGGCCGCGGGGTTCAGCATCACCTTCGGCGGCGGCGGGATCGCCAACGACGAGATCCTCGGCCGGGTGAACGAGGACAAGCCGGACATCCTTCTGATGTTCTCGAGCGCGGCCCGCGATCTGCCGGAGATCCGCGCCTTGATCGATCAGCTCCACGAGATCGGCGCGTGCCCGAACCTCCAGTTCGCGGTGGGCGGCGGCGTGTTCAACCGCGCCGACGGCCTGGCCGAGGAGATCGGCGCCGACATCTGGGCCGATACGCCCCTGGCGATGGTCGACGCTCTGGTCGAGTGCCCCGAGCAGCGGGCCGAGAAGACGCAGCGCACCGTCGGGCGCACCAAGAAGGCGCGCAAGGCCGCTTAGCGGTGTCGGCGCTGACCTGCAACGCCAACCCCACAGGCCCGGCCACGGCGGCCGGGCCTGTGCCGTTGTCGGGCGCGACGCCCGAGCAACGCCTTGAACGGCCGCGGGCGCGAAGTACACTCCACGGGTGACCACCATGAAAAGCCTGGTCTTTGTTCTGCCGGCCCTGTGCATCCTCCTCACGGCCCCGGGAGTCGGCGCGACGCCGCCGGCGCGCGTGAAACTCTTTACGGCGGACGTGCTGTCGCCGACGTACCTCACCAGCGCGCCGGGTGATCCGCAGAACGTGTACGTCTGCCAGCGGGCCGGGCTCATCCGCGTGTACGACAAGGACACCGGCGTCGCCCTGCCCGAGCCGTTCCTCGACCTCACCTCGTTCATCAGTGTCATCCAGGACAACGGCCTGCTCGGGCTCGCGTTCGATCCGCAGTACCAGACCAGCGGGTACTTCTACGTGAGCTACATAACCTCGGACCAGTTCACGGTGATCGCCCGCTACCACGCGACACCCGGCAGCCATCAGGCCGACCCGCAGAGCGTGCAGACGATCCTGCGCGTGGCCCGACCCGTCGGTCACAACGGCGGCTGGATCGGCTTCAGCCCGATCAACGGCTACCTCTACATCACCTCGGGCGACGGCGACCTTGGCGGCACGCTCGACATCGCGCAGCGGGCTCAGGACACCTCCGGCCAGTTGCTCGGAAAGATCCTGCGCATCATCCCCGAGGGCGACGCCTACCCCGAAGACCCCGACCGCAACTACACGATCCCCCCGAGCAACCCGTTTGTCGGTGCGCCCGGCGACGACGAGATCTGGTCGTACGGTGTGCGCAACCCCTGGCGGGGCTCGTTCGACCGTCTCACCGGCGATTTCTACTTCGGCGACGTCGGGATGAGCACGCGCGAGGAGCTCAACTTCGAGCCCGCCTCGAGTCCCGGCGGACGAAACTACGGCTGGCCCTGCATGGAGGGGACCACCTGCACGACCTCGCTCCAGTGCGAGTGCAACGGCGCGACATTGACCAACCCGCTGTGGGACTACGGGCGCAACACCGGCATCTGCATCATCGGCGGCTTCGTCTACCGCGGCGCGGCCGTGCCGGCGTTCCAGGGCCAGTACTTCTTCGCCGACCACCTCGGCGCCAAGGTGTGGTCGCTGCGGGCCCAGGCCGATGGCACGTTCACCGACTTCACCGATCGCACCGCCGAGTTCATCCCGACCGGCACGACTGCCCCGCTCCGCTTCGTCACGTCCTTCGGCGAGGACGCCGGCGGCGAGCTGTATCTCTGCGTGCTCATCAACAAGATCTACAAGATCGTCCCGCGCCTCTGCACGCCCGACATCGACGTGAGCCCAGCCTCACAGAACCTCGCGTTCGGGCGCACGCTCACGCTGAACGTGGTGGCCGCGGGGGAGGACCCGATCTCGTACTCGTGGCGAAAGAACGAGCAGCCGCTGAGCAACGGCGGCAGAGTTTCAGGCGCGGCCTCCGCCACGCTCTCCATCGCCGACCTCGAAGTCGCCGATTCCGGCAGCTACGACGTGGTGGTGACGGGGAGTTGCGGATCGCGCACCAGCGACGCCGCGGCCGTCAGCGTCTTCACCTGCCCCAGCGCCGACTACAACCTCGACGGCACGCTCTCGGTGCAGGACCTGTTCGACTTCCTCGGCGGGTACTTCTCGCAGAACCCCAGGGCGGACATCAACCAGTCCGGCGACTTCAGCGTGCAGGACATCTTCGAGTTCCTGTTCTCGTACTTCTCCTATTGTTTGTAGGAAAAGTTCGGATGAAGTTTGGGTTATACGGTCAGCGTGGCCCCACCCAGCCGGTTCAGTCCCGAACTCCCCCTACCATTCCACCGGTTCAGGTCGATGTTCGGGTATCAGCGCAGGAACTTTCTGCTCGCAGCCGAGTATCAATTGCCATGACCCGCTCTGAGGAACGCAGGCTGATCGAGCGCGCCATCGCCGGCGACCGGGCCGCGGCGGAGACCTTTATCCGAGCGCACCAGGCATCCCTGTACGCGTACATGCTCCGCATGTCGGGCCGACCCGACGTCGCCGAGGACATCGTCCAGGACGCGTTCGTTCGTGCGCTCACCAACCTCACCAGGTTCGATTTCCGGTTCCGATTCTCGACGTGGCTGTTCACGATCGCCAAGCGGCTGTACGTGAACGCCTGTCAGAAGCACAAGCCCACGTACGACAGCGACACCGTCGGATCGTGGGAGGGCAAGGGCGGCACGCTGGAGCGGCCCTACCAGCCCGCGATCGATTCCGAAGTCACGAGCAACGCCAAGATCGCGATCGACTTCGCGCTCTCCTGCCTGAGCCAGGAGCAACGCGAGATCGTCGTGTTGTTCCACCAGTTGGATTGGCCCATCGCGCAGATCGCCGAGTACATGGACATGCCCGAGGGCACGGTGAAGAGCCACCTGCACCGCGGGCGGATGCGGATGCGTTCCGCCCTGCTCGAGCACGAAGAGTTCAGCCGTCACGTTGAGGAGGTCTGGGCTTGACGCCACGAAAGCGTCGCCAACGCCTTGATTCCATCCACGAGATTGCCGACCAGCTCCGGCAGTCCGCGGCTGTGCCCGCGCCTGACCTGACCGATTCGATCCTCGATCGCGTCGGCGTGGCCCGCCCGTTCCTTGACCGGCACACGCGACGGATGCTCTGGGTTGGTCGCGGGGCGCTCGGACTGAGCGTCGCGGCCGTCGGCCTGGGAATCGCGCTCACCCACCGCTGGGCCCCGGAAACCGTTGACATGATCGCCGTATCGGCGGCGCCCGCCCCGTTCTCGTCGGTGGTCGAGAGCGTCCGCCACGAGGCCGGTGAGCGGCTGACCACGCTGCGCGTGGCCGTCGATCAGGCCGCGAGCGCCGAGGCGGGCAACCCGTCCGCCGCCACGGGCGGCCTGCTCACGCTCGTTGCCAGTGCCGCCCCGATCGTTCCCGACCAAACCAAGTCGGCGTGCTGCACTTTCTGCGGTCCGATGATCCCGCCGGCCGAGGCCGCGAAGATCGTGCCGTCGTCGATGCTGGCCCGGAGCGGCCGCGTGTCGTTCGACGACTCGGGCGTGCTGGCCCAGAGCTCCGTGCTCGATCCCGCCGCCGGCTTCCATGTCGGGCTGGCGAGTTTCCGGATGGACCTCGGCGGGCTCGCCGGGGCGAACCCCGTGCTCGGCAATCTGGGCGCGGTCAGCGATCCGTTCGCTGCGACCGGCGTCGGGTCCACGCTCTCCGCCCGAAGGCCCGCCCGTTCGCCCCTCGACGAGCAGGCCCCGCTCGGATTCGGCCCTTCGGCCGATTCGGTCTTGGCTCCCAAATGAGCCGGCCGGTATAACCCGATAGTCTGAAGTGGTGGCCCCGTCCACCTCCGCCCTTCGGTTGCCCATGCGCGATGTCTCCGCCAAGTTCGCCGGGTCGGTCGTGCTCGTAGTCGGCGCGGCGGTTGCGCTCGCCGCGGGCGTGCTGCTCCCTGCGATCGGTGGGTGGCGGGCCGGGCCCGCCCACGCCGGCTCGGCGGCCACCGCACAGGATGGCCCCGCTCCGCTGCTCACGTCGGCCAAGAGCGGGGGCGCAGCGTCTGATCTCAAAGCGGACCGGGTCGAGCGCGACGCCCCGACGCGCGTGCGCCCGCCGGTGCTCACGGGCGCTCTCGCCGCCGCGGCCGCGATGCCCGCCGGGGCGGACATGGTCCTGGTCATCGAGAACGCCGCGGAACTGCGGGCCTCGCCGCTGGGCGACGCCGCCGTTCGATTCCTGCTCGACGCTTCCGACACGGCCCCCACGCGGCAGGCCTGGGCGACGCTGTCCACGCAGCTCGGATGGAGCCAGGCCGAGACGTTCGACCGGCTGCTCGGCCGGCGCGTGGTGCTGGTGGCGAGGGGTATCGGCGACGCGAAGTCGGCGCGCTGGGCGATGCTCAGCGACGTCTCGCTCGACACCGACTCCCGCCTGCGAGAGCGTCTGGAAGTCTCGCCCCGAGCGATCGACCAGGGCCACCAGATCCTAACGATCGAAAAGGGCAAGTACGAACTCACCACCCATCGGCGCAAGGCGGCGTCGGATGGCGCGACGGGCCGCGGTTCCGCGGCGGTTGCCGGCCACGAGGTCACGATCGTCCTCGGTCCCTCGGGGCGCAGCGAACTCTTCGACGAGTTGGTGGGCGTGCTCGCCAACGGCGCGCCCGACCCGCTCGACGGCCACAACGTCATCGCCGCGGCCAGCACCGCGGGCACCGCCGAAGTCCTGCTCCTGGCCCGTCTCGGCTCCAACAAGCCCGGCGCTGAAGTACATTCCGCGCCCGGCGACGATCGATGGGGCGACTACTTCATCCTCTCTGGTGGCCGTGCCGGGCTGGCCGATCGCGCCCGGACCGGCTGCGACTCCGCCGAGTTCACCTCCCGCGTCATCTATTGTGATCGTGCCCGGCGCGAGGCCAACCTGGCGATCAAGCCGACCTCCGACGCGGTGTTTCGCGCGCTCGCGCCCGGTTCGCTGCTGACGATCGTGCAGGCCGCGCCGGTCCAGCAGGTGCTCGGCGAGGCGGCCCGGATCGTCGACGCTCTTCGCGATCTGCCGCTGCCGCCGCCCGCGAAGGAGCTGCTCGGCGCCCGACAAGTGCTCTCGCTGCGCGAGGCCGAGACGCCCGTTGGAAAGTCGCCCGACATCGACGAGCCGGGGGAGGGGGAGCGGGGGACGTCCTCCAAGCACCTCTTTGGCGTGCTCGCGCTGGAGACAACATCGACGGCGAAGTTCGCCCCGTACATGGACGGGGCGATCTCGCGCTTCATCGCGCGCCAGGAGCAGCAGTTCGGGGTGGTCAGGTCCGCCCCGCACGATTTCGGCGGGCGTCTACCGTCGGTGACGCGGCTTCTCCCGCTGGATATCCCCGACGCGAACCCCCTGCGCCTGTTCGTCACCGACCCGCTCACGCTCACCTGGTCGTACCCGCCCGCCCACGACGCGCAGGCGGACGTGCACACCCCCACGGACTCTGGTCCGCCGGGCTGGTGGGTCATGTCCATCGCGCCCTCGCCGCCGGGCTTGGAGAGCATGCCCGAGCAGGCCCACAACGCCGTGGCCGCGGCCCTCAGCGATCCGCCCGTGCCGCCGCGACACGAGCCCACGCGATGGGTCTGGCTCGGCTCGGCGCACCCGGCCGATCTGGAGCACCGGCTCAACTCCGTCCTCGTCCCGGACATCGGCGGCTTCCGCTCGGCGATGCGTCGGTTCGAGCGTGTTCGCGTCGAGCTCTCGATCAACGACGCGGGCGACATCCAGGGCGATCTGGTGGCCAAGCTCGCCGACACGGCCAAGAAGTAGCGCCCGTTGCCAACTTCGGGCGATTGCTGCCGACCAACCCACCTATAGTTTGCCACCGGTTCGGTCTGTGTCCCGAACTGAAACCAATCAGAGCACCCGCTCGATCCATTTTCCGTCCGTTCGGTCCTTCGATTCGTCGGCCGATCCACGCGGCGCGTTCCCCGCGTCGCCGTCCGCGTGCTTGCTTTGAGTCCACCATGTCCAGCGCCACCATCTCCAATCCCCTCTCCGCGCCCGGCCGCGCGGGCAACCGCCTGCGCAACGTCGCGATCATCGCGCACGTCGACCACGGCAAGACCACGCTGGTGGACCAACTGCTCAAGCAGTCGGGCAACTTTCGCGCCGGCGAGCTCGAAAAACTCGCCGGCGGTCAGCACGCCCTGATCATGGACTCCAACCCGCTGGAGCGCGAGCGCGGCATCACGATCCTCTCCAAGAACTGCGCCGTGGATTACGTGCGCCCCGGCTCCGGCGGCCAGCCCGAGGTGTTCCACATCAACATCATCGACACGCCCGGCCACGCCGATTTCGGCGGCGAGGTCGAGCGCGTGCTCCGCATGGCCGACGGGTGCCTGCTGCTGGTCGACTCCAGCGAGGGCGCCATGCCGCAGACGCGGTTCGTGCTCTCCAAGGCCATCGAGGCCCGGCTCAAGCCGATCGTCGTCGTCAACAAGTGCGACCGGCCCGACGCCCGGATCGCCGAGGTGATCAACGAGGTCTTCGACCTGCTCGTCGAGCTCGGCGCTGACGACCATGCGTTGGAGTTCCCGATCATTTATTCATCCGGGCGCGCCGGCTGGGCCACGACAAGCATGGACGAGGCGATCGCCGCCAGCGGCAAGGACCACCTGCCCGCCAACGCCAAGGCCGACCTGCGCCCGGTGTTCGAGGCGATCATGCAGCACGTGCCCGCGCCGACCGACGACGTGAACGCCCCGCTGCAGATGCTCGTCACGACCCTCGACTACAACGACTATGTCGGGCGCATCGGCATCGGCCGCGTCTTCAACGGCCAGATCAACGCCGGCCAGCAGGTGGCGGTGGTCAAGATGGACGGGACCGTGAAGCCGAGCAAGGTCGGCAAGCTCATGCGTTTCGCCGGGCTCGGGCGGCTGGAGACCGACACCGTGCACGCCGGCGACCTTTGTGCGCTCATCGGGCTCGATACCGTGGACATCGGCGACACGATCGCCGCACCCGACAACCCGGTCGGCCTGCCCCCCGTCACCATCGACGAGCCCACGCTCTCGATGATGTTCCGCGTCAACGACTCGCCCTTCGCCGGGCAGGAGGGCGACTACGTCACCAGCCGGCAGATCCGCGAGCGGCTGGAGAAAGAACTCCAGCACAACGTCGCGCTCCGGGTCGAGTTCGGCGCGGGCGCGGGCGACGAGTACAAGGTCTCCGGGCGCGGTCTGCTCCACCTGGGCATCCTGCTCGAGACCATGCGCCGCGAGAGCTTCGAGCTCGCCGTCGGCAAGCCGCAGGTTGTCATCAAGACCATCGACGGGGTCGAGCACGAGCCGATCGAGTGGCTCGTGGTGGACTGCCCCAACAGCGCGGTCGGCCCGGTGATGGAGCTCGTCGGCGGCCGGCGCGGCGAGGTCAAGACCATGGAGCCCCGCGGCGACGCCGTCACGCACCTGGAGTTCGAGATCCCCGCACGCGGGCTCATCGGCCTGCGTTCGCGGCTGCTCACCGCCACCCAGGGCGAGGCGATCATGCACCACACGTTCGAGCGTTTCGCGCCGATGAACTCGGCCGCGCTGGGGCGCACGCAGGGCGTGCTCATCGCCAGCGAGAGCGGGGCGGTGACGACCTACGCGTGCGAACTGCTCGCCGACCGCGGTGTGCTGTTCGTGACTCCGGGCGACAAGGTCTACGCCGGCCAGATCGTCGGCGAGCACAGCCGAGACAACGACCTGGTCGTCAACATCACCCGCCTCAAGGCGCTCACCAACATCCGCGCCGCCAGCAAGGAGGCGACGGTCGTGCTCAAGCAGCCGCGCCTGCTCACGCTCGAGGCCGCGCTGGAGTACATCGAGGACGACGAGCTGGTCGAGATCGTTCCCTCCAGCGTTCGCATCCGCAAGCGCATCCTCGACGAGAGCATGCGCAAGCGGGCCGAGCGGTCCGCCCGCGACAAGGACGAGGCCAAGGACTGAACCCTTCCTCTGTTCCTGGCGCGGGGCTCACGCAGGAGCCGTCGGCGGCCCTTCGGCCGCCCGCCGCCGCGCCGCGTCCCACACCGTTGCCGGGTCGTTCGCCCAGCCCGGCCTGCGAAGATAAATCACCACGCCCCCGGGTTTCTTGACGCTCATCTCGACGGGGCCGATGCGCCCGCGCTCGTCGATCGCCGCCAGCGCCGTCTCCGACGGCGTGCCCGGCGGGAGCGCCACCACGTCCACCACGCCGGCCTCGCCTGCGTGGATCAGCCCGGCGTCCACCGTGTTGCCCGCGGGCCCGTCGCCCAGCGGCCGCGGCCAGAGCACCCTCCCCGGCCCGAACTTCTCCTCCGCCCATCGCGAAGTCACAAGGTCCACGTCGCGGTTGCCGGTCAGCGGCATCAGCCAGCCCAGCTCTGGTCGGTGGACGTTGTCGTCCATCCACCGGCGGTCGGTTGCATCGGCCGCACTGGCCTCGATGCCGTCGAGCTGCGCCAACGCGACGCGCTGACGGTTGCTGTCGACCATGTGCACGGCGATGTTGCGGGCGGCCAGCAGCCTGCCGACCGCGCGCGCGATCCGGTTGGCCCCGATGATGACCACGCCCTCTCGCGCCGGCACGCGCACGCGCAGGACCCGGGCCAGCGCCGGGCCGAGCACCGCCGCCCAGAGGATTGTGCCGATGACCGACAGAAACACGAGCTGGTCGAACGCCGCGGCTTCTTCCATCACGCGGGCCCGCAGGGCGTCATCCTTGATCCGCTCGGCGATCGGCCCGGCGAGTTGCGTCGCCAGCAGGCTGCCCAGCGACGCGGCCACGAGCCCGCGTGGCGCGAAGAGCCCCAGGAACGCCCGCTCCCTCCCGGAAAGACCCGAGGCGATCGTCGCCGTCAGCCCCGACACGGGGCGCACGACGACGATCAGCGCCAGGACGAAAAGCCAGCGCGCGGGCGGCATGGTTGTAACCCTGCCCAGGTCCATCCGCGACGCCAGCAGCACGAACAGCATCGCCACAAAGATCGACGCCAGCCGGTGCTTGAACTCCAGCATTTCCGAGATACCCAAAATCTTCGTATTGGCCATGATCACCGAGCAGAGCGCCGCGGCCACCAGTCCCGCCTCCGACGCGAACGACTCCCCGGCCCCGACCGCGATCATGCACGTGCCCACCGCCAGCATGTGCACCAGGTCCGGCGACACCCGCCGACGGTGCGACACCAGCTCGATCAGCGTCCGGCTGACCACGCCGAGTGTCACGCCGACGATGGTTCCCGCGGCGAAAGGCTCGAAAACGTGCCTGAGCGAACCCGCATCGACTCGAACCAGCGCTCCCGAGAGGTGGGCGGAGATCAGCTCCAGTGTCGTCGCCGCCACAACCACGCCGATGGGGTCGATCAGGATGGCCTCGCCCGCCAGCGTCGCGTGCAGACGGGGCGCCAGCGGCAGATGCCTCAGCATGGGCTGAATCACCGTCGGGCCCGTCACCATCAGCACGCTGCCGATGAGCAGCGAGATCGGCCACGACAGGCCCGCGAGAAAGTGCGCCGCCGCCGCGACCCCGGCATACGTGATCGCCCCGCCCACCGTCAGCAGGCCGGCCAGCGCCCGCGGCGCGTGCGAGAGCTCCTTGCCGTTGAGGTGCAGCCCGCCCTCGAAGATCAGCAGTCCGATGATGACCGAGATCATCGCCGACAGGTTGTTCCCCAGCGAGTCGGTGTCGATTACCCCCCACACGTGCGGCCCCATCAGGAAGCCGACCGCGATCAGCGGGAGCGTCGCCGAGAGACGCATCCGGTCGCACAGCAGCGAGACCAGACAACCCACCCCCGCGGCCAGCGCCAGCGTCTGCGTCGCGACATTGGTCATGCCCGGCAGGTTACCCGCACACGGACCGAGCCGTCGGTCGGGTGGGAGGGGTGTGGTCACGTCGCCCTTGAATGAGAAATCTCCTTTTCGTGCGAACCGCCGGGCCATCGGCCCGGTCTAATCCTCGTCGTCTCTGCCCGCATGACTTCCAGCGCCGAACAACCCTCCGATCTCAACACCGACGAGCAACTCCTCGCCGCGTTCCACCGCGGCGATCGGCGCTCGCTCGCGGTCCTCGCCGAGCGCTACGAGGGCCTGCTGCTCGGCTTGGCGCGCGCACTCACCGGGCGTGAAGACGTCGCCCTCGACGCCGTGCAGGAGGCCTGGTTCCGCGTCATCAAGTACGGCGGTCGGTTCGACGGCCGCAGCACGTTCAAGACCTGGATGTACCGCATTGTCATCAACCGCTGCCACGACCTGCGGCGCCGTGAAGCCTCGCATTCCGCAAGGTCCGCGGCTTCTCCCTCGCCGGGGGAGATCGGTGGGCACGACCCGACCGCCCGCCGAGATGCGGCCGAACTCAACGGGCGGCTCCAGCTCGCCGTTGAAGACCTGACGGAGGGCCAGCAACTGCTCGTGCTGCTCTGCTACCACCGCGGCGTGACGCACGGGCAGGCCGCCGACATCCTCGGCCTCCCGCTCGGCACCGTGAAGTCGCGCCTGCACGCCGCGCTGAGCAGCCTTCGCACTCGACTGGCCGCGGAGGAGCACGCATGAACAACGAACCAAACTCCACGAAATCCGCCGCCGACAGCCGCATCGAGGCGGAGCTCTCCGCGATGAGCCGGTGGGTCGGTGAGACCCCCGGCCTGTGGGAGAGGGCGCTCCGGGCGGGCTCGCCCCACAGCGGGGCGAGGTCGAGCATCTTCACCCGGAGGATCGGCGGCCCGCTGCTCCTGCTCATCCTCCTGCCGCTGATCGTGCTCCCGTTCCTGCTCCCGTCGCTGGGGAGGGCCCGGAGCCGTGTATCCGTCGCGGCCGCACCGAGCACGCCCTCATCACAGTTCGACGCGATCTCCCATCACTTGTCCGAGTCGATCTCGGCCGACGAGTTCTCCAAGACTGAAGGTGTTGATGCTCGATCATCTCGCGTCGCCGCGATGACACCCTCCACCAACGAGCCGGGGACGCCGTTACACCCATCGTCGGCCGCGGTCTCCGACGCGCGCCTCGTCGCCCGCAAAGCCAGCATCGACCTAGCAGTCACCGACGTCCGCGCCGCCTTCGCCAAGGCCGCGTTTTTCGTGAGTGAGGCCGGGGACGAGTTTGTTGAGGATTCGTCTCTCACCGGCGATGGCGAGAGCGCGCAGGCCAACCTCACCCTCCGCGTCCGCGCCGATCGGCTGGGCCAGGTCCTCGTTCAGCTCCGCGACCTCGGCATCGTGGTGCAGGAGTCCACGCACGGTGAAGACGTCACCGATCAGGCCGTGGACCTCGACGCCCGCATCCGCAACGAGCAGCGCGTCGAGAAGGAACTGGCCGAACTGCTCGTGACGCGCAAGGACTCGCCCCTCCGCGACATCATGGAGGTCCGCGATTCCCTCGGGCGTGTCCGTGAGAGCATCGAGCGGCTGACCGCTCAGCGCGACCGGCTCTCGCGGCTGGTCTCGCTCTCGACCATCCTCGTGGTGATCCGTCACGAGTCCGCCGTCCGCCTGCCCGACTCCGCCAAGTCCGACGGACTCGGCGCGTATTTCGTCAAGGCGATTTCCGATGCGTGGCGCACCGCGACCCGGGCCCTGGCCGATACCGCCGCGTTCCTCGTCACCGTTCTCGTCGGCGGCGCGGTCTGGTGGATCGCGGCCATCATCGCTCTCGTCGCCGCGCTCCGCTGGCGGTCTCGCACGCTCGCGGCACGGGCCTACGAGCCCGCGCCCGCTTGGGCCGTCGCCCGCGACGCCGCGGCCCCCGCCGCCGATGCGCCGCGCACCGGCGGGCCCGCGAAGTAGCCGCGGAATCGCCCAACATTCATGGGGCCTCAACCCCCGCAGCAATCCGACCCGCAGCACGTCGCGGCCGGCTTGACCGCGCGCACTTCGAGGCTCGTGATGTAGTCGCCGACCTTCGTGCCCGGCGGGAGCGCCCGGGCGACGTTCTGATACAGCGGGTCCTTCGAGTCGATCATAGCGTCGATGTAGTCGCTCCGCCGCGTGAACTCGGCGTTACGCAGCCCCGCGGCCCGGACCATCCGCTCCGTGTCGCGAACCAACGCGGCTCCGGCGATGCACCCGATGAGCGACCCCACCATCCGCAGCACGTCGGCCGGCAGCGGCCGCAGCAGCGCGATGTCGCTCACGGCCACCCGACCGCCCGGCTTGAGAACGCGGGCGATCTCGTCCCACACCCGCTCCTTGTCGGGCGAGAGGTTGATGACGCAGTTGCTGACCACCACGTCCACGCTCGCGTCCGCCACCGGCAGGTGCTCGATCTCTCCGAGTCGGAACTCGACGTTGTCCGGCCCGCCGGCGCGCCGGTAACCGGCGATGTTGTTCCGCGCCTTGCTCACCATCTCCGCCGTCATGTCCACCCCGATCACCCGGCCGGCCGCGCCGACCTTGCGGCCGGCAAGGAAGCAATCGAAACCGCCGCCCGAGCCCAAGTCGAGTACCACTTCGCCCGGCGCGAGCGAGGCCAGCGCTGTCGGATTTCCGCACGAGAGCCCCATGTTCGCGCCCTCGGGCAGCGCGGCTAGCTCGGCCTCGTCGTACCCGACCGCGAGCGCCACCGCCGCGGCATCAACCCCGCCGCAGCACCCGCCACCCACCCCCCCTCCAACCCCGCAACACGACGCGTACTCGTCCGCGCCCGCGCTGGTCCACACACCCTCTCTGGCGATCTTCGCGTAGCCCTCGCGAACCTTCCGGCGCACTTCATCGGAACCGTCTGCGTCCGACTGCCCCGCGACGGGCAGCCTCTTGAGCGACTCCGCGGCGAACTCATCGCCAAGAATGCCGCCGACACATCCGCACGCCGATTCACCCTTCGAGCAGCATCCGTCAGCCATGGTCAACTCCTTGTAGGAACCGGCGAACTCCCCATCGCTCGCGCTGTCGCAGCACCCCGGCCTTCCCAGCTTCAGCGCGCCAAGCCGCGTCGCGTCCGTGCGCAACTGATGATCCTCAACCGCCGCCGCGCGCACCCACCGGAGCGCTTCCGCTGCGGCCGCCCCCCCGCCCCCCCCGACCCCCGGCTCGCGCACCGGCCGGTAGAACATCCACCGGCCCTGCTTGCGCCCCTCCACCAAACCCGCCTGCCGCAGGATCGTCAGGTGCTTGGACACCGTGGAAGGCGCCAGATCGAACAACTCCGTGACCTCGCACACGCACAACTCTTCATCCCACCCGCCCAGCAACGAGGCCAGAATCCGTACCCGTGTCGGATCGGAAAGCGCGTGCGAGAGGTTGGTGAGTTCGAGCAGGCCCATCGGACATTTCGTCAAACGGCGAAATATATCGAGCCCAGCTCGGTCGAGTCAACCTCTCAGCTGTGTTAGGGCAATGTTCCATGTGGAACACCGCCCAGTCGCATCCGACGCGCCGTCTTTCGCCCGCCCACCCGCCTATCCTCTCCGCCCCGCAGCGAACCGGGACCCAAGCCGGGCGGCCGCCGTCGATGGTGACGGATGGGCCAGCCCCCCCGACCAGTGCGGCGTGAACCGGGAGCGTGCTCCATGTACGCCATCATCGAAGAGTCCGGCGGCCAGCGCAAGGTCCAGTCCGGCGATATCATCCTGATCGACCTCATCGACGCCGGCGCGGCCGCGCCGGGCAAGCAGGTCAAGTTCGACAAGGTCCTCCTCCTTGGCGGCAACGACGGCGCCGCGGCCAGGGTCGGCACGCCCCACGTCACCGGCGCGAGCGTCGCCGCCGAGGTCGTCGAGGGCGTGGTGCAGGGCGAGAAGCTCCGCATCCAATACTTCCAGGCCAAGAAGAACAGCCGCCGGCGCACCGGCCACCGGCAGCGCTACACGCGTGTGAAGATCACGTCGATCAACGCTTGAGTTGCATCCCGCGGCAGGCGGACGACGTACCGAACACCGGCGGCCTCTGTCGCCTCTCTCACAAACATCGGCCCGGGCCTTGCTGGTCCGGGCCGTTGTGGTTTTGCCGTGCGATCGAAGGGGCTATTCCGCCCGCGAGGCTTCGATCTCGGCGAGCCGACCTTGAAGCTGAGGCGGGAGCGTCGAGCGCACCCCCTCGTCGATGAGGCCGACTTCGAGCAGGTCCCCGACGTGGACGCGGTCGATGTCCCGAAAGGACGTGAGCTTCATCCGGACCAGCGCCGAGAGCTTCAGAACGAGGAACCCTTCGGGGTCGCGTTCGGCCTCTTCGACACGCGGCGCGGGCACGGTGTAGGTTGTTCGGACCGGTTCGTCCGCCCACACCAGGTGTACGCCCGCTCGCTTGCTGGGCTCGTCGGGGTCGAGGAACATCACCAGCGATCGCATGTCGAGCCGTTGGAACCCCAGCCCGGTCAGCGTGTTCGTGATGCGGTCCAGGTCCGCACGCCGGACCAGCAAATCGACGTCCTTAGTCGCTCTCGTCGCGCTCGGGTCAACACGCCCGACCCACGCGGCCACGGCGTTGCCGCCGACGACCGCGTACGCAACCCCCGCGGCGTTGAGTGCCGTGGTGACCCGCTTGAGGCGATGTTCGACGCGATCAACGGCCATGACGTGGTTCGAGAACGAAACCATCGTGACAAGTGTAACACGGGGGCCGTTGGTGAGTCGGCGGCGTTGGCGGGTTTGAGGGGTTGGGGGGTCGTGTACACTCGGCCCATGCAAGCGATCCTGTGCGCGATTCTGGCGGGGACGTGCTGGGGTGTCGGCGAGATCTTCACCAAGGCGGCCATCAACACCCGCGAGATCGGGCCGTTGGGCACGGTGCTGGTCCGCGCGGCCGTCACGCTCCCGCTCGCCGTCGCCGGGCTGCTGGTGGCCCAGATGGTGCTCAAGACCGAACCGCAGGGTTGGTGGCGCGAGATGCGATGGGCCACGTGGCTCAAACTGATCTTCGGGTCCGGCCTGCTCGCGGGGTTCGCGGGCGTGTTCTTCTTCTACCTCGGGCTTTCGCTGCCCGGCGGCGACATCTCCAAGCTGCGCCCGATCGCGTTCGCGCTGGCGCCGGCGATCGCGGTGCTGCTGGGGTGGTTGTTCCTCGGCGAGGAGATGACGATCCGCAAGGGTGTCGCAGTGTCGCTGATCGTCGTCGGGATCATCATGCTCACCGGCGGCGGGCATGGCTCGCGCGTGGCCCGGGCGCCGGGGCCGCTGGCCGATACCACCGACGCCGCGCGGGGCTGATCAGGATTGCACGAACGTCCGCCGCTCGCGGTCCTTCTTCACTCCCGGGAACTTCAGCACCCGCCCGTGCGCGACGCAGTAGACGCCCGGCGGCAGCACGCCGGTGGCGAAGATCGCCTCGGTGAGGTTCTGCAGCGCGTCGGTGCGGATCATCTCGAACGGGCGCATCGCCCCGGTGAGCACGATCGCGGTCTTGAGGTGCTTGAGGTCCGTGAAGAGACGCTCGCCCGTGACCGTGAGCGTGTCGGTGCCGTGGAGGATGACGATGGCCGAGGGCTGGCCCGCGCTGGGGGCACGCTCGGCGCCCGCGGCGCGGCAGGCCTCGACGACGGCCGCGCGGTCGTCGTCGGTCATGTGCAGGCTGTCCTTGCTCAGCAGTTCGTTGACGGCCACGGCGGTGTCTTCGAGGCGGAGGCGGCGGAGCATCCTCCGCACGACCGTGCGCCGGTTCGACAGCTCGCCGGTCGACTCGTCGTAGGTCTTCTCGATCGTGCCGCCGGTGGTGATGAGCGTGATGTGGCGCATGGCGGGGGGTGGGGGGGGGGGGGGGGGGGGGGGGGGGGGGGGGGGGGGGGGGGGTC
>CAZVZG010000013.1:0-136000 GCA_964630785.1 uncultured Phycisphaeraceae bacterium | reverse complement strand
CCACCCTCCAACCCTTCTCCCCCCTTCCACCCCCTCATCAAGTCAACCAGCACGTCCAGCCCCCGCTCCAGCGACCGCTCATCCGTCGCGTATGACAACCTGAAGTGGGTATCCCGCGCCGAGAACACCCCGCCCGGGATCACCAGCAGGCTCTTCTCCAGGCACCGCTCGATGAACTTCGATGCCGTAAGTCCAAGACGCTCAGGCACTTTCGGAAAGGCGTAGAACGCCCCGCCCGGCGCGGCCAGTTCCGTGACCTCGCCCAGCCTCGTCACCACCCGATCGCGCCGCGCCTGATACGAAGCCACGTACTCACCCATGTCCACATCCAGCGCTGGCAGCACCCCCCATTGCAGCGGTGCAGGGGCGCACACGTACGTGTACTGCTGAAGCTTCGTCATCTCTTCGATCAGCCGCCGGGGCCCGGCCGCGTAGCCCAGCCGCCAGCCCGTACACCCGTACGTCTTTCCGAACCCTCGCACCAGCAAGACGTTACAGTCAGCCCCCGCAAATCGTGCCGGGCTCGGGCAGCGCGGGCCCGACGGTGTCGCTTCCCGCGATTCCGCGTATGTGAACTCGTCGTAGATCTCGTCGCTAACGAGCAGAACGTTCTTCGACCGGCACAACTCCAGCAGTTCGCGGCAGTCCTCCCCACTTGCGACCACACCCGCCGGGTTGCTGGGGGTGTTGAGCAGCACCAGCTTGGTCCGCGGCGTGATCAACGGCTCTACCCGGGTGGCCGTCATCCGAAAATCCGGGTACGTGTCGCACAGCACCGGCTTGGCCCCACACATCCTCGTCACGTGCGGGTACATCACGAAGTACGGATCCGGGATGATCGCCTCGTCCCCCGGGTTCAAGAGCACCTGAAACGCCAGCAGCAGGTCGCCCGAAGTGCCCGAGGCCACGAGCAGCCCCGGGTTCTCAGGGTTGGCCTCGCGTGCCGGGCGCAGGTCCACGTCCCAGCCCACGTCGCGGGCCAGGTGGTCGGCGATCCGCCGGCGGAGCGCGGGGATGCCCTGCGTCACGGTGTAACCGTTGGCATCGTCCATGATCGCCTTGGTCGCGGCCTGTTTGAGCTGGTCGGGCACCGGAAAGTCCGGCTGCCCGATCGACAGGTTGATCGGATCCTTCAGGCGAGCGCCCAGGTCGAACACGCGACGGATCCCCGACGCGTCGATCTGCCGCGCACGATCGGAAATAAGGCGGTCAATGTCCATCGGACCCCATCTTACCAGAGCGCGCTGCGACACCCACCGCGCCCAGCGCGGCGATCAACGGCTTAATGGCGCAAAAACCCGCCAAACCACCCGAAAATCAGGCCTTTGTCACGCGGGTCTTGGGCAGGCCGATCGGGCTGTTCTTCTTGTCGTCAAACTTGCGATCGGCCTTCATTTTGGCGACGCGCTCCGTGCGGGTCAGCACGCTGCGAACGCCGGTCAGGCCGCCCTTGGTCTTGAGAGAGGGATCCATGCTCATGGCTGCGCTCCAACAATCGTGAGCCGAATCCCGGCTCCAACTTCCACCCGCCGCGGGATTTACTCGCCCCGCTGCAACCGCCACATCGGGTCGGCAAAGTCGCTGGCGCCCCGGAACTCCGAGAGCCAGACCTTGCCCAGCCGGCGAACCTCGGCCACCAGGGCATTGCGTTCGGTCTGGCTGGCCCTGAAGTTCCCTGAAACGTACGGCTGATCGACGATGATCAGGAAGCGATCATTCGGCTGCGGTTTGGCCGGGTCAACTTTGGACCCGCTCGGCACCGCCGTGGCGCGAACCCCGTGGGCCTGCAAATACCGCACCGCCGGCTCCGCGTCTTTCCACGTAAGCGGGCACAGTTCCAGGTAGTTGAACCCCGGCTTTCGGCTATCCGCCTGCACGACCGGCGGCATTCCGCCCGCAAGCGGCTTGTTCGCGGCCCCTGCCGGGGTCATGGCGGGCGTCGGACTTTCGCGACCGGATTCCTGCCCTTTGACATTTCCTCTTGCCGAAGGGAGTTCGCCGGATGGCCCAATGTTCGGCCCATGTCCGGTAATCGCGGCCGCTTCTTTCGCATCGGTGTGCGGCAGCACGCTCTGCTGGCCCGCATCGTGGCCCAGGTTGTAGCCCAACACATATACCAGCGTTCCCAGTCCGATCACGGCCGCGCACAGGAACAGGATCGCCGTCGTGCGACTGATGCCCGGCCCCGGCACGCCCGCCCCCCCCGTCCCCCCCAGGCCGCCCGCTCCCCCGGCAGCCCGAGCATCGACCACGACAGGCGCTCGCGGCGCGGGCGCCACGGTGGGCGCTCGCGAGCCGTTGGATGCGCCCGCATCCGTGCCGGAATGCACGACCGGTCCCCCCAAACCGCGCTCACGACGCGGCGGCTCGCCGAGTGCTTCGTACAGCGGTGGCTGGCGGCGTCGCGGCGTCATGTCGAACATTATCGCCCGATTTCGACGCCCTGCAACAATGCCCGCATTTCTCCGACGCAATCCCTATACTGCCGCCCCATGACCGTAAAGCCCGAGGACATTCTTCCCGTCGCCTCGCCCGACATCGGGCCGCTGGAATCGTCGTATCTCCCGGCCGTTTTCCTCGGTTTTGGCACCACCCTGCGGCACTTCGTGACCTCGTTCGGGCAGGGGCGCACCAACCGCGTGATGCAATACCCCGAAGTACGCCGCGAGCATTTTCCCGCCAGCGTGAGCGGCTTTGAGCGTGCCAACTTCCGCGGCGTTCACCGGCTCAACCGCGACGAGGCCGGGCGCGTCAAGTGCGTCGCGTGCATGATGTGCCCCACGCTCTGCCCCGCCAACTGCATCCACATCGAGGCCGACACCGCCCCCTGGGACGACCGCGAGAAGTACCCCAAGAAGTTTGAGATCGACGAGCTCCGGTGCATCTACTGCGGCATGTGCGAGGAAGCCTGCCCCGTCGACGCCATCGAGCTCACGCCCGAGTACGACGTGGTCGGCTACACACGACAGGAAATGGTCTTCGACAAGGCCAAACTCCTGAACGTCTACGACGTGACCATCGGCAACAAGCCGATGTGAAGCCGCCGCACCGGGTCCCGCCTCCCGTGACTCGGGGCCGAAGTTTCCCAGCTTTCCATCCGTTCAGACGAGCGCTGCAGCCACCGGTCCGGCCCGCGTTGGGGTGCGCCCCTGCTTTGTCCGGTCGATGATCGGATGGCCCGGTTCTGAGATCGCCGAAGTCGTTTTTTTTGACCATCAGCGCACTTTGTGCTGGCGTCGGTCCTGAAACTGTGTATGCTGAGCGGGTCAAATAACTCGGCACGGTGGGAGACCATGCCGAGTTTCCAAATCAGCGCGAGGTGAGAGATGACGGAACTGAAGGGGTTTCCGCCATGTCTTTCATTTCGTTCGTGGGTGCCTCTCGCACCCTTGCCCGCACAATCGGTGTCGTGACCCTGCTGGGCCTTGCCGGATCGGCCCAGGCGGCGTTGTTCAGCTTCGCGTCGGACGACGACTCGAGCCAGTTCACGTTCCGCGGCACGGCAGGCTCCGGGAGTTCGTTCACCATCAGCAACGGGCGAGACCCGGCCTCAACGCCGGTCACGCTCAAGATCGACGACAACAACGGCGCCCTGCCCACGGTCGCGCTCAACGTCGGATTCATCGCCGACATGACCGCCCGGTGGGAAGGCTCCGTCGGTGTCGCCGGCTCGCAGACGCACGTGTACAGCGTGACTGGCACGTTTTCGTTCGTCAACGATGCGGGCGCGCCGCTGCTCACCGGCACGTTCAGCAGCCCCAACACGCCCGCGGTGATGACTGTTCTCGGCTCGATGACCTCCTGGGGCTCGGCCGGCAGCATCTTCGGGTCCGACACGGTCTCCGGCTTTGCCGGCGCGGTGACGTGGACCGCCACCGCCGACCTGATCGCGCTGGCCAACTCGCAGAGCATCAATCTCGCGCAGTACGGCATCGCGGTCGGAAACTCCGGCTCGCCCGATGACTTCTCGTTCACGCTGACTAACCTCAATGCCGCGAACTCGAACGTCCCGATCGACTTGATGAGCCGACTCCCGACCGCCGCGTGGCAGTCCGAGGGTTCGTTCAGTGGTTCGGCCGTCAACGGCATCCCCTCGCCGGGAGCTCTCACGCTCATCGGCGCCGCCGGCTTGGTTCTGGCCGCGCGTCGCCGCCGCTGATATCTCGCACACACACGCCCGCTTCCCGGGATCGGTCTCTCAGGCCGGGAACCAGGCGTGAACAACTCGGCGTGACAGGCGACGCTCCGCTCGGCATGAGTTCAAGCCGAATGGGGCGTCGCGGCGCGCGCGGGAGCGCGGGGAACGTCGGCCTTCGCGTTCATGGGGCTCGCGGTCTGTCAATAACGATCACGCCGGCTTTTCGGACGCGCATCCCGCCGATCCGCACCGCCCCACCCTCCCAGCCTGAATATCTCCACCCTGCCCGCCGATGAACCGCTCGGCGTTCATGGCCGCGCCCCGTCGCCGGGGCATGTTGTGGACCGCCGACCGTTCTCCGCGCTCGCGGCCATTGCGCCCTGACGCGGCGACACCCGACACGAGCGAGAGAGACGCACCGCTTCCGCGAATACCCGAACCGCAAGGAGTCCGGCGATGGCACCTCTCACGCTCAACACCCTCTCGGCGCTCTCCGTCGCGGCCGCGCTCCTGGCCTGCGGCTCGGCCCGCGCGGCCACGATCAGCTTCGCGTCCGACGACGACTCGTCCGCGTTCACGCTCATCGGCACGCCGGGCTCGGGCGGCTCGTTCACCATCACCAACGGACGCGACCCCGCCCCCACGCCCCTCACACTCCGCATCGACGACGACAACTCGGTCCTGCCCACCGTCTCGCTGCCCGTCGGCCTGCGGGTGAACCTCACCGCCGCTTACGCCAACAGCCAGCCCGTCGGCGGGGCCTTCACGCACGTCTACACGGTCAGCGGCCAGTACTCGTTCGTCGATCCCAACACCAGCACCGAGCTCATGCGCGTCACGATCGCCCCGGGATCGAGCAACATGACCGTGCTCGGCAGCGCCAGCGACTGGGGCTCGGCCGGCTCAATCTTCGGCTCTGACGCGGCCTTCGGCGGGCCCGGCGGTGTCGATTGGTCCACGCACGCCGCGCTGGCCGCTTACGCCACCTCGCTCAGCATCGACCTCGCCCCCTACGGCCTCACCTCGCCCGGTTATGTCAATGAAGACTTCGGGTTCACCATGACCCTGCTCGGCTCGGGCCCCGGCCCCGTCAGCATCGATCCCACCACGCGACTCCCGCTGGCCAACTGGGGTTCCGAGGCGTCCCACTCCAGCCACGCGACGCCGGTGCCCGCGCCTATGAGTGCGGCCGCGATGGGCCTGGCCGCGCTCGCCGCCGTTCGTCGCCGCCGGCGCTGATCGGCCGCCACGAATCAGAACAACGACGCGAGTTCGCCCGCAAACCGCTTCGCGGCCTCGCGCACCGCGCCAGCCCAATCCGTCGCGCTCTCCGCCGCGGGATAGATCACCGACCGGCTCGCGTTCACAAGCACGCCCGCGTCCGCGGCCCGCTCTCGCGTCCGCAGCATCGGCTTGAGGTCCTCCAGCGTCCCGCCCTGCGCACCGTACCCGGGGATCAACAAAACCTGATCCCGCATCCGCGCCCGCAGCGCGCTCGCCTCGGCCGATTTGGTCGCCCCCACCACCGCGCCCACGCAACTCAACCCGCACACACCCACGCGACCGGGCGCGGAACCAAGCCGCGCCACCTCATCGGCCATCATCTCCGCCACGGTCCGACCGTCCGCCAGCCGCTGAGCCTGGATCGCGTCCGAGCCGGGGTTTGACGTGCGCACGAGCACAAACACGCCGCTCCGCCCGGCCGCTGCGCTCCCGCCGTGCCCCAGAAACGTCTCGACCGTGTCCGGACCCATGTAGCCGTTCACCGTGAGCGCATCGGCCGCGAGCGCGGGGTTGCTCTGCTCCGTGCCGAACGCCGCCGCGGCGTAGTGCTCGGCTGTGGTTCCGATGTCGCCGCGCTTGGCATCGAGAACCACGACCAGCCCGCGCGCGTGCGCGTGCTGGATCACCTTCCGCAGCACCCCCACGCCCGACTGCGCGTACCGCTCGAAGCACGCCGACTGCGGCTTGACCGCCGGCACAATCCCCGCCACCGCGTCGATCACCCCCAGACAAAACGTCTCGATCCGGTCCGCGGCGCCCACGGTCCCGCCACCCTTGCGACCCCCCCTCCCCCCCGCTGACGCGGGCAGGCGTTCGAGAACCGGGTCCAGCCCCACGCACGCCGGCGTGCCGCACGCGGAGATCGCCGCGTGCAAACGATCGGCGAAGTGCCCCTCGGCGGTGGGCGTGCCGACGGGATCGGGCTTGACGCTGGCGGCGGGGCTCATGCGCGGAGCATAGGGTTTGACGACGATGGACGACGCCACACCCCCACGTCACATCGACCTCAAAAAAGACCGCGGCCTCACCGTCGAGTGGGCCGACGGCGCCACCTCCTATTACTCCATCGCTTACCTTCGCAAGATGTCGCCCTCCGCCGAGGCCCGGCACCTGCGCGAGGAGATGGTCAAGAACCCCCTGACCATCCTCCCCTCCAGCGCGGCCCGCTCCACCGGCCCGCTCGTCGCGGATTCGGCCGAGCTCGTGGGCAACTACGCCCTGCGCATCCGCTTCAGCGACGGCCACGACACCGGCATCTACTCGTGGGCCTACCTCCGCCGGCTCGACCCGAACACCCAGGACGCACAACGCCATGACCCGCCGGGCGAGTGACGCCGACCAGCCCGGCCCGGGCGGAGCCCTCACGCTCGCCACGCCGCTCGCGTCGGTCGCCGGCATCGGGCGCGCTCAGACCCAGGCCCTCGCGCGGCTGGGCATTCGTAACATCGCCGAACTCCTCCTCCACACGCCCATGCGCTACGAGCGCCACGAGGCCGAGGGCGCGATCGAAAGCCTCGTCCCGGGCCAGATCGCCAGCGTCCGCGGCGATGTCACCGCCACGCGCATCGCCGGGCGCACCGGCCGCCAGCGGTTCGAGGCCGTGCTCATGGACCAGACCGGGCGCCTCGACCTGGTCTGGTTCAACATGCCCTTCCTCCAGCACGCGATCTACCCCGGACTTCGACTGCGCGTGCAGGGCAAGGTCAACCGGCACGGCCCGGGCCTGCAACTGGCCAACCCCAGGCACGAGGTGCTCAAGGACGACCGCGACGAGCCCGAAGCCCGCGAGGCCCGAATACGGCCGGTCTACTCTGCCAGCGAGGCGATCACCTCCGCCCAGATCGAGCACGTGGTCGCCCGCGTGATCGACCGCGCCGTCGCGCTGCTCGACGACCACCTCCCCGAGAAGTTCCGCGCCGCCCGAGCCATGCCGTCGCTCGCCGACGCCTACCGCATGGCCCACAGGCCCGAGAGCGAGGAGCAGTGGCGGGCCGCACGCCGCCGCCTGGCCTTCGACGAGCTGCTCATGCTGCAACTGGGCGTGTTCATGCGCCGCGCTGAGCAGCGCGCCGGGACGAAGGCCGCCGCGCTCAAGTGGAACCCGGCGATCGACAAGGCCATCCGCGCCCGCATCCCCTTCACGCTCACCGGCGCTCAGGACGCCGTCGTCGGCCAGATCGTCGCCGACCTCACCCTCGACCGCCCGTGCAACCGTCTCATTCAGGGCGACGTCGGCTCCGGCAAGACTGTCGTCGCGCTCTACGCCATGCTCATGGCGGTGGCCTCGGGCCATCAGGCCGCGCTCATGGCCCCCACCGAGATCCTCGCCGAGCAGCACCTGGCCTCCATCTCCGCGCTGCTGGCGGGCTCCAAGGTGCGGATCACACTCCTCACCGGCAGCATCCCCGCCAAAGAGCGCGACGCCCGGCGCGCGGCCGTCGCCGCCGGCGACATCGACATCGCCATCGGCACCCACGCCCTGCTCACCGAGCACGTCCGCTTCCGCTCACTCGCCCTGGCCGTCATTGACGAGCAGCACCGCTTCGGCGTCAGCCAGCGCGCCGTGCTGCGCAGCAAGGGCTCGCCCTCGCCGCACGCCGAGCCGTCGCCGCTGATTGCGCAAGACAAAAACAAGCCGCAGATCAACGCGGATGGACGCGGATCTGAATCGATACAGGGCTCAAATCCGCGTCCATCCGCGTTTATCCGCGGCCAGTCCGATCCCGTGCCGATCTCCCCGCATGTCCTGGTCATGACCGCCACGCCCATCCCGCGCACGCTCGCGCTCACGCTCTTCGGCGACCTGGACATCTCCACCATCCGCGAACTCCCGCCCGGGCGCACGCCCATCGTCACACGCGTGGTCGCCCCGAGCCAGTCCGGCGAGGTCTACGGGTGGGTCCGCACGCGCCTCGACGCCGGCGACCAGGCCTACATCGTCGTCCCCGCCATCGATTCCGGCGCGAGCGCGGCCGCGTCGGGCCTGAGCGGCGACGCGGAACTCAACGACCTCCGCACCGTTCAGGCCCGGCTGGAGGCCCACGAACTCGCCGGCAAGCGCATCGCCGCCCTGCACGGCCGCCTCAGCGGCGAGACCCGCGACCACGTCATGCACCGCTTCCGCGCCGGCCAGATCGACGCGCTGGTGTGCACCACCGTCATCGAGGTCGGCGTCGACGTCCCCAACGCCACGGTCATGGTCATCGAGCACGCAGAGCGCTTCGGACTGGCGCAGATGCACCAGCTCCGCGGGCGCGTCGGACGCGGCAGCAAGAAGTCCGCGTGCATCCTCATCGGCGAGCCCGCCACGCCCGACGCCGAGGCGCGCCTCAACGTGATGGCCGCCGTGCGCGACGGCTTTGTCCTCGCCGAGCGCGACCTGGAGATCCGCGGCCCCGGCGAGGTCTTCGGCCTGCGCCAGGCCGGCGCCCCGCCCTTCCGCGTCGCCGACCTGATGCAGGACCGCGAGCTGCTCGCGATGGCCCGGCGCGACGCCGCCGCGTGGATCGACCGCTCGCCCCGTCTCGACCAGCCCGAAGAAGCTCTGCTCAAGCGCCGCCTTCTCAAGGCCCACGGCGAGTGGATGGGGCTGGGGGATGTGGGATAGCGGATCGCGGATCGCGGATCGCGGATCGCGGATCGCGGATCGCGGATCGCGGATCGCGATGATATTGGGAGGAGGTTTCTCGCAGTTCAATCCGCCATCCGCCCTTCCGTATCCCACGTCCGACACTCGACATTCGACACCCCACATCCGCGATCCGCGATCCAAAATCCGCGATCCCTACCATCGCGCATGAGCCTCAACCAACCGCTCTCCGAAGCCCTCGCCGAGATCGCCAAGCTCCTTGAGCTCCTCGGCGAGAACAAGTTCAAGGTCATCGCCCACGACAAGGCCGCGCGGATCATCGAGTCGTACGCGACGGACCTCGGCTCGCTCGTCGGCGACGGCGGCAAGGACGCGCACAAAGCCCTCACCGCGATCGACGGCATCGGCCCCAAGATCGCCGACAAGATCATCGAGTTCGCCCGGCAGGGCAAGATCGGCGAGCTCGACGAGCTCCGCGCCCAGGTGCCCAAGGGCCTGCTCCCGCTCATGCAGGTGCCCGGCCTCGGCCCCAAGACGCTCGCCACGCTCTGGAAGGACGGCGGCGTCACCGATCTCGCCAGTCTGAAGAAGATCATCGACAACGGCAAAATCCTCACCCTGCCGCGCATGGGCGAGAAGAGCGTCGCCAAGCTCAAGGAGTCGCTCGCGCTCGCCCAGCAGGGCAACGTCCGTTTGCCGCTCGGCCTGGCCATGCCCATCGCCGAAGAGCTCGTCGCCACGCTCAAAAAGACCCGCGGCGTCAAGCAGATCGCCTTCGCCGGTTCGCTCCGACGCGGCAAGGAGTCGATCGGCGACATCGACATCCTCGTCACCACCACCGACACCAAGGCCATCGGCGAGGCCTTCCGCACGCTCCCCGGCGTGGTGCAGGTCATCAGCGCGGGCGAGACGCGATCGAGCATCCGCTACGCCATCGGGCGCGACGCCGGGCGTTGGGGCCGGCTCGACGACGAGACGGCCGCGCCTTCCATCCAGGTCGATCTCAAGATCATCCCGGCCGACTCCTGGGGCGCGGCCATGTATTACTTCACCGGCAGCAAGGACCACAACGTCGCCGTCCGCGCCCGCGCCCTCGACAAGGGCCTCACCCTCAACGACTACGGCCTCTACCACGACGACAAGAGCCCCGAGCCGCCGCACAAGCGCGGCCTCAAGCCCATCGCCTCCAAGTCCGAAGAGGACATCTTCAAGGCCCTGAGGATGCCCTACATCCCACCGGAAATCCGCGAGAACCGCGGCGAACTCAAGCTCACAAAGACGCCGCACCTCATCGAGATCACCGACATCCGCGCCGAGCTCCACGCCCACACCACCGCCAGCGACGGCCACATGAGCATCGAGGAACTTGCCCGCAACGCCAAGAGCTGCGGCTTTCACACCATCGCCGTCACCGACCACAGCAAGAGCTCCGCCATCGCCAACGGCCTCTCGCCCGAGCGCCTTCGCGAGCACATCCAGGCCGTGCGTGCCGCCGGCGCGAAGGTCAAGGGCATCACGATCCTGCCGGGGTCCGAGGTGGACATCCTCGCCGACGGCCGCCTCGACTACGACGACGACCTGCTCGCCGAGCTCGACGTTGTCGTCGCCTCGCCGCACGCCTCGCTCTCGCAAGACCCCGCCACCGCGACCAAGCGCCTGCTCAGGGCGATCAGCAACCCGCACGTCCGAATCCTCGGTCACCCCACCGGCCGCCTCATCAACCGGCGCGCCGGCCTCAGCCCCGACATGGCCGAGATCATCGCGGCCGCCAAGGAGCACAACGTCGCGCTCGAGATCAACAGCCACTGGATGCGCCTGGACCTCCGCGACATCCACGTGCAGATGGCCGTCGAGGCCAGCTGCCTCATCGCGATCGACTGCGACGTTCACGCCGCCGAAGACTACGACTGCCTCCGCTACGGCATCCTCACCGCCCGCCGCGGCTGGCTCACCCCCGACCTGTGCATCAACACCTGGCCGGCGAGTAGGCTGCACGCTTGGTTGCGGGCCAAGCGGTAGACTCCCTGAATGGACCAGCCGCAGATTCACGCAGATGAACGCAGATTCCTGCATGTGGAGCTGACCCGAACGGTCATCGGTGTCTTCTACGAAGTGTACAACGAGCTCGGTTTCGGGTATGCCGAGAGCGTATACGAAAGCGCGATGGAGATCGCCCTGACCGAGAAGCGGCTCGTTGTCGTTCGGCAAGCCCCAATCCAAGTCATTTTTCGCGGCCGCGTCGTCGGCGAGTTCCGATCGGACATGCTCGTCAACAACCTGCTCCTGCTCGAGTTCAAGGCCGCACGAGCGCTCGACGCGTCGCACGAGGCTCAGACCATCAACTATCTCAAAGCCACCGCCATCGAGGTGGCATTGCTGATGAATTTCGGCTCCAAACCAGAGGTTCGCCGGCTCGCGTTCGACAACGCACGCAAAGATCTGCGTCCATCTGCGTAATCTGCGGCGGTCTTCAACCCGCACTCTTCCGCGGCTCAACGCCACGGCTATCGATGCGGCATTGCAGATGAATCTCGAAACCCAAACCAGAGGTTCGCCGGCTCGCGTTCGACAACGCACGCAAAAATCTGCGTCCATCTGCGTAATCTGCGGCGGTCTTCAATCCGCGTCCATCCGCGTTCATCCGCGGCTAAAATCCCCCCCATGTTCGACCGCCTCTCCGAATCCTTCAACGGCCTCTTCCGCAAGCTCTCCGGCAAGGGCGCCATCTCCGAATCCAATGTCCGCGACGCCATGGCCGACGTCCGCACGGCCCTGCTCGAAGCCGACGTCCACGTCGGCGTTGTCGATGAGTTCTGCGAAAAGGTTCTCGCCGATGCCGTCGGCGAACGCGTCACCAAGTCCATCGAGCCCGGCCAGGAGATGATCGGCATCGTCCACGACCGCCTGGTCGAGTTCCTCGGGGGCTCCCCGCCCTCGCCCACCGACGACCCCGCCGCCGCTTATCTCGCGCCCGCCGACGGCGTGATGCGCATCAGCCCCAGCCCCACCATCGTGATGATGTGCGGCCTGCAGGGCTCGGGAAAGACCACCACCTGCGGCAAGCTCGCCGCCTATCTCAAGAAGCGCGGCCGCAGCGTCCTGCTCGTCGCCGCCGACCTCCAGCGCCCCGCCGCCGTCGAGCAGTTGCACACCGTCGCCGAGCACGTGCAGAGCGAGATGCCCGGCGGCGCCCAGGTCGCCTTCTACGCCGAGCCCGACAAGGTCGCCGCCTACGGCAAGGCCGTCGGCGTCGCCGTCCAGGTCTGCAAACGCGCCGTCGACCACGCCCGCGCCAAGGGCATCGACACCGTCATCCTCGACACCGCCGGCCGTCTGCACGTCAATGACGCGCTGATGGACGAGCTCAACCAGATCAACCGCACAGTCCAACCCCACCAGGTCTTCCTCGTCACCGACGCGATGACCGGCCAGGACGCGGTCAACTCCGCCCGGGCTTTCCACCAGAAGCTCGAAGTCGACGGCATCATCCTCACCAAGTTCGACTCCGACACCCGCGGCGGCGCGGCCATCAGCGTCAAGCACGTCACCGGCGCGCCCATCAAGTTCATCGGCGTCGGCGAGAAGCTCGACGCCCTCGAAGACTTCCACCCCCAGCGCATCGCCGGGCGCATCCTCGGCATGGGCGACGTCGTCAGCCTTGTCGAAAAGGCCCGCGAGCAGGTGTCCGACGAGGACGCCGAGAGGCTCCAGGACAAACTCGCCAAGGGCGAGATGACCATGGACGACTTCCTCGGCCAGCTCCGCACGCTCCGGCGCATGGGCCCGCTCAAGCAGCTTCTCGGCCTGCTCCCCGGCGTCGGCTCCGCGCTCAAGGACGTCCACATCGACGACAAGCAGCTCGACCGCGTCGAGGCCATCGTCCACAGCATGACCCCCGGCGAGCGGAAGAAGCCCGACCTCATCGACATGTCGCGCCGCAAGCGCATCGCCCGCGGCAGCGGCGCCGATCAGAACGAGGTCGGCCAGCTCGGCAAACAGTTCACCACCGTCAGCAAGCTCGCACGCCAGATGAGCACCATGAACGCCTCCAGCCGTGCCAAAGCCGTCAAGGAACTCGGCGAGGGCGGCATGGGCGGGATGCTCCCCGGCGTCAGCGGCCTCCCCGGCTTCGCCGGCGGCCGCGGCGGCAAGCCCAGCAGCGCAGGCAGCGGATTCAAGACCCGTTTCAAAAAACGGAAGTAGCCCGTAGCGTTGCCTTCCAGCCAATGTCGGCCGCGCCCCGCGGCCGAGGGGACGATGGCGGCGTTCATACAGACTCGGTCTGCAACTCGCGCTCGATGTAGCCGCAACGGCAGACGGACCTGAGCAGGTCCGACGTGGGCGCGCGGAAAGCCTCGCCGGTAGCTCTGCGGATGTGGTCGGAGTCGTCGTACGCGCGGTGGGAGAGGTGATGGCCGCGCAAGTAGTGCCAGAGATTCTCGACTGGGTTGATCCCGGGCGACTTGGGCGGCAGGAACAGAATCATACGGATCCTCTGTGAAACTCGCGCGCCTACCCGCGCGTTTAGGGGGGTTGCGCCGGGGTTGAGGTGATGGCACAATCTCGTCGGGACGGGCAAGGAGGCCGACGATGGATGTGCGAGAGCGTGAGTCGGGCGACATCGACACGTTGAGGCGGCGGGCGGGCAAGGAGAAGGACGCCGAGCAGCGCGACCGGTTGCTGGTCGTGCTCCACGCGCTCTCGGGCAGGCAGACGCTGTGGATCGTCGGGGCCCTCGGACGCAGCCGCGCGTTCGTGCAGCGCTGGGTGTACGCCTACCGCGACGGCGGGATCGACGCGATCAAGGACAAGCCGCGCGGCGGGGGCAAGCCCATGCTCTCGCCCGAGCAGTTGGCGGTTCTCAAGGCCCGCGTCGGCGCCGGGCCCACCGAGCGGGACAAGGTCTGCACGCTCCGCGGCGAGGACGTGCGGCGGATCATCCGCGAAGAGTTCGGGGTCGATCTCTCGCTCAACGCCGTGTACGCCGCGCTGCACCGCATGGGCTACTCGTGCCTGGCCCCGCGCCCGCGGCACGAGAAGCAGGACCTCCAAGCACAAGAGAAGTTCAAGACCGAGAGCGCCCCCTCTTTGTCCGCACCGTTTCCGACGCCCTGGCGCCCCGCGGCGACAAGTGCCGCGTCTTCTTCATGGACGAGGCCCGCTTCGGCCAGCAGCGCACGCTGACGCGCGTGTGGGCGCCCACCGGCTCGCGCCCCACCGCGGTGAAGCAGACACGCTACGAATGGATGTACCTGTACGCGGCCGTCGAGCCCGCCACCGGCGCGAGCGTGGCGTTGCAGGCCCCGGCCGTCAACACCGCGACGTTCAACGTGTTCCTGGAGATGCTCGCCGGGGAACTCAAACCCGACGAGCACGCCGTGCTGATCATGGACCAGGCCGGCTGGCACAAGTCCAAGAAGCTGATGCTGCCGGACAACATCTCGACCCTGCTGCTCCCGCCGTACTCGCCCGAACTCAACCCCGTCGAGCGGCTGTGGGCCTACCTCCGCAGCCACTACCTGGCCAACCGCGCCTTCGACGACTACCGCCATCTGCTCGACGCCGGCGCAGAAGCCTGGCAATAACTCACCCCCGAACTCCTCCAAACCGTCTGCGCCTGCCCCTACCTCACGCTTGGGATTGAGCAATGATCCGTATTAGAGCCTCTAAGCCACGACGGATCGGTCTGGCCGGTGTACGACGGGCCGTAATCGAACTGGACCGGCGCACCCTCGTTTCGCGCCGAGCCCGTCGCGGGACGGCATGGATGTGACGCCGCCGCGCGACGTCCCATTCCGTCGGCGCCTTCGGCCTGGGTTCAGGGCGTCGGTCCGCGGTACCGGAAACCGTTGCACAAAACTGGCGGTGTTTCCGAGCATGGTCTAACCTCTTCTGCCGGTCCGCGGGAAGGCCGCGGCCTGACACCCGCGGGTGTCACGGCGGGTGTCAGACCACCTTAGCCGCGGACCGGCGGAAGTTCAAAAAGGCCTGCAAAACAAGGCCAAAAGCGCCCGTAGCTCAGTGGATAGAGCGTCGGTCTTCGGACGCGATCCCCGCCCCGCTGCCCTTGCCCGGCCAACCTCCGGGTTGAGCGGGGGTTTCCGCGGTTTGGACGCTGCCGCCGCGGCCGAGAGTGACACCCGCTTGGGACCGTTTGTGGCCGCTTGGTGGTGTCACACTTCCTGCCCTGTCACCCCGACATCTGGAGCGCGGCGGGCCAGGTCAGCAACGTCGTTGTCGGGTCGAACTTTCTGACCGGCTACCGCTACAACGGCGCCGGGCGCCTGATCGAGCAGCGCCTGCTGGGCATCGGCTCGGGCAGCCAGCGCGGCGTGGTCAGTTCTCTCGACGAGTGGGAGAGCGGCAGCTACCGCGGCTACACGTTCATGGACCGCTTCGACCGCGTCACGCGGAGTTTCTGGAGGATGGATACGGGCGACCCGGCCGCGGGCTACGTCAACAACGCCAACTACCCCTTCGACCCGGCCTACTACGACGTCGAGGTCAAGGCCTCGGGCGGGGGAACCGGGTACGACGCCAACTCGAATATTCTCGCGATCACCGACAACCGCTGGGCCGCGTTCTCGCAGGCCTACACGGTCGATGCGCTGGACCGTCTGGTGGACGCGACGGTGTTCGGGGCCGCCAACCCGCGTGAGCAGTTCGGCATGGACCGCCTGGGCAACTTCACAAGCACGCTCTTCGATGCCAACGCGAACGGGACGCTGACCGACGCGGGCGACCTGAACGATTGCCGAACGCACACGCAGAGCAACGAGATCGCCGCTCGCGAATTCGCGTGCAACGCCTCGATCGGCTAGCGCCGCGTGCCCGCGTTGTTGTCCGCGAGTTTCAGGCGTTGCTCTCTCGCCCAGTCGCGCCAGCGTTGGTTCTCGCCGCGGAGGGCGATGTCGTCGAGGAGGGCGGGGGTGCGTTCGCCTGTGCGGCCTGCGCGGAGTTGCAGTCGGGCCAGGCCCTCGGTGGCCTGGAGGTGGTTGGGGTAGACCTCCAGGGCGCTGGCGTAGGCGCCCAGGGCGTCGCCGACGCGTCCGGCGTCCTCGAACACCAGCGCGAGGTTGATGCGCGGGTCGGGGTGGCCGGGCATGAGCTTGCGGGCCCACTCGAACTCGCCCGCGGCCTCGTAGAGCTTGCCCTGCTGGAGGTACAGCACGCCGAGGTTGTTGTGCGCGGGGCCGAAGTACAGGTCGCTGTCGAGGGCGTCGCGCAGGAGCGACTCGGCCTTGCCGGGCCTGGTGTCGATGATCGCCGCGGCCTCCTGGGTCAGCCGCTGGGCCTTGTCGGTGTCGCGGGCGCCCTTGGCGACGGGCGAGTAGGGCCCGCGCGGGCCGGATTGGCAGGCGGCCGTAAGCGCCGCGCACGCGGTCAGCGCGGCGGCGGTCGCGATGCGCCACGCGGGGTGACGGCGGGGGCGGGAAGGAATGGGTTGCATGGATGATCCG
Source organism: uncultured Phycisphaeraceae bacterium (assembly GCA_964630785.1). Lineage (GTDB taxonomy): Bacteria > Planctomycetota > Phycisphaerae > Phycisphaerales > UBA1924 > JADLCX01. The sequence goes on along the minus strand of CAZVZG010000013.1, from coordinate 119,529 downwards.
GGCGTGCTCATGTTCGATCACGGATGGAGGAGACCGCGTGCGGGGATGGATGTGTCGGGGGACCGCGCCTCGGCGCGGACGGATTCGACGGCGAGCGTGACGCGCAGGGGCAGGTCGGCGCCGGGCTGAACAGAAGAAGATGCCGACGACGGCCCCGGGCCGGCGGCGATCGGCTCGAGGTCGATGCGCGTGGGCGTCCACTCGGGCGAGCGGGCCCGCCACTCGGCCAGGAAGCGGCCCAGTTGCGGGAGGCTCACGGGCGTGAGCACCATCGTGGCGCGGCGGCGGACCAGGGCCGCGGCGGCGGTCACGGGCTCGACGCTCTCGGACTCGGGCGAGAGCACGGCCAAAGCCGATGCGGGCAGGCCCGCGGCCGCGAGCGCGGCGGAGATGCGCGTGGCCAGCTTGGGCTCGGGCTCGCTTGCGGCACGCTCGGTCGGCGACCCGGCCCGCAGGCGGGCCAGCTCGGAAGCGGACTCGGCGAGCGATCGCGCGGCCGCGAGTTGAACATCGGCGTTGCGCCGCGCGTGCAGGGCGCGCGGCAGGGCTGAGGCGATCATCGCCGCGGAGATCAGGACGGTGATCGCCCAGAGCAGGGCGAGCCCGCGGCGCGAGTGCGCGGCGGGGGCGTGCGGAGTGTGCGTAGTGTGCGGGCCCGCGTTCGTCGGCGTCGTGATGTTGATCGATTCGCTCATCGGCGGCCCCCGTTCTCTCTTGAGGGTGCGGGGGCGGGATGGAGGCGGAGCGTGACGCGGGTGTTGGGCCCGACCGAGGCCAGCCGCGGCTCGTCGAGCCGCCAACCCTCGACCGGGCGGAGCGAGGCGATGAACGCGGCCGCGTCGCCGGGCGGCGGGACCACGACCGAGAGCGACGCGCCGTCGGGCCCGACGCTGAGCGAGCGCGGGCTCGCGGCGGTGTCGGCGGGCCAGCAGTTGAGAACCCGCGCCAGCGCCGCCGCGGCGTCGGGGTCTTGGCGCCGAGCGACGTCGACGCCGGCCAGGCGGCGGCGCTGGTCGAGCTCGGCGAGCAGGCGGAGGGTGGCGGGCCCGGCGTCGCCGTCGAAGCCCAGGCGTGCGAGGATCGCGGCCGATTCGCCCCGGGCCCGCGCGGCGAGCCGCTCGTCGTGGCTCGCACGCCGGAGCAGGCCGACCAAGGCCAGGACCGACAGCGCGAGCACCGCGGCCGCGGCGCGGGCGTGTCGGCGTGCGCGGGCCCGGCGGGACGCGATCGGCTCGAAGGCCCCGACGAGCAGGTTGAGGCGTCCGGGGTCGAGCGGTGTTCGCGCGGCCTCGCCATGCGAGCTGGCTATATAGATGACTTCATCGGGCAGCGACGAGGGGACCAGCCGGCGCGCGACTCCCGCGGCGTGGACGGCTTCGAGCTCGTCCCGCCGCGCGGCGCAGATGATGATGCTTCCACCATCACCCCCCCCGCAAACTTCGGCCGCGGCCACGGCGTGCAGTTGATCGACATCGACGGGGACCTGATCGGCCAGATCGGCGAAGAGGCCCGGCGGGATCGGCCCGTCGCGCTTCCACCCGACGGCCGCGGCCGGCGACGAGGAAGCGGGCTCGACGATCGCCCAGAAGAACCGCTCCGGCGGCCAGACGATCGCGGCCGGGTCTTCGGTTGCGTTGCCGATCGCGGCGCGCGGGTTCACGGCACACCCCCCGCCGCACCGGGCTGGTTGTTGAGCGCAAGCGTGCGGACGACGCCGGGCCGTCCGTCGCGCCGGTCCGGCTCGCGGACCTGCACCTCGGCGTCGGTGATCTTCACGATGGTGCGCCCGCCGTCGAGCGTGTCGCCCTCCCGAAGGCTCAGCAGGCGGTCGGCGTCGGGGTCGTAGAGCAGCACGCCGGCGATCGCGGCCGCGCCGTCTATGCCCGGCTCTCGCACGATGGCGACGAGCTGGAGCTTGAGTGGCGGCGGCGGGGGAGGCGGGGGAGGGGGTGGTTCGGGCTTGGGTGATGGGGGCGGCGCGGGCGGCGCGACCCACAGCGGCGTGGAGAACGGGCGCGTGTCGAGCGCGAGGTGTACGGGCCGGGCGCTCACGGGGTCCGACGGAGCTTCGGCGAGATTGGCATCGATGGGTTCGACACTTGCCAGCGGCCCGAGCGCCCACCACGCGGCGAGGGCGATCGCAGCGAGCGTCGCGAGGCCGGCGAGCCGCGACATCCATCGCGCGCCCGTGGTTGCGTGCGGACCGCGGCGGCTCATGTGTCCACCTCGTCGATCGCCTCGATGACGCGGGTGACCTCCGCGGCGGTGGTGACGCCGGCGCGAACGAGGCGCAGGCCCTCGTCGCGCAGCGTCACCATGCGGTAAGCGCTTGCGCTCCCAGCTCCCAGCCCGTTCTGCGCCGCCTGCTTGATGTCCACCGCCGAGGCCCGCCGGCCGATCATGTCGCGGATGACCGGATCGACCACCAGCAGCTCGAACACGCCCGTGCGCCCGCGGAAGCCCGTGCCCAGGCACTCCGCGCACCCCGCGCCGCCGCAGGGCGCGTGCAGCCGTCGGACCAGCCGCTGGGCCAGCACCGCCGAGAGGCTCGAAGCGACCAGGAAAGGCTCGACCCCCAGGTCCAGCAGCCGCGCGATCGCGCCCGCGGCGTCGTTGGTGTGCAGCGTGCTCAGCACCAGGTGGCCGGTGAGCGAGGCCTGCACCGCGATCCGCGCCGTCTCCTCGTCGCGGACCTCGCCGACCATGATCACGTCGGGGTCCTGGCGGAGGATGTGCCGCAAGCCGGTGGCGAAGGTGAGGTTTTTCTTGGCGTCCACCTGCGTCTGGCTCACCGAGAGCACGCTCCCCGCGGCGCCCACGCCCGAGAGGTCGTACTCGACGGGGTCCTCGACGGTCATCATGTTGAGCTCGCACCCCCCCCCGCTCCCCGACCCGCTCCCCGACCCGCTCCCCCCTCCGCCTCTCGGCGGGCCCGCGCGGTCCCCGGTCGCGTGCCCCTTGGTGTTGGCCGCGCTGATCCACGCCAGCGTGGTGTAGAGCGTGGTGGTCTTGCCGCTGCCGGTGGGGCCGGTGGAGAGCACGATGCCGCTGGTGCGTCCGGCCTGGGCGAGGTACCTCTTCTCGACCTCGGCGGGCATGCCCAGCGCGGCGAAGCTCAGCATGTGCGGCGAGCGGCCGGCGTCCAGCAGGCGAACCACCACGCGCTCGCCGAAGGTGCTCGGCAGCGTGCTGATCCGCAGGTCGATCCGCCGGCCGGCGTGGGCGCTCGAAGCCGGAGGCGCGTGCGCCGGCGTTCGGCCCGAGCCCGACCCCCCCGACCCCCCCGACCCCCCGATGCTCACCGTCGCGCGACCGTCCTGCGGGGCGCGGCGCTCGGCGACGTCCAGCCGGCCCATGACCTTGATCCGGCTGACCACGCCCGCGGCCAGGCCCGCGGGCAGCTCGCGCACCGTGTGCAACGCCCCGTCGAGCCGGTACCGCACCAGCGTGCGGTCGCGCAGCGGCTGGACGTGCACGTCGCTGGCGCCGCGCAGCAGGGCCTCGAAGAGGATGAGGTCCACCAGGCGGATGCCCGGGGCCTTGCCCTCGACGTTGATGAGGTCGCTCTCGGCCGCGGCCGCGGCGGCGTGCACCGCGGCGGCCAGGTCCGCCTCGATGTCGGCCGAGCCCTCGACGAGCGTCGCCGGCCCGTCGCGTTCGTCCGTTCCCGGGTGACCGTTGGTTGCTTGCCGATCGTGGTCGCGGCGGGCGGCCTCGGCGTAGGCGTGGTCGATGGCCGCGGCCAGCGTCTCGGCGGGCGCGGCGGACGTGCGCACCGCGCGCCCCAGCCGCACGCCGACGTTGAAGGCGACATGCGGGCGTGTGCGCGGCGGCGTGCCGCTGACAAGCAGACGCTCGACGGGCACCCCGTCTTCCTCATCGCACCCCGCGCTGAGCACCAGGTGCCGGCGAGCAAACCCGCGCGGGATGAGGCCCATGAACTCCGGGCTGGGCCCGCTCTCGGGTCCAGAGGAGGAACGCGGAGAGAGCGGAGCGGGAGGAGGCCGCGGAGTGAGAACGGACTGGGCCTGATCCTGGTTCATGCCTTGTGATCTTCTTCCGCGTTTGGGGTCGAGAACCGTACACAGAGGGCACGGAGGTCACACAGAGAACACGGAGAGGAGCCGGGAAGGAAGATCAAGTTCCTTGGTCTTCCTCTGTGCCCTCCGCGCGTCCTCCGTGCCCTCCGTGTACCGCCTTGAGACCCAAAGGCAGAACGCGGAGGGAGCGGGGGAAGCGGAGCGGGCGGAGGACGCGGAGGAAGAACGGATTGAGCCTGCGCCTGGTTCATGCCTTGTGATCTTCTTCCGCGTTTGGGATCGAGAACCGTACACAGAGGGCACGGAGGTCACACAGAGGGCGCGGAGAGGAGCCGGGAAGGAAGATCAAGTTCGTTGGTCTTGCTCTGTGCCCTCCGCGCGTCCTCCGTGCCCTCTGTGTACCGCCTTGAGACCCAAAGACGGAACGCGGAGGAAGCAGAGGGATCAGAGGCACGCAGAGGTCACACAGGAATCCGGCTCTGAACATTCTTAAGTGCCTTTCTCCGCGTTCCTCCGCTCTCTCCCCTTCCTCTGCGTTCCTTCCTTCGAGCGATCACCGGATGACCCGCGGCGTGAGTTCGGGCCATCCGTCGTCCACGCCCGCGTCGCGGACGCCGCGCTCGGAGGCGTACTTGAGGTCCTCGAACCCGCCGCCGGTTCCCGATCCTCTGAGGATGTTGGCCCGGATGAACACGTAGAACCGCGAGCGGTTGGTCGCGTTGTTATGGCTCTTGAACGCCTCGCCGATGATCGGGATGCTCCCGATGAAGGGGATCTGCGAGACCGCCTTGGACTTGTTCTGGATCTCGATCCCGCCCACCACCACCGTGAACCCGTCGGGGATCGTCGCCGTGGACTGCACGCGGTTCTGCTGCCTGGGCGGCGGGAGCGCGGGGTTGCTCGCCGGGCCCGTGAACGCGCTCAGCGACACCGAGTATTGCAAAAGCAGGTGGTCGCCCTCGGCGATTTGCGGCTGGATCGTCACCACCGTGCCCGCGTCCTGCGTGCCGCCGAAGCTGGTCGTGCTCACCGTGTTCGAGGCGTTCAGGCTCGCGTACGGCTGCTGCACCGTCGAGTCCAGCGTGGCCTGCTCGTTGTTGCCCACCAGGAGCCGCGGCATGCTCACCGCACGCCCGTCGTTGAGCGTCTCCAGGGCCCGCAGCACCACCGAGAAGTCGCCGGGGTTGAGCACCACGCCCGTGAAACCGCTGGCGCCCGTGGGCCCGTCGCGGTCGCCGCCGCCGGTGCTCGTGCCCAGGCCGAAGAGCGAGCTCAGGCGGATCAACGTGCCGCCGGAGATCGACAGCTTCTGCAGCTCGACGCCCATGTCCATCGTCTGCCCGTCGCTGAGCGTGACCAGCAGCACCTCGAGCATCACCTGCGGCTGACGCACGTCCAGCGTGACCAGCAACCGCTCGATCTGCTCCAGCACCCGCGGCTCGCCCACGGCGACCAGTGTGTTCGTGCCCTTGTCCACCGTCAGCGTGACCGGCGGCTCGTCGGTGGAAGTGGGGCCGCCGCGAAGGCCCGCAGAGCCGAATGCAGCCGCGGATGGCGCGGATGAACGCGGATAAAGGCCTGATGAAGAGGAGGACTGGGGCGCGGCGAAGGGTGAGAGCGAAGATGCGCCGCCCGGTGTGGACGACGCCGGACGCGGCGGTATGGGCGTGATGGTGGCGCCCGGCTGGGTGCTCGGCGGTTGCGAACCCCGCGGCGTCGAGCCGCTGTCGGTCAAACCCTCTCCGCCCGCCGTCGCGGCCGCGTCGAGCACGCCCGCACGCAGCAGCTCCTGCAGCACGCCCGCCACCTCGTCCACGGGACGGTTCTTGATGACGAACGTCCGTACCGGCCGCCGGGCCGAGGCGGGAACCTGCGAAAGTCGGTCGAGCAGCGCCCGCACCGCTTCATGCTGCGTCGGCGTGCCCGTGACCACCAGCGAGCCGGTGAGCTCGTCGATCACCACGCGGAAGCGCTCGTCGCCGGCCACGCCCGCGCCGCCGCCCGCGCCTGCTCCGCTCCCGGGCGCGATGGTCTGGTCGATCAGCCGCGCCACGTCGCCCGCCGGGAAGTGCCGCGGCGTGTACGTCGCCGTCTCCACCGCCTCGCGCTTGTCCAGTTGCCCCACCAACGCCCGCCACTGCGGCACCGCCGATTGCGGCGCCACCAGCAGCAGCCCGCTCCCGTCCGCCGCGGCCACCAGCTCGCCCGGCAGCTTCTCGCCCGACACCGCCTCGCGCTTGGCCGCGACCTGCGTCACGAGCGTCAGCAGCTGCTGGGCCCCGAGGTTCTCCGCGGGCACCTGCTCGACAACCGTGCGCCCGCCCGGTGTGTCCAGCAGGCTCAGCAGCCGCTCGGTCTGCTCGACCTTCGGAGACAGGTCGGAGATCACGATCAAGCCCGAATCGCCCAGCGCCGCGACGTTGCCCGCTCCGGGACCGCCCCCGCGCCCACCGCTCGCCCCGCCCAGCCCCCGCCCGACCTGGTCCACCAGGTCCCGCGCCGATCGGTTGTGCGCTCGCACCACCACCGTCTGGAACCCCGCAGGCGGCCCCCCCGCCCCCCCCGCCCCCGGCTCCGGCGGCCCGCCGCCCTCAACAGGCAACACCATCCCCGCCGCGGCCGGCGCATCCGCCAGCTTCACCACGCTGTACGCCGGCGGCGAGCCCGGCGAAGATGGCTGCCGCACCGTCGTGAACCCCCGCGCCGCCAGCACCCGGTTCACAAGTTGCCAGAGCTCCTCATCGCTCAACCCACCCTCCAGCCGCAACGTCACCTGCCCCTTGAGCGACGCCGCGTCGTACTCGATGTTCACATGCAGCCGCTGCGCCGCCGTGTCCACCAGCCGGGCCAGGTCCACCTGGCCCGCGAGGGTGGTGGTGGGTTGGGCTTGGACACGCAGCGAAACGGTGAGGAACACCGCCGGAGCCAGGAGAAATAACGAGTGCGGACGCGTCATGGAGGCCCAGTGTACCAATGTTCAGCTGGGATGGGGCTCACCGAACGGCCGAGCAGACAGCACCCGAAGTACTCGCGATGTCGTTCGCTTACATCGAGGCCTTGTGAGCGGTACACGCAGTGCCTTTCAGAGCACCCTGATGGTGTGTGCATCCATCGGTCTTCAGTGCGCAGAAATGCCTTGCGGCGACCGCGTCGGGCCAGCTGATTTCAGTGGCACTCCAGCCGAATCCGGTGGCCCAACGAGACATTACGACCAAATTATGAAGGAATTGTGGAAAACTTCCGGAAGTAAGCCCGGGCTTGACGAGCGCGGACGGACGTGTGAGACTCAGGGAAGGCTGCAAGCTGCGGTCATTCGAGAGTCGGGTCGGCGTCGACGAGTGTGGACGCGCGACGAGGTGCGTTGGGGCGTTGTGCGCAAGGCCGACGCCAAATGCCGCGGTTCCGGATCGTGCGGCGTCGCCCGCAAAACTACGAGGAAATTGAGCCATGAACCAAGAAACGGCGAGCGTCCACCTGCTTGAAAGCTCGGATCGACGCGAAGTGCGGCGAGTCCAGGCGTCCGGCACGTCGGGGTTCAGGCGCATCGGGCTATTTCTGTGCGCGGCCCTTCTTTGCCAACCTGCCTTCTCACAATCCGATTGCAGCGGACCGACGCCCGTGCCGCGCGGTTCGGTTCCGATGCTCAAGTTGCCGTTGACAGACTGTTTGAATACTTGGGCCGAGAACAACTTTTGGTTCGGCGAAGGCCACGCGGTGACGATCAACGGAATGGACTCCGACCGAAGGTGGAGCATCGGGCTCGGGAACTCCCCGTGGTACTCATCGTTCTTCTCCGTGGTTGACACCATTGTCACCGCGAGCGATCAGCCTTGCGGAGAGCAGGATCCGGCGTGCTGGAGGATCGACCCGCAACTGTCCGTTCTGATGCAGCACACAACCCCCGTGTGGGGTAATACGCGCGGGTTTCCGCTCAATCTCGACGTGTACAACCTCCCGGCGACGACCAACTACCCGCCGCTGAGCCACGAGGCCTGGGCGAGCACATCGCCGTTTGTGAGCGTGCCCGGCGATCAGACGTACCGCCCGCTGTTCCTTGCGGACAGGAAGGTCGTGGCCGGGGTCATCGACCCCATGACGGGCCAGCCCCTGATCCGCGAAGTGGACCTGGAACTGCCGGTGGGTCGGGCAACGTTCCGGATGGTTCGGACCTATGGCGGAAACGCCGACGGGTCCGTCGGCCGTCCGGGCAAAATCCTCGACGGGCAGGGCGACCGCCTGGCGATCGGAAAACTCTGGGATTGGGCGGGGACGGGCTGGATGATCTCCGAGAACCCGATCCTGCTCTTCGACGCGCAGTACATCCAGCACGAGCCGAACGGGCCGCGTCGGTGTTTTCTCATTCTCGACGCCCACCACAGCATCCCGTTCACGCAGGACGTTCAGACCGGCAACTACATCGCCCCCGCCTGGTTTGACGCCATCATGACTTGGCGCGAGCCGGAGGGAGCGGATCCGGTGCCGGCGGGCGTTTACCACGAAGCGACGGGCGACTCGCCGGCGCGGTGGGAGTGGACACAACAGCCCGCATCCATCAAAGTCAGGTTGCAGGGCGAGTCGGTGACGTACAAGTTCCGGATCCAGGACGAGCCCACGAGCCCGCTCACGGACGTGGCCGGGAATCTTCTTGCGGCCAGAGCGCACGCCAGCCCGCGAGTGACCACCGTCGGCGGCCTCGTCGTACACCCTCCCAGCCAGGCGGGCGGTGGCTTGGGCACGCCGCTGGTCGCACTGCTGGAGTCCATTGTCGATCGATTCGGAAACAGAGCGGTCATCTCTCACTGCCCGATCCGGAAGTACAGCGTGAATCCGGGCGAGGAGTGCGAATCGTGCGTGCATACCTGCGCCGAGAGAGGGCAGATCCAACGGGTGAAGCTCTACCGTCGTGTGGGTGAAACCGAGACGCTGGAGTGGACGCTGTTGTACGTCCACCGCTCGTTCCGCACCTGGGCCCCGGACCTGTGGCGGGAACCGTCGCCGTGGCCGCCGCCGCCCGTTCCCGCCGCGGCCGAGGGGGCTCTGCCGGTCGCCATCGCCCCCGAGCTGACGGCCACTCACGATGCGGAGTCGAAGTGGTTCCTGCAGAACGCCCTGCACGCCGTGTTTGTGTACAAGGGCGACGACGGCGCAACAGTGGCGGAGAATGAGAATGCGTGGACGTTGCCCGCGGATGCGTTCGTTATTCAGTCGCACTCGCCACTTGTGCCGTACCCAAGCCTGGATGTTCAGGATGATCCGAACTGGACGGAGGGCAAGATCCAGCAGTACCTGAACTGGGCAGTGCCGGACAACTGGCGCTACCGGATCAGGTTCACGTATGACGAGACCATCAAGCCGCTTGGGGCCTGCCACTCGCCGCGCGCATACTGGATGCCGGCCGACGCCTCCGGGCAGACGTGTTGTGTGCCTGATCCCGATCCCGAGGACCCGGACAGTTGCCTGGACGTGGCGGGCGTGACTCCCGCGCAGTACACGGAGTTTGGCTCGGAGCGGGTGTCCGACGTGCCGGGAATTCTTTTCTGGGGAACACCCCTCAAGACACGCACCGTGACCCGAAACAACGGCGATCTGGAAGAAGTGATTGCGCCCCGCATCACGCCCTGCCTGCTGCGTGTCGAAAAGACGGAGAGGACCGATCAGGGTTCCGATCCTGAGCCGAGTTCCGATCCGGGGCACACGACCTACACGGGCTACCTCTACGCGACGCACCTGGACGAGCCCACGCGGCTGCTCCATCCGAGCGAATGGCAGAGCCCCTCGGCCAGAGCGCTGGGACTCGATGGAACAAACTGCTTCTCGTTGGAGGGTCAAGACGACCACACCTACGAGCGCGTCGTTCCCAAGCTCAAGCACATCCTGCGCGACGACCGGCTCCGCCGCGCGATGAAAGACAACAACTCGACGAGCATCAACAGCGTGTTCGATCCCACGAGCGAGAGCACCGAGCGCGTGGCTCGCAACCGCCGCAGCTACGCCGAGATGGCCAACCTCACGCTGGACTGGCAGCCGCTCCGTTCACATCCGACGGGCTGGATTACGTCGGAACGCCCAACCGCCGGGCAGTCACTCTGGGTGCGATTAGGGCTGATCGGACAATGTGTCCTCAGTCAGGTCGAACGAAAGCGGATCTTCGTGCGGGATGGTGGAGGCCAAGGCGTGGGCCTAGTGGGGCGCGTGCGCATCCAGGATGGGGGAGCGGCGGACGGGACCTACGACCTGATGTACCTGGGTGTGCATCCACCTAGTTTCGAGATGGACTTCGGCATTGGCCCACCTGATTGTGGAGCCGGCCTTTGCACTCAGCGTTACACCGAAGTGGACCTGCCGGATACGTATACGCTGTTCCCGTTCTCGTGGCGACGGCTTGCGATCAACGACTCGCTTCAGGAGAGCTCGTACACCGTGAGCGAACTAATACCTGGACCGAATGGAGAACCGCAAGTACCGCTCGTCCCCGCGCCGCTCGACCAGCCGATGTTCATCACGATGGTCGACCGTCACGACGGCGCATGCGCCGGCAAGGGCCCGCGAAAGTCTCGTCGGCCCTACATGATGCGGTATTTGTACTTGGAGGACACGGAAACCCTAAGCGACCTCTATGGGTGCGACGCGGACGGGATCCAGAATCACATCATGGTCCCTCAACAGCGGCAGGTGGTCGGGCTCAACCCGGCGGGGCTGGTGCTCTTTGAGCGCAACTGGGACTACCAGGCCGGCGGCTTCGACGCGTTCGGGCCGACAGAGCAGTTTGTTTACGAGCAAACAAACTCCTCCACGCCCGATGGGAACGGCGGGCAGCTCAACGTGGAGATCGGGCTCCGACTCAAGGAGCACCGCACACTGGGCTGGGGCGTGGGCTACATCTACGACATTCAGGGCGGGATGATCTCTTCCGGCGGCTGCCAGCCCGGCTGCAATAACAACGGCAACTGTGTAAGCGCCGATCGCGGGCTCATCAGGCTCTACGACTATCTCGACTACGAAGCAACCGACCCAGACTACCCATCCAATCCCCAACGCACTGTGCAGTCGGGACTGGTGACGGGCGTCAGCGTCAAAGAGGGCCTCAACGGTGCGCCGCGGCATCTGTCGGACATGACCTATGACGACAACCAACAGGTCAAGAGCCGCAGGTGGTTCGTGCTGGATGCGGGAGGTGCCGAACAGACGACCATGGGCACGAATCGGCATGTGGCCTATTACCTCGATTCCGACGGTCCCGATAGCCGCAAGCGCATCAAGCGAGAAACCAACTCGCAGGCCCCGGCCTCGCCGTGGCCGGGCGCTGTCACGCGACTCATGCCCTTTGAGTCGAAGTTCTTCAACAAAGAAGGGCTTCTGATCGGCCGCAGTTACGGACTCTGCGAGGGCGTCGATGATGATGGCGTGCCGATCGCGGCGGCGGACGCCTCCACGATCTACGTCGATGTCTACGGGTACGACGCGGCCGGGCGGAAAGTCATCGAGATCGTGGACGCGGACATCAAGGCGGACGGGACCGGCACGGCCGCAGCCGAGGCACTCGGAGATGAGTGGAGCCAGCTGACTTACGGGACCGGCCAGGAACGCCTCCCGACATCCGGGGCGATTGGGGGTTATGTCGGTGCGGTCGCTGAGTTCGCGCATCGCGAGCTTCCCGACTCGACGCAGCACCTATCGCCGCCGCTCAACCGGACCACCGCGTACGCCTATGACGGGGAGGGACGGCTGGAGATCGTGTCCAAGCCGGACGGCCGCTACGACTTCTACGTTGTGCGGCCGGTCCATGTCCTTGATAGTAATCCGCCCGAACCCGGTATAGACGACCACAGCGCGAGGATCTCGACGGTCTACCTCGACGCCGCGTATATCGAAGTCGCCCCAGCGACTGAGAGCGCCCCAGCAACCCGTGCTTGGGTCACCCGCAAGGCCGGCCAGCTCGCGACGGTGCTCTCTGGGCGCACGATGCGGACATGGTCGGTGCAATGGGACGGTTCGCTGTCGATCGCGGACGGCGTTCCCACGTTCGCACAAGGGACGGGCCTGCAGGCAACCCCGGAGATGTTTAAGGCCCAAGACTCGAACGGGGCCTCTGTCTCGCTCGACCTCCCCGACGGGATCACGAACCATGTCGCCTTCACCACGATCGCTGCGGTCGTCCCGGAGTACGACCAGGCGGGGCGCCCGACCAAAGTCCGCGCCGTCGGGCTGACCGACGATGTGACCGGCGTTCCTCGCACCGAGGAGATCCAGCGTGTCGCCACCTACACCGACTTCGGCCTGGTCGACAAGCGGATCGAGCCGTCGCAGACTCTCCGGCGGACGGTGAGCTCTCCCCTTGGCCAGGTGATCGCCGAGTTCAAGGGAACCTCGGATCGTTCGCTCTGCTGGCAGGAACACACTGGAACAGACAACATGGCCCTCACCGCCCGCCATGTGTACGGCGAGGGCATCAACAACATCCGCCAGCCCGTGCTCACACGCCGCTACCGCAACCTGGTGCTGTGCAACCAGACCGACTATCACGGCCGCGGCGGAAGCGGCATGCTCTCCGACATCACCGGCTGGGAGGAGGCCTACGGGTACGACCGGCGTGGTCGGCGCTGCGCGGCCGAGGTCTACGGCCAGCCGACCGCGGGGCAGCTGGCTGGGCACGCTCGCCCGCAGCCAGACCCCGATCCTCGCAAACCCACGTTTGGCGAGGCGGACACCTCGCCCGGAGACTCGCGGAAGCTCCTCCGGGCTGAGTACACCTGGTACGACCACCAGGATCGCGTGCGTTTCACGGCCGTCTTTGCCCCCTCCGAGGCCGAGGCAATGCGCACGTCGGCCGTCAACCCGCGCGGCCGCGACGTTTACACGCTCGGTGACCCGACGGCTCAGGACATCCTCGCTGCGCACCCGCTGCGCCTCACCGAGAATCTTTACAACGACCGCGGCCAGCTGGAGGAAACGATCGAGTACGACACGGAGCAGTCGGCCCAACTCGGCGTGCTGGCGCACCAGTCCACGCGGATGTACTACGACCACAACGGCAGCGTCACCGTTCGCATCTCCTCCTCCGGGCGGTGGGAACGCATGACCTACGACGCGCTGGGTCGGTTGGTGTCAACGTCCGTCATGCGCGGCGAGCTTCCCGGCATCACCGGCGACAACGGCTACGAGATCGAGCGGACCGACAACGCGTACCACGAGAACGGTCAGGTTGAGCGGACCTCCCACATCGTCCGCATCAATGCCGAGCCGGGCCCCGCGGACGTGAGCGCCCTCACCTCCGGGCCCGGCGGGAATGCCGTCCGCACGGACACGCTGACGTGGTATGACGACGAGGCCCGCCCCATCGCGACGGCGAGTCTGGGCACGGGATGGTTCGAGGCCACGCCCGATCCATCGCGTCCAAACGGCGTCTTCGCCAATCTCACGGCCGATCCGCCGGAGGTCCCCAGCAAAGTCGGGAGCGTGTTCGGGTCGGTCCCGACCTGGAATGACGTGACGCGACGTTGGGAGGCCGGGTGGATGGGCCCGCAGCACGCCGAGTTCGCGCAGATTTCCACGACCGCGTACGACAACGCCGGGCGGATCGTGGAAACCCGCGCCCCCAGCGGCTCGCGGACGGCGAAGATCTACGACGGGCTCGGCCGCGTGGTCATGGAGCAGACCTTCCCGGCGGGGAACCAGCTCGACCTCAACGCGGCGCAGGTCGTGGCTTATCACTACCGGGACGGCCGGCTCGTCAAGATCGGCGCCCCGCACCCGGGGCATTTCACCACGGATTCGCCGTTTCCACGGTTCCACAACAACGACGACCCCACCATCCAGATCACCGAGCTTGTGTACGGGGAGTCCGGGCCCAACGGCAGTCCTGGCACCAGCGCGCTGATCATTGATCCCGCCGACGGCTCGACCGTCTCAGCGGACTACGACCTGCTCCGCGGCATCCGCTTCCCGGCCGGCGGCTGCGCGTGCGATGTCAACGGCGGCGGGGTTTCGGTCCAGGATCTATTCGACTTCCTGGCCCTGTATTTCGCACTCGATCCCGAGGCCGACTTCAACGGGTCCGGCGACGTGACCGTCCAGGACCTGTTCGACTTTCTGGCCTGCTATTTCAGCGCCGGGTCCGACTGCGCGCGGGTGTGGGACGTGACGGTCAACGACGGCCTGGATATCCAGTTCGAGTACACGCTCGACGGCATGATCCATTCCCGATCCGAGCTCGCACGCGTGCCCGAATCGACGTCGCCCGTCAAGCGCACGCTCCGTTTCTCCTACGATCAACTCGGTCGGCGCACGGGCATGGACGTCGTCAGCGGCGGCGTCGACGTCGCCGACTCCGTCGAGCGGACCCGCTTCTTCTACGACCCCCTCGATCGGCTCGTCAAGGCCACGGCCGAGGCTCAGGACCGAACCCTCGGCTGCTTCTATCCCGTCGCGACCAGCCTCTTCGAGCACGACTCGTTCGGGAATCTCTTGTCCGAGCGGCTCCTGCACGGCGCGGCCGCCGAGAGCAGCGTCGCGGCCCTTCAATATCAATGGCAGTACACGGTGGTGGCCACCGGCCCGCCGTCCACCCCGGCCGCCGGACCTCTCGTCGTGCCGCGACTGGCCGCGATGGACTACCCCTGGGGGGCCGGGGCCGATGGCTCGGCTGGCGCCGGATCGCAGCACCGGGGACGCCTGGACTACGGGTACGGCACGCCCTACACCGGGCAGGCCGACGCTTCCTGGGTGGACGATTCATTGCACCGTGTCCAGAGCCTGGCCTGGCGCACCGCGCAGGACGGGTCCGGCTCCTCGCTCCCGATTGCGAAGTACGCCTACGCCGGCGCCGCCATGCGCGCCGGCCTCACGCTCGGCCCGAGCACCGACCCAGGCACGCAGCCGGACGCGATCGTCCAGGACTTCGCGCACGGCAACGGCGACGTCGCATTGCTGACCGGCCACCCCGCCCTCAGCGGCCTGGACCGCTTCGGGCGCGTGCGCGACCTGAACTATCTGTGGGGCCTCTCGCCCCTGGATCAGGACACCCGGGCGCGACGCCAGCTTCAATACGACGATTTCCACGGCGGCACGCTCATCGGCGAGCGGGTCACCCAGCAGCAGGCGACCGGTGGTGGTGGGGGTGGTGGGGGTGGGGCGGGCACCACCGGCTCCGATCGCTCGTGGACGTACACCTACGACGGGTTCTCCCGCCTGGTCAGCGCGGCCGGCGGCACGCTCAACGCCTCCTGGGGCTTTGACGCCGTCAACACCCGCGCGCTCCAACAAAGCTGGACGCTCGACGAACTGGGCAACTGGACCGTCCCGGCCGCCGACACCACGGGCTTGGGATTCCACGAGCAGCGCTTCGACGCCCTGGGCAATCCGACGGGCATCGAGACCGGACGCACGCACAAGACCGATGCGCGCAACGAGGTCGATTCACAGGTCTATGCCCTGACGGACCACTCGACCGCTCCGCCGGCCGCGGCCGAGCCTCTGGAGATCGATTACGCCTACGACCCGGCGGGGCGGATGGTGTACGACGGACGTGTGGTGTACGACCACGACGCCCTGGGGCGCGTGGTGCGGGTGCGCCGGATGGTCGGGGAACCGAGCTTCAACCCGGACGGCACCTACAACGTGCCGGCCTCGGGGCAGCCGGGACGGCTGATCGCGCATTATTCTTATGATGCCCTGGGCCGCCTGATCCGCACGCAGCGGCCGAACTCCGCCAGCGGCGAGCGGCTGGCGATCACCGATCTTTATTACGACGGCGTGCGCGTGGTGCAGGAGGTGGGCTGGGCCAGCGTGGCCGGTCGGGTTCCGGGGGGGGCCGGGGGGGGCGGGGGCGGCGCGGGCGCGCCGTTCCTGGCGCGCCCGGCGCGCGAGGTCGTCGGCGACGGGGCCACGGGCCAGCTCCCCAGCGGCGAGAGCGGGGCATGTTCTCTGCCCACGCCGAACCCTTCGGGCGATTGGGCGTGGTCCGACCGCCGCCTCGAACGCGAGTACCTCTGGCACGCCGACCCCGGCGCCTACGTCGACGACTGCGCGGCCGAGCTGGTCTACACCGACGCGCACGCCTGGAACGGGCTGGAGGACGCGGGCGACGACGCCGCCCCGACGGTCCTGTATGTGCTGAGCGACGCCAACGCCGACGTGATCGCGTTGACCGACGCGATCGGGCGGGTGGTGGCGCAGTACGGGTATACTCCCTACGGCGACCTTCTCGCCGCCGAGCGGTTTGTGCCCGGCTCGGATTCATTGGCAACCGAATCACACGCGGCCGCGATCGGGAGCCGTCTGGGCCACCAGGGCCTGCGGACCGAGCGCTTCGACCGTCCGTGGGACGGCCCGCTGGACATCGGTTCGGCGGTGCCGATCGGGACCGAAGCGACCGGCCCGTACCGCTCGCTGTGCCACAACCGCAACCGCCTGTACGACCCGGCCGAAGGCCGCTTCACGGGCAACGACCCCAACGGGTTGGGTTTGCCGGTGCTTAGCGGGTTGGCGTTCGGGGGCGTGGCGATCCATGCGTTCGATGTGACGCCGGATGTTGAGGACCACTACGCCGACGGCATGAACGCTCATGTCGCGTACGGGTCCGCACCGCTGAGCGTTCGCGATCCTCAGGGCCTCGTTGGTATTGATGTATTTACGTACGCGATCGGGCCCGGATTTCGCATCGGCGCGTTGGCCTTCGACCTCGTCAACACCTACGCGGACAATGAGAGTTGGAACGCGGAGTGGGCCGGGGACTGGTCGCTGCCCGACGACTGGCACACGCGGACGAACAACGCCTGGCTCGGCGAGATCCTCCAGCAGCACGCCGAGTCGTGGATTAAAGACACGATCGATCCGTTCAGCGCTTGGGAAGACCTCTGGGACCTCGGGGTCGATCTCCTCGGCGGCGGCGACCAGTTCATGGCGGGCAGCGCCTCGGTCACCCGGCAAGCCGTCCGGACGATCCGGGTGGGGGGCCGGGTCGTGCGGGGATTGGCGCACCTGCACCACCTGCTCCCGAAATACCTGGGGAGGATCCTGCGGATCCAGTCGAAGGTGGTGGCGAGGGTGCCCGTGGCCCTGCACGGTGCGTACCACGTGTTCGTCAGTAGGGGAATGACGAGGTTGTTGGGTTGCCCGGCGTTCACGGCACCAAGAGATGCTTGGCGGGTGTGGGCGGAGGCGAATCCCTCCAAGCTCAGACGGGTCCTGCCCACGCTCAAGCGCTTGACCAAGGACTTCGAGAGGCGGCACAACGTCTCCGGCCTGAGCGAAGGGATGAAGCAAGCGATCGAGGAGTCGTTCGACCTTGACTAAAAGTACGGAATGCATGTACGAGCTATTCTCCCGAAAGGACTCGGTGGTCGAGCACGCTCCGGAGTGGAAAGCGTGGTATATTCGCACCATCAAGTGTTCAATCTGCGGCTGGCCGGACCCCAAGAAGTTCACTCGACCCACGGGTGTCGACGTGGTCGTGCGGCGGATGCCCAGCGGATCGGTCGCATTGGCGGGCGGATTTCCCAGGCTGATGATCCAGGAGTTGCACGACCTTCTTGCCCCCTATTGCCGACATGTGTTTGTCGGTCGATGCTACGTTCAGACAAAGCCGGAGGATGACCCGATCGAGTCTCCCTATGTAACCCTGTACACCCCGCCTGGGTATGCCTTGGAGGCTCACCGGGGGAAGTATTGCCGGCACCGTACATGCAAAGGCTGCGGCATGATCCTCAATCAAGTGTTCTGGGCCAGCGGCGCGGTCCTGCGCCGTGACCTCAATGAGCGAGGTGTGTACCAGGACGTGCTCGGGAGGGTCTACATCCGGAGCCTGCTCGCCGAGTCGCTCAAACTTCAGCGCAAGTTCCCCGACTTGAAGCTCTACCGGGTGTCGATCTTCGACGAGCCGCACGACGGCGACACGCTGCCCGGCGACCCCGGTTGGACGGGGAAGCTCAAGAACAGACGCTTCCCGATACCGCCGGAGCGCGATCCACCCAAGGGCCGCTTCACATTGGGATGATCCGCGCCCGCTCCGCGCCCGGCGCGCGAGGTCGTCGGCGACGGGGCCACGGGCACGCTCCCCAGCGGCGAGAGCGGGGGATGTTCTCCGCCCACGCCGAACCCTTCGGGCGATTGGGCGTGGTCCGACCGCCGCCTCGAACGCGAGTACCTCTGGCACGCCGACCCCGGCGCCTACGTCGACGACTGCGCGGCCGAGCTGGTCTACACCGACGCGCACGCCTGGAACGGGCTGGAGGACGCGGGCGACGACGCCGCCCCGACGGTCCTGTATGTGCTGAGCGACGCCAACGCCGACGTGATCGCGTTGACCGACGCGATCGGGCGGGTGGTGGCGCAGTACGGGTATACTCCCTACGGCGACCTTCTCGCCGCCGAGCGGTTTGTGCCCGGCTCGGATTCATTGGCAACCGAATCACACGCGGCCGCGATCGGGAGCCGTCTGGGCCACCAGGGCCTGCGGACCGAGCGCTTCGACCGTCCGTGGGACGGCCCGCTGGACATCGGTTCGGCGGTGCCGATCGGGACCGAAGCGACCGGCCCGTACCGCTCGCTGTGCCACAACCGCAACCGCCTGTACGACCCGGCCGAGGGCCGCTTCACGGGCAACGACCCCAACGGGCTGGGGTTGCCGGTGCTGAGCGGGATGGCGTTCGGGGGTGTGGCGATCCACGCGTTCGACATGGCGCCGGACCTGCAGAGTCATTTTAGCGGTGGGATGAACGCCCATGCGGCGTATGCGTGCGCACCGCAAACCCGACGCGATCCTACCGGCCTGAGTTATAGGATCGATGTCGGCTTGACGCTTGGCCAGCTGGCCAATGACCTGGTCTCCCAATACTCGCTGAATCTTAGCTATGACTCGGATTGGGCTGGGGATTGGGGACAGAGCGACGAAGGACACACCCGCAATAGTAATCAGTGGGTTTCGCAGCTTGTTAACGAACACGTCGAGCGGGCGGTGAACGAGCAGGCATGGAGCCTGTTGGGTCCGGTTGCGATGCTGCGGGATCTGGCCTTGTTCGCTGAAGAGGCGGCAGACTACTATATCAATGACGGGGGATCGCGGGAACAGGACTATGCCGAGGATAACGAAGGTGTCGGCTACGCCAGCGCCGCATTTAGGAGCCCGATGCGGTCGTTGCTGCGGCACGGTGGGCGCTTGCACCAGCGGCTGATCGGGCGGCTCATCGGCAAAGGGAGGGGGTTCGGCGCCGGATGGTTCCATGTGAGGGTCAATCGGCAGTTGATCAATCCGCACACCGGCCATACTCTCAGCAGGATGCGACCGGACTATTTCGCGTATGTGCCGCCGCGGCGGATCATCCTTGGAGAGGCGGCGGTGTCGCAAAGCCGGAAAGCGGCCGAGCGGAAGCTACGTGACATGGGACGCATGTACCGACGTCAGGGCTTTGAAGTCGTTGAACTGCCTGTGGAACATCCCTGATGCCGTCTGCCCGTGATAAGTCCAACACCCGCTTCCCGCCTCTAGAGTACCTGAAAGTGGTCGGCTATTTTCGGACGGACTTTGAGCAACCTCAATGCCTACTCGAGGGCCTACTGGATGTATTGGAGTCCGCGTTCGGAGATCGCGCGGAGTTTCAGAAGAGGGTCGAGGCGGCAATCGTGTGCGAGCATCGTCCGATGGGGGAGATGCCTTGGAAATACTCGGAAGATGTGCAATGGCATAGGCTGGAACTAGATACAACCGATTTCCGTCGGGACATTCAACGGCCGGGCATATTCTGCGACGGAATGGGGCTCGTTTATGTGAGTGCTACGCGAGAGGCCCACCGATCGCCAACGTACCGCGCGATGGACTATATATGGACAATCCATATTGGCGCATCGGTGACTTACCCACGGACTCAGTTTGATTGCATGTGCGTTGTCGGAGTGTCGACGTCGCTGTTTCCTGAGGACCATAAAGGGTTGATGACGCGTGCGTCCACTAAATTCTCAGATGAGATAATACAGGCGTTCATAAAACACGGAGAACTGTACTACTCGCTCATGGATGCGAACTATTTCCGCGAGGATGGCGGTGGCTGGTGCTTTGAGGAAAGCGGCCCCTCCAACTGGTCCAGCGTGCGCTTCCGCATTGAGCATGAGCTCTGGGAGCAGGCCCGCGAGGCCAGACGCGAAAAGGTTCGCGGCGTGTACCCCGGTCAGTACCTTTCGCCGATTCACCTCGAGAAACTCGGCGGCAAAGAGAGGTTCATCGCGGACCTGCTAAAGATGCGCAACCGGCCCAACGATCTTATCACCGACCTGGGCGACAAGGGTATGATCCTGCGACTCACGCCCACGCCCATCGACGCCACGGCTTACGGGCTCAATCAGGGCTTCTTTGAGATCGCAACCTGGGTCTTTCGGCGCTTCCGCGATGCCGGGCTTTTTCTGTAAAACCAGTTGGTCTCAGCAAAAAGAAAGCTCATTCATGGCCTTCGATCCCGAGAAGCGACAAGCACTGATCAACCATTGCAACCGGTTCGCCGAGAGCCACGACGGCGAGCTGCCCGCAGTCACGGTCGAGCAGTTCTTCAATGGCAATGACGACCGTGCCTCGTTCATGTGCAACATCGATGATGACGACTTCGAGAGGATCAGAGGGCAGGTTCTGGCGATCCGCGATCATCCGGAAGTGACAGGCGTGTTCGTGCAGGTCCACGAAATCATGGACGAAGAGGAAGACTCCTGGCCGTTCGCCGAACAGCTGTTGATCGTCACCAAAGCCTCCGTCGAGCAGGTGCGTGGTTGGTTCATCGAGAGCCTGGCCCCTGACGATGTGTCGGTGCTGGAGGACCATCGCGAGGACATTCCCGAGCCCGGTCCCGGGCAGCGAATCTTGATAGCGTGATGGGATTGATCGCCTCTGGCGGCGGTCTGGCAATTAGCCCTCGGGATCGGCAACCGTTTCCCCCAGCGACGACGCCGCGCCGACGGTCCTTTATGTGCTGAGCGACGCCAATGCCGACGTGATCGCGTTGACCGACGCGATCGGGCGGGTGGTGGCGCAGCACGGGTATACTCCCTATGGCGATCTTCTCGCCGCCGAGCGGTTCGTTCCCGGCTCGGATTCATTGGCAAGCGAATCACACGCGGCGGCGATCGGGAGCCGTCTGGGCCACCAGGGCCTGCGGACCGAACGTTTCGACCGTCCGTGGGACGGCCCGCTGGACCTGAGTTCAGCGGTGCCGATCGGGACCGACGCGACCGGCTCGTACCGCTCGCTGTGCCACAACCGCAACCGCCTGTACGACCCGGCCGAGGGCCGTTTCACGGGGAATGACCCGAACGGGCTGGGGTTGCCGGTGCTGAGCGGGACGGCGTTCGGGGGCGTGGCGCCCTCAGCCTTCGATGTCGATCCCAACATCGGCCTGCACCACGCCGACGGGTTGAACACCCACGCGGCGTATCACGCCAACCCGAGAGCATCGCAGGACCCCAGCGGCCTCTTCATCGACCCGGCCGACATCGCCGGCATGGCGGTCATGGGCGTCGTCCGCGGCCTGCGCGGCGGCCTCGAGGCGATCGTCTCGGTCTACGCCGACAATCAGGACTACGACCTGGATTGGGCGATGGACTGGGGCTTGCCGGACGATTGGAACACGCGCACCGAGA
Source organism: uncultured Phycisphaeraceae bacterium (assembly GCA_964630785.1). Lineage (GTDB taxonomy): Bacteria > Planctomycetota > Phycisphaerae > Phycisphaerales > UBA1924 > JADLCX01. Next base: position 97,873 of record CAZVZG010000013.1, on the reverse strand, counting down.
ACACCTGGGTCGCCCAGGCCTGGAACGAGGGCGTCCGCGGCGGGCTCGAGGCTTGGCTCGAGGAAGACGTCATCGGCTCGTTCGGGGTGCCGGTCGCCGGCATCGAGCAGTTCGCCGGCCGGTACGGCCCGGGCGTCACGCCACCGGGCCCGGCGTGGAGAGCCGCCGCACGCGCGGTCAACGCCGCGGGGTACGTCGCGCACCACGTGATCTCGTTCTACAAAGCAACCGCGCGCCGCATGAAGAATATCGAACAAAAGTACGGCTTCGACTTCGACCTGCACAGCCTCGACAACATGCTGCCCCTGAAGCCGAGCCAGCACGGATTCGGTCGGCATCGGCACAGGTATCACAACAGGGTGTTCACACGACTTGAGGACAAGCTGAAGGCGGCGGGCAAGTACGGCAATCAAGCAAAGCGCGTGTTCTTGAATGAACTTGAACAGATCAAGCGGGACATCGAGAGGAATCCATCCCAATGGTTCGGCCAGTGAAGAAGCCATGCTCCTCTGGCCCATCAGCCCCCTTCTGGTACTGGTCGAACTGGCAAAGTATCGGTACCAGAGCCGAAAATTTTCGAACGGTCCTCGAACTGACCAATCCCCCGCACCCTGTGTTGGACCGCATGAACTACGGGCACGGGAAACTGTACCCCGCCGACGTGCCCGTGTTCGAGGGGAATCTGGAGCACAAGAGTCGCGTCGATGACTGCCCGTGGCCTGTGCAGGCGATGTTCCCGGTCTCGGACCGGCTCCGGGACATTCTGGAGGCCGCGGCCCCCGGCAACTGCCAGTTCTTTCCGATGAAGCTCCGGCACAACGGCCGGCCCTGTCCGCTGGTGTACTGGGCGATGTACGTCGATGCGGTGGATTGCGCGGACCCGGACAAGTCCGGCTGGGATCACGAGGGACAGTACATCCAAGACCCGGTGATCGATGCGGAACGGGTGCCGGCCTCGATTCATGTGTTCCGGGTCAAAGATGGCCCCTCCGTGATTGTAGTGCGCGATTCACTCAGGCGTTACTTAAAGAAAGAAAAGGTCACCGGCTGCGCCTTCTACGAGCCGTGGCTGCCCTCCAAAGCCGGGAGGTGACCGAGCGCTCGGGCCGGGCTGCCGTCGTGAACGGTCGGCCCGCCCGGGAGCTTCAGCGGAGGTGCGGGCGGCACAACCGGCGTCGATCGCTCGTGGACGTACGCGTACGACGGCTTCTCCCGCCTGCTGAGCGCGGCCAAGCGCGTTTTCTTGAATGAACTCGATTCGATCAAGCAGGACATCGAACGGAACCCATCTCAATGGTTCGGCCCATGAAAAAGCGGACTAGCCCATCGGCCCCGTTCTGGTATTGGTCCAATCGGAAGGGCGCGGGCTCCAGCGCCGAGAACTCCCGGACCGTCATCGAGCTGCCCCACCCGCCGTATCCGGCACTGAGTCGCATGAACTACGGCCACGGGCGACTGGACCCCGCCGAGGTGCCCGTGTTCGAGGGGAACCTGGAGTACACGACCCGCGTTGAAGATTGTCCGTGGCCCCTTCCAAAGATGTTCCCAGTCTCCGACCGACTCCGGGGGATTCTGGAGGCCGCGGCCCCCGGCAACTGCCAGTTCTTTCCGATGAAGCTCCGGCACAACGGCCGGCCCTGTCCGCTGGTGTACTGGGCGATGTACGTCGATGCGGTGGATTGCGCGGACCCGGACAAGTCCGGCTGGGATCACGAGGGACAGTACATCCAAGACCCGGTGATCGATGCGGAACGGGTGCCGGCCTCGATTCATGTGTTCCGGGTCAAAGATGGCCCCTCCGTGATTGTAGTGCGCGATTCACTCAGGCGTTACTTAAAGAAAGAAAAGGTCACCGGCTGCGCCTTCTACGAGCCGTGGCTGCCCTCCAAAGCCGGGAGGTGACCGAGCGCTCGGGCCGGGCTGCCGTCGTGAACGGTCGGCCCGCCCGGGAGCTTCAGCGGAGGTGCGGGCGGCACAACCGGCGTCGATCGCTCGTGGACGTACGCGTACGACGGCTTCTCCCGCCTGCTGAGCGCGGCCAAGCGCGTTTTCTTGAATGAACTCGATTCGATCAAGCAGGACATCGAACGGAACCCATCTCAATGGTTCGGCCCATGAAAAAGCGGACTAGCCCATCGGCCCCGTTCTGGTATTGGTCCAATCGGAAGGGCGCGGGCTCCAGCGCCGAGAACTCCCGGACCGTCATCGAGCTGCCCCACCCGCCGTATCCGGCACTGAGTCGCATGAACTACGGCCACGGGCGACTGGACCCCGCCGAGGTGCCCGTGTTCGAGGGGAACCTGGAGTACACGACCCGCGTTGAAGATTGTCCGTGGCCCCTTCCAAAGATGTTCCCAGTCTCCGACCGACTCCGGGGGATTCTGGAGGCCGCGGCCCCCGGCAACTGCCAGTTCTTTCCGATGAAGCTCCGGCACAACGGCCGGCCCTGTCCGCTGGTGTACTGGGCGATGTACGTCGATGCGGTGGATTGCGCGGACCCGGACAAGTCCGGCTGGGATCACGAGGGACAGTACATCCAAGAGCCGGTGATCGATGCGGAACGGGTGCCGGTCTCGATCCATGTGTTCCGGGTCAGAGATGGCCCCTCCGTAATTGTAGTGCGCGATTCACTCAGGCGTTACTTAAAGAAAGAAAAGGTCACGGGCTGCGCCTTCTACGAGCCGTGGTTGCCTTCCAAAGCCGGGAGATGACCGTTCGCTCGGTTCGGCTCGCCTCTTGACCGGACAGTCAGCCCTGGGGTTCCACGGCAAGAATCGGCCCAACGGGCGTCGATCGCTCGTGGACGTACACCTACGACGGGTTCTCCCGCCTGGTCAGCGCGGCCGGCGGCACGCTCAACGCCTCCTGGGGCTTTGACGCCGTCAACACCCGCGCGCTCCAACAAAGCTGGACGCTCGACGAACTGGGCAACTGGACCGTCCCGGCCGCCGACACCACGGGCTTGGGATTCCACGAGCAGCGCTTCGACGCCCTGGGCAATCCGACGGGCATCGAGACCGGACGCACGCACAAGACCGATGCGCGCAACGAGGTCGATTCACAGGTCTATGCCCTGACGGACCACTCGACCGCTCCGCCGGCCGCGGCCGAGCCTCTGGAGATCGATTACGCCTACGACCCGGCGGGGCGGATGGTGTACGACGGGCGTGTGGTGTACGACCACGACGCCCTGGGGCGCGTGGTGCGGGTGCGCCGGGTGGTCGGGGAACTGACCGTCGGCGATGATGGGTCCTACACCGTGCCGGCCGCGGGGCAGACCGGGCGGCTGATCGCGCATTACCGCCTGGGATGCCAGGGCCTGCGCACCGAACGCTTCGACCGCCCGTGGGACGGCCTTGCCGCGCAGCATGCACACCTTGTCGTCGGCGGTGGGGCCCGCGTCCAGACGGGCCTTGAGCCTGGCGGCGATCCCGCCGTGCACGCGGGGCTTCCTGTCGGGGCGTCTGGGTGGATGGACGGAGTCGATGCCGCGGTCGCGGTAGGCGTACACCCACTGCTGAACCTGACGGCGTGAGCGGCCCAAGTGCGTCGGCGCTCCCTCGCCCTCGATGGCCGGCACCACCGCACGCAGACGGTCACGCTGATCGGCGTTCTTCTCCCTGCGCACGCGTCGCTTGAGTTCGTCCAGGTCGCCCGGCTCCCGCTCGCGGATGTTCATCGCCGGCCTTCCTGCCGACAGCATCTTGCCACGCCCGGCACGCCCGCGCGAGCGCCCGGTTCGGGTGTGTCGCGCGGTGGGAAACTGGGATCCGTATCACTCCCGCGATATCGGCAAAAAGTCCCGCTCCTCTCCCCGCACCCACGCCTCGATCCGCGGCCACAGGAACTCTTTGGCCAGAATCTTGATGCACGCCGCGACGGGGATCGCCAGCAACAGCCCGTACACCCCCGCGAGCACCCCGCCCGTGAGCGACGCGAACAGGATTGTCGGCATGTCCATATCCGTGTTCTCGCCCTGGATCTTCGGCGTCAGGATGTAGTCGTCCATGATCTGGCCGCCGATGTGCACGCCGACCGGCGCGAACATGATCCACCACCACGCCGAGCGGAAGCCGTCCCCCTCGGCCTGCAACCACATCAGCAGGATCACGAACGGCACCGCCAACCCCGCCGCGAAGGGGACCAGGAACAAGACGCCCACCAGCGGCCCCAGCAGCAGCGGCACGGGCGCCCCGATGAACCAGAGCGCCAGCGTCATGTACACCGCGATGATCGCGCAGATCGTCAGCCGACCGCGGATGAACCCCGCGATCGCCCGGTCCATCTTCCTCACGATCTTGGTCCAGCGGTACTTCTCCGCCCGCGGGATGAACCTCTCCCCCCACGCCAGCACGCGCCCCCACCCCGTGGAGAGGAAGAAGAAAAAGAACATCGTCAGGAACAGGGTGAACACCACCGCCCCGATCGAGCCCACCGTTGCCAGCACGGCCGCGAGCGCCTGGGCGCCGCTCCCGATCGCCGTTTTGCCCACCGTGCTCGCCAGGCTCGCGGCGTTCTGCTCCACCCAGCTCATGACCTCCTGCACCAACCGCGCGCCCGTCTGGCGAGTCGAGTCCGGCGACGCCTCCGGCGCGGGCGCGGGCGGCCCCTGTTCTTCGGGCGACAGCAGCGTCGGACCGGCCGGCGCGGCCCCGTCGGCGGGCGCACGCCGCTCCACCAGATAATCGCGGATATCCCGCCACGCCTCGCCGCGGATCTGGTTGCGCAGACCCTCGTCGCCCGGCTTTTCAACCGATCGCAGCACCCGACGCGTGTTCTCGCCCAGCCGCCCGACGAAACTCACCCCCTGTACAACGGCGTACCCGCCCCCCACCGTCAGCGGCACGAGCACAACCATCACCACCGCCGCGATGATCCCCAGCACCACGCCCCGCCGGCTGAAATGTCCGCCCCGCGTCATCCGTTGGATCAGCGGCTCGAACAGGTACGCCAACAGCAACGCGACCAGCACGGGCACCGTGACCAGACTCGCCCGCGACCCCAGATAGACCAACCCCAGCACCAACGCAATCACCAGCAGGTCCCGCACCCACTGGATCTGCCACAGGTGCGTGCGACGCCAGTCGATCAGCGGCCCGTCCGTCGCCTTGGGACGTGATGTCGCCGTCGGCGCACCAACCCGATCCCCCGAGGCACCGAGCTCACCAGCCTCGGGACGGATGTTCTCGGCGGGGCGGCGCGGGGGGTGGGGGGGAGGGGGGGGGGGGGGGGGCGTGGGGTTGGGATCGGCCATGGGCGACACCAAGTTACACGATCCCCACCCACGCGGCGCGCGGGCGCGTGGTCATCGTGGTCAAGCCATTCGATCGTATGAAATAGGCGGCCGCGGGGGATAAGTGCCCCATCCACGAAGTCCGCACGCCCGCGTCTGGGCCGGTCGGACCCGCGTCCGCCGAGCCCCGATCACGCCAGCGACAGGCCCCCGAACGCCTCGTCGAAGTCGAACACGCCGCTGAAGTCCTCGATCCGATCGTTCTCGCTCGACCGCAGCTCACGCCGATCGATCATCGCATACACGATCGTGCCGAAGTCCTCGGTCCGTCGGATCCCCCACTTCTTGAGCACCGTCCCCGCCAGCAATCCCCACCGTTGGATAGCCAGGTCGCGCAGCCCGATGCACAACTCCTGGCCTGTGACGTGCCGCCGCGCGTTCTCAACCGACGCGTCCCCCGCCTTCGCCGGCCCGCGCAACGTGTTCACGCTGTGCTTGAGCCCGTCGCGAACGAACTCGAACGCTTCCTCGGAAAACCGGGCCGCCCGGCTCCGCAGTTCGGGCCAATCCACGTCACGGCTTTTCACGGCTAACGGCTCCTTCTCGCGCCCGTTGCGAGGGGTTCACTGTACGCCGACCCTCCGCGCCGATCGACCCGGCGCGCCGCCGCTTCCGCACGCGCACCGGCACGCTCACGCACGGGTGTCCCGCCACCAGCCACCTGAGCCGGCGCGCGGCCCACGCACCCGCGTAGTCCACCCCCACCCGCGCATCCCGAACCACGCCATTATCGGCCGCTGAGCCTGATTCCACCGACAACTCCGCCGGACAATCCGCAACGAACAAACGGCGATCGCTCACCATGTCCAGCCCGTCCAGCCCGCGATCGATCGCCATCGCCTGGCAAAGGCGAGCCGGCCCGCTGCACAGGTCCGCCTGCGTGAACTCCGGCGATCGCGCCTTGCTCGCCCGACGGCGCAGCTCCCGCATCGCGTCGATGCCGAGCACCGGCTCCAGCGCCCGCACCAGCACGGCCACCGGTTGCTCTCTCCGCCCGCACACGATGTTGAAACAGAAGTGCATCCCGTACGTGAAGTACACGTACGCCGTTCCCGGCGGTCCGTACATCGACTCATTCCGCGCTGTCCGTCGCCCGCCGAACGCGTGCGCCGCACGGTCCTTCACGCCCATGTACGCCTCGGTCTCGACGATGCGCCCAGCCAGCACGCGCCCATCGTCGAGCCGGCGCACCAGCAGCCGACGGATGAGCAGCGGCGCCAGTGCGTCCGAAGCCATCGCGTACCGATCGCGCCCCCACGGGCTCAGGCCCTCCCCCCCCCACTCACCCGCGCTCACGCGTACGCGTGAAGACCCGGCAGCAGCAGGTTCACGCCGAAGTACGTCCACAGCATCACGAAGAAGCCCAGCACGCTCAGCCACGCCGTGACCAGCGCCCGGTTCCGCCCCGTCGTGAACCGCAGGTGGATCACCACCAGATAGACGATCCACGTCACCAGCGCCCAGAGCTCCTTGGGATCAAACCCCCACCAACGCCCCCAAGAGTGGTCCGCCCACCACGCGCCCAGCAGGATGCCCACCCCCAGCAGCCAGAACGCCAGTTGCAACACGATCATCTGCGCCTTGTCCAGATCCGACAGCACCCGCGCCGCGCCGCCGACAGGGGCCTCCCCCTCGCCCAGCCCCATCGCCGCGGCCGACACCGCCACCGTGCCGCCGTCGGGCGTGCTCACCATCGCCGTGCCCGCGGGCGCTCCGCGCAGCTTCGCCGCGTAGTGCGTCACCAGGTAGAACACGCTCACCAGGAACCCCAGCGAGATCAGCCCGTAGCTCAGCAGCACCGTCGTCACGTGGTACTTCAGCAGCACGCTCGTGTTGAGAATCGGCGCCTCGCGGTCGATCGTCATCCCGGGGATGCCCGCCTGCGTCGCCGTCACCAGCACCATGAACCCCACGCCCGCCGCGGCCGCGCCGAACAACCACTGCCGACGCGCCAGCATGATCACCGTCCCCACCGTCACGGCGAACAGGCTCAGCCCCGTCATCGACTCAAACTGGTTCTGGATCGCGAACCGCTCGGCGATGATGCTCCTGGCGACAAACCCGAACGCGTGCAGCCCCAGCGCCACGCCCAGCGCCGCCACGCCCCCGGCGATCAGCCATTTCCGCCCCGTCCCGAACGCCAGCAGGAGCGTCACCAGCGCCAGCGCGTACATCCAGAACCCCCACTCGAACGGGTGCGCGCTGTTGTACAGCCGCTCCATCGTGCGCTTGGTGGTCGGGTAGTACGCCGCGTTGATCCGCGGCAACTCCGCAGCGAGCGCCTTGGCCGCCGCGTTCACGCGCGAGGCGTCGCCCGCGCGCCAACCCGCCGCAAGCTCCCGCACCGCCGCCGCGCCCGGACCGCTCACCGCCGCGACGTGCTGCCACGGCCGATCCTCCGCGTCCGGGGCCTTCATCAGCAGGTTGTGCCACGAGTTCTGGTACAGGTCGATCGCGACCTGCATCCGGTTCAGCGACTGGCGGGCCGAGGGGTTGAAGCCTTCCTCCTGCGCGACCACGTCCCACACCTTCGCCACGTCCGCCGGCTTGAGCCGACCGTCACGCTTCCACCACTCGATCTCGCTCTCCGACGTGTACAGCTTCTTGAGAAACGCCTCACGCAGCGGCAGGAACTCCACGCCGATCAGCGGCCGCCCGGCGTAGAAGTTTGGGTCGATCATCATGTCCAGGAACGTGAATAGCGGATCAAACCGCACCCGCTTGGCGATCGTGTTCCCCGACCCCGCGTCGCCCACGATGATGTAGTCGAAGTAATCGTTCCGCCCGGTGATGGTCGAGACCGTCTCCCTCGCAAGCGAGTCGAGAATCTTCACCCGCCCGTTGTGAAATACCGCCAGATCGCGCAGCGGCTGGAGATCGACCCGCCGGGAGAACGCAACCTTGGCCGGAACGTCCATCGCCTTCGCCGGCGCCTCGCCGGGCGCGAGCGCCAGCGGGTTGGCCCCGCCGAAGTCGCTCACCTCCTGCACGTCCGGGTGTGCGTTGCCCGCCGGCGCGGTCTGCGCGAACGCCGACACCGCCCCGATCGTCACCGCCGCCACGAACGCAACCAGCCCGGCCCCGCGGGCTGACTGCGCCGACCACCATCCACCCACCCTTCTCACCAGTCCGAAGTTCTCGTTCATGACTCAACCCCGCTTGCTACAACCACCGAATCTTTCTCGCCCGAACCCGCGACCCCCGCCGCCACCGGCGCCGCCCTCGCGCGCCCCTTCACCGGAATCTCTCCGCGGGCGATCTGAGCCTGGATCCGACGCTTCCGCCGCCTCAGCAGCCACGGCTTGCCGTAGAACGCCATCGGGATCCCCACGCACATGAGCACCGCCCCCGCCGCGATGATATAGATCCCCGGATTGTTGCCCACACCCAGGATCGTGTACCTCGCGTGCGGCCGCTTCGCCTCGCCGCGATCCGTCGCCTCCCGCGACTGCGTCCACCCGCCCTGGTCCCACCCCGCCTGGCTGAACTTGTACTGATTGGGCGCGATCCAGCTCACCACCCGCGCCGCCGCGTTCACCAACCACGGCATGTCCTGGCGCGCCTGGTACGGCGTCCGCTCCAGCAGCGGCTCGTTCAGGCTGGTCTTCCGGCGCACGTCCTCTTCGCGGTCCTTCCACCGACGCATCACGATCAGGTCCGACCGGTAGTCCCGCGGCACCTGGCTGTGCTCGTACGGGATCATCTCAAAGTCGGCCATGCGGACCGCCATCGGCGGCCAGAACTCGTGCCGCACGCGCCCGAACATCAAGTGCACCTGCCGACCGTCCGGCAGCCCCACCACCCGCTCCGATTCGTTGGTCTGCGCCCGGGCGTACTGCGTGAATGGAGCCCACACGATCGTCTTCCACGGTTTGCCCGCGATCGCCGCGCCGCCCCTCAGCGTCGCGCTCACCTCCACCGCGATCGCCGCCTGCAAGTGGTTGCCAATCGACTTGGGATCGCGCCGCGCCGTCGGCGTGTTGAACGGATACTCCACCATCACCGCGTCGTCCATCCGATCCGTCAGCCTCACCGTGAACCCCGGCGAGACCTCGATCGAGTCTCCGGGCTTGGCGCTCGGCGTGATCGAGACCCCACCACCGGGCAGACGCACCAGCGAGCGCACGTTCCCGTCCTCGCGCTCGTCGAGGTAGATCTGCAGGATCGACGCGTCGATGTAATCGATGTCCAGATCGCTGTCGGCCGCGCGGCGCTGCCCGCCCATCCCTCCCGCTTCCGCTCCCTCCGGCCTGTCCACCAGGTCCTGGCTGATCTCCGGGAACCGGTGGTACACCCACCGCTCGTACGCGGGCGCACCCGGCCCACCGCCCGCGCCGGCCTTCGGCGGCTGCACGCGCACCACCGCGATGCTCGACTTGGCTCCCTGATACCCGCGCGTGATGATCGGGAACGGCGGCGTCGGCGAGAGCTGCACCACCTCCAGCGTGTAACCCGTATCTCCGACGGTGATCCGCTGCCCGACCTGCACCGGGTACGCCGCCTCGAACCCCGAGCCCTTCTGCCGCACGATCAGCGCGTGCCGCGTGCCCTTGGGCAGCGTGGCGCCCAGGTCTTTCCAACGCGTCTCGCTCATCCCCTTCGTGTACTCGATCCCCAGCAGGTCCGAACCACTCACGCTCAGCAGGTCCACCCGCTCCGACGGGACCTCCGGCAGCAACCGCCACGTCTTCCGCGGCTTGCTCGGGTCCGCCGAGTCCGGATCGCTCGCATCCCGCGGCAGGTCCAGGTAAGCCTCCACCACGCGGATCGCAGTCCCCTTGTGCCCCGTGTGCGCCTCGCTCTCGGGCATCCACTGGCTGATCAGCTCCGCGTACGGCGCATATCCCACCACGCGGAACCGCACGTCCGCGTCCACCACACCGCCCCCGCCCTCTCCGGGCCCGCCCGGCACGCGGATATCCAGCGGCCCCATGTCCCGCGTGTCGCCCAGCGCCATCGGCGGCAGGTGCTTCAGGTCCAGCGCGTTCAGGTTGTAATCGTGGTACCGCGGCAGCCCTTCCAGCCGCCGCTGCTCCCACCCCCTGTCCGCGTGCTGCGTTACCCACAGCGCGGTGTCCGTGTTGTCGTAGAACCCCGTCTCCGGCGGTCCGGGCGTCGGGTTCCCCTGCGCATCCAGCGGACCGGCGAGCAGGATCATGTCCCCCTCCTGCTTCAACGACGCGTAGTACACGCTCCCCAGCGCGATCACCACGATGCCCGTGTGCACCGTCAGCACGCCCACGTGCGGCAGGCTGAACTCGATCCGCCTCACCGTTGCCGTCACCATGTTCAGCACGAACAGCAACAGCACCAGCCGCAGCGGCCACCACGCGTAAAACTCCAGCTCCGACATCTCCATCATCGGCAGCCGCCGGAACTGCACCGCCTTGTACGCGTCCACGAACGGCGCAAACAGCCGCAGCCCGGTGTGCTCCAGCGGGTCGTACCGCAGCATCGGCCACACGAACATCCGCCACATCGCCACCGCGCTCACCGTCAGCACGATCGTCACCGGCAGCATCACCGCGAACCGTGTCCCGCGCCCCAGCTTCGTCAGTCGCATCGCGCGAGAGAACGTCCAGGCCGGCAACGCCGCGAGCGCCGCGACCGTCGCCATCACCGTCAGCGCGTAGATCGCATACGTCGGCGCCAGCGCGATCAGACCGATCGGCACCGACGCCAGAATCCCGAACAGCGCCACCATCGACAGCAGCACCACCGCCAGCGGGATCCCCGAAAACGTCCGAAGCACCGCCTTGACGGGCCACAACCACCCGCCCAGGTGCTCGTCATCCCACTTCTTGGCACGGATCCACTTGGCGCTCATCGGGCGGGTTCAGCTCGGGCCAAGGCCCCTATTCCGGAGCGCCATGGCGATGAACTCGGAAGGGAAATGTTGGGCTACATCCTAGGCTTCGGACCCCAACCCATCCCCCATCGTTCCGACCAAACCGGAATATTTGTCGGCAAACAAGATTTCTGGCCCAATCCCCGCAACCACCGCCGCATGAACAGCATCGCTCGCCCCGCCGACAGCCTTGGCCCCCACTTCCACCCCGATCAAACCCGCCAGCGGCCCACCCTCCCGGACCTCAAACACCCGCTCTTCCAGCCCCAGCGCCCGCGCCCCGTTCACCGTCGCCATCCGCAACAGCAGCCTCCCATCGGTTCCATCCCGCACGGCCAGCAACGCCATCTCCCTCAGCACACTCATCCCGCCCGCTTCCGAAACTGCCCGCCCCGCCGAGGGTGCCCGCTCAGAACCCGGCGGCAGGTTCACGATCGAGTCTGTCCCGAGCGCCACGTTCACGCCCGCATCCAGCATCTCGCGGTACCGGTGCCCGCCGAAATACCGCTCAGCCGCGAAGTACGCCGACGCGTGCGGGCAATACACCACCGACGCACGCGCCCCTGCCAAGGTTCGGATGGCCGCATCGTCCGCGTCGTTCACGTGCGCCACGAGCATCGGCCGGGCTCTCAGTTCCGGCGACAGGTGCTGCACCGGGTGAAGCCCGTGCCCCACGTCGTCGAGAATCGCATCTTCCCATATCCCCAGCCGCTCCAACAGCGCCCGTTGCGGCCCGCTCCCCTTCGCCACAAACTCCCGCTCTTCCGGTGTTTCGGCCAGGTGAGTCGCCACCGGCCGCGGCACGCTCCCCGCGCCCATCCCTGCCAAACCGATCGTCTCCCGGTACAGCCACGACGACACGGTGTTCGGCGCGTGCGGCTGCAACCCCAGCACCGCACCCGGCTCCCGCTCCTCCCTCTCCGCCGCCGCCAACGCGGCCGCCACCGCGTCCCGCGACCTTTCCGCCGTGGAGCCCATCCCGAAATACTCGAGAAACGACACGCCCCGCACACCCGCCGCCCGCAACGCCCGCCAGGCCGCCAGCGAAGGCCGCCCGCGCACCGCCCCGCCGATATCCCCCACCGCCACCGTCCCCGCCGAGAGCGACAAGAGCACACCCCGGCCGACCGAGGCCGCGATCGCGGCCTCGTCCTCGTGCCGCCCCCGCCGGATCATCTCGATCCACGCGACGAACCCCTCTCCGGGGTCGTGCGGCCGAGGCCCTAAATGGGTGAGGTCCAGGTGCGTGTGGGCGTTGACCAGCCCCGGCATCACCACCGCGCGCGGGCGTGAGATCACTTCCACGCCCGCCGCGGACGCCGCCGGATGTCGCCCAACTTCAGCGCTCGACCCTGCCGCCACCACCCACACCCGCCACCCGCCCGGGCCTCTCGGAGCCCCGACCTCCAGCAACACCGACCCGGGCGCTCCAAAGCACTCAACACCATCGACCACCGCCCTCGCGTCGATCCGGACAACGCGGGAATGTTCTCCGGTGCGTGGCATCGTGGAAAACCGCGGCCCTTGCTCGCGACTTATGGACGTTTCGCACAAGCGCCGATACTCTCCGGCCTTGCGACTCCCGGGCCGGCGATCGGGCAACAGCGTAGTCGCCGCCGCCGATGACCACCCCGGCATTCCGCCCGGCGGTCGCACGAACCCAGCGGCCCAGCGCCGCTGCCCCCTCAGCGAAGGAGTTCACGGGATGACCATGTGCCAATCGGTGGGCCTCGCGGCCCGGACGGGCCGGCTGCTCAAACTGGCCGCCGTAGCAGCGATCGTCGGCGTCGCGTCGATCACTCTGGGCGGCTGCAACGCCGGCGGGAACAACCTGCTCGAAGCTAACCGCGCCCTCCAGGAGCGTGTCACCGCGTTGCAGGCCGAGAACCAGTCCCTCAACACCACCAACCAGCAGCTTCAGGCCGCCCTCGCCGCACGCGACAAAGCCCTCAGCGACCTCCAGGTCCAGATGAACGCCATGGCCAGCAGCGGCTCGGGCATGGACGCCAAGTACCGCGAACTCCTCGAGCGCTTCAACAGCCTCCGCTTCGGTTCGCTCGACCCGCAGACCGACGCCGCCCTGCGCGAACTCGCGGCCCAGCACCCCGAACTCATCGAGTACGTCCCCGAACTCGGCCTGCTCCGCTTCAAGGCCGACTTCACCTTCGCGTCCGGCTCCGATGAAGTGAAGGTCGCGGCACGATCCAGCCTGCAGCAACTCGCCACCATCCTCAACGGCGCGGCCGCCGGCTACGACGTCAAGGTCCTCGGCCACACCGACAGCCAGCCCGTCGTCCGGACCCGGCACAAGTTCCCCACCAACCTGCACCTCTCCGCCGCACGCGCCATCAGCGTGCGTAACGAGCTGGTCGGCATGGGCGTCGCGCCGCAGCGATTTGAGGTCGCCGGCCGCGGCGAGTTCTCCCCGCTCGTGCCCAACAACCCCGACGGCAACACGCCCCAGAACCGGCGCGTCGAGGTCTACCTCATGCCCGCCGTCGCCCACAACATCAACGCCCCCACCAGCGACGCGACTCCCCCGCCCGCAGCGCCGCCGCCCACCAAGCCCGCCGCCCCCGAGCGCGAAGAGATCATGAAATAGACAACCGGTCGATCATCACACACGCCTTCCAAAGCCCCGGTCTTCGCCGGGGTTTTCTTTGCGCTCGGCTGGTTGGGCGTACCGACACCTTGGTTGCTTCTGCAATCCAGTGACCGAAGTCGTCGCCCCTTGATCAAGACTTGTCCTCCACAGAGATCATTGACAGCCGGACAGTTCGCAGATAGGCTGACTCATCGGATTGCCACGGCAAGAGCAATCACCGCGGCCATTGACGCCGCGGATGACCGAGATGCCCGCCTGTGTGACTGGCGCGCCACCGCAAAGCCATCCAAACAACCCAAGCGTCGCCTGAGCGTCGAACGTCTCGGACACCGTTGTCAAAGCGAGTGGTTCCGTCGCGCGGTCATTGTACACAACTGGAGGAGTCACCTCATGTTGTCTATCAACGCCAGCCTCTTGGCCCGCTCCCGATCGATGGCCCTTGGCGCCCTCGCCGTGATTGCGATTCTCGCCCTCGGTTCGCGCGTCCACGCCCAATGCACGGACGGCTGGGTCCCCGGAGCTGCGTATCCCGGGCTCGACGGGTGGGCCTACGAATCCGTGAACTGGGATCCCGACGGCGACGGCCCCGAGCCCGAGATGCTTGTGATCTGGGGCGAGTTTGACGTCATCGGCGGCGTGGCCGCCCACAACGTCGCCGCGTGGGATGGGAACTCGTGGCACGCCCTCGGAGCCGGCTTTGGCTGGCGATCCACAGACGGAGCCATCGTCGGCGGTGAAAGCTATTGGTGGGCTCGACTCGCTGTTGTCGGCACCGAACTCTACGCCGCGGTGTACGAATACCACTCATCTCCATTTCGTCCCGGCGGCTATGGCGGCACCAGCATCCAGCGATGGAACGGCGTCGAGTGGGAGTGGATCACGGACTTTGGCGGGCGTAGCGGTGGATTGGACGCACTCTGCGCGTTCAACGGCGAGCTCGTCATCACGGGCGACTTCTCGCGTGTTGCCAACGGCCCTCCGGGCAACATCGCCCGATGGAACGGCCACCAGTGGCTCCCGCTCGGCGCCGGCCCGAGCGATGAGATCGATGGTCAGGCCTATCAGCTCCTCGTTCACGATGGACGATTGATCATCGCGGGTCGGTTCGCCAAAGTCGGCGGCGTCCCCGTCCGCAACATCGCCGCGTGGGACGGCCAATCGTGGCAACCCCTCGGGTCGGGGTTCGGCGGGAGCGTCGGGTCGTTGGCCATCTACCACAACGAACTCGTGGCCGCAGGCTCGTTCGACGCGACCACCGGCGACCCCGAGCACATCGCTCGTTGGGACGGTGCCCGATGGCAACCGCTCGCGAGCGGCATCCAGACGGTGGGGTTCGGGTCCATCCAGTCCGTCACACCCTTTCGGGACGAACTGATCGTCACCGGCGGGTTTGACCAGGCCGGCGGCGTGCCCGCCCCCGGCGCGGCCGTTTGGAACGGCTCTGAGTGGAGCGTCTGGAACTCCGGCATGGCGAGTGCCCACGTTGTGGGTGTCTGCCAGGGCAGCGTGCTGGGAAGCGGCCGATTGCCGACTCCGCGGGGCCCGCTGTGGGTGCCCCTGGCCCGATGGGACGGGAGCGCGTGGCGCCTCTTCGAGGACGGGCTGAATACGCCGCTGAGCACTCTGACATCTTTCCGCGGTGAGCTCATCGGCGCGTTCGAGCACGGGTACGGCTTCAACGGTTCCTGCAACACCCCCTTGTCCGGGAAACTCGCCCGTTGGGACGGCCATTGCTGGAACCCGCTGGATGTCCGCGCCGAGCATGACTACGGCAGGGTCTTCGCCATGACCACCCACGGCTCGGACCTCTTGGTCGGCGGCGCGTTCGCCGACATGAACGGCGTTCCCGCCGTCAACATCGCTCGCTGGGACGGCGCCCAATGGCACGCGCTGGGCGCGGGCTTGGGTGTTCCCGACGGCGGTTCCTACTCAGGCGTCAACGCGCTGACGACCTACAACGGCCACCTCATCGCGGGCGGGTACTTCCGAACAACCGGCCCTCGTCCGGTCGAGCGGATCGCACGCTGGAGCGGCACGCAATGGGAGCCCATGGGCTCGGGGTTTCCCGGCTTTGCTTACCCCATCGTTTCCGTGGCCGCGCTCATCGTTCACAACGGAGAGTTGTACGCGGGCGGCCATTTCATCCAGAACGGTCAGCAGTTCGGCGTGGCCCGCTGGAACCCGCAGGGCAACTCGTGGGTGCCCCTGCCCCCGCTGGCAACCGACTATGACTACGTCTTTGCGCTTGCGGTCAATCGGAACGAACTCGTCGCGGGGGGCTACACCGACGACGGCACGCTTCGGCCGCTGATCGCGCGTTGGGACCGCAACGGGTGGCGACCGCTCGGAGAACTCGGGGGCGGTGGTTATGAACACTATGTCCATGTGCAATCCCTTGCGGTGTACGGCCCGGACCTGATCGCTGGGGGCACGTTCTCAAAGGCCGATGGCGCTCCCGTACACAACATCGCCCGCTGGGACGGCACGCGCTGGCACAGGGTGGGGCTCGGCGTGCGCAACAGCGAGTTCGGCCCCCATCCTTACTACGGCTCGGCATCTGTTGATGCCCTGGCGCTCCACCGGGGAACGCTCGCCGTCGGCGGCAGTTTCTTCTTCGCGGGCGATCACCCCTCCGCCAACTTCGCGCAATGGCGTTGCACACCCTGCCCGGCCGATTTCGACGCCTCGGGCAACGTCGGTGTTCAGGACGTATTCGACTTCCTCGCCGTCTACCTGCTCCGCGACCCCCGCGCCGACTTCAACGAGTCCGGTTCCGTCTCGCCCGCGGACCTCTTCGATTTCCTGGGCTCGTACTTCGCCGGATGCGCCTGAACCCGCATGACCCCACCTCTCGCCGCCGCGACAGACTGCGGCCGCTGCACACCTTGAAAGGGCTTCCCAGATGAACTCTCGCACCCGATCCGCGGCCGCCTTGCTCGCAGTACTGTTCATGGGCCCATCGACAGTCATTGCGCAAAAGGGCCCCGCCCGCGGGGTTTCTCGGGCCGAGTGCGACCTGCCGGAGGAAGCCCTCCGGGGCAACCTGGTGCCCAACACCTGGCCGGACGGCATCGTGCCGTACCGATTCAACGCGAACGTGACCGCCGAGAACCGGCAGCGCGCCCTGGACGCGATGGCCGAGATAGAGGCCGTCTGCCGCGCCGATTTCGTCGCGTGGTCCGGGCAGGTCGCGTACCTGAACATCAACGCGAGCAACGCGAACAACTCGTGCATCGGCTATGGCGGCGGCGTGTGTACCGTGAACATCGCCGACTGGCTTATCCATGGCACCATCGTGCATGAGTTTGGTCATGCGCTGGGGCTCCGGCACGAGCACCAGCGCACGGATCGCGACGAGTACGTGCAGGTCAACCTCGCGCAAACGTGCAACGCGGGCTGCAACTACTGCATCAGCGGCACGCCGTTCGGTCCGTACGACTTCGAGTCGATCATGCACTACGACAGCATCGGATGGTCGCGGGACGAGGGCGCCGTCATGACCGTCCGCCCCGAGTACGCCGATTGGAAGTACTACATGGGCCGGCAAGAGCGCCTAAGCAACGGCGACGTCTGGGCACTCACCCAGCTCTACGGCGGAGCCCGACCGCCCCGGACCTTCCCGCTCACCGCCCCCGCCGATCGCGCCCGGGTGGGGCCGGCGTGGACGCCGTCCTTCGCCTGGGGCGCGGCGGAAGCCGCGAACATGTACCACCTGCAGGTCGACGACGACCCCTCCTTCGCCAGCCCGGAGATCGACGCCCTCACCAGCGGGTTGATGCACACCGCTTCGACCCCGCTCGCGGACGGGCGGGTGTACTTCTGGCGTGTGTTGGCGAGCAACGGCGATGGTGAGACCGAGGCCCGCCCGCGCCCTGTCCAGTCTTTCTTGACCGATTCCACCACGCTCGCAGTTCTGTATGTTGATACGAACGCGGGCTCCGGCGGCACGGGGGCCGCGTGGGCCGCGGCACTGCGCGATCTGTCCGCTGCGCTCGACATCGCCAACTGCTCCGCCGGACAGGTCGGCGAGGTCCGCGTGGCCCAGGGCGTCTACAGGCCCGGGCGCGGCACGCTCGACCGAGAGAGCGCTTTCCACCCCGTGGGCGGTGTAATGATCAAAGGGGGATACGCCGGCGCGGCGGCGCCCGATCCCGACGCCCGCGACCCCTCGCTCTATCCCACCGTGCTCTCCGGAGACCTCGCCCAGAACGACCAACCGGGCTTCGCAAACTACGACGACAACTGCTCGCATGTCATCGCCGCGATGGGGGTGACGCCGGAATGTACGCTCGACGGCGTCACGATCACCGCCGGCAACGCGGACGGACCGAACTTTGCTGGAGATGGCGCCGGCGGCGGCATCTTCAGCCGCGACAGCCTGCTCAACCTCAACGACTGTCGGTTGGTCGCCTGCTCGGCGAACACCGCCGGCGGCGGGGTGTCGGTGCGCGATTACGGCTCCTTCCGGGCAACACGCACGATCTTCGAGGGGAACAGGACGACCTATCCCATCAGCGGAGGCGGCGCCGGAGCCGGGCTCCACAAGTCCGCGGGCACCGCGATCACCCTGATTGCATGTACATTCCGGGGAAACACCGGCTTCCAAGGCGCCGGCGCCAACCTTCAGGGAGTCGGGACGGCGAGCCTGAGCGAGTGCGTATTCGAGAACAACACCGCGTCGCTCTGGTCGGCGGGCCTTCAAACCTACCGATCTCAACAACTCGTCGCCGACCGCTGCACATTCCGAGGAAACATGGCCCTCCACCCCTCCCAAAGCTACGCCGGGGCGTTCGGGAACTACGGGCTCACTACCTGCGGCGTCAGGGCCACGTCACTGCTCACCAACTGCATTTTCAGCGACAACTCCGCGGGCTGGACCGGGGGCGCCGTCAACAACGACGACAGCGGCACGGTGACCTTGGCCAACTGCACCATTGTCGGCAACTCGGCCGCGAACGGACGCGGCGGCGGGATCACCAACACGGCCGACTTCGGCGGCGCCAACTCGATGACGATTGTCAACTCGATCGTGCGGGGCAACACCGGGGGACAAGTGCTGAACACCGGCGCCGGCTCTACCACCGCCGCAACCTACTCGAACATTGAGGGCGGCCTTACCGGGGCCGGCAACATCAACGCCGACCCGCTGTTCGTGGACGCGATGATCGATGATCATCGCCCGGGCCGTGGTTCGCCCTGCATCGACGCCGGGACCAACGCCGCCCTCGCAGCCGGCATCCTCGACGATCACACCGGCGACCCCCGCTTCCACGACGACCCCTGGACGACCAACACGGGCGTTCCCGACGCCGCCCGCCCGGCCCTGCCGATCGTGGACATGGGCGCGCACGAGTTCCAGGGCACATCCTGTGCCGCGGACTTCAACGCGAGCGGCGCGGTCAGCGTTCAGGACATCTTCGACTTCCTCGCGGCATACTTCTCCGGCGACAATCCGAGTGCGGACTTCAACGACTCGGGCGCCATCTCCGTACAGGACATCTTCGACTTCCTCGCGGCGTACTTTACCGGGTGTCCATGAGACATGGCGCCCGGGCCAGAGGCGTTGACGTGCTGCCGCCCCACGTTCGTCGCACGGGGCCGTCGGATCGCGCCCGCCGTCACCCAGGGGATGCTGGTCCGCTCACCTCCCCCGCCACCCGCCGCGGCGCCACCGCGAAGAAGAACGCGAAACTGAACCCCAGCCCCGCCAGCATCGACACCGGCAGCGTCCACCCGAGCACGCGGATGCTCAGCGCCGTGTCCGTGAACTTGTACTTCGGCACGTTCAGTTTCGGGATCACGTGCAGCGCGGCCTGGTACTCCACGCTCCGCTCCTCCAGCGGGGGCATGTCGGCGAGTTCTTTCAACCTCATGTCCGGCGGCCGCCCATCGGCTCCTTTGGCCGCCGCGGCCGCACGCTCCTGGAACGCCTGTTCGTACAGCTCGTTGGCCATCGGCCACCGTCGCGTCTCCAGCGTGATCGAGCCGTCGGGCTTGAGCTCGTAGAAATCAAACAACCACTCCGTCCGTCGCACCGCGCCCCACGTCTCGGGGTCGAACCCCTCGGGCGTCCGGCGCACGACCACGAGCAGCCGCAGCGAACCCTCGTCGACCGACTGGTTCCCGCTCTTGTCCCGCACCACCTCGTTGATCGCCAGCACCCGCATCCACTCGGCGAAGATGCCCAGGTCGGGCAGGTTGATCGCGGCCGGGCGCTCCAGCGGAATGAGCCGCGTCTGCACCTTGCCCGTTTGCGGATCGCCGTAAATCAGCTTCTCGACGAAACGCCCAGCCTTATCCTGCGAGTCCTCGAACCGCACCGGCGGGAAGCCCCCGACCGTGAACACCCGCTTCTCGATAGGTTGGATGTGGTAGTGGCGAAAGTGCCGCGACTTGTTGAACGCCTGGATCCGCATCGCCATCGGCCACGCCGACAGCGCAAAGAGGGCTCCGAACACCACAGTCAGGAACCAGGCTCGCCTTTTGCTCACCGACATGGGCTATTCGTCGGACCTCGCACCGGGGGCCGGGCTAGCGATGCCCTGCCGGGGCGTGCATCTCGGGCTTTTCGGGCTGACCCGCCGGGGCCAGGCCAGGGAGCGTCAACCCCGTCACCGGGCGCGAGCGTTCCGATGAACTGCCGCTCTCGGGGATCGGGTTGCGGTACCCCGAGTCGGTGATGTTGCCCAGCAGTTCGGGGTTCACGTGGTGCCGGGCGTGCGAGACGTGAGTCTCGGGCAGCCCCAGCGCCCGGCGCTCCGCGTCGAGCCGGCTGGCCCGGTCCACCATCGACTCGCCCGACTTGATGTTCACGTAGGCGTACGGCTGGCCATCCGGCGTCTTGGCGCCGGCCTTGGCCGCGGCCTCGAGTTCCTTGTCCACCGGCGGCGCGAACGCCCCGCCCATCGACACATTGCCGCCCGCGTGGATGTACCCGTTCTTGAAGCGATCGATCGTCGCGCGGTTACCAACGTCCAGCCCCGTGAACCCCAGAAAGAACGCCACCGTCAGCACGGTGAACACCAGGATCATCGTGTTCAGCGGGTTGTCGTACTTGAGCTGCATGAAGAACGTCACCACCAGCAGCGTCTTCACCGCCGCGATCGACAGCGCGACGAACACGTTGATCCACTGCGGGATCACCATGTTGAACGTCGCGCCAAGCCACTGCTCCAGCAGCGCGGCGCCGACCGTCGCGAGCGTGAAGAACAGCAGCGCGGCCAGCACGAACCGCAGCGTCCAGATGTTGACGATCACGTGCCCGTGGCCCTTGTGGCCGTGCGCGCCGAACTCCTCGGCGTGGGGATGGGCGGGTTGAGACATGGCGTGCGACATGGGGAATCCGGGTCTGAAGGGCTCTGAAATCGGGCCGTCCGCGTCACCGAGGCCGCGGCGGGCCTCTCCGGTTGTGCATCAGTGAATCAGGTACAGCATCGGGAACAGGAAGATCCAGACGATGTCGACAATGTGCCAGTACAGGCCCACACCCTCGACCGCGTTGTAGTGCTTGGGTCCGAAGTGCCCCTTCCCCGCCCGCACAAACAGCCACGCGAACAGGGCCATGCCCGCCATCACGTGCACGGCGTGGATGCCCGTCGCGCCCCAGTAGATGCCCCACCACAGCGGCTCGTACTCGTTCGTCGGCGCGGGGTAGTGGTAGAACTTGCCCGGCAGCAGCCCCACCTCGATCTTGTGCGCGTACTCGAAGTAGAACTTGATCGCCAGGAACAGCAGCCCGCACACAAACGTGATCCCGATGTTGATCCGCAGCCACTTCTGGTTGCCCACCTGCGCGTGCCGCACGGCCGAGGCCACCGTGTAGCTCGAGAACAGCAGCACGATCGTGTTGATCAGGCCCCACTTCATGTCCAGCAGCCCCGAGCCGCCGATGAACGCCTCCGGATGCCACATCCGCAGGATCGCGTACCCGACGAACATCCCGCTGAAGAGCAGGACCTCCGTCCCCAGGAACAGCCACACGCCCATCTTCACCGCGTCGAACTCGTGCTCGCGGTCGATGTAATGGTGCGCCGCCTGGTAGCGCTCGTGGAACGGCTTGCTCATGTCCACGGGCTCGTGCCCGTGCCCCTGCGTGCCGTGATGTCCAAGGTCGATCGTGGCCATGTTGGTCGGTCTTCCGAAAAAAGGACGCTCGCTCACAAGACGGTTGCTCGGGCAAGGATCAGTGCGCGATCGGCTTCGCCGCAGGCTTGGGCAGGGGGAACGCCCCCGGCGGGGTCTGCGGCGGGATGACGTCGTCGTAGTCGTACGGGCCGTGCGTCACCACCGGCTCGTGGTCAAAGTTGTGCTCGATGGGCGGGCTCGAAGCGTTGGTCCACTCCAGCGTCAATGCCCCGTACGGATTCGGCAGCGCCTTCTTCCCCGCCACCAGCGACTGGATGAACGTCAGCAGGTGCACCAGGAACCCGATCAGCAGCAGGAACGCCCCGATGGTGGAAAGCCGGTGGTACAGCTCGAACTCGTCCACGTAGTTCGCGTACCGGCGCGGCATGCCGCGGGCCCCCATCACGAACTGCGGCAGGAACGTCAGGTTGAACCCGACGAACACAAAGAACCACCCGATCTTCGCCGCCGTCTCGTTGTACATCTTCCCGAACATCTTGGGCCACCACAGGTGGATGCCGCCAATGAACGCGATGATCGTGCCGCCCATCATCACGTAGTGGAAGTGCGCCACGACGAAGTACGTGTCGTGCAGGTGCAGGTCCACCGCCAGCGAGCCCAGGAACAACCCCGTCAGCCCGCCGATCGAGAACAGCCACAGGAACGCCAGCCCGTACAGCGTCGGCGTGTTCAGGTTGATCGAACCCTTGTACAGCGTCGCAATCCAGTTGAACACCTTCACCGCCGAGGGGATCGCCACCAGGTACGTCAGCGCGCTGAACACGATCGCCGCCACTTCGCCCTCGCTCGTGAACAGGTGGTGGCCCCACACGATGAACGAGATGCCCGCGATCGCCAGCGTCGAGAACGCCACCGCGCGATACCCGAAGATCCGCTTCCTCGCGCCCACCGCGATCAGCTCGTTGACGATCGCCATCCCCGGCAGGATCATCACGTACACCACCGGGTGGCTGTAGAACCAGAAGAAGTGCTGGAACAGCACAGGATCGCCGCCCAGACGCGGGTCGAAGATGCCGATGTGGAACGTCGACTCGAAGATCATCAGCAGCAGCGTGATCCCGATCACCGGCGTCGCCAGCACCTGGATGATGGCCGCGCCGTAGATGCCCCACACAAACAGCGGCATGTCGAACCAGCCCATCCCCGGCGCACGCAGCTTGTGCACCGTCACCACGAAGTTCAGCCCCGTGAAGATCGAGCTGAACCCCAGGATGAACGCCGCGGCCACCATCAGCGTCACTTTGTGGAACTCGTTGTCCGTTGTTGTCGAGTAGGGCGTGTAGAACGTCCAGCCCGTGTCCACTCCACCCAGCAGCACCACAAAGATCGCCAGCAGCGAGCCCGTCAGGTAGATGTACCACGAGGCCAGGTTCAGCCGCGGGAACGCCACGTCCTTGGCCCCCAGCATCAGCGGCAGCAGGAAGTTGCCCAAGCTCGCCGGCACGCTCGGCACGATCACCAGGAACACCATGATCAGCCCGTGCAGGGTCATCACCTGGTTGTAGATCTGGTTACCCGCGGCCCAGTTCTTCCCGTCGCCCTCGGTCACGAACGCCTGCAGCACCTGCCCGCTCACCACATTGGTCACCGGGTCCACCACCGTCGGCGACCACAGCTCCAAGCGAACCGTCAGCGCCGCCACCCCGCCCAGGAAGAACATGAACAGGATCGCGAACAGGTACATCACGCCGATCTTCTTGTGATCGACCGTGGTCATCCAGTCCCAGACCGTTGTCCAGAATCCGCCCTTGGGCTCCAGGTAACTGGCGTGCTCGTGCCCGTGAGCGTGCGCCCCGCCGTGCGGCGAGCCGACGGCCAGGCCTCCGATGTCCTTGTTGGTGATGCTTGCCATGGTGTTCTACCTCTCTATTCAGAGGTCACAAAGGTGGGGACTGGGACTTGGGAACTCAGACTCAAACCTCGGCCCTCGGCCCTAAGCCCCAGGCCCTCTTTCACTATTTCTTCGGCGCCGCCTTGGCCGCCTCTTCCTTCAGCTTGGCGTACGCGTCTTCCTCCGCCTGGACCTTCGCCGGGTCCTTCTTGTCCGACAGCGTCTTGATGTAGAGCACCAGCGCCTGCACGTCCAGCGGCTTGAGCTGACCCTGGTAGATGGGCATGCTCGTCGGGAACCCCTTCACGATCGTCTTCTGCGAGTTGAGGATGTTCTCCGTCAGCCACTCCTCGTCCGCCATGTGCGACGAGCCGTCGGTGTACGTCCACGTGTACCCGAAGTGGTTCTTCCATGTCGGGCCGGTGCCCTCCGTGCCGTTCACGCTGTGGCAGGCCTTGCAGCCCTTCATGCTGTACAGCTTCTCGCCGTACTGCGCCAACGTCCACTTGGCGTCCGGGCCCGTCGCCCACTCCTGGATTGTCGCCTCGAACTCCGCCGACGGGACCACGCGGATCTTGGCCGCCATCTCCGAGTGCTTCTCGCCGCAATACTCGGCGCAGAACACCTTGTACTCCGCCCCCGGTTTGTCCTCCGGCAGGAACCACATGCTCGTGTAGCGGTTCGGGATCACGTCCATCTTGGTGCGGAAATCCGGGATGTAGAACGCGTGGATCACGTCCTCACTGGTCATGATCAGCTTCACCGGGCGACCCGCCGGGACGATGATCTCCGGCACGTCGTAGCCGGTCCGGGTCAGTTGCACCAGATCGCGCGGCTCGGCCCCGTTTCGGTACACCGCCCGCCAGTTCCACTTCTGACCGAAGATGTTGATGATCTCCGCGTCCGACGGCGCGGCCAGTTTGTCCACGTACCCCGTGAACCCGTAATAGAAGATCGGCACCATCACCAGCAGCGGAATGATCGACCACGCCAGCTCCAGCGGCGTGTGGTGGCTCGCCGACGTCTGGTAGTTCTCGCTCTGGCGGCTCCTGTGATACTTGAACGCGAACCAGATCATCAGCGCCATCAGCAGCACGAACGAGATGATGCACACCCACAGGATGTACATGAACAGCGACTCGGTCTCGATCGCCTGCTGGCTCGCCCCAGCCGAGCCGAACCAGTACGCCGCCGAGAACATGTTGCTGCTCCCTTTGGGAGCGCCCGTCGCGGCCTGGGCCAGGGTCAAGGGAACATTCATCGCGGTCATCACGGTCGATCCTGTCATGCCCGGCCTCGCACGCCCGGGACGATTGCTGAAACAGTCGGAACTTCGCCAACCGAGCCCGCCGCGTCGGCCGCGGACCCGGATTTCGCATCAAGCAGGCGCAGCCGCTTCCGCCGCTCCCAGCGGAAGAGCCCGAACACCAGCCCCCCCAGCGCCACGGCGCACGCCGACGCTCCCACCTTCATCACGCGGTTGGCCTCCACCGAGTACACGCCCGCGTTCGGGTCGTAGTGGTAACACCACAGCGTGAACTTATCGATCAGGTTCCCGATCTTGCCGTCGCTCGCGTCCAGCAGCGCCAGCCGCACGTCGCGCACGGGGTAGTCCAGCCCCAGCAGGTACCGCGACACCTTGCCCTCGGGCGTGAGCACGAACACGGCCGCGCCGTGCGCGAACTCGCCCGTGTTCATCAGGTAGCGGTAGGGGAACCCGACCGCGTCCGCCAGCGATCTCGCGTTCTCCGGCGTGCCCGTGCAGGTCAGGAAGTTCCACCCGTCGCGGATGCTCTGCGTCGTCGGCTGCTTGTACGAGAGCAGCTGGTTCGCCCGCTCGCGGACGGCGTCCTCCGGCGTGTCGCGCGGGTCGAAGCTCACCACCAGCGCGTCGTACTCCGTGCCCGCCGTGAAATCCAGTTGGTTCAGCGTCTTGGTGAACTTCTCCAGCACCATCGGGCACAGGATCGGGCAGCGGTAGTACACCATCATCAGCACGACCGGCTTCTTGTGCCCCGTCGCGACCGACGCGCGGTTGAAGAAGTCGCCCAGCCGCACCTTCGTGCCGTCCACCTGCGTGAACGTCAGCGCCAGCGGCACCCGCTCGCCCAGCTTGTTCTCGATCTCCAGCCCGCGCACCTCTCGCGGCCGCAGGTCCGGTTCCGCGGCGCCGTTGCCTCCGGACCCCTGGGCCAATGCCGACGGACCGCCCCACGCCACCGCCGCCAACGCCACCGCGCCCGCGATCACGAGGGTCAGGAAACGAGCAGGGATGTGCGGCCAACGGTTCATCATTTCGCCGGCTTCGGCTCTTCGTGCTTCCCGGAGGCGTACTCCCGGGCGATCTGGTCGATCTTCTCGTTGATCGGGAGCAGCGTGTACGCCGCCGCCCCCCCACCCCCGCCCGCCGCCGACACCTCGCCGCCCTTGTTCAACTGGATCAGCGAGTCGGCCTTGTATTTCCTCGCCTCCACGGCGGGCGAATCCTGCCCGGTGGCAATCTCCGCCCGGTCCAGCCGCTCCGTGATGTACCACGTGTAGTAAGCGTACACCGCGACCACCGCGGCCACGATCACCAGGAACAGCGCGACGCCGACCCCCGTGATCATCGCGGCGTTGCCCACCTCCGAGTGCGCGTTCTGCGGCTTCTCGTCGTGGCTGTGGTCGTGCCACGCGTCGATCGCGTCGTGCATCGGCGCCGTCTCGTGCGCGGGATGATGTGCCTGTGCTTGTTCGTGCGACATGTTGCCCTGTGATCCTTGAGACTTCGACATCCGTCCATCACACGTAGTTCTTGTGCTCCAGCACCTCGTGCAGGCGCGGGTCCTTGATCGGGATCAGCGGCGCTGAGCACACCTTCCTGACCACGAACCCCAGGAAGATCCCCACCGGCCCCAGCATCCCCAGCAGGTCCAGCCACACGTGCTCGCCCGCCGGAACGTCGTGCACCATCGGCCGGACCATGAAGTACAGGTCCATCGCGTACGCGAACATGCACAGCACCGCGATCGGCACCAGCACCCGCGGCCGGCGCTTGAACTCGCGGATCAGCAGCAGCAGGAACGGCACCACGAAGTTGAAGATCACCACCAGCGCCGGGAGCGGCTGCCACTGGTCGGCCACCCGCCGATTGAAGAACGCCGCCTCTTCCGGGATGTTCCCGTACCAGATCAGGAAGTACTGCGCGAAGGCGATGTACGCCCAGAACACCGTGAACGCCAGCAACAGCTTGCCCGAGTCGTGCAGGTGCTCCTTTGTAAAGGCCGCGCCCAGCTTCCCGCGGATCATCAGCACGCCCAGAATGATGGTGGTCAGCGCGATCGCCCCGCGGATCGTCGTCGCGAAGAAGTACACGCCGAACATCGTGCTGAACCAGTGGAAATCCAGGCTCATCAGCCAGTCGAACGCCGCGAACGTCGACGAGAGCGCGAAGATCGGCAGCCCGAAGCTGCTCAGCCGGCGCGCCTTGGCCGTCAGCCACTTGTCGCCCGTCTGGTCCTGCCTGCGACTCCACGCGTGCAGCCGCCCCGCGAAGAACAGCCACAGCCCGAAGTACAGCGCCGTCCGCAGCAGCCAGAACGGGACGTTGAGGTACCCCTTCTTGCCCGCCGCGATCGGATCGAAGTTGACCGCGTTCGGGTCGGTCACGCCCGGGCGCATCCAGTGGAACAGCTCCCCGTGCGTCACGAACACCTCGAGGATCACCACCGGCGCGAACAGCAGCACGCACACCCACATGCAGCTCGACACGTTCTCGGCCTGCCGGCGCACCGGCCCCGCCCAACCCGCGTTGAACTGCTGAAAGATCATCTGCATGCCCATGCACGCGACCGCCAGCCCCACGCAATACAGGAAGCCGCTCTGATACCCGGCCATCGCCTGCGCGACGCCGTGTTCCTTAATCGACAGCCCGCCCAGCACCGTCGCCACCACGCACACGATGCCCACAAAGAAGCACGCCATCGACAGCAGCCGCCCGGCCCCGGGCGCCAGCGTCATCTGCTCCAGGTCGATGAGCTTCCGTGCCACGACGTGCGCGGCCTTGTCCTCAAAGTCCGGATGGGTTGTTACGCCGAGCTGACTCACTTGCCCGCCTCCTTGTGACCGCGATCGACGCCCGCGACCTCACCGCCGATCGGCGCCGCCGGCACGCCCTGGGCCTTGGTCGCCGGCTCGATCCGGGCCGCCTGCAGCGCCCGCACGTACGCCACCACCGCCCACGCGTCCACCACGCTCACCTTGTCCGCGTACGACGGCATCTTCGGCGATTCCTTCGCCGGATCGGCCGCGGGAACGCCGGTGCGGATCACGTGGAACAGGTACCCGTCCTTGCCGGTCTTGAGCGACCGGTCCTTGTACTTCGCGTCGTGGTACGACGGCACCGGGTAGCCCCACCGCCGCCCGACCAGCCCCTGCCCGTCGCCCTCGTACCCGTGGCAGACCGAGCAGTAGATGTTGAACCGTTCCTCGCCGCGCTTGAGCATCGCCGTCACCGCCGCCGTGCGCGACGCCCCGTCCGCCGGGTCAAATCCCGCGCCCTTCATGTTCGCCTCGGCGATCCACTGATCGATCGCCGCTTCCGGGATCACCGGCGCGTACGCCGGGTCGCCCTCGGCCGACTTCGGTGCCGCCGGGTCGTAACCCAGGTACACCAGCGGGTTCTCCATCAGGTAGTCCGCACGGCGCGGGTTCGCGGGGTCCATGTCGTCCCCGAACGCCACCGCGCCCACCACACGCGGACGCATCGAGCGCCCGTCGGCGAAGAACGCCGTCTGACGCTGGTTGCGCATCTTCGGGCTGTCGTCCATGTCCGGCAGGAACTGCCGCGGCGGCTTCTCGCTACGCTCGTCGCGGCAACCCGCCAGGCCCGCCACCACCGTCGTCGCCGACAGCGCCGCCACCAGCGCGGCGGTGCTCGTCCTCGGCCGATTCTTGCTCTTGGTCTTCTTCATGGGCGAAAGTGCTCTATGCGCGGCCGCTGAGAAGGAACTGGGGAGGGGGGAGGGGGAAAGGGGGGGTTGGTCATTCCTCGACCAGGTCGATGTTGAAGCCGCCCGCATGCTCCAGCAGTTTGCGGGTGCCCTCGGGGTCGAACTTCGCGTCGCGAGACTCGACGCAGATGATGAACCGGTCGTCGCTGGCCTTGAGGAACCGCTCCTTCTTGCTCAGCGGGTGGTACCACATCGGCAGCTTGTTGAACGCCAGCATGCTCAGGAGCGCGGTGAACGCCGTGAAGATCACGCCGAACTCGAAGATGATCGGCATGAACGGCTGCCACGCGTCGTACGGCTTGCCCTGAACGTTCAGCGGAAACGCCTTCGCGCTCACCCACCACTGGAACAGGTATCCCAGCCCCGCGCCGCTCAGCCCCAGGATGCCGCACAGCAGCGGCACGCGGCACGTGCTCATCCCCATCGCCTCGTCGATCCCGTGGATCGCGAACGGTGAGTACACGTCCCACGACTTGTACCCCGCGTCGCGCATCTTCTCCGCGGCGTGGTACGTCGCGGCCGGGTCCTTGAACTCGGCCATCATCCCGTACACCACCTCACCCTGGGTGGTCATGAACACCTTGCTCTTGCCTCGCTTCACGGCTTTGCGCCTGGCCATGCTCAGTGCCCTCCCCCGCTCTGGCGGTGATGGTGGACGGCGTGCTCGTCGCCGTGGTGATGCGGGCTGGCCTGCGGCAGAACGTTCTTGATCTCGCTCATCGCGAACGCCGGCAGGAACCGCAGGAACAGCATGAACAGCGTCGTGAACACGCCGATCGTGCCCACGAACGTCAGGATGTCCACCGGCGTCGGGAAGAACATGCCCCACTCGCTCGGCATGAACGCCTGGTGCAGCGAGGTCACGATGATCACAAACCGCTCGAACCACATGCCGATCGTCACAAAGATGCACACGATGAACACCCAAACCGCGCTGGTCCGGCACCGCTTGATCCAGAACACCTGCGGACTTATCACGTTGCAGAAGATCATCGAGTAGTACGCCCACCAGTACGGTGCCCACCTCTGCCCCGGCGCCGCCAGGAACGGCGCCATCGCACGGTTGTACAGGAACGCGTCACGCTCGTACACGCTCCCCGAATACCACGCGATGAAGAACTCCATGGTGTACGCGAACCCCACCATCGAGCCCGTGACCAGGATGATCTTGGCCATGTTCTCGATGTGGCGGACCGTCAGCAGGTCCTTCATGTTCGGGTACAGCTCGCGCGCCGGGATCATCAGCAGAAGCACCATCGCGAACCCGCCGAAGATCGCGCCCGCCACGAAGTACGGCGGGAAGATCGTCGTGTGCCACCCGGGCAACTGGCTGGTCGCGAAGTCGAACGACACGATCGAGTGCACGCTCAGCACCAGCGGCGTGCTGATGCCCGCCAGGATCAGGTACGCCTTCTCGTAGTTCACCCAGTGCCGGCTCGAGAACCGCCACCCCACCGACAGCACCCCGTACACCAGCGCCCGCACCCGGTCCGCCTGCACGGGCAGGAACGGCGCGATCGGCGGCACCGAGATGCCCTCCCGCCTGGCCTTCATCAGCCGCAGGCACGCCCGGTCGCGAAGCGTCGCGAAATCCGGGATCATGCCCATGTACCAGAACAGCAACGACACCGTTCCGTACGTGCTCACCGCGAACAGGTCCCACAGCAGCGGCGAGCGGAAGTTCGGCCAGATCGCGTTGGCGTTGGGGATCGGGAACATCATCCACGCCATCCACATGCGACCCACGTGGATGCCGGGGTACGTCGCCGCGCAGATCACCGCGAAGATCGTCATCGCCTCTGCCGCGCGGTTGATGCTCGTGCGCCAACGCTGCTTGAGCAGGCAGAGGATCGCCGAGATCAGCGTTCCCGCGTGGCCGATACCGATCCAGAACACGAAGTTCGTGATGCCCCAGGCCCAGTCCACCTGGTTGTTCAACCCCCACACGCCAACGCCCGTGATCATGAGGTACAGGATCATGATCCCCGTCAGCCCCGCCAGCGACGAGGTGAGCCCGAAGAACGGCACCCACCACGAGCCCGGACGGTTCTCGACGTACCCGCACACGATGTTCGTCACGTCCGCGAACGACCGGTTCCCCAGCACCAGGTCGGCGCGGACCGACGGATCGTCGATCACCGTGCCGTCCAGCGTGACCGGGTCCATCCGGCGCGGGGGCTCCGGCGGCATCTGCCCGCTCAGCCGGGCCGAGGTGATCTGGTCAGGATGAATCGCGCTCATGCCCGCCCTCCGAGAACCGCCAGGCTCATCTTGTAGCCCCTGTCGTTGAAGCTCTTGCTCGGGTCATACCCCAGCAGGGCGTGCCCGCCTCCCTCCGCCCCCTCGCTCCCGCCGCCGTGGTGATCGAACGGGTGGTCCCACGCGCCGCGCCGGTGCGCCCCCGCCAGCGCGGGGTTCGGGTTCCGAATGCCCGTCATGTACGTCGTCCGCGGACGCGTGTTGAGGAACCCCAGCAGCAGGTACGAGCGCTGGTGCTCCCTCAGCTTGGCGACCCGGCTCTCCGGATCGTGGATGTCGCCGAACACGATCGCGTCGGTCGGGCATGACTGCTGGCAGGCCGTCTGCACGAACCCGTCCGGGATGTCCTTCATGTTCCGAAGCTTGACCTCGATCCGCGCCTCGTTGATCCGCTGGATGCAGTACGAGCACTTCTCCATCACGCCGCGCATCCGGACCGTCACGTCCGGGTTCTTCTGCAGCTTCTGGACCTCGTTGAGCTCTTCGCGCAACCGGGCCGGGATCCAGTTGTGGTTGGTCGGGCCTTCCAGGCCGACGTCCTTGAGCGCCTCCTGGCCGATGTACCCGCCCTGGTACCGCTTGGTGCCCCACTGGAAGTAGTTGAACCGGCGCACCTTGTACGGGCAGTTGTTGGCGCAGTACCGCGTGCCGATGCACCGGTTGTACACCATGTAGTTGATGCCCTCGGGACCGTGCACCGTCGCGTTCACCGGGCACACCGTCTCGCACGGCGCGTTCTCGCAGTGAACGCACGCCACCGGCTGGAACATCACGCCCTCGGGGTCCACGCCCCCGCTGGTCGGACCCGAGAAGTACCGGTCCACTCGGATCCAGTGCATCTCCCGGCCCTTGTTCACCTCGATCTTGCCCACGATCGGGATGTTGTTCTCCGCCTGGCACGCCACCGTGCACGCCGAGCAGCCCACGCACGTCGTCAGGTCGATCGACATGCCCCACTGCGGCCCGTGCGCGAAATCGGGCGTCTGGCCGTACGCGTTCTTGGCGCCCTTGGCCGGCTCGCCCAGCTCTCGCCCGCCCCGCTGCGGGTTCGGGTACGCGCTCACGTTCGCCGGCGAGTGCGCCAGTTCGCCCAGCCGCTCGCCGAAGTTCAGGTGCCGCTCGTTCCCGTACGAGTCCACCAGCATCCGAGCCTTCCGCTCGGCGCTCACGTCGCCGAACGGATCATCGCCGAACTTCTTCCACGCCGGCAGGTCCACCTCACGAACGATCGCACGCCCGTCCATCGTGCCGTGCATCTGCGTCGTCGAGATCTCGCGCCAGCGCTCTTCGCCGTTGGCCCGCTCGATCGTCCCCGAGGCCACGCGCCGGTTCGACGACGTCGCCCCGTTGCCCGAGAGCCCGAACACGTTCACCCCGACGCCGTCGCCCACCAGCCCGCAGTTCTTCCGACCATACCCGAGCTGCACCACGACCGTGTTGTCCGGTATCCCCGGCTGCTCCCACGCGGGGATCGCAACCGTCTGCCCGTCCACGCTCAGCGTGATCATCCTCGCGCGGCGGTACTGCTCCGTCGGCAGTTCGCGCCCGACGTCATACTTCGCCGTCGTCGCGGGGCTGATCAACGCCACGTTGTCCCACACGATCTTCGTCACCGGGTCCGGCAGCTCCTGCAGCCAGCCCGTGTTCGCGAACCGCCCGTCGCCGGGCATGCCCACCGCGAACACCACGTCCATCTTCTCAGGCCGCGGCAGCTCCGCCGTTACCCCGCCCATCAACGCCGCCGTCTTGGCGCCGTCGGCCTTCACCGACTCCGGCTTGGCCTCGGCGCCGGCAAACACGCCGTCGTGCAGCGCCCGCCGCCACTTTTTCTCGAACCCGTCGCCCAGGCGGCCCTTCCACACGTCGCGTACGAACCCGTAGCCGTCGGTCGTCGCCTCGCCCGCCGCGATCAGCAGCACCTCCAGATCGCTCTTCGCCCCGAACAGCGGCGCGATCATCGGCTGAATCGGCGCCAGCGTGCCGTCCACCGCCTCCGTGTCGCCCCAGCTCTCCAGGTCGTGCGCCAGCGGCAGCCGCCACGTCGAAGCCTCGATCGTCTCGTTGTTGCCCACGCTCGCCGTGATCCGGTGCGGCACCTTCGCGAACGCGCCCGCGAAGTCCATCGACGCCGGCGTGTCGTACACGGGGTTCGCGCCCACCGTCACCAGCGTGTCGACCTTCCCGGCGTTCATCGCCGACGCCAGCGACGCCAGCGCCGACAGCCCCATCGCCTCGTCCGCCGACACCCCGCGGTACACCACCGTCGAGCCGATGTTCCCGAGAGCCTCGTTGATCGCGATGCACATCGCGTGCACCGCCGCCGGCTGCGTCGGGCCCGCCAGCACCACGCTCTTGCCCGTCCCCGCCGACAGCAGGTCCTTGGCGATCTCGCGGATCACCTCCGCGCCCACGCCCGCCACGTTCACCGACGCTACCCCGCCCGCGGCCGTGAGCGCGGCCGCCGAGATCGAACCCGCCTTCTGCGTCCCGATCTCCTTCACCAGCGCGGCCGCGAACGCCGCCACCGCCGACGGCGGCACCGCCCAGCGATGGTCCGCCTTGGCCCCCGTCATCGAGAAGCTGCTCTCGAACGAGTAGATGCGGCTCATCGGGCCCTTGGTGTCCAGCACGCGGCGCATCGCCGCGAACCCGCGCATGTTCCGCACACGGTCCGCGTCGTCGCCGACAAAGTCGCGGTCAAAGCACACGACCACCGCCGCCTTGTCCAGGTGCAGCACCTCGCGCATCGGCTTGCCGAACGCCGCACGCGTCGCATCGAGCGACGTCTCACTCTGGATCGGGTCGTACGCCACCCACGTTGCCTTGGGGTAACGGGTCGTGACCAGGGCCTTGACCGCCAGGCGGCTCGGGCTCCGCTTCTTGTCCACCAGGAACGCCAACCCCTCGCCGTCGTTGCCCGCAAACTTCGCGAAGTGCTGCTTGCTCCACGCCTTCACGTCGTCCCACGATCGCGGCGTTTTCTCGCCCTCGGGGACCAGCACCGGGTCCTTCAGCCTGTCCGGGTCGTACATCCCGAGGATGCACGACTGCGCCCAGTGGCTCGACTTGCCGTTGTTGGTCGGGTGAAGCGGGTTGCCCTCGATCTTCACCGGACGCCCTTCGTGCGTCTCGACCAGCACGCCCTCGACCGCCCCGCCCGGCAGATGCACGCTCGTGGCGAAATACAGCGGCTTGCCCGGGATGATCTCCTCGGGCACGTCGCGCGAGTACGCCATGATCTTCTGCTCGGGCCGGCGGCAGCCCGGCATCGTCGCCGCGCCCGCGAGCGCCAGCGACGCGCCCATCAGCTTCACGAACGTGCGCCGCGAGCTGTCCAGCAGCTCCGACGCCCCGTCGGGAAACTCCCGCTCCATCCAGTCTCGGAACTCCGGCGTGTCCGCCAGGTCCTCGGCGCTCCGCCAATACGCCCGGCCCGTCACGCCGACCTCGGCGTTCGTCGCGGTCCGCGGCTTGACAACCGGGAGTTTCCCAACGGTGGAATGGCACTGGTCCTTGCTCACGCTCGACCCTTCACGATTCTTCGGTTCACCGACCCGCCGACCACAGACCGCCGCCCGCCCCGCAGTCACCGCACCCCGCCCACCCCGCCCCCGCTAGTAGTGGCACGCCCCGCAGTTGGTCGGCAGGATGTGCATGTCCCCCTCCTTCGCGGCCAGCGCCTTGAGCAGCGCCGTTCCGCCCGGCGAACCCGCGTCATCCGGATTTCCCGCCTGCCCACTGCTCTGGCCGTTGCCGCTCGGGTTGCCGTCTTTGTCCTCGAGCTGCGCTCGCACCCAGTACAGGTCCGTCACCTTCTCCGGCGGAACCAGATTGGGCGTCGGGTTGCGGTGGCACTCCAGGCACCAGCCCATGCTCAGCGGCGCAACCTCGTGCACGATCGGCTGCTCCATGATGTTGCCGTGGCACGAATAGCACGACACGCCCGCCTTCACGTGCGTCTGGTGCGGAAAGTTCCGCACGTAGTCCGGCAGCTTGTGCACCCGCCGCCACTGGATCGACTCGTTGTTCTCCCACGCGTCACGGATGAACTTCACCCGGTACGCCTTGGCGTACAACTCGTCGTTCACGTGCCCCGAGGCGTGACACCCCATACACGTGCTCACGCTCGGGATGTTCGCTTCCGCCGACTCCTCCACGTGGCTGTGGCAGTACCGGCAGTCCATGCCCAGCTTGCCCGCGTGGATCTGGTGGCTGAATCCGGGGAACGTCCGCCCCGGCACGTCCGGCGGTTTGCCGTTGGCCGTCGCGTTGTCCTCGATCGCCTTCACCTCGGCCGCCGTCAGCACCGGCTGGTTCGGCGAATAGCCCGAGCGCCACAGCTTCGGCGTGAACGTGTACCACACAACGCCCACCACCGTTGTCAGTCCGCCGAGCACCCCCACCAGCAGGATCGTCGGCAGCTTGTTCGTCCACTTCGGAAACACGGTCGACACGGGGTGTCACCTCTTCGTGCTGCTGTCCCACCGACCCCGCCGTCCCCCAGACCGAAAGCCCAACCACCACCCACCCCCCCCGCCGACCGAACCGACGCCGATCCGTTCCGTGAACCATCCCGCGGGGAGTCCACCGATTACGCGGACTTCCCTGGTTGGCAACCACTCACCGCAGTCCTATCGGGCGCAAGTCCCGCCAGATCGGAAATGTTCCTACGGGACAGCAAATGTCTGGTCTCGCGGGTATCCTGTCAAGCGCGTACGGCTTGTGGATGGTAAATGAGACTAAGTCTCAACTGCGGACCTCCCCTCCCGACCCGCCGGAATCGACGCGATGCTCACCACTCAAACTGCGAACACTCACGCCCCACTCACCCAACCCGTCCTGTTTGCCGGCTTCGCTTCCAGCGTCGTCCTCTGGTGCGCCTGGTTCATCACGCACATCCCCTGGCTCAAGCTCGACGAGGCCTCCGCCCTCCCCGCGATCATCGCCGTTTGGTTCGTCGCGCTCGCCGCGTTCATACGATTCGCGGCGCCCCGCCGATCGCTCAAGGCGGGCCTCTTCGCGGGCCTGACCTCCGCGCTCGTCGGCCTGCTGATCCTCGGCAGCGTGCTCGTCGAGCCCGCCGACGCCTCCGGCGTCAGCGCCGGCGTGCGCCCCAACGCCGCGCTCATCGCCCTGGGATTCCTCGTCTTCGGCTCGGTGCTCGGGCTCGTCGCCGGCCTCGCCGGCCGCGCCCTGCCCATCGCTCACGCGCAGCCCGATCAGCCCCAGCCCTGGCTCGCCCGCTTCGTTCTCGTCGCCGTGGCCGCCGCCGCGCCCCTCCTGTTCATCGGCGGGCTCGTCACCAGCACCAACTCGGGCATGGCCGTGCACGACTGGCCCAACACCTTCGGCTCCAACATGTTCCTCTACCCCCTCGGCCCGCGCACGCCGCCCGACCGCTACCTGGAGCACGCCCACCGCCTCTTCGGCACGCTCCTGGGCCTGACCATGCTCGTCGCGCTCGTCTGGACGCTCGCGTCCCGCGTCAAGGGCTGGCCACGGATCGTCGGGATCATCGCCTTTGCGCTGGTGTGCCTACAGGGCCTTCTCGGCGGGGCGCGGGTGCATTTCCAGACAGCGCTCGCAGGTTCCGACCCCGAGGCCGCGGCCCGTATCGGGCGCCTGCTCGCCTTCTTCCACGGCATCCTCGCGCAACTGGTCTTCGCCCTCATCGTCGCGCTCGCCATCTACCTGCGCCCGCAGTGGCGCGAGCGACCCGAGCCCGGCATCATCAACTACGCCAGGGCCCGGCGCGTGCGCATCATGGCCACCGCCATGCTCCACACGCTCATCGTCCAACTGCTGCTCGGCGCCATGGCCCGCCACTTCCGCGGCTCCAACCACCCCGTCTGGGCCCACATCGCCTTCAGCCTGCTCGTCGTCGCGTTCGCCAGCATGGCCGGCGCCGCGGCCTCCAGCATCCGCGGCCCGGGCGGCCTCAGGCTGATGCGTCAGTGGGCGATCTGGCTCGCGCCCATCGCCGGCATCCAGTTCCTCATCGGTTGGGGCGCGTTCTTCGCCCGCGGCAAGACCATCGAGGCCGCCGACCCGCTCGAAGCGCTTATTCGGACCGCCCACCAGGCCAACGGCGCGATCCTGCTGGCCGTGGCGACCGCCACGTTTGTATGGGCCCGCTGGCTGGCGCGGGGCGTGAAGGCCCAGGAAGCGGGCCCGCCGGCCCACGAACCCGCAAAGTCGCCCGCGTCGTCGCAGGCCCCGGCCGTCTCGGCCTAGCCCGCCCGCCCCCATCCAGACACGCCCTCCGCCGCTCGATACCTCACCGGTGGACGTGCGCACGCACAGGCATGTGTTGCAATACCGGGCTCGCGCCCCGCGTTCGGCCCTGCGCCAAACATTGGGCGTGGGAGACCGCAACATGCCGATCCGCACTCAGCCGCAGGCCCGTCCCGACGAGCCCTCCCCACCCCCCCCGCCCCCCCCTTCCGGCCCCGAAAAGGTCGAGCCCGGGTCTCCCAACAACCCTCGCATGAGGCCCGCACGCGCGGCCGCCACGCCGCCCATCAGCGACTCGCTCTCGCCCATCAAACCCGCAAAGTGGAGCGACGAGCACGCCCGGCACCTGCTCTACCGCGCCGGCTTCGGCGCCAGCCCCGCCCAGGTCCGCGCCGTCCGAGAGTGGGGACCGCAGAAGGCGGTCGATCACCTTCTCGACTACGACGACGTCCCCTTCGAGCCGGTCAGCCCCGACGCCTTCGACCACGACATCATGCGCCCGCTCAACGCCGAAGAGCGCGGCGACATCGCCAAGGCCCGGCGCGCCGGCGACGAGGCCGCCGTTGCCCGCCTCCGCGCCCAGCGACAAGAGGCCCAGCGCGCCGACCGTCAACAGGTCCGGCGGATCCAGCAATGGTGGCTCAAGCGCATGATCGAGACGCCACGGCCCCTCGAAGAGAAGATGACCCTCTTCTGGCACGGGCACTTCGCAACGTCCTACCGGACGATCGAAGACTCGTACCACATGTTCCGCCAGAACCAGCTCTTCCGCGCCAACGCCGTCGGCAACTTCGGAAAGCTCCTCTTCGAGATCATCCGCGACCCCGCGATGATCGCCTACCTCGACAACGACGACAGCCGCAAGGGCCGGCCCAACGAGAACCTCGCCCGCGAACTCATGGAGCTCTTCAGCCTCGGCGTGGGCAACTATCGCGAGAAGGACATCAAGGAGGGCGCCCGCGCACTCACCGGGTACACCTTCTTTGACGACGACTTCACGTTCCAGAAGCAGAACCACGACGACGGCCCCAAGGCCATCCTCGGCCACACCGGCCGCCTCGACGGCGACGGCTTCGTCACCGCCATCCTCGAAAACCCCGCCTGCGCACGCTTCATCGCGGCCAAGCTCTACCGCTTCTTCGCCGCCGACCTCCCCACGGGTCGCGAAGAGATCGACAAGCCCGCGCAGGCCGTGATCCGCGAGCTCGCGGCCACGATGATCGCCAACAAGTACAACATCAAGCCCGTGCTCAAGAAGCTCTTCCTCAGCGAGCACTTCTACGAGCCCACGCTCATCACCGACCAGATCAAGTCCCCCGCCGAGCTCATCGTCGGCGCCGTCCGCTCGCTCAACACGCCCGTCCGCGACCTGGACGTCCTTCTCGACGCCATGGGCCTCATGGGCCAGAGCATCCTCTTCCCCCCCAGCGTCAAGGGATGGGACGGCGGCCGCTCCTGGATCAACACCGCCACCCTCTTCATCCGCCAGAACATCGTCTGCTTCCTGCTCACCGGCAAGACGCCGCACGGCTTCGATGCCCTGGCCAAGTCCGAGCAGTACGACGCCGAGTCCTTCCTCAGGGCCCTCGATCCCGCCGGGCCCGGCAAGAGCCGCGCCTTCGCCTTCGGAACGCCCTCCAGCGGCGAGATCGGCGAAGTCGCCGACGTGGCCCTCCGCTTCACGCTCGGCGCAGTCTCCCCTTCCAACCACGCCACCCTCACCGACTACTTCCGCGCCCACAACAACACGCTCAACGAAAAGACCGTCGTCGGCGCTCTTCTCCTCATCACCGCCATGCCCGAATACCAGCTCTGCTGATCCTCCCCAGTCCCAAGTCCCTTCCCCCGAGGCCCCCATGGACCCATTCAACTTCTCCACCAACCCGCCCGCGGCGTTCACGCGACGCTCGTTCCTCAGCCACGGGCTGGTCCTCGCCTCGGCCGCGGCCACCGTCCCCGCGTTCATCTCGCGCTCGGCCCTGGGCATGCCTTCGCCCCTGGGCCTGAGTTCGCTCGCCGGCGTCCCGCAAGACCACGTCCTGGTCGTCGTCCAGCTCGCCGGCGGCAACGACGGCCTCAACACCGTCGTCCCCTTCGGCGACGCGGCCTACTACCGCGTCCGTCCCACGATCGGCATCCCCGCCAAGAACGTCCTCAAGCTCGGGCACAACGCCGAGGTCGGCCTCCACCCTCAGCTCACCGGACTCAAGGACCTCTACGACGACGGCATGCTCACCGTCGTGCAGGGCGTGGGCTATCCCAACCCCAACCGCTCGCACTTCAAGAGCATGGACATCTGGCAGACCGCCGACACCACCGGCACAGGAACCGGCTGGCTCGGCCGCTACTTCGACAACGAGTGCTGCGGCACGCCCGCCGACGGCGGCAAGCCCGCGCCCGAGCCCATGGCCGGCATCTGCATCGGGCGCGAGGCCCCGCTCGCCATGAAGGGCCAGAAGGCCCAGCCCATCGGCTTCGAGTCCGCCGAGCTCTTCCAGTGGCTCGGCAAGGGCGCGGACAAGGACCTGGCCGTCCCCTACGACCAGATCGCCCGACGCGGCGTCGCCCCCGGCGTCGATCCCGACTCCAGCGCGGGCTTCCTCATGCGCACCTCGCTCGACGCCCAGATTTCCAGCGACCAGATCCGCAAGGCCGTCAGCCAGCGCCCGATGGTCGCCTACCCCGGCAACGACCTCGCCCGCCAGCTCGCGATGGTCAGTTCGATGATCCGCGCCGGCCTCCCGACCCGCGTCTACTACGTTACCCTCGGCGGCTTCGACACCCACGCCGGCCAGGGCGGCGAGAACGGCCGCCACGCCCAGCTCATGCAGCAGCTCGGCGGCTCCCTCAAGGCCTTCTACCAGGACCTCAAGGCCCACGGCAACGACACCCGCGTGCTCACCATGAGTTTCAGCGAGTTCGGCCGGCGCGTCGCCCAGAACGCCAGCGGCGGCACCGACCACGGCACCGCCGCGCCCATGTTCCTCGCCGGCCCGATGGTCAAGCCCGGCGTCGTTGGAAACCTGCCCTCGCTCACCGACCTCGACGCCGGCGACCTCAAGTACCACATCGACTTCCGCAGCGTCTACGCCGGCATCCTCACCGGCTGGCTCAAGGCCGACGCCAACAAGGTCCTCGAAGGCAGCTACCGCCCCCTGCCGGTCGTCAACAGGTCCTGATCGACGCCGCCGACGGCGCGCGCCGCTCGCACGCGAGCGCCGCACTCGGGGCACACCGGGCCGGTGGCGCCGCGCAGGTCGTACCCGCAGTCAGCGCATCGGCCTCGCCGGTGACGACGCCACCGGCGCAGCCACGGCACGGCGAACACGACCAGCGTCCAGAACACCCAGTCGACGATCAGTCCGCCCCACGCCGGAGAGGTCGGCAGCAACGACCGACCGATGCCGCCGGGCACGCCCCTGGGGTAAGCCCACTCCGGCATATCATCGCCCTGCAGGTCGGTGCCGCGGAACGTCTTCCAACCACCTACATGATGGACGCTCTTCGACTGCTCTGCATGCACCAACACGAACGCACGCGCCGGCCAGCCCACCTCCAGACGCCAAATAGTCGCGTAACTCGTCGTCTTTAGGCCCTCGGCGAGTGTCTTCTCAAAGCCATCGCACGCTCGTGGCGGGCCGTACCTGCCCCGCATCGCTTGCTCGTACTCCGCCGAGCTGGGAGCGGGACCGGGCATATCGGCGTAGGGTTGATTGAGGAACGTCCACCACGTCGCCCCCAACACGCGGTTCAATGTCCAAGCCCAAAGCCGCCCGTCATCGGCCCGAAGGTAGCCTTCGTCCTTGACTGAATAGAAGTTGCCTCCGATCATCGACGGTTCGATTCGGTAGCGTACTACGCCCAGGACGCCAAATAGCAGCGTGAGGAACGCTCCCAGGGAGGCACACCTAACGACCCGAAACTGGCTTCGCCTTGAATTGCGCATGATCGCCGCGAACACCCAAGACGCAGATTCGCCTTTTTTCAGAAGGGCGACGGACAAGGTGGTGCCCAGGTTCCCGGGTACTCATCAATGACTGGACCCGTCTTGGTCCAACCGGGAAGACAACCGCTCGGAACCGGCGACCCAGGGGGTGGCGCAGCCGGACACGCAACAGACGGAGATAGCAAGGCGACACAGATTTTGCATGTGGTGGTTCGCGTTTTAGTTATCGTCCTTGTTTGGTCACAATACAGATACGTGGGCGGCGGCGCCGGATTGAAAGCGGAACGAGTCCGCTTTTGTATCGCGGTGGATGTCTCGGTCCATGTTTGCGTGGCGCACTGGAAGAGGAACTGAGACGTCGTGCAAAGGTACGCTGGCAGGCTCCACGGCGTCCATACCGGTGGAAACGTGACAACCGCAACGGCCACCGTCCCCACGCCGCAGTTAGCCGTCCCGCTCGCGATCCAAGCCTGCATCGACCGCTCGACCGCAGTTTCCTCGTCCCCTCGAAGGGTCTCCACCATTGCCGCGGCCATCCCATCGAGCTTGGTGTCGGTCGCGCAACCATCTCCCTTCTCGACGGGCACATCGGCGGCCTTGTAGCCGAATCCCGCCAAAAACTCGATGATGGCGTCGCGATTCGGAGACGACGCCACCAACGACGCGAGCGGATCGTCCGCCAGCACGCCCTCGGTGTAGTCCTTCGGCGTCTCCGGCGCGACAATGCCCTCGTCGCTTCCGCTCAAGTCCCAGCGATCGTCCTCGTCGTCGGGAATCCCCAGTTGACCCTTGACAGCCTTGATCGCCTCCCACGGGTCCGCGGTTGTCCACGACTTGGTGGTCCAGCCGGACTCCGATCGCTGGTACCACACCGCGATGAGGTTGTCACCGACCGCAGCGTTTGGGTCGGTCAGGGCGAGAAAGTTCCCGACCGTTCGTCCCCCGGCCGCGTCCTCGGTGTAGATCGTGTGCATGATCCATGGGCCGGTCTCAATCTTCGACCACGCGACATGATTTGACGCCTGTGCACTCGCCGAAGCCACTGCGGCAAACACCACAGCGCCCGCCGATGCACGTTTGAAAAATCCTAAAATCTGCTTCATCGTACGAGTCCTCTTTCCCGGGGACTCGCGCCCGGGACTCGCGCCCGGGACTCGCGCCCGGGACTCGCGCCCGGGACTCGCGCCTACAAACTAATCGCGCTTGGGTTGCCTGTCAAGGTCATTTGCAAAATGTGGATAAATGCCGCGTGCGGAACACGACGTAGGTCCGCGTTGAGCCAATCCGGCCTTATGTACCAACGATTTGCGCACCTTGCTGAGCGATGATCCTCGCCGTTTCTCGGAGGAGATTTCCACACATTCCTCGACATCAACACCGCTTCACCTGTCACAATCGGGCGACATGCCGGGTGCCATGCTCATGCTGCTCTGAGCATGGGCACGCTCGTTCATCACCCTTCACTTCCGTGCCCTCACCCCAGCCTTCACCGGCACCTTGTACGCCCCATACGGCCCCGCCCCCGGCAGCGGCTTATGTCGCTCGCTCTCGCTCAGCAGGTCGTCCGGCGTCATGTCGTGTTCATAGAGACTGATCCGCTCGCCGCACTCCGGGCACGTCACAAACCCGCCGCTCGATTTCAGCCCCACCAGGCAGAACTCGCACGCCGGGCACGACACCCGGTTCAGCATCCGGCGCACCGTCCGCAGGATCATCACCCGCCGCGCGATCACC
Organism: uncultured Phycisphaeraceae bacterium; assembly: GCA_964630785.1. Lineage (GTDB taxonomy): Bacteria > Planctomycetota > Phycisphaerae > Phycisphaerales > UBA1924 > JADLCX01. The sequence continues at coordinate 54,987 of CAZVZG010000013.1, read as the reverse complement.
CACGCCGCGAAGAACACGATCACCCCCAGCCCGAGCAGGATCGTTCTGAACGCCGGCGAGAGCGTCGGCGCCCCCGGCCCGACCGGCGGCCCGCCGAACGCCGCCGCCGCCGCGGCCGTCGAGCTCACCGGCGCGGGCGCGGACGACGAGCCGACCGCCGTGCTCACCACCAGCATCACCCGCCACCCCGCCAGCAGCCACAGCCCCGTCGCCGCCGCGGCCACGCACAGCGGCACCACCCAGATCGCGTCCCCACGCTTCACCGCCGCCTTCCACACCAGCCGACGCCGCTCCCCGTCGCTGAGTTTCCCGAGCGAGGGCACCTGCTTGTAGAAGTCCGAAGTCGGGATCCCCATGCCACCAATTTACCGCCACCCACCCGCAAGGGTCGCGCCTTCCCCCCTCCCCCCTCGCACCCTCTCACCTCATTTCCCCCCCTCCCCTTTCGCCGGAAACAAAAACTCCAACGCCCCCGGCAGCCGCTTCGCCCAAGACGCCTCGTTGTGCACCGCGTCCGGGTCGATCGTCACCTTCAGCGTCGACGCCGAGAACCCGCGCCCCTTGAGCAGTTCCCCGAACGCCTGCGCCGAGGCGACGTACTGCCCGTTCTTCGACGCGTCCGAGGGATCGGTGCCCGCCTCGCTGCCGCCCATGCCGAAGTACACCTTCGCCGGCCAGTTCTTGGCCTTGGCAAAGTGCGTGAACGCCATCCGCCCCTTGGCCACCAGCGGCGTGCTCTCGGCCAGCACCTTCCCGAACACCTCCGGGTGCTCGGTCGCGGCCTCCAACGCGATCAATCCACCCAGCGACGACCCGCCGATCGCCGTGTTCGCCGCGTCGGGTTTGGTCCTGAATGCGTTGTCGATCCGCGGCTTCACCTCGCGCACCAGAAAATCCACATACTCCGCGCCCCGCGGCGTCACGCCGTCGTACGCCGGCACCGGCAGGTATTCGCTCATCCGACCCGCGCCCGTGTTGGGAATCCCCACGACGATGATCGGCTCGATCTTCTTCTCCGCGATCAACCCCGCGGCCGTCTCGTCCATCCCCCATTCCGCCGGCAGCCCGGGCAACTTCTCAAACAGATTCTGCCCGTCCTGCATGTACAGCACCGGGTAGGTCCGCTTCGCATTCGCCGCGTCGTCGTACCCCGGCGGCAGCCAGACGATCAGGTCGCGGGTTTTCACGTATCCACCACCCCCCACCACCTCGACGCGCTTGATCGTCCCCGCGCTCACCTCGATCGGCCGGTACGGGTTGAGCCCCAGCCGCGCCGGCTCCTTCGGCCCCTGATCCTTCCACGCCTCGACCGTCAGCTCGATCACCGGCTTTTCGCCCGGCGCGAGTTTCGACGCGTCCACTTTCGGCAGCAGCCGGTTCTCGACGTCGCCGAACTTCGAGTCCACCTCGACCAGATCCCACGACCCGCGCGTGAACTTGAACGCCATCTTCGAGTCAAACTCCGGCTTGGGCAGCACGATCTGCCACCGTCCGTCCGACCGGCGCGTGAGCTTCATCGTCGGATCGCCCGGGTTCCACCCGTTGTGGCTCGACGCCAAAAAAATGGGCGAACTGTCGCTGGCGAGCCCGCTCTTGTCCTGCACCACGATGATGAACCCCTGAGCCAAAGTCTCAGGCTGCACACTCCCCCTCCCAGAGGTTGGGGGGGGAAGGGGCTGGGGGGAGGGCTGAGCCATCTCCGCGTCCTTCCGAGGCGCATCTGTTCCCTCCCGTCCCTTCTCCGCCCTTTCCCTCGCCTCCAGCGCCGTCCGATTCGCCCGAGTCTCCGCGATCTCCCGATCGATCGTCGCCTGATCCCGCGAAGAGTCCGTCGCCTGCCCCGGCAGTCGCGCCCGATCGATCGCCTCCTGCCGCAGGTTGGGCCGCCCCTGGCTCCGGTCCATCATCAACGCCAGCGCCGCCACGATCAACAGCGGCGTCGTCAGCCAGATCACCAGCGCGGGTCTGCTCATGGTCTTAGGCCCCAGTTTCGACATCTCGCCCAAGCGTATGCATCGGCTTCCAAACCGTAGCTTGGGCTTCCAGCCAATGGCGGCCGCGCTCCGCGGCCGAGCGTTCTCCCCGCGCTCGAACATCAGCAGGTGCCGAGAAGGCCACCGCGCCCAAACAACCCCTCCCCCGAGCGACAAGCACACCACCCGAGCAAGCGCCCGGCCCCCGCCCATCCACCCCAAAAAACAAAGAGCGGCCGCGCACCCGCGCGCCCGCTCACACACCCATTCTCGACTACCCTCACTTGCCCGCAAAGTTCCTGCTCACCGCATCCCAGTTCACCACGTTCCACCACGCCGTCACGTAGTCCGGCCGGCGGTTCTGGTAGTGCAGGTAGTACGCGTGCTCCCACACGTCCAGCCCCAGCAGCGGCCGCCCGCCGCAGCCCGCGATCCCCTCGCCCATGAGCGGGCTGTCCTGGTTCGCCGTCGAGCACACCTGCACGCTCCCGTCTTTCTTGGCGCACAGCCACGCCCAGCCCGACCCGAACCGACCCGCCGCGGCCTTGGCGAACTCCTCCTTGAAGTGCCCAAAGTCCCCGTACGCCTGCTTGATTGCGGCCATCAGCGGGCCGGTCGGCTCGCCGCCGCCACCCTTGCCCGGGGCGGCCATGATCGTCCAGAACAGCGAGTGGTTGGCGTGCCCGCCCGCGTTGTTGCGCACCGCGGCGCGGATGCTGTCGGGCAGCTCCGCCAGTTTCGCAAGCACATCCTGCACAGGCAGATCGGCCCACTTGGTCCCCTCCAGCGCCTTGTTCGCGTTGTTCACGTAGGCCTGGTGGTGCTTGGTGTGGTGGATCTCCATCGTCCGGGCATCGATGTACGGCTCCAGGGCGTTGTTGGCATAGGGCAGCGGGGGGAGTGTGTACGGCATGGGGAAAACCTCCAGGTTTCTGCGTCCGAGAATCCGGGCGCGGCGGACAAATAACCGGCGAGTTTTGGTCGTGTTCGGACCCCTACCCCGGTCACGCGCCCGGCCGCGCGGAATGTTTGCAATTCCGGCTGTTCTCGGGTATCTTGCGGGCTCGAAGTTCGGTGTCGGCAACTCGGCCAACCTCGCCACGCACAGGCGAGCCTACGCGACCGGCCAGGAATGGTCAAACGACGGGTGCTGCACCCCACTCGAGCACCCGAACCCAACGGACTGGGCGTAGAGATTGAGTTCAACCCGGATTTGTTTGGATTATGTTTGGTAAATCGCCGGCTTTCGGCCGTTGAGAAACGCCGGGCGGTTTCGGCCGTACAACAAGTACGACCGCGTATCAGAATTGAGCGGCTCAGTCGCGACCGAGAACCAGTCAACTGCGGAGAAAAGTCCGGCATCGTGCTTGGAACATTCACCATCCGGATGCGAATGTGAAAATCCTGTTTGTACAACCCGGAATAGGCCTTTTGTGAACGCTTGCACCCGGCGCAGCGTATGCGTGTAGAAAGCGTCAAAAACTGGGTCCCCGGCTTCCGCCGCTCAACCCTTAACAGACCTTGAACGGCTGCACAACGGCGTGCATCCGGCCCAGCCAGGGCAGACTTTGTCGGACGATTTGTGATAGGTTTGAGGTTGTTGGGGTCGTCAAGACCGACCCGGCAGCCCCAGGCCAAAGCCGGTTCCAAGACCGAGCCCAGGCTTGTTTAGCGGGCCCAGGCCCCACGAAAGCAGACACGTGATCCCCATGAACACCACCCCCAGCCCACTCGAGCAGCATCGCCGCAAGACGCGGGTGCTCTTCTCGCAGGACGCCCAGTCGGGCATCCGGGGCGGCGCGGCTGGCCGCGCCAAGAAGTCCCTGAGCAAGGAGGACGAGAAGCTCCTCGCCTTCCTGCTCAATCCCGCCAACCCGCAGGACTACATCGACAGCCCGGTCTTCCGCGAGAAGAACGCGCAAGAGAACATCTACGACAAGGCTCCTGACATCCAGAAGCCCGACACGTCGTGGTACCACCCGGTGATGGACGACCTGTCCCCGGGCAAGAGCCGCACGGTCAAGAGCTCGCAGCAGGTCATCCTGACCGGCGCTGAGGAGCGCGTGCTGTTCCACCAGTTCAACTACGCCCGCTTCTGCGTCGGCGAGATCCAGAAGGAAGTCTGGACCAGCGAGAGCCGCAAGCCCACGCCCGATCAGGCCGAGGACGTCCTGCGCTGGTACCGCAAGGCCGAGAAGATCCGCGAGCAGATCGCCGAGACCAACCTCGCCCTCGTGCTCGCCATGGCCAAACGCACCCGCATGAGCGAGGTCGATTTCGCCGACCTCGTCAGCGAGGGCAACATGGCCCTGCTCCGCGCTGTCGACAAGTTCGACGCCGGCCGCGGCTACAAGTTCTCCACCTACGCCTGCCGCGCCATCCTCAAGGCCTTCAGCCGCCAGGGCATGAAGCTCAGCAAGTACCGCCAGCGCTTCCCCACCGACTTCGACCCCAAGCTCGAGCGCTCCAACTTCCTGGAGACCAAGCGGGCCGACTTCGAGCGTGACGCCGCCGACGAGGTCAAGCGCATCGTCATCGAGAACCGCGCCGACCTCACCGACGTCGAGCGCACCGTCATCGAGCACCGCTTCGGCCTCGAGAGCGGCGAGAACGAGAAGCCCATGACCCTCGAGCAGGTCGGCCAGATCATCGGCGTCACCAAGGAACGCGTCCGTCAGATCCAGAACAAGGCCATGGAGAAGATCCGCCTTGAGCTCGAGAGCAAGTTCCTCGGCACCAAGAAGGCCGAGGAAGAGGCCGCCGCGGCCGCCGCCGCCGAGGGCGCTACCCCCACCCCCGGCCAGCAACCCCCGCCCAACGAGCGCCCGGAAGAACTCATCGCCTTGAACTGACGGCGACAGCCTTCGCCAACCTACACCAACCCTCAAGAGGCCCCGCACCGTTGCGGGGCCTCTTTTCATTCACGTCTGCACACGCATCACGCCGCACTCAGCCCCCAAAGTACGCGGCCAGGAAGTCGAAGATGTCCTGCACCGTCACCTCGCCCGAGCCGTTGAAGTCGGCGTTCGGCCCGCCCGCGAAATAGGCCGCCAGGAAGTCGAAGATGTCCTGAACGCTGACCGCCCCGTCATGGTTGAAGTCGCCCGGCGGCAGCGTGCCGACGATCGCGGGCGTTGAAAGGACCGACCCGCACCCGTTGACGGCCTCCAGGCGGTACGCCGCGGCCTCCGCAGCGCCCGGACCGGTGATCGTGAGCGTCGCGCCCGTCGCGCCGGCGACGGTCGTGCCGGGGAAGCCCGAGAGCGGCCCGTCAGAGAGCACAACGCCGTTGCGCCGCCAGCGAAGCGACAGTGTCGCCGCGCCGACAGGGCTCGCGCTGAGCGTGAGCACCTGTCCAACAGGAACGGGCGCGGCCGGTGGTTGCACGTCGAACACCGGCCCATCCAGGTACCGGCGCTCCCACGAATCCCACGACGAAGTGCCGCACGAGAACGCCGACATGCCCCGCCCGCCCACGGCGATCATCGCGTTGCGCCGGCGATCAAACGCGAGCATGCGGGTCGAGAGCGCGTTGTCGGGCGACTGCCCGGCGCCCCCGGGGTTCCGTGGCGCGCCGTCCGGGAGCGGAACGTCCCAGTCCGTCGCCGCCGGCGCCTGCGAGAGGAACCTCGCCACCGAACCCGGAAATGTAAACGTGCCGGTGTACCACTGCCCGCAGGCGGGCCCGAGCTCCGACCCGCCCGCGCACACTCCCTGCCCCCGCACCGGGTCGTAGGCCATCGGCGACAGGAACCACATGTTGAGCGGGACGCCCGCCAGCGTGCTCCACGCCCCGTTGTACACGTAGACCTGGGCCGGGTTGAAGTTGCCCGCGGGCTGGTACAGCACGCACGCCGCGCGCGTCTCGTCGTAATACATCTTCGAGCCGTACAGCAGCACGCCGTTGGCCTGCGGCGCGGTCGGCCCGCTCGTGAACGTGCCCGCGGTCGGATCAAACTCGATCACCTCCGCCGGCCCGCCGTTGGCGGAGACGCGGACGATGACCATGCGGTGACGCACGCGGTCGTACGCGGCCTGAAGCAGGCCGCCCACGTCGCCTGAACTGGGCCGCTCGGCAACGGTTGCCCACGTGGCCCCATCCCAGCGCCAGATGCGCAAGGGTCCCGTGCTCCCCCGCGCGACGATCAGGTACACCGCCTGATGGTCGGGCGAGTAACAGGCTGTGTAGTACGGCGGCGGGAAGCCGTCGAAAAACGTCTGGCCCGGCTGTTGCGGCTGCGCGAGCGGCACCAGCGTGCCGTCGTAACGCACCGTCCAGCTCACACCGTCGTACTCCCAGAGCGAGTTGGACTGGCGGCCGTTGTCGTCCAGCCCGCCGTACATCACCGTGACGCCCCGCGACTCGTCGTACGCCATGGTCCAGTACGCCGAAGCCTGCCCCACCACCCCGGGCGCGGGCGTCAGCCCCTTCTGCACCCACACCGGTCCCGCAACCCTCAGTTCGCCGGCGAAAAACCGGCGCGGCCCGCAGGGTTCGGTCACGATCACCTCGTAGTTGCCCTCCAGCGCATACCTCGCGCCCCCGAGTGAAAGCGTCGCGGTCGTTGTCCCGGTCACGCCGGCGCCGTCGTTCATGTTCTCTCCATTCCGGAGCCAGCGGTACGTCAGCGGGCCCGTGCCGCGGGCCTGGACGTGAACGACCATCGGCGAGCACGGCGCAACGGGCAGAGTGGAGATGCCGGTGATACTGTCAACAGACACGCCGACCTGCAGCCGCGCGATCCGAGTCATGACCTGCCCGCACCCGTTCGTGACGGTCGCGAAGTAGTCGTCGCTGTGGGTCGAGAGCGCGGGGGCGAACGCGAGCGTGGGCGAGTTCGCATCGGGGATCGGCGAGCCGTTCCGGAACCATTGAATCCGGCCCGAGTTCGGCCCCTGCGTCAGGTTCAGCGACACCGTCTGGCCCGGACAGGTCGAGACATCGACGGGCTCGGTCGCGATGCTCGGCGGTCCAGCCGAGATCGAAAAGTCGCCCGGACTTACGTTGAAGAAGATGTTGTTGGGGGGCTCCACCTTCACACGGGCACGCGACGTGCTCACCGCCGGCACGGGCATGACGGCCTGCCCGGAGTTCGCCGCGCCCGCCAGAAGCGTGATCGGCCAGGTCTGCCCGCCGTCGAGCGAGAGCGTGATGTCCACGGTCGCGGCGTTGATCGGCGCATCCGCGGTGCCGGCCGGGTCCCACTGAACCGCGAGTATCTGCCCCGCGCAGACCGACGCGCCCGCCGCGGGCGCAGTGACCCGGAACGGCGCATCGCCGGGCGTTCTCCACACGCCCACCGTTACCTGCGACTGCGTCACGCCACCGCCCTGCGCGAAGTCGTCGCGGCAGACGGCACGAAAAAACATCGTGCGATCAAAGCGGGGCAGGTTCTCGCCCAGCACCGGGGCCGACCCGAGCACCGTGGAGAGCACGGGCAGGACCCGTTCCGTGTCGCCGGATGGGCCGAACGTCCTGAAGAGCGGCTCGTTCGCGCCGGTGTCCGGGCCGAGGCTGCGCTGGGCGCCCAGGTTGAACTGTTCCCACGAGATACTCGTGCTCTGCCCCGCGTCGGGGTCGGCGCTGTTGGTGACGTTCAGCCGGAACGGCGTGTTGGCGGGAACCAGCCACGTGCCGGCGCCAATCGCCGGCGCGAACGGACGGTGGTTCCCGGTCTGCACGCCAAAGCCGCAGAAGTTCATCGCCAGCCACTGGTTGATCTGATCGATGTTGTACGCGTTGAACATGGGCACCGCGCCCGACTCGGGCAGGCCGCCGCCCGCGGGTGAGGTATTGTGCGTCACCACGTTGTCCGCGCCGCAGTTGCCCGCGTACGACATGATTGTCGTGCCCGAGCCAGGCTCGATCGCCGAACTGGGTGTGTACTGATTCGCGTTGCCGCACGTCCCCGCGATGCCGTTGAATGTGTGCGTGCCGCCGAGCTGATGCCCGATCTCGTGCGCGAGCAGCGAGACCCAGAAGTACGTGCCGTTGGGAAGCCCCGAAGTCGACGCGGCGTTCGCGGCCGACGGCCCGCACACCCCGCCGATCGCACCCTGCCCGGCAAACCCCGTCCCCGTCTGCGTCGCCGTAACCCCGTGCCCCACGTCCCACGCACCGGGCGCGATGGTCGCGTTCACGACCCCCGGCACCTGCGCCAGCATCTCGGCGAGGTTCGGCCACGATCGCGGCGGCTGTCCCGGCCCGGGGGGCGACGCGACGAACGGGTCCGTCGTGGCGTCGGTGAAGATCATCGCGTCGTTGTTCACCGCCAGCATGAACTGCACCGCCAGGTCCCGCATGAAGATTTGGTTGATCCGGTTGACCGAAGTCGCCACCGCGGCCACGCCGGCCGCCTGGTTCGGCGTGTTCGGCGCGCTCTGGAACGCCGTGTACTCCCCCGTCGCTGCGACGGCCAGTCGCAGAACGTGCAGCGGCACATCGCCCGTCGGCCCGCGCGGGCTCAGAGGCCCGCCGCCCGCGCCCGCGACGGCGCGATCGTCGATCGTGAGACACTCGCCAGGCCCGACGCCGGGCAGGTCGCCGAAGCGGTACGCCGTGTAGTGCTGCACGTCGCCGCGAGAGATCGGATCGATGTACCACGCCCCGGCCCGGTCGGCCTCGGCGCCCCGCACACCGGGCGGAGTCGGCGAGAACACCTGCGCGTGGAATCCCAGGGGCGTCAGGTCGAAATGGACCGTCGAGGCCGGGTGATCGATGCCTTGCCCGATGTACGTGCGGACGTCGGGGTACTTGGTCTGCATCGCCTCCGGCATCACCGGGCACTCGACGAACCTGAACCGCTCGACCCCGCCCTCGGGGGTGGGCAGGGCGATGATCGCCGGCGAATCGCCCACCCGCACACCGATCGCTCCGTGATCCGGACCGTCGGCACGCCACACCGGGGCAACTTCGAGCGACCGGGCCATCGCCCCCACGTCCAGCCAGAGCACCCGGCCCTCGACCGGCCGAACCATCTCCGGCAACGCCAGACACGCTTCCGGAGCCTGGTCGAGGTCCACCCACCCAACGGGCGGCGCTCCCATCGCACCGGCCGGCACCAGCACGCTCGCGGCCACGATCAGGGCGAACTCCATGTTGGCAGTCTTCACGGCTCACCTCGCGGGTTTAGGAACGCCCGATGGACCCCGGCCCCTGCTCATTGAGCGTGATCCGGGCCCACCGCTCCCGCGCACCGACGAAAAACCGCCCGTTCGGGCCGCCGAACCCCTTCCAGTGGAACTGGCAGGCCGGATGCGCCCGTACCGGTCGGAGCCCGGCCGGGTGCTCACACGCCGACGCGCCCGCCCGCGCCGGGAATACGATCCCTGACATCCCCCGCCCCCCCCCTCCCCCTCCAAGCCCCCCCCTCTCCCCACATCCCATGAGCCTCACCAGCACCGACACCCCGTCCGTCGAATCCGACGCCCCCCACGTCACCCTCGACCCGGACCGCAAACACGATCCGCACGAGACGCGCTTCGGCGACTTCCTCAAGGCGTCGATCAAGTTCGCCGCGTCCGACCTCATCATGAAGACGGGCCAGAAGCCCAAGATCCGCCTGCGCGGCGCCCTCAAGCCCCTCGACACCACCCCCATCACCGCCGATGAGTTCATCCAGATCACCAAGCACATCCTGACCGAGGAGCAGTTCCGCGACCTCCACAGGTTCGGCTCGGTCGACTTCGCCTACGACTACGACGAGGGCCACCGCTTCCGCGTCAACCTCTTCCAGGCCCGCGGCAAGCTCGCCGTCGCCGCCCGGCTCATCACCTCCAACATCCGCAAGTTCGAGGACCTGTACCTGCCCCCGATCATGGCCGACATCGCCATGCAGCCCCAGGGCATCGTGCTCCTCTGCGGCGTGACCGGCTCGGGCAAGTCCACCACCATCGCCGCGATGCTCGACTACGTGAACGAGCGCAAGCCCGTCCACATCGTCACCATCGAGGACCCGATCGAGTACATCTTCACGGACAAGAAGGCGACCATCAACCAGCGCGAGATCGGCATCGACTGCCTCGATTTCAAGATCGCGCTCCGCGCCCTGGTCCGCGAGAACCCCGACATCGTGCTCGTCGGCGAGATGCGCGACAAGGAGACCTTCGAGGCCGCCCTCCACGCCGCCGAGACCGGCCACCTGGTCTACGGGACCATCCACGCCTCCAGCACGCTCCAGACCTTCAGCCGCATCTACGGCCTCTTCGAGGCCGAGGAGGTCGAGCAGGTCCGCAAGATCCTCGGTTACCAGATGCGGGCCTTCGTCTACCAGAAGCTTCTCCCAACGCTGCACGAGAAGATCCACCGGATCCCCGCCCTCGAGATCCTCATCAACAACACGGTTGTGCGCAAGCACATCCTCGAAGGGCGTGAGGGCGAGCTCCGCGAGTACTTCCAGGCCATCGAGGCCCAGCAGCAGGGCATGGTCGATTTCAACGACTCGCTCGTGAAGCTCGTCGAAGGTGAGTACATCCACATGCGCACCGCGCTCGAGGCCAGCCCCAACGTCGACGAGCTCCAGATGCGCCTCAAGAAGCTCGGTTGACCCGATCCCCGGAGGAACTCCATGTCGATGCGTTCACGCCGTCGGGCCGCGTTCGGACTGCTCCTGCTCGCGATGGCGCCCGTCGCCGGGGCGGATGTTCTGTTCGATAACGGCGGTTTCATCACCAACCCCGCCGGCGGCACGGGCGCGATCGCCGGCCTGCCCATCAGCCAGGCCGACGGCTTCACGATCCCGGGCCAGACCTTCACGTTCTCGACCACCGGCGTCGCCGCCACCGTCGCCACCGGCACGGCTTCGGCCGACGACTTCGTCGTCCCCGAGGGCGAAGAGTGGGACCTGAGCCAGGTCACGCTCTACGCCTTCCAGACCTCGCAGACCACGCCCACGATCACGAGCATCCATATCAACCTGTGGACCGAGCCGCCCTACTCGGCGGATTCTCCCCCGCCGGTGCCCGACCCGCTCCCGATGCCGGTGCTGACCTCGCCGCTGATCCTCGCCGCCCCGCCCGGCGTATTCGTCTGCCACCGCGAGAGCCCGACCAGCACCGGCACGGTGCGCCCGGTCTTCGCGTACAGGGTCTCCCTCGACGGCCTGCCCGATGGGGGCCGCCTCGGGCCGGGCCGCTACTGGATCGAGTGGGCCTTCGACGGCGCGCTCACGCCGTCCAGCAACGTGTTCCAACCGCTGGTCACGCCCCGCACGCAAGAGGTCCTGCCGCCGCACAACGCCCGGCTGTTCAACGACCCCTTCGGCACCGGGGCCCGCGTTTGGTTCGAGGGGCGTGAGGGGTTCGTCGCGGGCGTGACCGACGGCCGGGCGTACTCGCTCCCCTTCATCCTCGAGGGCACGCGCACCCTGCTCCCACCCGTCTGCCCCGCCGATTTCAACGGCTCGGGCGCGGTCTCGGTCCAGGATATTTTCGACTTCCTGGCGGCCTACTTCATGAACGACCCCGCGGCCGACGTCAACCACAGCGGGGGCATATCGGTACAGGACATCTTCGATTTCCTGGCGCTGTACTTCGCCGGCTGCTAGACCCGCACCCCGTCCCGATCACGGCGGCTCCGCGAACTCGTTTCATCCATGCCACGGATTTGCGGCCGCTCGGGGCCGCGGGGGTGTGGCGTGCGCAAACGGGGGTGCCCCGCTCGCACAGCGAACCATCTCCTGTCGTCATTCGATACGGGCGGGCCGCGTCGGGAGGGCCACCCCGGACACTTTCCCGTCCTCCCCCGCCAGGCGGCCCCTCGCACCCATCAGGGCCCAATTTTGCCCCGCTACAGGGTGCCCGCGCACCAAACCGAGCCAAACCTGATACCCTCAGCACACTCCGGCCCTCCCCTTCCTCGCCTTCCGGCCACGGATCGGGACCCGTCAGGTCCGATCAACCGAATAGCCTTTCCCAAACCCGCGGCCAACCGACACCGGCCGGCATCCCACCCTCCTCAGCCAAACATCCATGACTCTTCTCGCCCAAGCCGCCGACTCGTTTGTCCTTGTCTCATGGTGGAAGCCCCTGCTCATGCTCGTGGTCTTTCTCCCTTGGGCATGGGTCGTCTCCTCCGTCTATGACAAGCACGCGGCCCAGTTCTTCCTCCCTCGACGCAAGTGGAACGTCGGCCACATCATCGCCGGGTTCGTAGCGGTGGTCGGCGGCATCCTCGTCGGCGCGGCCATGCCCGGCAGCGAGGGCGCGTTCTGGGCCGGGCTGGGCGTGATGCTCGTGGTGCTCATCGCCGACCTGCTCGCGTACATGGTCGTTGCCAACAAGGACGACCGCGTCCCCGAGAAGTACAAGATCCGCCTCAACATGGCCAAGCTCTCGGGTGCCGAGAAGAAGGCCGTCAAGGCCGCCGCCAAGCTCCAGGCCAAGGTCGCTCTCAACATCAAGGGTCCCGACGAGAAGGGCAAGTTCACCCGCCTCGTCGCCGCGCCGCTGGCCGAAACCCCCGAGTACGAGGTCCGCACCGCCGCCGAAAAACTCTTCATGACCGCCCAGCAGGCCCGCGCCTCGCAGATCGAGGTCGGCCCCGCGGGCAAGGACCAGCTCTACGGCGCGTCCTGGATCGTTGACGGCGTCCGTCAGGGCGGCGAGACCATGCCCCCAGCCAACGCCGCCCGCATCATGGACTTCTGGAAGGCCGCGGCCGGCCTCGACGTTGCCGACCGCCGCCGCCGCCAGCAGGGCACGCTCGCGGTCGAGGAGGGCGTCCTCAAGACCATCGTCAAGGTCGTCAGCATCGGCGCCCAGGGCGGCATGAAGCTCACCATGCTCCTCAACCCCGAGCAGCAGGTCACCAAGAAGGTCGAGGAACTCGGCCTACTCGAACCGCAGCTCAAGGAGCTCCGCGAGATCGTCGCCGAGGGCAAGGGCGTCGTGCTCGTCACCTCGCCCCCGGACGGCGGGCGCACCACCACCCTCTACAGCGTCGTCAAGATGCACGACGCCTACACGTCCAACGTGCAGACCGTCGAGATCGACCCGCAGGCCGCCATCGAGGGCGTCCGCACCAACAAGTTCGACCCCCAGAACGACGCGCCCGCCGCCGCTGCGCCGGGCGCGCCCGCCGGCGCTCCCGGCGGCGAGTTCTCGACGCTGGTCCGCTCGATCCTCCGCCGCGACCCCGACGTCGTCGCCGTCGCCGAGCTGCCCGACCCGCAGACCGCCAAGGAGATCGCCAAGGCCGACCAGGAGCGCACACGCACCTACCTCTCCTTCAAGGCCGGCGACGCCCTCACCGCAATCCAGGCCTACGTCAAGGCCGTCGGCGACGCCCGCCAGGCCGCCGAGTCGCTCCACGGCGTCATCAACGAGCGCCTGCTCCGCCGCCTGTGCACCAACTGCCGCCAGCCCTACCCGCCGAGCCCCGACATGCTCAAGAAGCTCGGCGTCCCGGAGGGCCGCGTCCAGCAACTCTTCAAGAAGGGCGGCCAGGTCCTCATCAAGAACAAGCCCGAGGTCTGCCCCACCTGCGCCGGCGTCGGCTACTTCGGCCAGGACGGCATCTTCGAGCTCTACGGCATCGGCCCCGACGAGCGGGCCCTCATCGTCCAGGGCAACATCCAGGGCCTCAAGGCCGCCCTGCGTAAGAAGAGCCTCCCCAGCCTCCAGCAGTGCGCCATCAAGAAGGCCGTCGAGGGCGTCACCAGCGTCGAGGAGGTCATGCGGGTCACCGCGTCCGAGCCCGCCCCCCCCACCCCACCTTCCGGCTCGCCCTCCCCGCGTCCCCCGGCCTCCGCCGCTACGTGACCTCCGCTCACCTGTATCACCGTTGAGCCCACAATCCAACGCACTCAAGGTCACTCCTCAGCGACCTCAGTGCCCGCAGTGGTGAAACCTCAACCAGCGCCCCCCGCCCCCCCGCCCCCCGCCCGCGAGACTCGATCATGATCTTCAGCGTTCTCGTCATCTTCGCCGTATTCGGCATCGCCTATATGTGGGGCAGCCGCGGGGCCTTCTCGGCGCTCATCCATCTGCTGTGCACGATCGTCGCCGGCGCGATCGCCTTCGCCGCGTGGGAGCCGCTCACCTCGGTCTTCATGAACGTCGGCGGCGACATGATCGGCTGGGCCCACGGCCTGGCCCTGGCCGTGCCCTTCGCGGTCTCGCTCATCGTCCTCCGCCTGGCCACCAACGCGATCATCCCCAAGAACATCGACCTCGACGGCATCACCAACATGGTCGGCGGCGGCCTCTGCGGCGCGATCGCCGGCGTCATCACCGCGGGCATCTTCGTCCTCTCGATCGGCTATCTCCGCCTCGAGTCCACCATCATGGGCTTCGAGCCGGTGACTTACTCCAACAACGGCTCGCTCGTCCGCACCAGCCACCTGCTGCTCCCGGCCGATCAGTTCACGTCCACGTTCTACTCGGTGATGTCCGACTCAACCTTCCGCACCGACGAGAACCTCGCCAAGTGGCACCCCGACCTCCAGGACGAGGGCCCGCTGCTCCGCCTCAACTTCGACGACGGCAAGAGCCGCCACGCCATCCCCAAGAGCGCGTTCGAGGTGCTCAACCACTACACCGTCGAGCCGGGCAAGGACCTGCTCAACGACACCTTCGAGCCCGGCAAGAAGCGCCAGTTCACCTACATCGACAACTCGCAGCCCAACCCCGCCCAGAGCACGCTCGAGGGCTACGTCGTCAAGTTCAACCCCGGCGCCAACGAGAAGACCGGGCGCGTCATCGTCGGCAACGGCCAGCTCCGGCTGGTCGTACAGACCGCCGACGGCGGCAGCATGGCCATCCAGCCCGTCGCCGTCATCTCCGAGGGCGAGTCCAGCAAGTCCGAGTACGGCCGCTGGTGCTTCGACGGTCAGAAGACCTTCATCGCCACCGTCGGCGGGCGCAACGAGTCGCCCATGGCCTTCGAGTTTGTCGTGCCCAAAGGCGCCCAGCCGCTGGGCCTCTACGTCAAGGGCACCCGCGTAGACGTCCGCGGCATGAAGCCCTACACCACCTTCGCCTCCATCCAGGCCCGCGACGCCGCGGCCCGCGACGGCCAGCTCAACATCGCCTCCAAGGCCGAGCCCGTCGACGCCGCCGGCGCCGTCCAGAAGAAGCCCACCCAGCTCGAGAACTGGATGCTCGCGAGCGACCGCCTCCAGGGCGGGCTGGTCTTCCAGCGCGACGACCTCCAGGGCCTCACCATCAACGACGAGAAGCAACTCCTCGAAGGCGAGGGCAAGTTCCGCAAGGACAGCCTCCGCGCCCGCGAGGGCGACCCCGCCCTCCAGGTCCGCCGCCTGGCCTGCCCGGAGGATCAGGTTGTGGTTCAGGTCGTCGTGGACGGTCGCAACTCGGACTGGGGCTTCCTCTCCAACGTCGGCGCCGGCATCGACCTCGAAAAGGGCCCGCGACTGGTGGACGACTCGGGCGTGCCCTACACCCCCTTCGGCTTCATTTACGAGACGCAGAAGGAAGTCTGGGTCACGCTCCGCCCGTCCAACCCGATCACCCACGTCAACGAGATGCCGCTGCTGACCCGCTCGCAGCCCGACCAGAAACTCATCCTGCTCTTCCGCGTCGGCCGCGAGCGCAAGATCAAGTACTTCGCCGTCGGCGGCAAGGCCCTGCTCGTGATCGAGCCGCCGTTCGCGACTTCCAATAGGTAAGTGCCACAGGCACGGCCGCTCAAACGCCACAGGCACGGCCTGCTCAGAAGCCGTGCCTGTGATGATCCGCGTGCGTTACACCGCCCCGTTCACCGGTACAGCGCCCGCAACTTCCCCTCCAGGTGCCGCATCAGCGGGTCCGCGCTCAACGGCGCGCCCGTCAGCCGCTGGCACAGCTCCGCCGCGCTGTACCGCCGCCCGTGCGCGTGGATGTTCTCGTTGAGCCACCGCTTGAGCGCCGAAAAGTCGCCCCGCTCCATCCTCGCCGACAGGTCCGGGATCTGCTTGTTGATCGTCTCCCAGAACTGCGCCGCGTACAGGTTGCCCAGCGTGTAGGTCGGGAAATACCCCACCAGCCCGAACGACCAGTGCACGTCCTGCAGACACCCGCGCCGGTCGTCCGGCACGTCGATCCCCACCAGCCGCTTGAAGCGCGAGTTCCATTCGCCCGGCAGGTCCTTGACCGCCAGCGACCCGGACACCAGCCCGCGTTCAAGCTCAAACCGCAGCATCACGTGCAGGTTGTACGTCGCCTCGTCCGCCTCCACGCGGATCAGGCTCGGGATCGCGGTGTTCACCGCCGCGTACATCTGCTCGGCCGTGAACCCCGCCAGCGGGTCCGCGCCCGCGTCGCCCGCCGCGCGGGTCATCTTCCCCGCGATCGGCCACAGCCACTTCCAGAACTCGCGACTGCGCCCGACAAAGTTCTCCCACATCCGCGACTGGCTCTCGTGGATGCCCAGCGACACCGCCTGCGACGCCGGCCGCCCGAACGCCGGAAGCCCCGCGAGCGTCTCCAACTTTGGCAGCCCCTGCTCGTACAGCCCGTGCCCGCACTCGTGCATGCTGCTGTAGAGCGCGTCGGTGAGCGCCTGGTCGCGGTAGCGCGTCGTCATCCGCGTGTCGCCGGGCGCGATCCCCGAGCAGAATGGGTGCGTCGTCGTGTCCAGCCGCCCCGCCTCGAACTCAAACCCCAGCGACTTGAGCACGAACAAACCCAACTCGTGCTGCCGCGCCGGTTCGACCTTCACGTCCAGCACCCGCCGGTCCACCGCCTTGCCCGAGCCGGTGAGGTCCTTCACCAGCGCCGAGAGCCGGTCCCGCAGCGGGTTGAAGATCGCTTCGATCTGTGCCGCCGTCGCCCGCGGCTCGTACTCGTCGATCAGCGCGTCGTACAGCTCGCCTTCACGAGTGAGCCCCCCCCTCCCCCTGTAACACTCGGCCTTGCGGCGCACCAGCCCCAATACCCGCTCCAGCCACGGCCGAAACAACTCAAAGTCGCTCTTCTCCCTCGCATCCTTCCACACGTCCTGCGCCTGGCTGGTCACCATGGCCAACTCGGCCACCAGGTCCGACGGCAGCTTGGTCGCCCGGTCGTAGTCGCGCCGCATCTCGCGGAGGTCCGCCGCCGCGAGCGACGACTTGTCCCCCGTCAGCGACTTATCGGCCTCGCACGCCGCGAGCAACTCCCCCACCCGCGGGCTCGTCGCCCGCTCGTGCGACAGTCGGGCCATCATCGACCGCTGCTCCGCCCGGGCCGCGCTCCCGCGGGGCGGCATGTACGTCTCCTGGTCCCAATCCAGCAGGCTCCCGATCGACCCCAGCGTCGCGGCCTCCCGCTTGATCTCGCAAAGCTGGCCATAAGCGGACGTCGCGGCGGGGCTGGTCATGGCTTCTCCTGGGTGGTTTCGCGGGTGACGGTGTCAGGATAGCCCACAATCCCAGCCGCAATACGGCCTTTGGCTCAGGCCCAACCCGTGGTATGCTGCCCACCCGGAGAGTTCACGCGGGGGGGAGGAGGCAAGCGCCCGGAGGCCCTCCATGCCTTCAGCACGCCCGGCCCGACGCCCCGCGGCCTTCACCCTCATCGAACTGCTCGTGGTCATCGCGATCATCGCGCTGCTGGTCTCGCTGCTGCTCCCCGCGCTGGCCAAGGCCCGCGAGGCCGCGCGCACCACGATCTGCGGCTCCAACATGAAGCAGATCATGCTCGGCTTCAACTCCTACGCCGCCGACTACAAGTCCATCCCCGGCAGCTACTGGCAGGGCCCGCTCAACATGGACTGGTGCGGGCGAAACAACACCAACTACAACGCCAACCCCGCGCAGTACCCCCACCCCATGCGCGCCAGCGTCATGAACGACTACTTCAACCTCGCCGACAGGATCCTCGAGTGCCCCTCGGCCCGGCGCGAGGCCAACCACTTCTACGACTACACCTTCATCATCCGCATGGCCGGCGCTCGCGTGGACCTCCCCTGGCAAGCCGTCTACCAGGCCCGCCCGCCCTACCCCACACCGATCAACAACCTCCAGTCCATCCCGCTCATGATCGAGGAGCACGACCTGTACTACAACCACGACTACGACGACGGCTCCTTCGCCAACCTCGACCAGATGTCCACCCGCCACGGCGTGCGCAACAGCGGCTCCGCGGCCGGCGGCAAGGGCGGCGGCTCGCACATCGGCTTCCTCGACGGCAGCATCCTGCTCTTCAAGCCGCCCGTGGGCCCCCAGGACCGCGTCGCCGAAACCGCCGACCTGACGTGCAAGAACCTGTTCCTCATCAAGAAGGGCACGGCCAGGCAGACCCTCTGGCAATCCAACGCCTCGGAGTGGGGCTGGGCCAACCGCTCGCAATGACCTACGCCGCGCCCGGCCCGTTCGCTCCGCCCGCCTCGACCATCTTCCTCGCCGCGCTCTTGTCCAGGGCCGCGTCGCTCGGGTACAACTGCCGTCGCAGCATCTCCCAGTATCGCCCCTCTTCCTGCGCCAGTTGCTCGTGCGTGCCGGTCTCGATCACGCGCCCGTTCTCCAGCACCACGATCAGGTCCGCGTGGCGGATGGTGCTCAGCCGGTGCGCGATCACGAAGCACGTCCGCCCCCGCATGAGCGTCCGCAGCGAATCCTGGATCAACTGCTCGCTCTCGCTGTCAAGGTTGCTGGTCGCCTCGTCGAGGATCAGGATCCGCGGGTCGGCCAGGATGGCCCGCGCGATCGCAAGCCGCTGCTTCTGTCCGCCCGAGAGCCGCACGCCGCGCTCGCCGATAAGCGTCTCGTAGCCGTGCTCCAGCTCGCGGACGAACCCATCGGCGTTGGCCCCCACGGCCGCCGCGACCATCTCCGCGGGCGTCGCGTCTCGCCGCCCGAACCCGACGTTCTCCCGCACCGTCCCGTCGAACAGGAACACGTCCTGCTCGACGATCCCCAGCAGCCTTCGGTACGACCCCACGTTGATCGAACGCAGGTCCGCGCCGTCGAGCTCGATCACGCCCGAGGTCGGGTCGTAGAAGCGGGCCACCAGGTTGCACAGCGTGGTCTTGCCCGACCCGCTCGGCCCCACCAGCGCGACCGTCGCGCCCGCCGGCACGTCCAGGTTGATCCCGTGCAGCACCGGCTCCGGCGAGCCCGGGTACGTGAAACTCACGCCCCTGATGCTGATGCGACCCGCGACGGCGGCGCGGCACAGGTCCAGCCCGCTCCGGTCGCGCTGCTCAATCGCCCTCGCGGCCGTCGCCAGCACGGGGCGCTTCCGCAGCTCCCCCGCCGACGCTTCCGCGCCCGCGCGAAACTCCGTCGGCTCGGCCATGATGTCCAGCACCCGGTCGAACGCCGCCAGTTGCGTCTGGATGTTGGTCGCGCTGACCGTGAGCACCTCCAGCGGGCCCAGCAGCATCATCACGTACGCCAGGAACATGGTCAAGTCGCCGATGGTCAACGTACCGCGGACCACTCGCGAACCGCCGTACACCAGCACCGCCACCGATCCCAACGGCAGCAGCACCATCCAAGCGATCTCGATCATCCGCGACCACCACCACACCAGCACCTCCTGGCGCGTCATGAGGTCGTTGCTGCGGACAAACCGCCCCGCCTCGCCCCGCTCCCGCGAGAAGCCCCGCACCACGCGCATGCCGCCGAAACTCTCGGTCGTGTGCGCGTCCAAGTGCTGGCGCACCTGGCGCGTCGCCTTCTGCACCGGCCTGATGCGGCTGATCCAGGTCCGGTGGCTCATCCAGATCGCCGGGATCAACGCCACCGCGCCCGCCAGCAGCATCCAGTCCACGCTTGCCAGGATCACCAGCGTGCCCAGCAGTTGCAGGATCGACCGCCACGGGTTGTAGAGCAGGCTGAAGAGCAGGTCGCCGGCCTGACCCGCGTCGTCACGCAGGATGCTCGATGCCCCGCCCGACTTGATCTGGTACACCCGGTGCAGCGGCAGGCGCACGGCGTGGTTGAACACCAGCCGCCGGATCTCCAGCCTCGTGACCACCGCCAGTCGCGTCATCCGCCACCGGCCCCAGACGCCCACCGCGATCGCCACGATGTTGGCCGCCATCATCACGCCCGCCAGCAGCCACAGCAGCGTCACCGGGTCGCGCGAGGGCGTCCACGCCGGCAGGCCCGACGGGCCCGGATGGTCCGTCAGGATGTAGTCGATCGCGACCTTCGTGCTCGCGGGCATGAGCAGCCCGGTCAGCGCTGAGACGCTCACCGTGCAGATGCACAGCGCGATCGTGGCGCGGTGGCCCCGCAAAAAACCCCAGAACTCGCGCGCCAGAAGCCAGAACGACCGCGAGCGTCTGCGGCTGCGCTCGCCCTTGGGCATCGCCTGTTCGCCGGCCGCGCCGCCGAACACGTCCTTGCGCTCGTCCGGGTTCAACTCGCCGCGCCGTCGGCGCTCAAGGAACTCGCGGAACCTCACCCTGCTGGAGCGCGACGAGAACGCCCCACCCCCCGCCCCCCCCACCCCCCCGGCCCCGCCCGCCGCGGAGCCGTTGGGTGTGCCGCCCGGCTCCGTTCGTGAAACACTCATGGGTCCGATCGTACACCCCCGGAAACGCACGCGCGGCGGGGCGCTCTCGCTCGGACGCCGCTCCGGGCGTCCGAGCGGTGCGCCAACCTCAACGCCCGTCGCGCCGCACCCGTTCAATCGGGCTCTACCCTCCCACCGTGAGCGACCCACTCGACCGAGCCTACGCCCGCGCGGTGTACCGCTTCGTCTCCTGCGGCCGCCGCGTCGCCCTGCGGTTCGGCGACGACTCATCAACCCCCGACGCCGAGCCGTCGCTGCTCCTCCCCTCCGGTGATTGGGCGATCATCACCGCGTGCAACCCCGGGCACTCTCACCTTGACGACGCCGAAAACGCCGAGCGCAACCGCGGACTCGAACGGCTGATCGAGTCCGCCGGGTACGACCACTCGCCCAGCGAATCTTCCGACGAGATCGGCAACCACCGCGAGCCGGGTTTCCTCATCCGCGGCGTGCCGCGCGACGACGTGCTCGCGCTCGCCCGCGCGTTCGAGCAGCACGCCGCCGTCTTTGGCCAGGGCCCGGTGTGCGGCCTGCTCTTCACGTCGCCGGAGCGGTGGCGAGTGCTCGCCGCCCGCGTGGACATCGAACCCCACGCGTGACCCACCCCTCACCCCGATCGCGGCATCGCGGCCGCCGCGCTACCGTCCGGGTCGCAGTCCGCGCCCACTTCGCACTCACCGTCGATCGCCAGCGAGAACCCCCACCCACCGCCGCCATGCACGCACTTCACCAGCAGCGTGCTGCGCCCCTGCGGCAGGACGACGGCCGCGCCGCCCTCCAGCGCGGCCGACGTCTCGAACCCGTCCATCGAGTAGACCTTTTTCGCGTTGAACCAGACCTCGACTTTGTCGCTGCTCTCCACGATCAATCTCGCGGCCTGGCGGCGGCTCGACGTGATCCGTGTGAGCGCGTAACCCATCCCGCCCTCGCTGTTGAGCGATAGCCGCAGGTCCACCGGCCACTTCTCTCCGGACCTCGCCGCGATCCAGGTGACCCACGAGCCGTTGGTCGCGTCGTGCCAATCGTGCCAGCGCAGCCCGCGCCCGCCGCCCTGCTCGGGCGAAAAAGCCTGATCGTGCACCGAGCGGGCCCAGTCCCACGGAAACGGGCCGACCGCGCGCCACACCGACGCGGGCAGCGGGCGCAGTTGGGTGTCGGCCTGCTCCGAGATCGAGAGCGCGTGCCCTTCGATCGCGAACTCGGCCCGGACCATGCGCGAAGATCGCAGGCCCAGCGGCGGCTGCTCCAAACCCTCCGGCGGCAGTTCGACAACACCGGCCCGCGACCGACCGCCCAACTCGCCGCCGAGGGTGATCCGCCGGTCGGAGCGGGCCGCCGCGCGCACGCCCATCCGATCAACGATCTCGACACGGGCCTCGGCCCGGTCCACCCAGCCGAACGTGTCGCACAATCGGAACTCACCGCCGCGGGGCACAAGCCCGATGCCCGCGCCGATCGCCAACGCCTCGGTCCCGTGGATGCCGCCCGTGGACCGGCACTCGGCGATCACGGCATGCCGGAGTGCATCGCCCGCTTCGCGATCGGGCGAGCCGACGAGGGTTCGCCCGAGCGCCTCGCCGAGCCGCCTGGCCGCGACGCTCACCGTGAGACGTTCGGCGTCGGCGGGCGTGAGGTCGATCGTGGCGACGACGCCCTGAGGGGCCGACATTTCTGGCAGCGACAGCGTGAGCCGCCCGCCGTTGCGGTGCGAGTCGATCTCGCCCGCGAGCCGGCGCCCGTCCGCCGCCGCGTGCAGCAGCTCGCCCACGCCGCCGACCTCGATCGTGTAACGGCGGCGCTCGGGCTGGTCCGTGAACGCGCCGGTGGTCGGGCCGATGGTCAGACGCAGCCGGCGCGAAGGTGCCGGGACGCCCGGAGGGCTCGACCACTCGGCCGCGATCGGCGTTCTGCCCACACGCTCACGGCGCGGGTCGTCGGTGAGGCCGTCGTCCTCGACCAGCGTTGTTGACCACGTGCCATCCGCGAGCGACGGCCACAGCCGGATACAGGCGGTTTCGCCCAGCCCGGCCGCGCTGCGTGTGCCGATGGGCGCGAGCGGTACGGGCACGCCCTCGGGCACGAACAACGGCGCCTCGTCGATGGCCGCACCGACAATGGCCTCGTCGCCCGCGGGGAACCGCTCGCCCGTCCGCCAGTGCCGCCAGCCGCGCCCGGGGCCATCGAGCGGCGGGAACCACACGCCCTGCGTGCCAACCCTTTGCTCACCCACGCCCGGGCGCACGATCGGCGCTGCGAGCAGGTCGGCGCCGAGGCGATACTGCCCCGGCAGGTGGTACGCCCGCGGCTCGCCCGGGTGGTCGAGGTACATCGGGCACAGCAGGGGCACGGACTCGTCGCACGATCGGTGCACCTGCGAATAGATGTACGGCATCAGCCTCGCCCGCAGCCTGAACGCCGCCCGCATCGATTGAAAGAACGGCTCGCCGTACGTCCAGGGTCGTCGGTCGAGCACGCCGGACCTCGCCGAGTGCAGCCGCAGCGCGGCCGAGAGCGCACCGAACTGCACCCAGCGCGCCGTGGCCTCCTCGATCCGAGGCCCGAAGTGCCCGCCGATGTCGTGCGACCAGAAGAAGCACCCGACGTTGCCCGCCGTTGCCGTGAACGGGACCTGGAACGCGAGCATCGGCCAGCCGGTGTGCGCGTCGCCGGAGAAATGGATCGGGTGGCGGTGGTCGCCCCAGCGATGCTCGCGCGGGTCGCCGGCCCAGCGTGAGAACGACACACCGCGACGGACCCGCCTGCTCCCGTCGCCGGCGCTGGGAGTGCGCGTGTGCTCGAAGAACAGCCGGTTGAGCCACTGCAGGTTGGTCAGATCGGGGATGGAGCGGGTGAACTTCTCCTGCTGCCAGTCGACCCACCAGAAGTCGGCGCCCTCGCTCGGAGCCGCCGGGCTCTCCAGCGGGCGGATCACGTGATCGAACAGCGCACCCATGTATCGGCGGTCCCCGGCGTCGAACGGGACCGTCTGGTTCGACGCGGGATCTCGCTCCAGCGCCCGCATGAAGTCGCCGTAGCGGTCCTCGTGCGGGCCCACGCCGTCGGACGGGTGCAGGTTGAGCGTGACCGCGAGCCCGCGATCGTGCAGCCAGCGGAGAAGGTCCTCGGCGTCGGGGAGGAGGCCGCGGTTCCACGACCAACCGGTCCACCCGTCGCGGTGCCAGTCCATGTCGAGCACCACGACGTCGAGCGGGATGCCGTGCGACTCGTAATCGCGGACGATCTGACGGAACTGCTCGGAGGTGTGCGGCCAGTACCGCGAATACCACGAGCCCAGCAGGCATCGGCGCGGGAGCGGCACGGGCCCCGAGAGCGCGGTGAATGCGCGCAGCCCGGCCTTGAAGTCGCTCCCGAACGCGATCAGGTAGCCGTCGCTGGCGCTCGGCTCGGGATCGCGCGGGCGAACCCAGCCATCGGCGAGCAGATGGCCGCGGGAGTCGTCGATGAAGCACCACCCGTCGCGAGAGAGCAGACCGTCGGTCAGGGGCACGGGCCCGCGTACGCCGTCGAGCGTGCAGATTGTGCCGCCGAGGTTGCCGGTCTGCGCCGAGCCCGGTGACCAGACCGTCTCGTCGCCGCCCGGCCCGCCGGGCGCGAACGGGCCGCGCACGTGGACGCGGAGCGTGCGATCGCTCAGGCCTGTGCCGTCGGGCGTGTAGACGAGGCGGAAGCGGTCGGTTTCGAGCGTGAACCAGTCGGCCCCGGCGCGATCTTCGACCACCACGGGCTGGCCCGCGGGCTCGCGGAAATCAGGCCGATCCCGGTCGCGGCACGCGGCGAGCAGCGTCGGCGCATCCACAAACCTCCCGCTCGGGCTGTGTTCAAGGCGGACGCACCCGGGGGAGATAAGCGTGAACCTCGCGGCCGGCATGGTTTACGGAGCGTACGCGCTCGGGCCCGGGTGCACGTAAACAAACATCTAACGGACTGGCTGTCGTTCCCGGACCGGAAGGAATCGGGGTTCGGACCTTGAAAGCCGGCGGCCGTGAGGCATTCTTTCGGGTATTCCGGCGGGAAGCCCCGACTGATAGACTCGCCGGAGGCTGGAGCGTTCGCGGGCTCGTTGGTCCGGCGGATGTCTGTGGCTTTGTCCTCAGGAACGGAGTGCTGGATGAGGAAGCTCACGCTCGCCGCCGTCACCCTTGCCGCCGCCGCGGGCGCGGCCTACGGACAGGACAGCGTGCCCATCACGCCCGGGACCAACGACGCGCTGTCGGTGTACGACGCCTCGTCGCAGCGGGTGCGGTATGTGGTGGACGCGGTGATGCAGACGACGTCGTGGGGACAGCCGATCCTGGTCGCGCCGATCATCAAGGCCTCGCGCGACTCGGACCCCTTGTACAAGACGCAGGTGCTCGGGTCGGCGGCGGTGAGCCCGACGATGCTGGAGGGCGTCACGTTTCCGACTCGCACGTTCGCGCTGTGGACCTCCCGCGGGCAGGGCGTGAACCCGACGTACAACACGCCGGCGGGTACGAGCGTGCCGGTGACGGGCTTCGCGACGCAGTTCGCGGTGGCTGCGTCGGATTTCTCGCTCAACCCGAGCAACGCGATCGGCGCGATCGTGGGGCGCGACAGCGCCGACTTCGGCCGGTTGTACGTCGAGCGCGTGGTCGCGGCGGTCAGCCGCGCGAGCTCCGGCGCGGCGGACACGGCGACGCTCAGTTACGGCTCGGTGGACGCGGCGGGGAACGTGCTCATCCGCGCCGACAACTTCAACACGCTGACCACGACGGCCTCTCGCGTGCTGGGCGACAACATCCTGCGCGTGAGCACGGCCGATCGCAACGGCGCGGCGAACAGCGTGTCCGCCGGCGGCGCGGTCAACACCGCGACAGACACCGGCGCGACCGCCTTCATCGTGAACAACGAGCCAACGCCGACCAACGTGCCGGCGTCGGTCTTGCAGGAGGGCGTCGGCCCGTTCGCGCTGGTCGAGGATTTCAGCAACCGGCTGCGGGTCGGTTCATCCACCGCCGACCTGACCAACCTCGGGGCCGCGCACCTGGGCGCGGGCGCGGTCTCGCAGCGGGGCAACCCGTCGTACTCGCCGCTCACGCCGCTGGGCGGCGACGCGGGCACGCTGGCGACGCTGGCCCTTTCCGCGGGCGGGCTGGTGAACACGCTGGACGCGTGCGGGCTGAACTTCGGCGCGGCGGGCGCGCCGCCGAGCGTCGCGCCGGGCACGGCGCGGGCGCTCACGCTCGCCTCGCCGGTGTCGTCGCCGCTGGGCTTCGCGGCCAACGCGACGGGCGCAGCGACGTTCAAGCAATACCTCTCGCAGGTGCCCTTCCGCGGCGGGAGCGGGCTGGTGGGCGTGGGTGAGGATTCCGGCGCGCGGCTGGTGCTCGCCGCCACGGCCAACGAGGCGGGCATCGGCGACTACATCGTCGCCGTCACCGCGACCGGACCGGCCACGGGCGCGTGGACGGTCGCGGCGTTCCCGGGTCAGCAGGTTCTCAGCGGCGCGGCCGGGCCGTCCATCGGCACGCTGGCGTCGCCCGCGGTGATGTCGGCGCCCGCGGTGGACGGGCTGGGGAACGTGTACTTCGTCTGCGGATGGACGCCGACGGGGGGGAGCGCGGCCACGGGGTTGTTCAAGGGCGTGGACACGGGGAATGGGCACCGACTGGAGTTGATCCTGACCACGGGCCAGACGATCACCGGGGCCAACTCGACGCGCCCGTACACGATCACGTCGCTGGCGCTGAGCGATTCGGACTCGATCGCCTCGGGCGCGTTCCACCATCAGCAGCTCATCACCGAGCAATCGCCCGGGGCGACCACGGCCGATCCGCTGGACATCCGCGCGATGGGCGGCCTGATCGTCAACGCGGTCGTCACCTACGACAACAACGCGACGGCCGAGCCGTACGACGCGGTGCTCTTGGTGAGCCCGACGGCGGAGACGGCGTGCGCGGCGGACTTCAACAACTCCGGCGCCGTCTCGGTGCAGGACATCTTCGACTTCCTCGCCGCGTACTTCATGGCCGACCCCGCGGCCGACTTCAACCACTCCGGCGCGGTCTCGGTCCAGGACATCTTCGACTACCTCGCGGCGTACTTCGTCGGCTGCCCGTGAGCGCCGGGCCTCGGCGCGATCGGCCAGGCGCAGGATGCCCAGCGCGGCCCGCACGCGCGTGGGCTCGCTCCCGGATGTGTCGAGCACGCGCCCGAGCTCGCGCGCGGCCTTGACGATGAGCGGGGCGAGGGCGGCGGCGATCGTGTCTTCGGGCATGGCGGTGGCTCCTGTTGCGGTCGCGCGCGGCGGCGTGTCAACTGAGGGGCCTTGGGACACGTTTGTGCGAGCGCGGGCGGACGGGCGGGGGCGGGGAGCGTGCGCAAGTGCTTGGGGGAAAAGGGCTCGGATTTTTTTGCAAAGGCGCGCGGCGGACTTGGGGGGGAGGTCGGGGAGTGTGCGCGCGGAGGCATCCGCTTTGCTCGTTCGGCATCTGCGCGGTATGATCGCCCCAACACGAACGAGGACCGAGCATGAGCGGACGAGTAGGACATCGGAAAAGGCTTGTCTGCATCACTGCGGGAAATCTCCGGCAAAACCACCTAAACCTGACCGGGCACGACGATTTCTTCCCCGCGGACTGCTACGGCGCGGCTGCCAAGACCGGCAAGCGCGGCAAGCTGATCCGGCTCGACGTGGACGGGCTCGCTTCTCCCGTGATGACAGATATTCCGACAGAAGCGAAAAGCGGTAAACCACGTCGGTTCTTCCGTAACCGCGCTTGGGCACGCGAGTTCTTCGCCAAACACGGCATCAAGCCGGGCGACACCGTCGCAATCGAACGCATTACCTCGCACCGCTTCCGCATCACGCCGTTCGACGCGAAGGAAGCCCGCGACTGCCCGACGACCTTCCGTTTCGACGCCGAACCCGACGGCGACGGGCCGAGAGTGATTGAGCTGCCCCCCCACGCCGGTGCGGCGGCCCGCATCGCGGCGTAAGGAGTCCAATGGATGCGCGCCCCGCCAACGACGGTCAACCGTGGACGCGCGAACAACTGATTCTCGCGTTCGAGTTGTATTGCCGCATCCCGTTCCAGCGCACCAAGGCGACGGACCCGCGCGTGAAGGAACTCGCGGCGCTCCTCCACCGCACACCGGCCTCCGTCGCCCGCAAACTCGGCAACTTCGGGGCGTTCGACCCGCAACTCGCGGCCCGCGACATCTCCGGCCTCACGCACGGCAGCAAACTCGACAAGTCCATCTGGGACGAGTTTCATGCCAACTGGAACGGCCTCATCGTCCGCGCCCACAACCTACGACGCGAGCGCGAGCCGGGCAAACTGGCCGACGCACCTCTGATTGCTCCGACTGGCCCGTCGGAGAAGATCGTCACCGCCAAGCAACGATTGCACCAGGCGTTTTTCCGCGACGCCGTCATCAGCAGTTACAACAGCCGTTGCTGCGTCACCGGGCTTCCGCTCGTGGAGTGCCTCGTCGCCGGGCACATCATTCCGTGGAGCGTGGATGAACGCCGACGCGCCGACCCGACCAACGGCGTGTGCCTCTCGGCCACCTTCGATCGTCTCTTCGACTGCGGCCTTGTGACGATCGAGGACGACCTGACGCTGCGCGTCAGCGGGCGTGTGCGCAAACTGAAAGACCAAGCCGGCGCCGACCTCGTTTCCGCCCGCCACGGCCAGAAGATCATCCTGCCCGCCCGTTTCTATCCCGACCCCGCGTGCCTGCGCTGGCACCGGGAGAACCGCTTTCAAGCCGCATGACCACCGCACCAACCGAGGAGGCTTGCCCATGTCCGCCGTGATGACCGACGTTCTGCTTTCCGAGTACGAGACAATCATCGCCCGCGTCGGCGAGGACGCCAGCAGCGAGGCAATCATCGCGGCATTGGTGCACGATGCCGATTGGACCGAGCAGGGCGCGCATGAAGTGCTCCAACTGGCTCGGAAGTACGGGACCAGCATCCTCCGCAACGCGCTGGCGCTCGCGTCGGCCATGAGCATCGAGGACGGCGAAGCCGGACTGTGATCGGTGCTGAACGCCCCAACGGGGCGGCGCCTGGCCCCGCAGAGGCGAGTCTTGGCCCCGGAGGGGCCGCGGGCTGTAGCCACGGGTGGAGCGGCGCGGCGGCGAAGCCGCCCGACGCGGAACCCGTGGAAAGCGGTCGCGTTATTCTCCTGCCTGCCCCGGAGCGGCAGAGGAACCGCACCGTCAACAGAAAGGCCCGACATGCCCGGCACCTACTCCCAGATTCTTCTTCACATCGTCTTCAGCACCAAGCTCCGCGAAGCGTGGATCACACCGGACATCGCGGATCGGCTCTATCCGTACATGGGCGGCATCGTCCGGGCGGAGAAGGGCGTGCTCTACGACATCGGCGGCGTGGAGGACCACGTCCACATGTACCTGCGGTGGCGGCCCGATGCGAACGTGTCGGACCTGATGCGCACCGTGAAGGCAAGGGCGTCGAAGTGGGTTCACGACACCTTCCCCGCCCTCGGCGCGTTCGCGTGGCAGGAGGGGTACAGCGTGTTCTCCGTCAGCAAATCGCAGGAGGAGATCGTGAAAAAGTACATCGCCGGACAGCACGAGCATCACAAGAAGGAGGACTTCAAGGCCGAGCTGTTGAAGTTGCTCCGCGCGAACGGCGTTGAGTTTGACGAGCGCTATGTCTTTGAATGAGTCATCCCTTCGACCCCGGAGGGGTCGCGGGCTGTAGTCACGGGTGGAGCGCAGCGCAACCCGTGGAGAGCGGGCGCACGAACGAACCGCCCCGGCAGGGGCGGAGGAACCGCTGGTCGCACGTTCGCGGGCCGCGCACCGGACGCTTCCTCCGCCCCTCCGGGGCAGGAGGGTGACACGAACACGCCTTCCACGGGTTGCGCTCCGTCCGCCTGTCGGCGGACTGCGCTCCACCCGTGGCTACATTCCGGCGCCCCTCCGAGGCGAAGGCGCGCCGCGTTGGGGCGAAGAGAAGCCCGCCGCGCGAGGAGCGCGGCGTGGGCTAGGAATCCCTGTGCGAGCCCGGCAAGAAGTGCCGCCTGCAAATCGACCACGTCATCCCGATCAGCCAGGGCGGCACGGACGAGGAGCACAACCTGCGGGCCGTGTGCCACGGCTACAACAAGGACAAGGCCAATCTCAAGGTGCCCACGTCGCGCGACGCGATCAGCGCGATGGGCCTGATCCGCCGCCAGCCGCGCGATGTGCAGTTGGAGGTCTACGAGTTCCTCGCCAAGAAGTTTGGGGCCAAGCCGGGCGGAGAGTGAGGTCCGCGCCGTGGCCGACACGCTCACCCCCTCCCAGCGCCGCAAGTGCATGGCCGCGATTCGCGGCAAAGACACCACGCCCGAGCGGATCGTGCGTTCGATGCTGCATTGGCTCGGCTGCCGATTCGCTCTGCACCGCGCCGACCTGCCCGGCAAGCCCGACATCGTGATGCCCGCGCGGGGGCTGATCGCGCTGGTCCACGGGTGCTACTGGCATATGCACGGCTGCAAGCGGGGCCGCAGCACGCCCGCGACCAACGCGGCGTTCTGGCGCGCCAAGCGCGAGCGCACCCGCAATCGCGACCGGCGCACTCTCGCGGCCCTCCGCCGTGCCGGTTGGCGTGTGCTGGTTGTCTGGGAGTGCCAGTTGCGCGATATTGATAAACTCGCGTCCCGGCTTCGTGCCTTTCTCGACCCGACGCACGCCAAGTGACTGCGTCGCCGACCCGGGTCACGCCACCTCCTCCGCCCCTCCGGGGCGGAAAGAGAGTAGAGGTGGGACCGGCTTCTGCGGGTAGAGCGAGGCCCAGAGCGGCCTCGCTCCGCCCGTGGCAACAGCCCTTCGCCCCTTTGGGGCGAAGAAACAACTACTTCTTCTGGCCCGCGGCCTCGTCGATGATGCGTTCGAGGACGTTGTCGCCTTCGCGGGTCCAGGTTTTGACGAAGCGGCCGTTGATGTAGATGGCGGGGATCTGGCCGACGGCGATGGCCTGGGCGGCGGCGATGTCGTCCTGGATGGCGGCGCCGACGGCGGGGTTGTCCATGCCGGTGATGACGGCTCCGCCGTCGAGGCCGATGGCGCGGGCGGCCTGCTTGATCTGATCGAGGCCCATGGGCTTGGGGTTGTTCATGAGCCAGTCGTGCATCTTCCAGAAGGCCTGCTCGCCGCCGAGCACTCCGGCGGACTCGGCGGCCTGGGCGGTGAGGCAGCCGAACTCGAAGAAGGTCTTGGGGAGCTTGTCGTTGCAGCGCTTGTCGCCGGGGAAGTTGCGGAAGGAGTAATGGATCGGCTTGGTGTGGGCGGCGTCTTTGGCCAGGCCGCCGGGGCCGGCGATCATCGCGCGGATCGCGAGGTCGGCCTTCTGGGTGTTGGGCTCCTGATAATCGCCGAAGACGATGATCTGGACCGGCGCGTCGGCGGGCCCGAGGGCGCGCGGGGTCTTGTCGGCGGGGATCTGCCAGAACTTCTCCTCGCGCCAGTCGGCGATGGCCTTCTCACGGGCGAGCGGGGGCCGGTCGCCCGTGGAATCGAGCGCGGGGAGGTTGGCGGCGAGCATCTTGGAGATGGTTCCGTCGATGGCGCCGGGCTGCTGCCAGCTCTTGAGCTCGACGCCGTTGATGAAGATCATGGGCGTCTGGAAGAGGCCGAGGGCCTGGCCCTCTTCGATGTCGTGGACAACGGGCTTGTTGGCCGCGGGCTTGGTCATGAGGTCGGTGACCTTGTCGGGGTCGAAGCCGAGGTCCTTGAGGCCCTGCATGAGCGAATCGTCGGTGAAGTTCCCGTTGATGGAGAAGAGCCAGTTGTGGGCTTTCCAGAAGGCGTTGTTGGCGGCGGTCCAGCGGTCCTCGCCGTTGAGCTCGGCGTTGGCGCCGGCCCAGATGGCGCAGGCCTCGGCGCAGCGAGCGGCCCAGCAGGCGTTGCGATGCTCCTCGGGATCGTCGGCCTTCTTCAGGTAGGGGTTGCAGTCCGAGCACATGGCGAAGTGCTTGAAGCTGAAGGAGATCTTCTGCGGGTTGCGGTTCACCTCCTCCATCATGATGCCTTCGATCTGCTTGCAGAACTGGCAGGTGTACGCCCCGAACATGACGATGCGGATCGGCGCTTTCTCGGGGCCGATGCGGTAGCGTCCGGTGAAGCCCTTGGGGCCGAAGTCCCAGGCGTCGCCGGGCTGGGCCGCCTTGCCGGCGGCGGCGGCCGCGGCGTTGGCGGCGTCCTGCTGGGCCTTGGCGATGATTTCCTGCTGGCTCTGGATGAGCGCGGCCTGTGCTGCGGCGCCGACGGCGTGCTCCTTGGCGCCGAGCCAGCCGGTGACGCCGACGAACGCGACGACGAAGGCGAGCAGTGAGGCGAGGCCCGCGCGGCGCGGACGCGCCGAGGACGAGTGAGCGGCCGGAACGGGGGATGGACGGCGCTTGGCGAGCATCAGACCGGTCTCCAGAGAGGCCAGCAGCACGAAGTTGGCCGCGTGGCTGACGATGCAGTATGGGCAGAACTTGGCGGTGATGAAGATCACCGTGAGGTACACGGCGGAAATGATGGCCCCGAGTCGGATCAGCCAGCGCAGGCCCGGGGCGATGCGCCGGAAGGCGACGAGCCAGGCCGCGCCGATGGCGGAGAAGTAGGCGAGGCCGAGGAAGGAGATCGGCCACTTGCCGAACTTGAGCGCGGCGGCGAGGCCCTGGGGGAAGAGGATGCGCCCGAGGACGTGGGTTTCGAGCTGGTCGCACGCGCTGCCGGCGTGGCAGCCGGGGATGGCGGCGTGGGCGAAGTGCTTATAGAAGACCAGCATGGAGACCGAGCCGACGGCGACGGCGATGGCGAAGAGGCCGAGGAGCCACGCGGTCAGTGGGATCTGGACGAGCGGACGGGCGGGTGAGGCGATCACCGTGGTGGAGGCGGCGGGCGCGCGGGGGTTGCCCGGCCGCGCGGCCGTTGCCTGAACCCGGTTGGCCGGCGCGGCGTGTTGAGACAAGACGGATGGCTCCGCGGTGGGCCGGGCGCACGCGTGAAGCGCCCGACCGAGGGTGCGGATTCTACCGGTGAGGTGCGGGCGTGGTTCGGGGGAAACCCGCGCGGGAGCGGGGGGAGGGGGGGACGCTATCCTTTCTCGGATCGGGCGGGTAGCTCAGTTGGCCAGAGCGTTCGCTTTACACGCGAAGGGTCCCGGGTTCGAGTCCCGGCCTGCCCATTGGGAATGGTGAAAGGGCGGGGCGGGGGTGGAAGAGCTGAGATTCCTGGGGTTGGGTGGGGTCGGGGGGCGGGACGGCACGAACCAACCACGTGAACCTCCTCGATGCTGTCTATCTTCCGGCCGCCGCGTTGACCGCCCCGTGGTGGGCGAGGAAGGCGCGGGGCGGGTGGCGAGAGCGGTTCGGGCACACGGCGACGATCTGTCGAACGGGCGCGGCCAAGCGCCTGCTCATCCACGCGGTGAGTGTGGGCGAGGTGAACACGCTGCGCGGGCTGGCGCCGATGCTGCGGGATGCGGGCGTGGAGGTGGTGGTCGCCACGACGACGGACACGGGGCTGGCACGGGCGACGGCGCTGTTCGCCGAATCGGCGCTGGGCCGCGACGAACCGGGGAAGCCCGGGGTGCGGGTGGTGCGGTTTGCGCTGGACCTGTCGGCGTCGGTACGGCGGTTTCTCGACGCGGTGAGGCCGGACGCGGTGGCGCTGGTGGAGCTGGAGGTCTGGCCGAACTTCCTGCGCGAGTGCGAGCGGCGGGGGATTCCGGTGGCGGTGGTCAACGGGCGGCTGTCGGTGCGATCGTTCAAGGGGTATCGGCGGTTCAGGCGGTGGCTGGCGCCGTCGTTCGCGCGGCTGGCGTTCGCGGCGGTGCAGGACCGGGCGTACGCGGAGCGGTTTGGCGCGATGGGCGCTCGCGACGTGCGGGTCACGGGCTCGATGAAGTGGGACGCGGTCACGCCGACCTCACCGGCCGCGCTCGCCCCCCCACCGCCCGAGGCCGAGGCTCTGGCCCGGGCGCTGGGGATCGACCGGACGCGCCAGCTGGTGGTAGCGGGTTCGACCGGTCCCGGCGCGGGGAAGTGCGACGAGAGTGAGGAAGCGTTGTTGCACCGGGTGTGCCCGCCGGGGGTGCAACTGCTGTGCGCGCCGCGCCGGCCGGAGCGGTTCGATGATGCGTTCGCTGAACTGGGCGGCGCGGCGAGGTGTGTGCGGCGGAGCGAGCCGGGGGATCGGGCCCGGGACGGCGCGGTGCGGGATCGGTTCCTGCTCGACACGATCGGCGAGCTTCGCGCGGCGTATGCGCTGGCGGACGTGGTGGTGGTCGGTCGGACGTTCGGTAACCTGCGCGGATCGGACCCGATCGAGCCGATCGCGCTGGGCAAGGCGACGGTGATCGGGCCCGACTACGCAAACTTCACGACGATCGTGGAGGCGTTTGTCGCGGCCGACGCGATCGTGGTGACAACCGCGACGGACTTGGGCGGCGTGCTGGGGCGGCTGCTGACCGACGGAGCGCGAAGGGCCGAGCTCGCAGGCGCGGGGCTGAAGTGCATCGTTGAACACAAGGGCGCGACGGCGACGCACGCGCAGATGCTGCTGGGCTTGCTGGGCGTGAAGGACGAGAGGGCCGACCCGGCGCGGGGCGATGAGTCAGCGCGGGAGCGCGGTGTCGATACGGTGAAGCAGCTCCGACACGCCGCGGACTTGCTCGCCGTCGAGGCGGAAGGTGAGCCCGCCCACCGTACCGACGGCGGCGTGTGAGCCGGCGAGAGATCGGACGGCCGCGGCGGGGCCCGAGGCGACGAACGTTGGACAGGTGAGAACGCCCTGCGCGGTCTGGCGGGTTTCGGAGGCGGCCTGGCCGTCGCCGAACTCGATGGGTTGCTGTCCGTCGGCGCGGAGACTCAGCGGCTGGGCGGGGATGACCGGGCCTCCGATGGAGACGAGCCGAAGCTTGACCTGCTGGTTCGCTGGGTGATCGCGCCACGCGGGCGTGGCGTCGCCGCTGATGCGGAGCTCGAGCGGGAAGGCTTTGCCGGTGGCGGTGTCCTCGATCCGGCAATCGGTCTTGAACGTGAGCCGGGGGCCGTCGCGCCCGGGCTCGGTGGTGATGGTCCAGACGCGGCCCTCGCCGGTGGAGGGGACCTTTTCGCAGGAGGCGAGGCCGGAAAGCGCGGCCAGCGCGATCGTGACGGCCGCGCCGAATCGGCGGAGTGTGCGCATGGCGTGGGCCCTCTTGGTTCCCTGTTAGCGACGGGGAAGTTTAGTGCGGCGCCCGGAGCCTGTTCGCCGGTGGTGTCACTGCCCGTTCACGCGCCCGAGCAGTTCGTGGACGGCGGCTTCGAGTTGGCGGTCGTGTCCGGCGGCCTCGTCCTCGGGAGTCTGGGGAACGTTGACGTCGGGCTGGGCGCCGTGGTTCTCCATGTCGGTGCCGTCGGGCAGGTACCAGCCGCGAAAGGGGAGGCGGACGAAGGTGCCGTCGATGAGGGACATGCTGCCTGTGGAGATGACGCCGCCGAAGGTGGCGGTGCCGACGAGCTTTCCGCGGCCGATGGTTTTGATGGCGTGGGCGAAGATCTCGGCGTTGGAGAAGCTGTTCTGGTTGATGAGCACGTTGATGGGGCGCGACCAGGCGAAGATGAGGCGGCGGTCGCGCGGGTAGGAATCGTGCGGGACGGCGGCGGGGTCGGCGCCGCGCGGGACGGTGTAGGCGTGGACGGGCGCCGTGAGCGAGGCGAGCAGGATGTCGGCGGTGGAGCCGCCGCCGTTGTCGCGGACGTCGATGATGAGGCCGGCCTTGCCGGCGGCGGCGGCGTAGAGGTCGCGCTCGAAGTCGCGGACGGAGGCCTGGCCCATGGCGCGGATGTGGAGGTATCCGAGGCGGCCGCCGGAGAGTTCGTCAACGGTCCTCTGGCGGAGGCCGACCTCGTCCCAGTATTCGGCAACGTCCCACGCGCCGAAGGTCATGGGCACCACGAGCAGGGTCTGGTCGGCGGGGGCGTCCGCGGCGGGATCGGCGCGCCGGACTTGGACGAGGGTCTCCTTTCCGGCGTGGCCGACGAGGGCCGCGTCGAGGTCGAGGGTGGGCGCGGAGGTATCGTCGGGAGCGAGTCGCCGGCTATCGATAGCGAGGATGAGGTCGCCGGGCTTGAGGGGGTTTGGCTTGGCATCCGCCGGCGTGTCGCGGCAGACGCGGGTGATGCGGAAGCCGCCGGGGGCGGGCTCGGCGAAGACGCCGAGGTAGCCGGTGGCGGGCGAGGGGGCGGAGAAATCCGAGCCGCCGCCGCGGATGCCGACGTGAGAGCCTTCGAGCTCGCCGAAGAGCATCTGGGCGACGCGGTTAAAGGCGTCGGTGGTGCGTGTGGCGACGGCCAGGCCGAGGTAGCGGCGCGTGAGAGCGGACCAGTCGAGGCCCTTGAGCGTGGGGTGGTAGAAGTTGGTGCCCAGGGCGCGGGCGGCCTCGAGGAACTTCTGACGCTGCTGGGCCGCGACGTCGATGACGACGGGGGCGTC
Source organism: uncultured Phycisphaeraceae bacterium (assembly GCA_964630785.1). Lineage (GTDB taxonomy): Bacteria > Planctomycetota > Phycisphaerae > Phycisphaerales > UBA1924 > JADLCX01. Next base: position 19,102 of record CAZVZG010000013.1, on the reverse strand, counting down.
GATGGAGAGGGCTTCGGTCTTGCCGCCGGCCTTGGGTGTCGTGAAGGCCTGGCCGGCGCGGATGAAGGCGACCTTGTCGCCGGTGAGGGAGACAGAGACCGCGCTCGCTCCGCCGGGCTGGAGGGTCTTGCGGTCGGCGCCCTTGTAGTCAACGCTGACCAGGGCGCGCTCGCCGTCGATGGTGGCGGTGAAGGCGACGCGATCGGCGCCGGGCGTGACGGCGAGGTTGGCCTCGGGGCCGAGGATGCTGGTGAGTCGGCGGACGCGGAGGTAAGCGTCGGCCGCGTCGAAGGTGAGGGGGTCGGCGGGCTTGGGGGGGGCGGCGGGAGTGGCGTCTTTGTCCGCTGTTCCAAGGGGCTTTCGCTTTGCGGCGGCCTCGGCGGCCTTCTTGAAATAGCTGTCTCTCTCGTAGGGGGTCATGTCGTCGAGGGCGCGGTCGAGGTAGACCTGGTAGACGTCGTAGTCGCCGTTGTCGCCGGCCCGCTCGGAGAGGAACGTGAGCACCTTGCCGTCCGCGCTCAAGCGAGGGGAGACGTCCTCGTCGGGATGGCGGGTGAGGTTGGCGGGATTGGGTCGATCGGGGGCGGTGCTCTCCGGCGCGGCGGTGTCGAGGAGCCAGATGTCGCTGTTGAAGTCCAGGTCGTTGGCCGCGTAGAGGACGTGGCGTGAGTCGGGGGCCCAGACGGGTTCAGTGTCCAGCCAGGAACTCACGAGCACGCGCTCGGATTTGTCGGCGAGGTCGAGAAGGACGAGGTCGCCGCGGCTGCGGGTGAAGAGGAGCTTCTTGCCGTCGGGCGAGGGCACGGGGGATCGCGAGTCCGAGTCGCCGGGGGCGACGATCGGGGCGATGGAGAAGCGGAGGGCCTCGGACCAACGCTTGCCGAAGTCGGGCTTGTCGGGTTTCGGGGCGGGCTTGTCGTCGGGCTTGGGCGCGTCGGGCTGCTTGTCGGCGGGGGCGTCGGGCACGGGGGGTTGATCGGCGACGGGCGGAACGTCGGGCTTTTTCTCGGCGGCGGGGGCGTCCGCCGCCTTGACGGGGGCTTTTTTCACGGGCTGGAGGTCGTCGCGGGTGAGTTCGACGCTCGCGGTGTAGAGGGCGTACACGCCGCGGGTGGCGTCGGTGCGTTGGTCGCCGGCATCGTCGGAGGCGAAGTAGAGGACACGGCCGTCGGGCGACCAGGCGATGTCCCGCTCGCGGCCGGGGGTGTCGGTCACGCGGCGAGTGGGGTAGCCCTCCTGCGTGCTGCGGATGAAGACTTCGCCGCGAGCGACCACGGCGAGGGTCTTGCCATCGGGCGAGATGGCCTGCTCGCTGACCTCCTTGTCGAGGTTGAGGCGCTGGAAATCGAGCGTGGCGTTGTCGCCGTCGGCACGGATGGTGATGGACTCGGGCTTGGGCGAGCGGGCGGTGAGGTCGAGGCGGTAGAGCGTGTCCCACAGCGCGAACACGGCGACACGCCCGTCGGCCGAAACGGCCAGGTCGCGGACGCCGTGGCCGATGGTCACCTCGTCGGCGGTCGGGGCGAAGCGCGTGAGTTGCGTGAGTGCGGCCCCCCCGCCCCCCCCTCCCCCTCCGCCCCCCCCCGCGGGCGACGCTCGCCAGACGTTGTTCTGACCGTCACGCGAGGAGATGAACAGGGTCGAGCCGTCGGGGAGCGGCCACGCGTCGGTGTCGGTGCAGGGCTCGTCGGTGATGCGCGTGAAGGCCTTGGACGACGGGCCGTAGGCGTACACGTCGGTGTTACCCGAGCCACGGTACTTGGGGCGCTCAAGGGGGGCATAACCGCGAGTGAAGACGATGGAGTTGCCGTCGGCGGATGCACGCGGCGAGGAGCCGAAGGCGTCGCACAGGCGGGAGACGGGCCCGCCGCCGAGGCATTCGCCGTTGGGATCGAAGCGGAGTTCGACGCGGAACATACGCGGCGATCGGTAAATGGAAGGATTTTGGTAGGAAGCAAAGAGCAGAGCGTGGCCGTCGGCGGTGAACGTGCCGAGGCCCTGGGTCTGGTCGGAGGTGGTGACGCGGACCGCCTCGCCGGCGGCGAGGCGATCGGAAGTGCGGAAGAGCGGGGCGACGTAGAGATTGCGTGCGCCCTCGCGGTCGGACTCGAAAGCGATGAGTTTGCCGTCGGGGGAAATCGCGGAGCGTCGGTCGTTGGCCGGGTGGGCCGTGAGGCGGGTCGCAACCCCGCCCACTATGGGGGATGACCAGATGTCGCCCGCCCATGAGAAGACCACAAACTGACCGTCGGGAGTCAGAGTGGGGTACTCGGGAAACCCGACCGTGCCCGGAGCGGAAGTCGGAGCGGGGGCGATGGCGGGCTTACCGGTCGGACCATCGGACATGCCCCAGGGCTGGGCTGCGCTGGCCAGGCAAGCGACGGCCGCGATGGTCAGGATGGGGAGGATCCGCGGGGAACTGGAATGGAACGGCATGTCAACCTCGGGCGAGCCTTGCCCCACTCCCCAGCCGGAAAAACGAGCGGGGAGTGTACCGAACGGCGGCGTTGAGCAGGGGGAGCCGGGAACCCCGGCCCGGGCCCGAACGAATGAACGCAAGCGCACGGGGGCAAGCGGTTTGGGGTTTTCACGCGGATCGGGTATTCTGCGTATCTTCTGCCGCAGACGAACGGCCGGGGGACGGGGGAGGGCTCTAGGCGGTCGGGGTGGGGCGCGGCGGACCCGAGACAGCGGGGCAGACAAGCAAGACACGGGTCCGGCCGCGGCGCGGTTGGGGCCGGACAGCAAGGGAGTCGATAGATCATGCGCAACTGGCTGAGGTTTGTTGGGAGCGCCCGCTCGCGCTCGCAGTGGGACAGCGCGGTGGAGTCGTTGGAGCCGCGGACGCTGCTGTCCGAGGGCGCGTCGGTGATCTCGTCGGCCCAGATGGTCTGGCACGGCATCTCGATGGACGTTCGGCAGAACTCGTGGGTGCTGACGTTCAACGAGGCGCTGGGGCGCGACGCGGCGCGGGACCGCGCGGCGGAGGTTGCGGCGTCGATGGGACTGGCGGTGGACCGGATCGACGTGACGGCGCGGGGGCGATTCGCGAACATCTTTACGCGGAGCGGGGTGAGCGAGGCGGCCGCGGGGGACGCGGTGAGCCGGTTCGGGTTCCTTCGCCAGTTTGAGCCCGATTGGCTCTCACAGCCGGACCTGGTGCCCAACGACGTGCGGTATCCGGAGCAATGGGCTCTGAACAACACGGGACAGGCGGAGATCGATTCGGGAACGGGCCAGCTCGCTCCCGGTGTGATCGGCGCGGACATGGACGCGGAGCGTGCGTGGAACATCACGACGGGGTCGGACCGCGTGGTGATCGCGGTGATCGACTCGGGGATGGACATCCGGCACCCGGACCTGGCGGCGAACGTCTACTCGAACCCGGGCGAGATCCCGAACAACAACGTCGATGACGACGGCAACGGGTTTGTGGACGACGTGAACGGGTGGGACTTTGTCGGCGGGCAGAACGGGCCGGACAACAACCCGGCCGACCCGGTCGATCCGGGGCACGGCACGTCGGTGGCGGGGTGCATCGGTGCGGTGGGCGGGAACGGGATCGGGGTGGCCGGGACGGCGTGGAACGTGTCGCTGCTGCCGCTGAAGATCGGCGGGGACGGGCCCGGCGGGCTGCCGCTGTTTGCGATCATCGGCGCACTCGACTACGTGACGATGATGAAGACGGATTTCGGGGTGAACATCGTCGCGACGAACAACAGCTACGGCGCGCTGCGTCCGGCGGAGTTCGACGATTTCGACACGGCGCAGGAGATCGCGATCCAGGAATCGACGGACGCCGGCGTGCTGTTCGTCGCGTCGGCGGGGAACGACGCGGTGGACAACGACTCGCAGGCGCGGGCGTTCCCGGCGTCGTACCCCAACCCGGACATCATCGCGGTCGCGGCGACGAACAACCGCGACCTGCTGGCGTCGTTCTCGAACTACGGCGCGACGACGGTGGACGTGGGTGCGCCGGGCGAGCAGGTGCTGACGACGGCGGTCGGCGGGGGCTACCGGCTGATCGACGGCACGTCGTTCAGCGGGCCGTACACGGCGGGCGTGGTGGCGATGATCGCTTCGGCGAACCGGTTCCTGACCAAGGAACAGATCAAGGCGATCGTGCTCAACAGCGTGGACGTGGTGCCGGGGTTGCAGGGGCTGGTGCTCACGGGCGGGCGTGTGAACCTGTATAAGGCGCTGCTCAACGCGCAGTTCCCGGGGCCGCAGGTGACGGCGATCACGCCGGGAACGCAGACGGCGCCCGTGACGGAGATCCGGGTCTCGTTCAGCAAGGACATCGACCCGACGTATTTCGACAGCGCAGGGATCGCGGCGAGCGTGGAGCTGCGCAGGAGCAACAGCGACAACCGCTTCGACGCAAACGACATCTTCATCGACCTGTCGGACCCGAGCGTGGCGACGGTGACGCTGACGGCGCGGGAGCTGCGGATCACGCTCAACGCGCCGCTGTCTCGCGACCTGCACAGGCTGACGCTGACGGCGTCGAGCTTCCGCGACACGGACGGGCGGTACCTCAACGGGTCGGAATCGGGCGGCAACGACGAGGTGTACGACTTCAACGTGATCGCCTTCCGCGGGCTGTACGAACCCAACGACGCGATCAGCCAGGCGACGCCCATGATCCTCAGCGGCCTGGGCGCCGCCGAGCTGACGGACATGACCATCGGAGACGGGCTCTTTGAGACGCGCGACGTGGATATCTTCCGCGTGTTTGCCTCGGCGCCCGCGCTGATCACGGCGGAGGTCACCGCGCGCGGGTTGGGGATCCCCAGCGGGCTGGACAGCTACCTTCGGCTGTTCGACGCCAGCGGCGTGCAGTTGGTGGCCAACGACAACTTCAACGGGCTCGACTCGCGCTTGCAGTTCTTCGTGCCCGCGGCGGGGCAGTACTACATCGGCGTGTCGGCGTTCCCCAACAGCGGGTACAACGCGATCCTGGAGAACTCGGGGACGGCCAACGACACCACGGGGACGTACAACCTGTTCGTGCAGGTGCAGGCCTCGGCGTCGGACAGCACGAGCAAGAGCAACGCCACGCCGGTGGCCGTGCCGGCGACGGGCACGATCACGAGCACGATCACGTTCACGGATGGGCGGTCGATCCTGGACGTGAATGTGCAGGTGAACATCCAGCACACGTTCGTCGGCGACCTGAGGGTTACGCTGAGCGGCCCGGGGGGCCAGACGGTCACGCTGGTGAACCGCCGGGGCGGGTCGGGCGACGACTTCCAGAATACGATCTTTGACGACGAGGCCGCGACGTCGATCCTGGCGGGCTCGCCGCCGTACGCCTCGACGTACAGGCCGGAGCAGAGCCTGACGGCGTTCGACCAGACGAGCGCGGCGGGGACGTGGACGCTGACGGTGTCGGACCTGAAGGCGGGCGACTCGGGGCAGTTGCTGGGCTGGAGCCTGAGCCTGACGCTGGCCAACGACGTGTTCGGGCCGTTCGAGGTGAACGATACGAATATCGTGGCGACGCCGGCGGGCATTGATACCTCCGGCTCGCGGACGTTCCGCGCGTTCATCGGCGACGGGGCGTTCGGCCTGCTGGACGTGGACCTTTACCGGTTCGTGGCGGGCACGGGGACGACGATCACGGCGACGGGCGCGCCAACCTCGGGGTCGCTGGACGTCATCCTGCGGCTGTTCGACGCGAACGGCACGGAGGTTTCGGCGGACAAGCGGCGGGGTTCGACGTCGGCCGCGATCAACTATGTGGTGGCGACAGCGGGGGTCTATTACGTGGGCGTATCGGGCGGGAACACGACCAGCGAGAGCGACCTGGGCAACGACGACTACGTTCTGAGCGTGGGCGGATCGGGCAGCCCGACGGACGCGACGGGCGACTACACGCTGACGGTAACGGTGTCGGGCGGGATCAGCGAGGGCGCGATCGTGCTCAACGGCGACCGGCTGAGCGTGGGCGTGAACGCGAACGGGGCGATCGGGTTCCCGACGCCGAACTCCAAAGGCGAGCCCGCGACGGGGCTGGCTCTGAACGGCACGGATTTCCTGCTGCGGGCGGCGATGCTCACGTCGTACTACGGGGCCTCGGTGGACGGCTTCTCGGTGCTCAACACGGGCGACGCGTCGCAGGCGGACGTGTCGGTGTCGATCGCCAACGAGTCGGACTTCTCGAACCGTCGCGTGTCGGTCACGGGCACGTATCGCAACCTGGGCATCCGGCGCGTGATCAGTTTCGGCAACGCCGACGGGTTCATCTCGATCGACGTGACGCTGACCAACCGCTCGGTGGACGCGATCAACAACCTGGCGTGGATGGAGGGCCTGAACGCGGACCAGGGCTACACGGGCGTGCCGGCGACGGTCGCCACGACGAACAACATCGAGCAGACGCGCCCTCGGCTGCTGACGGCGACGGCGGGCGGGCTGACGCTGGCGATGGGCGCGGCGAGCGGGGGCGCGTTCCCGGTCGTGGGCAGCTTCGAGGACCGGGGCTCGGTGCGTGACCCGTTCCAGATCATCAACACGCCGTCCGACCCGGACCCGACCGGCGACGCCGGCGCGTCGAACGATCAGGACCTGACGATGGGGTTCAACCTCGGCTCGCTGCCGGGGAGCCAGTCGGTCTCGTTCCGGTACTTCATCTTCGCGGACACGAGCGTCGCGGGCGTGGACGCCTCGTACGACGCGATGGAAGCGGGCACGGGCGGCGGCCACCTGACGGCGGACCCGAAGACGCCCGCCGACGACGCCGAAGGCTTCGCGGACCTGCCGTACCGGGTGTACTACCCCGAGGGCTATGCCAACAACCGCGCCAGCACGTTCCTGCCGATCGTGAACGGCAACGCGGAGGCGATCCGGGTGGTGGTGATCGCGCGGTACGAGCGGCAGTTCGATTCCAGCGGCAACCTGGTGAGCGAGTTTGCGCCCGACGTGCTGTACGATTCGGCGGCGGACGCCGCGGGCGGGACGTTCGTGGGCAACCGGCGCGGGGGCATCACGCTCACGACGCCGGACCTGTACGCGGGCGGCACGACCGATCGCGTGCTGAGCGAGGTCGTGACGCAGAGCACGATGACGCGCCGTCCGGGCGTGCGGAAGGACGTTCCGTACGCCATCGAGGTGCGTGCATCGGCGCCTGTGGGCGCGATCCTGAGCCACTACGACTTCGGCATCGCGACGGGCGACTCGTTCACGAGCGAGCTCAACGACACGTGGCTGCTGGGCGAGGGCACCAAGGGCGCGGGCATCAACGACTTCGTGACGTTCTTCAACCCGTCGGCCAACGAGGTGAAGGTGACGCTGACGGCCTACCCGGCCGGCGGCGGCGCGCCGATCCAGGTGCTGCGGACGGCCAAGCCGCACCGTCGTGGCGGTTGGGCGATCAACGACATCCCGGGGATCCCGAACGGCGCGGTGGCGTTCAAGGTCGATGCGGAGGGCCCGATCGTGGCCGCGCTGTCGCACTTTGACACCAACGTGTCCAAGGGCTTCGGCACGCTGGCGCAGCCGGGCGGCGGCTCGACCAGCGGCGCGACGGGCGAGGGCGAGGTCGGCGTGGGCGCGGGGAGCGAGACGATCGCGGTCGTGAACCCCAACGCGGCCAGCGCGACGGTCACGTTCACGTTCTCGTTCGCCAACGGCAGCTCGTACCGGCACGTGGCGACGGTGGCCGGACAGCGCCGCGGCGGGTTCGACGTCGCGGATCTGGTGAACTTCCCGCTGGGCCAGCCTTACGCCGTGAGCTACACGTCGACGCAGCCGGTGGGCGTGAACATCGCCAGCCTGACCGAGGGCGAGGAGGCGGGCAGCGTGCTGACGCCGGAGGCGAGCACGCAGTGGCTCTTCGCCGAGGGCTTCCGGCCGGTCGGTCCGGAGGGCGCGACGAGCGCCGTGTCCGAGTATCTGCGCCTGTACAACCCGTCGGCGGTCGCGACGACAATCGAGATCACGCTCAACTACAACAACGGCGAGTTCGAGACCTTCCGGCGGAACCTGCCGTCGCGGGCGGGCATCAACATCGACATCCACAGCCTGGTGACGGGCACCCGAGCGACGGTCGGCACGGTGCCGGGCGTAGGCTCGTTCTACGGAGTGAAGGTGCAGTCATCGGTTCCGATCGTGGCGTTCGCGGGCCACTTTGACGAGTTCCTGGGCGGCGGATTCGGCACGCTGGGCACGCCGCTTGGGTCGGTTGGTACTGCGGGTTGAGGCGGGATTGGTGAACTGGAGATACGGCAGGGCCGGACCGCTCAGGGAAGCGGTCTGGCCGTGGCACGTTTGGGATCGTGAAGTAACCGGGGCGGTCGGCGAAAGGGGATGGGCCTACCATCGGAACTGGCGCAGGCGCGGCGGCCAAACGGGCGGCCGCGTCCTGCGCGGGAGGGCGTAGCTCAGTTGGTAGAGCAGCGGACTTTTAATCCGTCGGTCCCGAGTTCGAGTCTCGGCGCCCTCATTCCGCACGACGTCGCCGGTCAAGGAGTCGCCGCGTGCAAACGCCTGCCGCGATGACGACCAACGGCCCGTACCCCGCTCCTTCCCACGAACGCGCCCGCTCCGCGGGCTCGGAGGTGGACGCGCTGGTGGTGCACGCGCAGTGGAGCGATGGCTCGCTGCACCTCTGGGCGGAGTCGCAGTCGGCGTTCGCGGGGGCGCACGGAGGGCACACGGCTGCGGGGCCGGGGCCCGGTGAGTCTTCCGGGCCGTCGCACCCGTTCGCCGCGTCGGGCGCGGCGCTGGCGGCGCGGCTGGGTCTGCAAGGGCTCGAAGGCTCGCGGTTGACGCTCTGCCTTCCGTCGCACCCGGCGGGGCTGCCGATTCCGAGCCCGCACCTGGCTCATCACTCGGGATCGGCGGAAGAGGACGACGAAGAACTGGGGCTCGGGGTCGGAACGGGCGCGGTTGCTGAGCCGCCGCCGATCGTCATCGGCCGCTTCGAGGTGGAGACCGTGCGGGCGGCGGGCGCGGACGCGGCCCGCGTGCTGGACGCGGTCGAGGACCTGGCCGGCGAGGGCGAGGAGGAAGAGGGCGGTGCGGAGCCGCGGTTGTGCGTCGCCGAATCCACGCGGTATTTCGCCGGCGCGGCGAGGCTCGTGCGCCACCTGCTCTCGCAGCAGCGGTTTGTGCCGATGCTGGCGCAGGACGCGACCGGCGCGTTACGCGGCGTGTGGCAGCCGTGGCTGGGCGACGCGGCGTCGGCAGAGCGGCTGTCGCGGCTGCTGACGGCGATGCCCGCGGCCGCGAGGGCGGTGCAGGACGGGATGGAGCACGACGGCGCGGCGATCACGGAGGACTTCGTGTTGCGCGTGGGCGACTCGCTGTGTCGGCGGACGCTCGTCAAGGAAACGATGGCTGACGCGATCGACGGGCGCGACCCGGGCGCGGATGGGCATGTCGCGTGGCTGGGCGGGCTGCTGGGCGTCGCCGACGGGATCGAGGCCTCACCCTCGATGCGGAGCGAGCTGGTCAAGCAGGTGCGACGGTGGATCGGCGGGCTGGAGGACCGGGGATCGGGCGCGGCGTGGCGGTTGATGCTCCGCTTGCAGGAACCGATCGACCTGGGTGGACTGGGCGACTTCGCGTCACCGGGCGAGAGGGTGCGCTGGCCGCTGGTACTCATGCTGCAATCGACGCTCAACGCCGACGTGAGCGTGACGGCGGAGGACATCTGGGTGCTCCCCGCCGGCGCGGCCAACGTCGAGGGGATGCGGCTGGAGGCTCCGCAGGAGACGCTGCTGGCCGAGCTGGGACGCGCGGCGCGGATGTACAAGAAGCTCGAGAAGGCACTGGAGCGGTCGGAGCCGACGGAACTTGAGTTGAGCACCGCGGAGGCGTACCAGTTTCTGCGCGAGGTTCGCCCGCTGCTTATCGAGCAGGGGTTCCACGTCGAGGCGCCGGACTGGTGGGACTCACCGACGGTGCGGCTGGGGGCACGGCTGCAGGTCGAGAGCGAGGAGGTGGACTTCTCCGAGCCGCGGATCGGCGGGACGAGCCCGGGCTCGGCGGTGACGCACCTGGGGCTGTCGTCGCTGGTGAGTTACCGGTGGCAGATCGCCGTGGGCGAGACGAACCTGACGCTGGAGCAGTTCGAGAAGCTCGCGGCGCAGCACTCGCCGCTGGTGCGGTTGAATGGGCGGTGGGTGGAGATCCGGCCCGAGGACGTGCGAGCGGCGGTACGGTTCATCCGCGAGAACCCGGGCGGACAGATGGAGGTGGGGCGGGCGATCCGGCTGGCCTACGGCTCGGACGTGGGCGACACGGGCATCCCGGTGCTGGGGATGGACGCGACGGGGTGGGTGGCGGCGGTGTTCGGCGACGCTCGCAGCAACGAGAAACTTCCGATGCTGGAGTCGCCGCGGGGGTTTGTGGGCACGCTCAGGCCGTACCAGGTCAAGGGGCTTTCGTGGCTGGCGTTCCTGGACCGGTTCGGGCTGGGCGCGTGCCTGGCCGACGACATGGGCCTGGGCAAGACGATCCAGTTGCTGGCGCTGCTGGCGCACGAGCGGGCGGTGATGGGCGAGGGCGGCGAACGCCCGGGGCCGACGCTGCTGGTGGTGCCGATGTCGGTGGTGTCCAACTGGGTGCACGAGGCCAGGCGGTTCACGCCGGGGCTGAAGGTGCTCGTGCAGCACGGGGTGGAGAGGAAGACGGGCGAGCGGCTGCTGCACGCGGCGCTGGAGGCCGACGTGGTGGTGACCACGTACTCGCTGGCGCACCGCGACCGGGAGCACCTGTCGAAGGTTGGTTGGTCGCGGGTGGTGCTGGACGAGGCGCAGAACATCAAGAACCCGTCGGCCAAGCAGACGCGGGCGGTGCACGCGTTCAACGCGCCTCGCCGGATCGCGCTCACGGGCACTCCGCTGGAGAACCGGCTGACGGAGCTGTGGTCGATCGTGGACTTCCTGAACCCGGCCTACCTGGGCTCGGGGGGCGAGTTCAGGCGGCGGTTCGCGATCCCGGTCGAGCGGTACCACGACAAGCACCGGGCCTCGCAGTTGCGCGGACTGGTTCAGCCGTTCGTGCTGCGCCGGCTCAAGTCGGACCCGACGGTGATCTCGGACCTGCCCGAGAAGGTCGAGACCAAGGAGTACTGCTACCTGACGCCGGAGCAGGCGACGCTGTACCAGACGTGCGTGTCGGACATGCTCACGGCGGCGGAGAAGGCCGAGGGCATCCACCGACGCGGGCTGGTGCTGGCGGGGCTGATCAAGCTCAAGCAGATCTGCAACCATCCGGCGCAGTTCCTCAAGGAGGCGGGCGAGGGCGGGGTGGGCTTCGGGGGCGCGGGCGTTGTGCCGCCGTCGATTGTGCGCTCGGGCAAGTGCCAGCGGCTGGTCGAGATGCTGCAAGAGGTCGTCGCGGCGGGGGACAAGGCGTTGGTGTTCACGCAGTTCCGGCAGATGGGGCACATCCTGCAGTCGGTGCTGCGCCGGGCGTTGGACCGCGCGGTGCTGTTCCTGCACGGGGGCACGCCGGCGGGCCAGAGGCAGTCGATCGTGGCCGAGTTTCAGGGCGAGTTGGGGGCCGGGGCGGGAAGGGGCAGCCGCACGCGGGCCGGCGGGCGCACCGGCGCTGCCGCCGGCGGCGGGGCGGGCGTGCCGGCGGTGCTCGTGCTCAGCCTCAAGGCCGGCGGCGTGGGCCTCAACCTCACGGCGGCCAACCACGTGTTCCACTTCGACCGGTGGTGGAACCCGGCGGTGGAGTCGCAGGCGACCGATCGGGCCTACCGCATCGGCCAGACACGCACGGTGCAGGTGCACAAGTTCGTCGTGAGCGGCACGCTTGAAGAGCGGATCGATCAGATGATCGAGGAAAAGACCTCGCTGGCGATGGAGATCATCGGCGCGGGCGAGGACTGGCTGACCGAGCTTTCGACGGGCCAGCTCCGCGACCTGCTCACGCTGCGGGCCGACGCCGTGAGCGACGAGGACGCGGACCTGGCGGTGGAGGTGGGCGCATGAGCCGGTCTCCGAACGCGCCGCGGTTTGATCGACGCCCGGCCAAGCCGACGCTGCACCCGCGCCGCGTGGTCGGGGGCGTACGGATGCAGGTGCGCGTCGCGCCCACGACGGTCGAGGCCAGCGCGACGTACCCGGGTTGGACGTGGGCGAGCGCGCGCTGGCTGCGTCTGGCCGAGGCGCACGCGCCGGGCGAGCAGTTCGCCGAGGGGCTCGAATACGCGATGGCGGGCCAGGTACGAACGCTGGAGATCAAGCCGGGGTTGATCTCCGCCCGCGTACAAGGGCGGTTGCCCGCGGCGTACAAGACCTCGCTGCGGCTGGCGACCTTCACGCACGAGCAGTGGGAGAGGGTCATCGCGGCGATGACGCAGCAGGCGCGGTACGCCGCGGCGATTCTGTCGGGCGAACTCCCCGCCAACATCGAGGACCTGTTCGCTCCGCACGGGCTTCGCCTATTCCCGGCGGACGCGGCGGACCTCTCGCCTTCGTGCAACTGCTCGGTGTTCACTGGGATCGAGCCCGCACCGCCACCGCCGTTGGGTGGGGCTGTTCCCACCCCCCCACCCTCCCCCACTCCCCCACCGCCGAGCCGCAGACCGGGCGTGCCGTGGTGCAAGCACGTGTGCTGCCTGATGTACCTGATCGCTGAGCGGTTGGGCACGCACCCGCTGCTGATGCTGTCGCTGCGGGGGATGGCCGAGACCGACCTGGTGGAGAGGCTGCGCCAAGCGCGGGCGCTGGCGGGGATGCAGCGCGCCGGGGGAGCGGGCGCGGGTGAAGGGGCCGCGCCGGTGTACACGCCGCACGTGCCGCTGGCGGAGAGGGCGGACCGCCCGCTGGAAGAGTTTGTGCACGACTTCTGGCGTGCGCCGGACCCGGGTGCGCTGGCGGAGCTTGATCTGCCGATCGGGCCCCCGGAAGTGTCGCACCCGCTGCTGCGCCGGTTGGGGGCCTCGCCGTTCACGGGGGCGAAGTTCCCGCTGGTGGGGTTGATGGCGACGTGCTACGACGTGATCGGGCGGGAGGCGATCGAGGGAGAGGGGGGAGGTGTAGGTGAGTGCGGGGGGTGATTTGGAGGGGGGACGAAGCTTCGGTCCTTTGGCCCGACGTTGGCTGGAAGCCAATGCCACGGGGGGGAGAATGCCGAAAAGAGGGTTGTGGTAGCCCACGCCGCACGTCGTTTAGAGCCTTCCGCCCCGCTCTCGCTGCCCCCATCGCTCACGCCCGCCGAAACTCTGCTCATTGCGCCGGGACTGGCGGTCATCATGGCGCCTTTCGCGGCGTTCATTCGGGTTGAATGCGGGCTCTCGGCCAACACGCTGGAATCGTACGAGCGCGACGTGCGCGATCTGCTCGCCGACATGACGCGGCGGGGGCGAGGATCGCCCGCTGAGATCGTGCCGCGTGACCTGTCGGATCACCTGGGGTGGCTTCACCACGAGAAGGGCCTCGCGCCGTCGAGCATCGTGCGGCACCTGGCAACGGTCAAGGTGCTTTTCCGGTGGATGGTGTCCACGGGCCGGCTGGCGGAGAACCCGGCCGACTACCTTGACCGCCCGACGCGCTGGAAAAAGCTCCCCGGGTTGATGACGCCGCGGCAGGTGGGGCTGTTGCTTGAGGCGCCGTTGAAGTGCGCCGCGGCGGCGGCGGAGACGGAGCAGGGACGGGAGGCCGCGGCGATTCCGCTGCACCTTCGCGACAAGGCGATGCTGGAGCTGATGTACGCCTGTGGCCTGCGCGCGACCGAGGTTGCCGACCTGCGGGTCCGCGACATGCAGCCGACGCTGGGCGTCGTGATCGTCACGGGCAAGGGCCGGAAGCAGCGGCTGGTCCCCATCGGCAAGCCTGCGCAGGCGGCGATCCGCGAGTACCTTGATCATTGCCGCGGGCGGCTGGTGGGCGGGCGCGCGGGCGATCGAAGCGACGGGCGGCTGCTGCTTTCTCGCACGGGGCGGCCGCTGGAGCGCGTCGCTGTGTGGCAACTGGTGAGGAAGAACGCGGCGGCCGCGGGGCTCAAGGGGGTGCATCCGCACCTGTTGAGGCACTCGTTTGCGACGCACCTGCTCCAAGGCGGGGCCGACCTGCGCGTCGTGCAGGAACTGCTCGGGCACGCCGACATCGCCACGACGCAGATCTACACGCACGTGGACTCGACCCGCTTCCGCGATGCGCAGCGAAAGTTCCACCCCAGGCCGTAAACACGGTTTGAGAGCGGGATCGGGGGACGTTCAGATCAGTCGCCGGTAGTTGCCGTCGACGACCGAGCGGCCGGCCGCGTTGGTGTCGCGGACGAGCGACGAGGCGACCGCCGCGGCCTGCTCCAGGGCCGACTCGACGGGCGTCGGGCCGAACTCCGAGCGGGGGACGCCCGGGCCGTGCGTGCCGGCCGCGGAAACGGCGACCATCGGAGACATCGCCGGCGCGGTCGCGGGCGGGGGCATGCCGACGACGCGGTTCATGGAACCCACGGCGCGGACCGACCCGCCGGGCGAGACGCCGCGCTTGGCGATCTCGTTCATCTCTCGCTGGATCGCGGCGTCGAAGTGGTTGACGCTGGTGGCGATGATGCCCCGCTCGACGCCGGTGCGGTACATCCCCAGCACCATCATGGAGAGGCACGCCGCGCCGATCGGCATGACGATCCACTGGAAGAACGCGACGGTCGGGCTGAGAGAGCCGGGGGCCTTGTCGGCGACGGCGCAGAGGCTCGGGTAGTCGGCGAAGACTCCCGGGACTCGCAGGTGCGGGAACGCGCTGGACCAGGGCAGGCACAAGAGGCCGATCACCAGGGACCACGTCGTCGCGGTGACGGCCCGCTCGACGCCCGGCACGTTGCCGCCGCCGGCGATGACCGTGCCCATCATGGTCATCAGGGCGAGCATGACGCACGCGAGCGAGCCCGCGCCGGTCGCGAAGAGGTTCACGCGGGCCATGACCGTGTCGGCGTTGGATCGCACCCGCGTGGGGCCGACCTCGCGACCGTGCTCGATCGCGCCGGAACGGACCCCGCCGACAGCGGCCTCGTGCCCCCCGGTGGGTGTTTCCGCGGCCAGCGACGCGACCTTCTTCTCGGGCTCGGCCGGGTTCACGACCTTAAGGTTCCGTTCGCCGTAGGGCGTGGGCTGGGAAACTTCCTTGAACCGCACGTCGGTGAACTTCACGAAGCCGTAGGTGAGCATCTGGGTCACGCAGCAGAAGGCGACGAAGATCGAGAGCAGGGTGATCCAGCCGCGGCAGTGCTTGACCGCCGCGCTGATGTGGGGCTGCTGTTGGGCCTGGAGCATGGGTCGATCCTCGGCGACCGCCGCGGCGAACCGGGCCGCGTGTGAAGTGGAAGGACACGGTCTCAGATCGGAAATCGGACTTATGGGCGCGTGCCACCAGCCGCGTTGCCGGCTTTGGGCGTCGAAACGCGCGCCAGGGCTGCCCATCTAGCCCAGCCCGCACGGGCGGGCCGCGGCGATTGGGTTTTCGGACGCGAGAGAAGGGAGACTGCCGTCGCCGGTCAGTCGGGGCGGGGCGGTATACTTTCACAGTTTTCTGAAAACGCCGAATCCGGAAGGGTGCCCTTCGCCATGTCCAGCACGTTCTCTCCCCCCCCCCCCTCACCCCCCCTCCACTCCCCCGAATATCCGCATCTGGACGCGACCGATCCCGGGCTGCTCGAAGCGGTGGCGGCGGGTGAGGCTCGCCTGAGCGCGGCGCAGGCCCTCGAAGCCTTCCATCGCCTGAGCCTCACCGCGCTGGGGCGCTACGCCGATGCCCGGGCCCGCACGCTGCACGGCGACCACGTGCGCACGTACATCATCGACCGCAACATCAACTACACGAACGTGTGCAACGCCCGGTGCACGTTCTGCGCGTTCCGGCGAGACGCCGACGACGCCGACGCGTACACGCTGGAACCGGAAGCGATCTACGACAAGGTGGCCGCGTTGCGGGCGATCGGCGGGACGCAGGTGCTGATGCAGGGGGGCATGAACCCGGCGCTTCCGCTGGAGTGGTACACGGGGCTGCTCAGCGGGCTCAAAGCCCGCTTCCCGGACGTCCACATCCACGCGTTCAGCCCGCCTGAGTTCGTCGAGTTCGTGCACTTTTTCGATCCGCCGGGCGCGACGCTGGAGGACAAGGTGCGCTGGGTGATGGTGCGGTTGCGTGACGCCGGGCTCGATTCGCTGCCCGGGGGTGGCGGCGAGATCTTTGCTCCGCACGTCCGCCGCAAGATCGGGCTGGGTAAGTGCGACGCCGAGGCGTGGCTGACGTGCATGTACGTCGCGCACACGCTTGGTATGTTCACGAGCGCGACGATGATGTTCGGGCACATCGAGGGCATCGCCGACCGCGTGGGCCACATGGACCTGGTGCGAAGGTGGCAGGATCGGGCCCTGGGGCTCGCGGGAGCCGATAGCGGATATCGGATAGCGGATAGCGGATATGGGAGAGCGGGTGTTCCGGCTGGGCACTACAAGGCATTCATCGCGTGGCCCTTCCAGCGCGAGAACACACCCCTGGGGCGGGTGAAGGACTGGGGCTCGGAGCCGGAGGAACTTGTTGATGGGGCCGAGTTTCCCGGCGACACGGCCGCGGGGCTGGACGAGACGCTCTCGCCCGAGGAGCTCGGCGCGCGCGTGCCGTTGTTCGGCCGCCGGGTGCGGATGTCGAGCGCGACCGACTACCTGCGGACGCAGGCGCTGTCTCGGCTGTTCCTGGACAACATCTACTCCATCGGCGCCAGTTGGGTCACGATGGGCCCCCACATCGGCCAAGTCGCCCTGCAGTACGGCGCGACCGACATGGGCAGCGTGATGATGGAGGAGAACGTGGTGAGCAGCGCGGGCACGACGTACTGCCTCGACGAGGCCGTGCTGTGCCGCCTCATCCGCGAGGCCGGCTTCACGCCCGCCCAGAGGAACAACACATACGACGTGCTGCGCGTCCACGCCGGGCCTGACTCGCCGGACCTGCGCGTGAAGGACTGGTCCGAACACCGCGCGGCCAGGATGCACCAACAAGCCCCTCGCGCGGTGGGCGTCAAGCGGGTGGCGAAGGTGGGGCTGACGGTGGGGGCTTCGGTGGAGACGCGGGGGATGTGACGTGGTGGGAGAAACGCTAGAGCCCATTCCAAGACCTCCGGAACCGTGAGTTGCTGACCTGCCCTGGAAATCCTGATCCACGCCGGATGAGCGTCCTTTGGGTACGAAGTACCCAGAAGGCTCTTGACGATAAAGCGGAAGGGCCACGGGACGGAGGAGGACATCCGGAAGCTTCGTGAGGCGGAGGGTTTGGAGGGCCGGGGCCAGAGGTGGGGCGGGGGTGTCAGAAGCTGGAGTTCTTCGAGCAGACGCCGCAGCGCCGGCGCCTCCGCCCCTCACCCCCCGCCCTTCGCCCTCTCCCGCAGTCAGTTCCGCAGCATGGGGACAATCACATCCGGCGGCCCCAAGGAGTTGGAAGAGCACAGTCGGCGTTTGAAGAGGGCGGTGGCGGAAACCCAGTTTTGGACAGGCAGGTCATCGAGGGGGTGAAACGGGAATCAGCCCGACGCCTCCGGTCGCGGGTTTGCCTCTTGGGTATTTATGGATATTATTGTCCTTTGGCATCTAGCCCGTCCCACCCATCTCCCCACCCCCATCCCACCCCGTCGAGGAGTCCCCGCCATGTCCCGCCGTTCCTGGGCCGAGCCGTTCAAGATCAAGATGGTCGAGCACCTGAAGATGACGACCCGGGCCGAGCGCGAGATGGCGATCGCCGCGGCCGGGTTCAACACGTTCCTGCTCACGAGCGAGGACGTGTACATCGACCTGCTGACCGACTCGGGCACGAGCGCCATGAGCGATCGGCAATGGGCGGGGATGATGATCGGCGATGAGGCGTACGCGGGCAGCGCGAACTACTACCACCTCGAGGAGGTGGTGCACCGGCACTACGGGTACAAGCACCTGATCCCGACGCACCAGGGGCGTGGCGCCGAGAACATCCTCTCCACAATGCTCATCAAGCCCGGCGACGTGATCCCGGGCAACATGTACTTCACCACGACCAAGGCGCACCAGGAGCTCGCGGGCGGGCGGTTCGTGGACATCATCTGCGATGAGGCGCACGACTCGGACGACGAGTCACCCTTCAAGGGCAACATCGACCTGGCCAAGCTCGGGCGCGTAATCGCCGAGCACGGCGCGGCCAAGATCCCGTACATCAACGTGCAGTGCAACGTCAACATGGCCGGCGGGCAGCCGATCAGCCTGGCGAACCTGCGCGCGGTGCGGGAACTGTGCAACCGGCACGGCATCCGTGTGATGCTCGACGCGACGCGGGCGGTGGAGAACGCGTACTTCATCCGCGAGCGCGAGCCGGGGTACGCGGGCAAGGTCATCGCCGACATCCTGCTGGAGATCTGCTCGCTCACCGACGGGTGCACCAACTCGGCGAAGAAGGACTGCCTGGTGAACATCGGCGGGTTCCTCTGCCTGAACGACGACGAGCTGGCCGAGCAGGCCCGCAACCTGGTGGTCGTGTACGAGGGCCTGCACACCTACGGCGGCCTGGCCGGGCGCGACATGGAGGCGATGGCGATCGGCATCGAGGAGTCGGTGCAGTATGACCACCTGCACGCGCGGATCGGCCAGGTGGAGTACCTCGGCGAGCTGTTGATGCGGGCCGGGGTGCCGATCGTCAAACCGATCGGGGGGCACGGGATCTTCTTGAACGCGGCGAAGATGCTCCCGCACATCCCGCGCGAGCAGTTCCCGTCGCAGGCGCTGGCCGCGGCGTTGTACGTGGACTCGGGCGTGCGGGCGATGGAGCGCGGCGCGGTGTCGGCCGGTCGGGACAAGGACACGGGCGAGAACATCTACCCGAGCCTCGAACTGGTGCGGCTCACGATCCCGCGCCGGGTGTACACGCAGGCGCACATGGACGTGACGGCCGAGTCGGTGATCGAGGTGGCCGAGCACGCCGATCGCGTGGTCGGGCTCAACATGACCTACGAGCCCAAGTACCTGCGCTTCTTCCAGGCGACGTTCGCTCCGGTGACGGGGTCCAAGGTCATCCGCGAGGCGGGCGCAACGGCGCGGCCCCCGGGCGCGGGTGTGTGACCCCACCCCCCCACCCCCCCCCCCCCGCCCCCCCACCCCCGCCCCCCCCCCCCCCCCCCC